>NZ_FMID01000066.1 GCF_900095385.1 Methanoculleus chikugoensis
GAACGTACAGGATGCCGTTGATCAGTCTGCGGGGGTCACACCGGGGTCGACCGATGTGCGGCTTTGTTGGGGGGAGGTACTTCTGAACAATCTCCCAGAGATCATCGTCAATTTCCCGGAATGCCATGATCCCCAGTTTTATCCGAGGGGCCTTATAATTATAGGATCACCTCATAGTCATGTGCGGACTCATACACATGTATCATCACCCACATCAGGCATTAGAAGATTACTTTGCACCAATTGTTTGAGTTTTTTACTGACAGATATTCGTATACATGGTGTGATTCTTGGAAGTCTTGTAACGTCCCATGCTTTCGCTTTAGTAATTTCAGCTAAACTTGTTCCCAGTATTGAGTTGCAGTGATACTGACCAACAAACACTTTTTCGGGTACATTTTTGATCTTAGGATAGCAAAGGCCACCACCTTTAAAGTTAAGAAAATTTCTTTGACCATGTCCAAAAATCCATATATGCGAGGTATTAGAACTTTTAATTGGGATCAACGCCTCCTCCTTTGTAGTAACTTCATATATTTTGTATGGGATTGGGGGTTTATGATTGACAAAACAGTTCACTAAAATATCAATACCGTCCATGTAATCTGATGCTGAACGAAATTTTGAAAGAAAATAGGTTTCTTCAATTACCCCTTTGGAATGTGCAATGATTATTGCATGATGATTCACATTGTTATTCAGTCCTGGTTTGCTATTGATAATCTCTTTTGTCTCAAAAGCTCGCTGGAAATAATACCATACCTGTGTAAACATGCAGAGGAATACTATCAAAGAAACAATAACGAACCCCACAGGGCTAATAAAGTTGACCCACGAAAAAAGTGCAATTAAAGTAACTAACACGAAGATAACGATAATTCTAGTACATACAATGTTAAATTTCCTCATATTATGACTACATTCTTCCATATAGGGGTATTTTCACTGTCAGGTAATAATAAGGCATGATTTCACTTGGTGATCATCGATCACCAAACATTGTGCATTTATATCTGTATCACCACCAAAAAGTGAAATGATTTGATGAGATATTCTGAAGTCGTCCCAAAAGTGTTCAGTGACTCAAGTTCGTTATGATTTAGAGCACTCTTATGTACATTTTTGGCCAATTGAACAATATATGGTGTCAGATACCTGATACGGCTTACCATTGGATATCGCTGCGTGGGGAAGGTGCTGGGAGGGGCGTCCCCCTCCTGGCAGAGGCGTTTTGGGACGGCCTCAGAAACAAGAGTGCCAATTCGACATCATTGAACTGTTTCGCTTCAGAAACAAGAGATAACATATTTGCCGATAAACTACGTGCGTCTTCACTATCTCACTGAGAGAGAAGTGTCAGGAAAACAGAGGCTAGTTTTAGCGTCCTATACCCCATGTGATGGCTACCGTATGCGAAACATGCACGTCCTTGGTGACGGATGCGTCATTTCTTGTCTGAACCCTCCGAATTAGTTCGACACACTGTAGTTAGTTCACTCCTCAATCCCCCTAACAAAGTGCCCGCCGGTGATACCTCCGAGCGCCCGCCGTTTGATCTCGTCCTTGAGCCCGGGGAGGGCGCCGGTCTCCCCCCGGGCCACAGCGGCGATTCCCGCCCGGTAGAGTTGGGTCATCTCCGCTGCGTAGCGAGGCCCCCGTCCCCGTGCGTCGATGGCGACGGCGTCGATCCCCATCCCGGCGATCCGGGGCAGGCGGTCGATGAGAGAGGTCTCGACGGCGTTTGCGATGTAGGTCCGCCCCTCGCTGTCGCACCGGAGCGGGAAGACGCGGTTTCGCCCGTCCTGGATGCCCAGGAAACCTTCTCCGGCGACCGCCGCCGCGAGCCGGTCCTCGGTCACCATCGCCTCGACGTTGCCCTGCACCAGCACCTCGAGTTCGGGGATATCCCCGGCCAGGGCCGCAAGCCCGGCAAGGTCGTCGGCCGGGAGTTCGGGGGAGGCCGTGCACCGCAGGAAGAGCGGCGCGAGTTCCGCGGCGGCGCGGTGGTTCCAGAGGTTCAGCCCGGCGGCGCCGTAGAGCGCCATCCGGGGTTCGGCCCGCCGCACCGCATCGGCAGCACCGAGCCCGCTCACCATCACCCCGCGGACGCCCGCATCGTAAAGCGACGGGAGGAGGGGAGCCGCTGCGTCGAGGAAGGTGCGCCGGGTGATCGACGGCCATTTCCAGACGAGGTCCGCACCCCCCTCCAGGCAGACGGCGGCGGCCTCCTCGAGGATGCCGGGGCCGGGAGCACATACCTCCAGGTAGACGGTGCGGGCGCCGCCCCGGACGGCGCCCTCTGCACCCTCGAGGGTGTCGGTGTAGACCGAGACCGACGGAAGCCGGGGTTCCCGGTGAGCGCCTGCCGGCCGCTCCAGCCCGGCGATAACCGCTTCGACCCTCTCCCCGGCTGCACGCACCGCGTACTCCCCGGGGCGGCGTGCGGCGAGCACCGCATCCTCGATTTTCTCCAGAAACGTTCGCCTGACCCGGTTAAGTTCCCCAAGGGGGCTAAAGAGCCCGCCGGGGTAGCGGAGCGTCAGGTTCCGGATCGCAAACGGGGTTCCCCCGGTCTTTGTGAGTTGCTCCGCGATCTGCTCCCCGGTGAGCGGCCGGCTCCGTGCCGGCTCCATCACGAGGTCGGAGCGGTAGCGCACCCGGAGCGGTTCGCCGCCGTCCGGGTCGACGACCGCCTCCATGCAGGGCGTCCTGTCCTCCCAGACGGCCGTCACGTCGAGCGGCAGCGGCTGCAGGGGTCTCTTCATGATCTGCTTTGCCCGCTCTTCGAGATCCGCGCTCTTCGTCAGGAAGACCCGGGCGCCGACATCGACGGGTGCGGGGACGGAGAGCCGCACCGTGCCGCGGCGGACAGGGGGGGTGCCGCGGACGACCGCCCCTACATCGCGGTCGGGGTCGTCGGAAGAGAAGGCGAGCCCATCCCCGGAACGCGGCACGAGATCGCCGGTGAGGCGCACGGTCGCCTCCTGCCTCCGGGGGTCGTAGCCAATGGCCGTGCCGAGCGGGACGCCCCGGTTCCCGGGCCGGTCGCGGGCCATGATATCGCGGGCGCCGAGGATGTAGCCCTCCGTGAACTCCCGATTGAACGCAAGCGCAAGGTCGCGCATATCCTCCCGCGAGGGCGACCATTCTTCCCCGGCGGCGATAGCGTCGAGAGCACGCCGGTAGATGGCCGTCACCGTGGCGACGTACTCCACCGAGCGCATCCTCCCCTCGATCTTGAGCGAGGCCACTGATGCGCGTGCAAGGAGGTCGAGGCGCGGGTATACCGAGAGATCCCGGGTCGAGAGGAGGTAACGGTCAACTCCGGGCACGGCACGGAGGTCTTTTGGCCGCCCGTACTCGTCCGTCCCGGCGGTCACGAGCCGGTAGGGCTTCCGGCAGGGCTGGGCGCACATCCCGCGGTTCCCGCTCCGTCCCCCGATGACCGAGGAGAGGAGACACTGGCCCGAGTAGCAGTAGCAGAGCGCTCCGTGGGCGAAGACCTCGATCCCGATCCCCCGCGCCTCCGCATCGGCCGCGATATCCTCGATCTCGGATAACGTGAGTTCCCGGGCGAGCACCACGCGGGAGAACCCCTCCCGCGCCGCCCGCGCCACGCCTTCCCGGTTGTGGATCGCCATCTGGGTCGAGGCGTGGAGTGTGAGGTCCGGGACGATCTCCCGGGCAAGCGACGCCACTCCGGCGTCCTGCACCAGGACGGCATCGACCCCGATCTCGTAGAGGTGGAGGAGGTAGCGGGCGACGTCGGAGAGTTCGGCGTCCCGGACGAGGACGTTTACGGTGACGTAGACCCTGACCCCCCGGAGGTGCGCGTAACCGACGGCGGATTCGAGTTCCTCGTCGGAGAAGTTCGCCGCGTAGTGCCTGGCTCCGAACCGCCGCCCGGCAAGGTAGACGGCATCGGCACCGGCGGCAACCGCTGCGGCCAGGGCCTCCGGCGACCCGGCCGGCGCAAGCAGTTCCGGCGACCCGGACGTCTGATGGTGATCGTGCGGCATCTGTTCCGTACCGTTCGCTCTGGCGGACTATATACCCACCCCGGGTGAAGCGGGTATCCTTTTTTGGCAGGAGAACAATCTGGAGAGGGGCTAACGTATGGATTGCATAGGAATTATCGGCTACGGGCACATGGGCAGCATGCTGGTGAACGGTTTTCTCTCGTCCGGCGTGCTCGGCATCGATGAGGTCGCGGTCACGTCCGGGAGCCGGGAGAGCCGGGATGCATGCGCCGCAGCATGGCCGGGCATCGGCATCGCCGCAACGAACAGGGAACTCGCCCGGCGGTGCCGCACGATCGTCCTTGCCGTCAGGCCGCAGGAGACAAAAGAAGTCCTCCGCGAGATCGTCCCCGTGATGGACGGCGACGAGCATATCGTCTCGCTTGCCGCAGGCATCGGCCTCGCGGAGCTTGAGGGGATGTTTTCGGGCTCGGTCACCCGGGTCGTTCCCACGATCACCTCCACGGTCGGGCAGGGGACGACGCTTATCTGCCATGGGCGGCAGGTGGGCATGCACGACGCTCTCCGGGTGGAGGGGCTCTTCTCGTCCATCGGGAACGTGATGCTCGTCGGCGAGGAAGAACTCCCGGCGGCCACCATACTCTCGAGCTGCGGGCCGGGGCTGCTCGCCGCCATCATCGAGGAACTTGCGGGTGCAACGGTCCGTGCGAGCGGCCTTACGACGGACCGGGCGCTCGCGCTTGCAACAGAGACTGCCGCGGCTACGGCCGCCTACCTCCGGGAGACCGGCGAAACCCCCGGCGATCTGGTCGGGCGGGTCGCAACCGCCGGCGGCGTCACGGAGGCCGGTGTCAGGGAACTCCGGGAACGGCTGCCGGAGGTCTTCGACGAGGCGATCGCCGCCATGCTGGAGCGCTACGGTGCGGTGGGGAAGTGACGGCGGGCCGGGACCGCTCCCGATCTTCGGGCGACCACAGGCAGACTTTTAAGTGATAGGGCGGGAATACATCCGGTAACTATGAAGATCGTCGTCTCTGTGGAGAATGCCGCCGCTATCGACGAGGTGACGGGGTACAACCCGACGTTCATCGAGATCAGGCTTGACAGGATGGAGGGGGATCTGCTGGACCAGGTTCGTGCGATCCGGGAGAAGACCGATATCCCGCTGATTGCCACGCTCAGGAGCAGGGACGAGGGAGGCCGGTTTGTCGGCGATGCGGATCTCTGGGCCCGGATTGTCGAGCCGATAGCGCGGTACGTCGATATCGTGGACGTGGAAGCACGCTACCGGGATCACGCGCCGTTCATCAAGAGCCAGGGAATCCAGATCCTTGCGTCGCTCCATACGAACGAGATGCCCACACAGCCGGAGCTCGGGAGGATCGAGGAGATGCTCCGGTCATACGGCGATATCCCGAAGATCGTCGTGCGCCCTAAAACCCGGGAAGACCTCTTCGAACTCGTCCTCTTCACCCACCAGGCCCAGAAACCCATCTGCACGAGTATCATGGGCGCCGAGTTCCGCTACGCCCGCGCAGTCCTGCCCCTCTTCGGGTCGGAGTTCACCTTCTGCCATGCCGGCACCCCGACGGCCGAGGGGCAGTACCATGTGCGGGAGATGCGGCAGATTGCGGATCTGTTGAAGTGACCGTGAGGGATCTCCCGGTTCCCTTCACCTATACAGATTATAACTCTCTTATCTGCAATCCAATGAATCCTGCAAGCGATCCCGCCGGGTTTGCAGGCAGTCTTTTCTCGGAGGCTCTCAACGTTTATATTCCAGAGATGTATACATGACATTATGTCTACGACTTCTGTTTACAGTATCCGCATCGACTCCCGGGTCAGGAAGATGATCGATGAGCTGGACGACCCCACATGGCAGGATGAGATCCGTACCTTCATCGAGCAGTCGATACGGAGAAGACGCAAGGCCCAGCTTCTGGCTCGGGCACGGCAAACCCATCGATCCCTGGGCGAAGGGCTCCCTGCCGCAGACCTGATCCGGGAGGATCGCGATGCCCGATAGCATTGTGCTGGACTCGTGCATCATCGCGGCGGTCTTCTTCCCGGAAGGGATCACGGAGAAAGCAATCGAGATCGTGGAGAGTCACGATTGCACTACAGTCGATCTCGCATATGCCGAGGTTGCAAACGTGGCCTGGAAACGGGTTCGCCATTCAGGCCAGGATCAGGGTATCATCATGTCCGCGCTGGCTGATTCTCAGGCATTCATCCAGGAGACCTGCCGGGTGGTACCGGCGCGCGACCTGCTTCCCGCGGCATACGATCTGGCGTGCAGCCATGGGATCACAATCTACGATGCCCTCTTTGTTGCCGCTACGGACCAGTGCGGGACCTGCCTGGTGACCGGCGACGGCAGGCTCCACAACGCGGCGAAAAAGGTGGTGACCTCACACCTGGTCCGGTGATCACGGGACCGGGAGAAAGGACCACGAATCGGCGCCCTCGGCAAGTTCGGATCATCGTCGTGGCCGCAGACCCTTTCTTTGAGGAGGCGGGAACACTGTGGTCTGATGTGCCGGGCCTTTCCCCACTACACAGTTTGGAAGTATACGCCCGCCAGGACGGCAACCCTGCTCCCAAGTACTTCGCTCATTTCGGCACTTGGCAACGGTACAGTCTCGCGCGACGCCGCGGGGTGCTACGGACAACGTCTGGAGTTTGAGAGGACCAACAGTCTTCGAACCGAAGCATGAGCACCGGTAGGAACGACGTCCTAGAGGAACGGAGTTCGAGCACCGAAGGTGCGCGGTGCGAGAACGCGAAGTGTAGTGTTCCGTAGGAACGGAGCATGAGAAACCGTCAGGTTTCGAGCACCGTCAGGTGCAACGTGCAAGCGTAGCGAGCAGAGTAGACCGAAGGTACTCGAAGCGCGGCGTTCCAGCCATTCGCGTTACGGAACGCCGTTCTAACGAAAAACCGCACTAAATCCTCGGTACTTCGCCTGCTCAAGCATCGCATCCAGGATCACAAGCGCAAGCATGCACTCCGCGACCGGGACGATCCGCGGCGCGATGCAGGGGTCGTGCCGCCCTTCGACGGTTATCTCCCGCTCCTTCCCGGCGATATCGACGGTCCGCTGCGCCTTGCGTATCGAGGGCGTCGGCTTGACGGCAAGCCGGACGACGATATCCTGCCCGGTGCTGATCCCGCCGAGGACGCCGCCCGCATGGTTGCTCAAAAACCCGGCTTCGCCTATAGGATCGTTCATCTCGCTCCCGAGGAGCCGGGCGGCGCCGAATCCCTCGCCGAGCTCGACGCCCTTCACCGCACCGATCCCCATCATCGCCCCGGCGATGGCGGCGTCGAGCTTCCCGAAGACCGGGTCGCCGAGCCCCGCCGGGCACCCGGAGGCCGTCACCTCGACGATCCCGCCCACGGAGTCGCCGGCATCAAGGGCGGCACGGATCTCTGCTTCCATCGCTGCCGGTTCCGTCGCGGTGTGCACTTCGATAACCCTCCCCCGGATCGCGATGCCGCAGGGTTCGAGGCACCGGATCGCCACCGCTCCGGCTGCGACCCGGGCAAGGGTCTCCCGGCCGGAACTCCTCCCGCCGCCGCGGTGGTCGCGGAGCCCGTACTTCGCCTGCCAGGTGTAGTCCGCATGGCCCGGCCGGAAGACGTCCCGGAGTGCGTCGTAGTCCTCCGACCGGACGTCCCGGTTCCTGACGAGAAGCGCGATCGGGGCGCCGGTCGTTCGCCCCTCAAAGACCCCTGAGAGGATCTCCACCCGGTCGGCCTCCTGCCGGCCCGACTCGAGCGGGCTCTTTCCCGGCCGCCTGCGGTCGAGGTAAGGCTGGATATCCGCCTCCGCGAGGGGGACGCCGGGGGGGCAGCCGTCGACGACCACGCCCACCGCCAACCCGTGGCTCTCTCCGAACGTCGTGCACCTGAAGTTTCTCCCGAACGTGTTCATGCAAGCATCTCCCGCACCAGTTCAGGCGAGACCGCGATCCCGGTTATCAGCCGGAACTGCTCCGCCGCCTGGTGAACGAACATCTCCGTGCCGGGTATCGTCTCGCACCCGGCCTCCCTCGCCGCCTGGAGAAGGGGCGTCTCCGGCGGGGTGTAGACGAGGTCGAATACGGTCATTTTCCGCTCGAGATCGCAGGGGGCAAGCAGGGACCGGGTGTCGGGCTCCATCCCGACCGGGGTCGTATGTACCACAACATCGGCGTCGCTCCCCCTAAAATCTTCCATTGCTCCCCACCGGCACCTGAACCGGTCGGCGAGCGCCATCGCCGCCTCCGACCGCCGGGCAAGCACCGTCACGTCCATATCGAGCGAGAGGAGGGCGTAGACTGCCGCAGCCGCCGCGCCCCCGGCGCCGAGGACAACCGCCCGTCCGCCCCGGCGGTGGACGAGCGGGATCCTGACGCCCAGCCAGTCGGTGTTGTGGCCGTACATCCTCCCTCCGCACCGGACGACGGTGTTCACCGCCCCGATCGCTGCGGCGTGTTCGTCCACCTCATCCAGGTAGCGCATCACGTCGGTCTTGAAAGGGATGGTGACGGATAAGCCCTTCAGGGGGAGGAGGTTTGCGAGGCGGATGATGGTTCCCATATCCGGCCACTCAAAGCGGGTATAGCGGTAGTTCATCCCGAAGTGTTCAAAGAGCCGGTTGTAGAGGAGCGGGCTTCTGCTGTGGGCGCAAGGGTTCCCGGCGATGCCGCATACCATGAGGCCCGGGTCCCGGTCGACCATCTCCCGGACGGTCTCAAGCCCGAACTTCGAGAGAAGGCTGTCCCGCTCGCGCCGCTCCTCGGGGGAGAGGGTGCTCTCCCCACGGATCTGCCCCAGGATCGTCTCCGCGACCCCGGCCGGCGTCTGATTCCCGGTATCGATGCAGACGTCGGCCGCACCGAGGTAGACCTCCTTTCTCCGGAGAAGGAGGGTGCACACCTCCTCTTCCGGGGGGAGATCGGTCAGCCCCGGCCGGTTGCTCCCGGCGATCCGCTCGTGAATGACCCCGGGCGGTGCGGTGAGGAGATAGATCCTGCCGTGCCGCCGGAGATCGGCGACGTTTGTCGGGTCGCACACCGTCCCGCCGCCGGTTCCGATCACGCCCTCCACATCCCTGAGCAACGCGACAACCTCACGCTCAAGGGCGCGGAAGTGCGCCTCGCCGGCCCGGCGGAAGATCTCCGGGATCGGCATCCCGGCCCGCTGCTCGATAAGCGCATCGGTATCGTAGAACGGCAGTCCGAGGCGAGCTGCAAGGATCCGCCCGACCGATGTCTTCCCGGTCCCCCGGAAACCGATAAGGATGACCTTCACAGCAGCCCCTCCCCGTAGAGCGCCTCCCAGAACCCGGGGAAGGACTTCTCCACGCATTCGGGGTCGCGGATCGCCATCCCCCCGACCGCGAGGCCGAGCACGGCAAACGCCATCGCCGTCCGGTGGTCGTCGTGCGGGTCGACGGCCACGCCGTGGAGGGGCGCGGGCGTGATCGTGAGGGAGTCCTCCGTCACCTCGACTCCCGCACCCATCCGCCGGAGGGTCTCCGCCGTCACCCCGACGCGGTCGCTCTCCTTGTACTGCAGGTGCGCCGTCCCGGTAATCGTCGTCGGCGACCCTGCCGTCGCCGCCACCGCCGCGAGCGTCTGGACGGTGTCGGGGGACGAGGACATATCAATCTCGATACCCGCGAGATCGCCCGTCCGCTCCACCGTCACCGCGTCGGTGCCGGAGGTCACCCGGCACCCCATCGCCTCGAGGGCGTCGAGGAACCGGCGGTCGCCCTGGACGGACGCCGGGTTCAGGCCCGTGACCGCGACCCTCCCGCCGCAGACGGCCGCGACCGCGAAGAGGTAGGAGGCCGAGGAGTAGTCGCCCTCGACAGGATAGTCCCTCCCCCGGTAGGCTCTACCGCTCTCCACCCGGAACCAGTCGTAGCCCCGCCGCTCGATATGCGCACCGAACCCGAGCATCACGTCCGCGGTCACGTCGAGGTATGACCGGGAGGCCGGGGCCGCCGGGAGCGTGAGTTCCACGTCCTCATCCGCGTACGGCGCCGCCATCAGGATGGACGAGACGAACTGGCTGCTGATGCTCCCGTCGATCGCCGTCTTCCCGCCCCGGAGCCTGCCGGAGATGCGGATGGGAGGAAAACCCCGCTCGCCGACAAACGCGACCTCCCCGCCAAGCGCCCGGAGCGCTCCGGCAAGGGGGCCGACCGGCCGCTCGAGCATTCGCGGGCTCCCCGTCAGCACCACCGGGTGCTGCGAAAGGAGCGCCGCCGAGGTGAGGAGCCGCAGCGTCGTCCCGGAGTTCCCGCAGTCGATCGTCACCTCTCCCGGTGCGGGGAATGTGCCGCCGCAGCCGGCGACGGCGATCTCCCCCGGCAGCCACTCGAGCGGCACCCCGAGGGATTCAAGCCCCCGGGCGGTCAGTTCCGTATCGGCCGCCCGGAGCGGCCTTGCGATCCGCGTTCTTCCCGAGGCGAGCGCTCCCGCGATCAGCGCCCGGTGGGTGTAACTCTTGGAGGGCGGCGCCTCGAACGCCGCGTCGACCGGGCCGATCTGCGAGACGCGGACGATCATATCGGCACCTCCATGCGGGCGTAACACCCGAGTTCCCTGACGGTGGTCATACTCTTGAGTTCCTCCTTTGCTTCACGCCATCCTTCGGTGATCTCCATGTCGATGAAGAACAGGTACTTCCCCATGCCCCGGCGGGACGGCCGCGACTCGATCCGGGTCAGGTTGATCCCGCGCCGGGCGAAGACCGCGAGGATATCGGCAAGGAGCCCGACCCGGTCGAGTTCGGGATCGACGAGGAGGCTGCACTTCGTGGCTCCCGCGCTCCCGCGGGGGAGAGCGGATATCTCGACGAACCGGGTGGTGTTATCCCTGCTGTTCTGGACGTCCCGGTCGGCAATGGGAAGACCGTAGATCCGTGCCGCCGTCTCCGAGACGATTGCGCCGGCGTTCTCGTCCTTCTGCATCGCCATCGCGCTCGCCGCATTGCTGCTCGTGTGCACGACCTCCACCCCGAGGCTGTCGAGGAGGACGGAGCACTGTTCGTGCGTCTGCGGGTGGGCGTAGACGACCGAGAGGCGTGCGGGGTCTCCCCGGGCCGCGAGGTGGTGCCGGACGGGCATGTAGGCCTCTCCGGTTATCGAGACCTCGAACTCCATCAGCCCCTGGAGCGTCTCCCCCACGCCGCCGGCCTCCGAGTTCTCGATCGGCACGAGCCCTTTCGCTCCGCCGGCCGCCACACGTTTGATGATGGCGCGGATCGTCGGCAGGAGTTCGATATCATCGCCGTAGAGGCGTGTTGCGAGTTCGTGGCTGACCGTCCCGGCCGGCCCGAGTGTTGCGACGGTCATCGGCTCACCACGTGGCTGATGAGGTCGTCGGTCTCTTCCGTCGCGGCGCGGAGATACGAGGCGTAGTGGCCGGCGTTTTCGGCAAAGAAGTCCCGGAACCGTTCGTCGTCCCCGGACTCGACGATCTCGCGGAGCGTCCGGACAGCCTCCTCGAACCCGGCGAGCACCTCCGGGACGGCCGGGTTCATCTGCAGGATGTCGCCGTAGAGGCCCGCATCCTGGGCGAGGAGCCGTCCGACGAGCCCCATCTCGATCCGGTAGACGGGGCTCGTGAACCGGAGGGTCTCCGCGACGTCGGCACCGGTCCGGCGGATCGCCTCCGCCTTTGCAAGCGTTCCGAAGTGGGTGAGCCCCTGGATCACTGCCATCATCCGGTCGTGGTCTTCTGGTGTCGAGAGGGTGATCGCCGCCCCCTGGTCGCGGAAGACGGATAAGAGTCCTTCAAGGGTCTCCGGGCTGCACCTGGCAGGTGTCGCGACGATCGTCTGACCCCGGAGCGATGCGGCGCCCGGCCCGAACATCGGGTGGAGCCCGATCACCTCCGCACGGGAGGCGAGCATCGCCCGGACGGGTTCGACCTTGAGGGAAGTTAAATCGCAGAAGACCTGTTCATCTGAGAGGAGCGGCGCGACCTCGTGGATCACCCCGACGGTGGCGCGGATCGGCACCGAGATCACCACAAGGTCCGCCATCTCCGCGACGTCCCGGTTGGTGAGGGAGGTCTTCGTCCCCGAGACGATCGTCTCCCAGCCGGCGGCCTCGAAGACCCCGGCAAAGAACCGCCCCATCTGTCCCGTGCCGCCGATGATGCCTGCAAGCATTCCCGTCATTTCTCCAGGATCGTCTCTTTGACGGCGACGCCGAAGTGCCGCCCGCCCTCCGCGACGCTGCCGAGCACCTTATCGCCGACCGCGAGGGCGGCGACCGATACGGCCGTCCCGTCCTCTCGAACGAGCCGGATCGTCTCGGCGTTCTGAAGAACCAGGCTCACCGTCGCGTCGTCGGTCTTCGCCTCGACGAGAAGGAGCGGGCGGCGCTCGATCTTCACCCTGCCGACGACCGCGTCATGGGTCGTGCCGGTATGCTCCGCGACGAGCACCCTATCCCCCACCGCGAGGTCGGCGAGGTACGCGGTCTTCCCGCCGGGGAGGAGGATGTAGGCGTGCACCGCCCCGGCGTTCACCCGGAACGGGCGCGGCGCCACGTAGGGGTTCTCCAGGGTCTCGGGGTGGACCATCAGAAACGCCGAGGAGGTGTTGCCGACGAGCATCCCCTCCCCGTCGGCGAGGATCGAGCAGGTGTCGACGCAGACCCGGTCCCCCATCCCGACGGGGACGATCCGGGTCACCTCGAACGGGACGAGAGGAACCTCTTCGCCTGCGCCGGCGATCACGCTCGCCACCCGCCGGATCTCCGCCGGGTCATCGGTCGAGAGGAGGATGCCCGCCGCCCCGCGTTCGAGGACGGTCAGGGCGACCTTCGCTCCTTCTGCGTTCGCGACCGCCGCAACGATCCGGTCGGACTGCGCGACGAGGTTCTCGAGCGGGATGACCGTCCAGTCCCGCGTCCGGACGATGACGTAGCCATCGCGGGAGAGCCGGAGCGCCTCTTCCTCGGATTCCTTGTCGACGATCTCGATCTCGAAGATATCCTTCCCCGGTATAAGATCGCCGTTCTCTGCGATTGTGGTCACCCGGCCGAGTTCCCGCACGCGCTCTGCGTCCTCGACGATCAGGGCGTCGGCACCGCTCTCGAGTGCGGTCGTCGCGAGATCCTTCCTCCACGGCCGGATATCGACCCAGAACTGCTTCATCGCTCAGTCTCCAGGGCTTCGGCCGCGCCTTTGCCCTCGTGCACCACCCGGGATATCGCAGCGATGAATCGGGCCGGGTCGTTGCGCTGGAAGGCGTTTCTTCCCATGCAGACGCCTGCTGCGCCCGCATCGATGGCGTCCCGGATGGTCGTGAGCGTCTCCATATCCCCGCCCTTCTCGCCGCCGGCGATCATCACCGGCACCGAGCAGGCGGCGGTGATCCGGCGGAACGTCTCGGGATCCCCGGTGTAGTTCGTCTTGATCAGGTCGGCCCCGAGCTCTTCCGCCACCCGGACGCAGTGCCCGATCGACTGCGGCGAGGTGGGATCGATCCCCTTGCCGCGGGGGTAGATCATGATCAGGAGCGGTATCCCCCAGCGGTTGCAGTCCCGCACCACCTCGCCCGCCGATTCGAGCATCCGCGACTCGTTCGGCGCGCCGAGGTTGATATGGATCGAGACCGCGTCGGCGCCGAACGCGACCGCCTCCTCCACGGTGCAGACGAGCACCTTGTCGTTCGGGTCGGGGTTCATCGATGTGCTTGCGGAGAGGTGCACGATGAGGCCGATATCCTTTCCGTGCTTCCGGTGCCCTCCCTTCACCATACCCTTGTGGAGGACGATGGCGTTTGCCCCGCCCTCGCTCACCGCGTTGACCGTCTCGGTCATGTTGCAGAGCCCTTCGATCTGGCCCATCGTGAACCCGTGATCCATGGGGATGACCACGGCGCGGCCGGTGTTCCTGTCCATTATCCGCTCGAGGCGGATCTCTTTTCCTATCATGTCCATCACGTCCTCAAGATCTCAACTGCTTCCTCTGCCGACCGCCCTTCATGGATGATCAGTGCGGCGGCACGGATAAGGCGATCGGGCGCCGGGTGCTGGAAGGCGTTCCTCCCGATCGATATCCCGGCGGCGCCCCCCTCCATCGCACCCTCGACCAGGTCGAGGATCGCCCGATCGTCGGTCTTTGAGCCGCCCGCGACCACGACCGGCACCGGGCATCCTCTCGTTACTTCCCGGAACGAGTCCGCATCCCCGGTGTAGACGGTCTTGACGATATCGGCGCCGAGCTCCGCCGCCACCCGCGCGGAGAGTTTGACGCACTCGAGGTCGTGCTCGTCCGCGACCTTCCTGCCGCGCGGGTACATCATCGCGAGGAGCGGCATCCCCCACTCCATGCAGGCGACCGCGACTCTGCCCAGATCTTCGAGCATCTGCGCCTCGGAATCGGCGCCGACGTTGATGTGCACCGAGACGCCGTCGGCACCCATTTTTAAGGCGTTCGTGACGGTGTTCACAAGCACCTTGTCGTTCGGGTCGGGTCCGATGCTGGTGCTCGCGGAGAGATGCATAATGAGGCCGACGTCCCGCCCGTGCCCCCGGTGCCCGTGCAGCGCAAGCCCCACGTGGCCGATGACCGCGTTCGCGCCGCCCTCGGCGACCCGGTCGATGGTCCTCCCTACGTCAACCAGCCCGGGGATGGGGCCGAGCGTCACCCCGTGGTCGAGCGGCACGATGATGGTCCTGCCGGTGTTCCGATCCATAATACGTTCCAGACGAATCTCTTTTCCTCTCATACCCATAGTCCTCCCCGGATTTTGATGATACTGTCTTTCCGGGAGTGATTAAAACTGGATAAACCAGGTAAAATAGCGATAAAACGCTGCCGCTCCAACGTTACGGATACCGGCTGTCGAAAACTGGCAGATCGCTTCTGCGCACGCGGCGGTTACTTCGTTAACCGAGATAAAAGCGGTCACCGGCGAAAAAACATCCACCACGCATTGACAGTACCGTTGCTGTTTTCTTGTATAAAAATATGCCGGATTTGCACGCGGGAGAAGGATCCGGGGCGGGGGGATGGGCCGGCGGAAAAAATATGGCGGTTTGCCTTATTTCCGGCTCTTCTTGAACGATATGACGTCGCCGACGGTCATGGTCACCCGGCCGGGTCCGCCCGTGGAGGCGCTGTCTTCGGTCGAGTCGATCAGCCTGATATTGAGTGCCTTCTCGAGTTTCTTCCGGACGTCGTCTTCGGGGATGAGGTCGCCCTTCTCGATCTTCTTGACCAGGATCTCGCGCTCCTTGATCGCCTGTGCAAGATCGAGCGTGGACCACTCCTTCTCTTCCCGGGCGGCCCGGATGCGGTCGGCGTAATCTTCGACGAGTTCTCCTTCCATCAGGTCAAAGACGTCCCGCCCCCTCCTCCGGGGGGCCTGTGGGGCGGCAATTCCCGGCTTTGCCTGCGGAGCACCTCTTCGGCGCGATTGCTGGACTTCTGTACCGTGTTTCGCACATCGAGGGCAGACACAGAGTTCTGCACCTTCGATCTGGATGGTTTTCGACGGCCCCGTGATAGGAACGCCGCATAGTTCGCACTGCATAAGTCTCGCAAACAATTTTATATTCATTTTAACCTATATAATTAATCGAGGAGACCCATGGGAGATATCGCTCGGCAGGCACCAGAGAAGGATACCGGTGAAGACATCTACCAGTATCTCCTGGAACGGATTACAAACCTCGAAAACCGAAACCTGGAGCTACGCGAGCAGTTCCGTCAGATGGAGTCCGAAAAACGATACGTTGAGACCCAGAAGATCCGCTACGAACGGGAACTCCGGAAACTCAAGAGCGAGATCGAGCAGCTCAGAAGCCCTCCTCTCGTTATCGGAACGGTTACCGACGTTATCGACAACAGTCGCGTGATCGTGCGAAGCAGCGCAGGACCGCGATTCCTGGTCCGTACATCCCAGCTCATCGACCCCGATCTCCTCAAACCGGGTGTGCGGTGTACGCTCAACCAGCAGTCCCTCGCGATCGTGGACGTGCTCCCCACGAGCTACGACGCGCAGATCTACGGCATGGAACTGGTGGAGTCCCCGGAGGAGACCTACGAGAACATCGGCGGCCTTGAACCGCAGATCGAGGAGATTCGGGAAGCCGTCGAACTCCCCCTGACGAAACCGCAGCTCTTCGAGAAGATCGGCATCTCCCCGCCGAAGGGCGTCCTCCTCTACGGCCCGCCCGGCACGGGGAAGACCCTCCTCGCACGCGCGGTGGCCCACCAGACGAACGCGCACTTCCTCCGCGTGGTCGGTTCGGAGCTGGTGCAGAAGTACATCGGCGAGGGCGCCCGCCTGGTCAGGGAACTCTTCGACCTCGCGAAGCAGAAGGCGCCGTCGATCATCTTCATCGACGAGATCGACGCCATCGGCGCGCACCGGAACGACTCGACCACCTCCGGCGACCGCGAAGTCCAGCGGACGCTGATGCAGCTCCTCGCGGAGATGGACGGGTTCGACAACCGGGGCGACGTCAAGATCGTCGCGGCGACCAACCGGATCGATATCCTCGACCGCGCCCTCCTCCGCCCTGGCCGGTTCGACCGGATGATCGAGATCCCGCTCCCCGATCACCAGGGGAGGCTTGCGATCCTGAAGATCCACACCCAGCACATGAACATCGGCGAGGACGTCAACCTCGCGGAGGTCTCAAGGCTCACCGAGGGCAAGAACGGCGCCGACCTCCGGGCGATATGCATGGAAGCGGGGATGTTCGCCATCAGGATGGAGCGCGATACGGTCAACAGCGACGACTTCATGAAGGCGATCGACAAACTCTCGGTGGACTTCGATCGCCACCACTTCCACACCACCTTCGGCGAGATGTTCGCCTGAAGGACACTTTTTTTGAATAACAGTTTTGCCGCGATCTTCTCACTGATCGCATCCCAAACACGGATTCCGTGTACTGTCCCCACGCACTGCCCCCGCCCTTGGGCGCGGGGAACGACTGGTGGAACAGCAGGAGTTTGAGCACCGGAGGTGCGGAGGAGGAGCGCCGGAGGCGCGGGTGGGGTGGGGGCTACAGTCATCATGGACAGGTAGAGAGACGGGGGTGCATACCCCCCCAACGGCGATTCCTCCACGGTTCACTGCACAGTGATATTCCCCCCATTTTGCCCGCTCTGTCTGTCACACCTGACTGTGCTCGAACTCCGGACAGCCTGCCCCTCAGTTCCGACCTTCAGAACCGAAACAGGGATTCGAGAGGAGCGGTATATACGTGCATGGTCAGCCATCATGCCGCCGTGAACATCTCCCCCAGTCTCGAAAGACGCCCCGGGGCAAGATCACTCGCGAGAAGGCCGAAGAGAACGCGGTCGTAATACCCGCCCCCGGCATGCCAGTACCGCCTCTGAACGCCCTCCAGGACAAAGCCGCACCTCTCCATCACCCGCCGGGATGCCGTGTTATCGGCAACGGTATCGCCGTTCAGCCGATAACCGCCGAGCACGGTGAACGCGAAGTAGACCAGAAAGGTGCAGGCCAGGGTGCCGTAGCCTCTTCTCCAGCAGGTATCGTCGAGCTGGTAGCCGATCAGGTACGATCCCGGGCTGAAGTCGACCGGCAGGAGTGCGCACTGCCCGACGAACTCCCCGGAATGCTTCAGCCGTATCGTGAAGACATGATCTTCCGGCGTCTTCCCCTCCGCGAGCGCCTCCTGTATCTCCTCGATCAGGGGGAGGAAGTAAGACCGGGTCTCCTCTTCCGTGTTCGGCCCGAAGAAGAGCCACCTGCAGACCGACTCCTTTGCGAGCATCCGCGATATATCGGGAAGGTCGTGCTCGGTGCAGTAGGAGAACCTCAGGCCCCCGCTGATCCAGCTCAACTGCATGTACCTGTCTTCGATCTCCCCGGATATAAGGGCACGATCCCCGGGCACCGATATCCATGAAGGCCGAATATCAACCGGGGTCTCACGCACCGGACAGCATCACGATCACGCCTTCGGGGCATACGTGGGAGCGGATGCGGGCATATGGCCTTTGCTGCCGGGTGTGGTTGCCGACGACGAACATCATTCGCCGCCCTACTTCTCCGGGTACTCCTCTTCGGAGCACCAGACCTCGAGCACCGTATCCTCAGGCTCCGTCCGGTCGGCATACGCCTCCGGCGTCGTGCCTTCGTCCATCCATATGGTGTCGATCATATGGTCGCCGGAGATCCGGTAGAGGCAACGATACCTCCACGGTTCTGCGGGCATCACGTCCCGCTCGTAGATCTGCCGGGCAAGCCCGGAAGAACAGAATATACCATCTCCGGGCTCGAAGAGAACCTCCTCGACGTAGCGCTGGATGTACCATCGGAGTTCGGAGACGAGGGCAAGCGCACTCCCGAGCGACGCCGTTCGAATGCGTATCCCGTATTCCAGCCGGTCAGGCTGATAAAAACGAAGAACGCCCCTGCTGGTCTCGGACTTGAGCAGGGTGGCGTAGAGGTCAACCCCCTCCGACTGAATGAGGAGGACGTTCATTGCATTATTGTGGGCGGGAGAGGTCGATAAGGTTTCCTTTGAGGGCGCCCCGGAACGTCGTCGGTGGGAGTGCGGATGGGACGCCGCATCCAGAGGCAATCCACTACAGTGCCGTCAAGTTTCCGAAATTCGCACATGTGAAGTATGATGCACGGCTTTCCGGTGGGTATCGTCATTGGGGGAGGGGCTGACGGGGAGGGGG
>NZ_FMID01000065.1 GCF_900095385.1 Methanoculleus chikugoensis
AGAGTGCAATCAATATTGATGTAGAAAGCGGGGATCTTCAATACTCTATTGATATAAATAATTATGTGAAAATGCCTTGGCCCGAGCAGTATGCTTCGACGATTATTCTTTCTGGATCCGTAATCTGTTTAATAGTCGCCTACTTTTTGCTTATTGCTCCAACACAACCAAGGGAGATTATTTTCGCATTTTTGGCACCGCTTATATTATTAATTCTAAGTAAAGCGGATGAAGATCGGAGACGCTTGCCTTAACATCCTTGACTAATTCAATCTTAAACCCCTTCACCACGGGAATTTCACAGCATTTAGGGAAATCAAAGTACGAGGACTCGTGGACTTTCGGGAGACGGGTGATGTAGATGCGCTTCCGAATACGCTTTCTTTCAGTGGCAAAGAGCAGGGCGAGGAGATAGGGGAGGAGAAATGTCTCGATTCCGCCGTCACGGCCCTCAGCAATCTACGTAGCGGTCGGTAGAGAATAACCGCTGCCGGTCACCAGACCCCTCTTCTCCGATCCGCACGACGAACGAGGGCTTTTTCTGTTACACATTGGATATCCGATCATTCCCGGATTCAAAAAAGGTCAATACGGTTGAAGGCAGAAAGAAACGTTGACGCGAGCATCTCCATCGCCGGAATGGTTCATCCCTCAGGGCAGCATGGAGATGCTCCATCAATCCAGCAGGAACGGTACGAGCCATGCAGATTCATAAGGAGATTCTTGCCGCCTTCCCCGGCCTCTCAGTTGCAGAAGGCGATGTCGGGCCGCTCTCGATCCAGGAGAAGAGTCCGGCCCTGAATGCCCTGAGCGACGAGGTCGTTCGCCTGGTAAGAGAACGGTATACGCTTGAGCAGGTCAAAGATGAACCCCTGTTCAGGGCATACAGGGACTTCTTCTGGAGGGTCGGCGTCGATCCGACCAAAACGCGGCCCGCCTCGGAAGCGCTGGTGAGAAGGATCCTGGCCGGGAAGACGCTCCCGGCGATCAACACCGCGGTGGATGCCTATAACCTGGCCTCAATTCGCACGGGTATACCCATTGCCGCTTTTGATGCCGATACCCTGGGCGGGGCGCTCGCTATGCGGTTTGCAGAAGAGGGTGAAGAATTCCTCGGCATCGGGATGGCAGCGCCCGTCATGCTCCATAAGAACCAGGTTATCCTGACAGATGAAGACGCGATCGTCGCTGTCTACCCGTACCGCGACTCGGATGCAACAAAGATTACCCTCGCCACAACGATGGTTCACATCGTGGCATGCGGCGTGCCGGGGGTTGAGCGGGAGAAGGTCCATTCGGCATACGAACTGGTCGTCGCATACCTGCGGGAACACGCTTTCGGCATCCGGTGATGTTGAGAATGAGCGGGCCTGCGCTCTCCCTGTATCTTGGGCTGTTTTACTGCAGGCCATAAACCTGTCTCCCGCACTGCTCCTCTGAAGCGTGATCCAGACCAGCCGGTTGCCGAAACAGGCATATAGTTCTCCGGATATGGACGACCATGAAGATCATACTAACCAGGGTATTCGTCGACGACCAGGAGAGGGCTCTGAAGTTCTACACCGGGACGCTCGGCTTTGTAAAGAAGAGCGACGTCTCTGCCGAAGGCTACCGGTGGATTACCGTCGTCTCCCCCGACGACCGGAACGGGACCGAACTCCTGCTTGAACAAAACGACAATCCGGTAGTGCAGGCGTACCAGAGAGGAATATTCGAACAGGAGATCCCCGCCGCGTCGTTTGGTGTTGAAGACACCCATGCCGAATACGAGAGACTGAAAGCGCAGGGTGTGGAGTTCACGCTGGAGCCGACGGAAGTTGTCGACCAGGTGACCATAGCCGTCTTCGACGACACCTGCGGCAATCTCATCCAGATCCAGACGCTGCAAAAATAACCTATTCTATTGGAGGCGGCCCGCTCCTACCTGACCGGTCGGTGTCGACGCGTTCCGGTGCCGGACCGTGCGTGCGTGGGTGCCGTCCCCGGTCATCCCGGCCGTGAAGTGGCTGCTCCGGCGGCAGTTACTGCTCAGGAGTATTGCCCCGCTTGCGCCGCTCGTCGCCCGGACGGCAACGATCCGATGCAGCCTCTGCGTCACCGGATGCCCGAAATTTCCCGGGGTTGAGGAGAAGGAGTAATGTTCCCCCGGTTGCGATGGACCGTGAGATCCGCGCCTCCGGCTGCGGCCGGTTCTGCATGAATCGTGCACCCGGAATTGTTATTCAGGTTACCACCCTTTTGAACCCTGCAGAACCGGTTAAGTCGTTCCCGATCAATATCACGTATGGACATCTTCGACTCGGCCTACCTGGGCACGCCCCCCTGGGAGATCGGCCGGCCCCAGAAGGCGTTCGTCGAACTCGCCCGGGCGGGAGAGGTTGTCGGCTCCGTCCTGGACGTGGGATGCGGAACGGGGGACCATGTTCTCTTTTTTGCAGAGGAAGGGCATGAGGTGCTCGGGATCGACACCGCAGCTCTTGCGATCGGGAAAGCCGAGGAGAAGGCCGCCGCAAGGGGACTCGCGGCGCGTTTTCTCGTCCGGGACGCGCTGGATCTCGTTGGGCTCAACAGAAAATTCGATACCGTCATCGACTCCGGTTTCTTCCATGTCCTCTCCGACGAAGACCGGCCGTTCTTCGCAATGAGCCTCGCGACCGTTCTCGCACCCGGCGGGAGATACTTCATGCTCTGTTTTGGCGACCAAAACCCTGGCGACTACCCGCTCCCGAGGAGGATCAGAGAGCGGGAGATACGGGAGACCTTCCGCGACGGTTGGCACATCAACTACATCCGGCCGGCGATCTTCGAGAACAGCATCCAGCCCGAAGGACACCATGCCTGGCTCGCGTCGATAACCCGGTCGGGGGAATGACGTGAACGGCTGCCCCGGAACGATTATCCCGCGAGAAGCGCTATCCCCCTCGTGAGGATCATGGAGGATATTCCGCTCCGGAGGTTCCGCTCCGGGGACATCGAGGACGTGAGCAGGCTCGTCACCGGGACGATAGAGGTTTCGTACGCGGAAAGCTACCCGCGGGAAGCGATAGATTACTTTCTTGAATACCATACCGTGGAGCAGATCTTAGCGGATGCAGACCGGGGCTGCACCTTCGTCATTGAGCCCGGCGGCCGGATCGCCGGCACCGGAACCCTGCTCGGCACGACGATCAAACGGGTCTTCGTGCACCCCTCCCGCCAGCGCAGGGGGTACGGCGCCCTCCTGATGCATGCTCTGGAGAGCGAGGCGCTCCGCCGCGGGATACGAAGAGTCGATCTCTCCGCCTCGCTGCCGTCGAAGCGGTTCTATGACCGGCTGGGATACGCGACGGAATGCGAGGATTACGTCCCCGTCGGGAACGGGAAAAGGCTGGACTACTACGCGATGGCGAAGACCCTGGACGCAGGCCGGTAGGCCGCGTGTTCCGGGGGCCTGGGTGCCATGTCCCGGTTCCTTCGTATCCTGATATGCCGAAAGATACTCACTCTTCCGCCGGTTGCCGCCCGGCGGCATCCCGGCGCTCGCCGTGGATCGAGAGACCGGGCCGGAAGAGTCGTTCGCACCCGTTGTCCCGGATCTCTTTAGGATCCAGGTGCAGGGAGTGGCTTTCACCGTTTCCGGGTGCGTGCAGAGTCGCTTCTCGCGGACAATGACCGGCTCCGACCTGCGTCCCTCCCCGTGAAGCAGGTTCCCGTCGTTTCCGGAAAGGCTAACTCCTCGCGGGGTGAGGGCGTACTATGGAGCGCACCACGTCCGGGGCAGGCCGATGTACGGCGGGATCGCCGGCGCCGAAGGCGGACCGAATGGCCCTTCTCGCGGAGATCGCCGCGTTCGTCCGCGAACACGGGGATATCCTCGCCCGATACCACCTCCATTCGATGGAGGACCTCAACCGCATCGAGCAGGAGTGCTGGAGGCTGCACGACGAGGCGTGCAGCAGGGGCGCCTGCGGGACTGCCGGGGAACTCGTGGAACTGGAGTACCTCGTCGGCAGGGCGAAGGAGATGAAGGCGAAGAGGATGGAGGGCGAGAGAGGGCCGGGATGACCTGAGGGGTGCGTTCTTCCGGGGCACGGAGAGGACGTCCTGGTGCTTCAGCCGCCGGAGATGCGCAAGGCGGGTCTGCATCCGGTAAACGTCGGAAAGAGCCTCGCCGGTAGGTCTCGTGCCCGGCAACACCTGTTCTCCTTCTCTTTCGGTCACCGGCATGCACACCGGGAGCGTGAAGCCGGCACCCGGACCTGCACCGCGGCGGGAAACGGCGGTCTGCAGGGGAAGGGGGTGCCGTGACCGCGGACTAACCGATCGTTACGAGAATGGATGCCAGGAGGAAGAGGAGCAGGCCGTTGATCACGACGATTCCCGCAATGAGCATGCCCGGAACGAGGCCCGGCAGCAGCATGCTGATACCGAACGCGATCGCCACGACGTTTAAGACCGTCAGGGTGACCAGGAGCCGTTTGAGGATGGGCGGGAGAGGAGCCGGTTCGGCGGCACCCTGCAGCATCGGGAGGAACCGTTTCCCGAGCAGTATCGCTCCGCCGGCGATGTTCAGGATCGCAAGGAGCTGCCGGATCACGTCGGTCAGGATGCCCGGAACGATGCAGGAGAAGATCCCCATAGCGGCGAAGACGATCCCGATGACGATCAGGAGCCGTGAGCGCCTGTACTGGCCCATCGGTGTCTCTCCCAGGGCCAGCATCTGGATGGCCATGATGACGAGCAGCAGGCCGAGCTGACCGTCCGGGGAGAACGGGATCAACCCCAGGTTCACCGGGAAGAGCAGCAGCCCGAGGAGAACCAGGAGGACGGCGACCGGGATGACCAGGGCAATCGAGAGGGGGAGGGAGGCTTCCCTGAACAGGCCGGTGCTGCCGGTTGCAGGGGAGCCGTTCGCTGTCACTGTGTTCCCTCCGGTGGATACAGCCGGTTGGCCTTCTGGATGCACCAGGCGAGGTAGAAGAAGCCGACGCCGTAGACGATGAGGAGAACCGCGGTCACGGAGTCGGTCGTGATGCCGGGAAGGAGCGTGACGAGGCCGAGAACGATCGATACCACGTATACAATGATGCAGGCGACCGTCAGGTGCCGGAGTATTCCGGGGATCTTCAGCCACAGCCGGGCCTTATCTTCGGAGAAGAACAACTGCGCGAGAAGAGCGGCCCCCCCGGCAGAGAGGAGTATTCCGACGAGGATGCGAACCGGTTCGGCCAGCAGTCCGGGGATGAAGCAGGCGGCCATCCCGATAACCGCCGTGCATACCCCGAGCACTATGACCGCCCACGAACGCCGGAGATCGCCGAACGGGGTCTTCCCCATCGTGACGATCTGAAACGAGACGATAACGAGAAAAAGCCCGTAGGTGCTGTCCGGGGCATAGGGGAGTTCGCCCGTATGAATCCTGAAGAGAAGCAGGCCGAAGAGGAGCATGAATACCCCGAAGACGAGCAGGATGACGACCTCGAGGGAGAGATCGGACTCCGCTCTCGCGACTGGATCGCTCTTCTCTTCCGGATGGCTGGCATATCCCATAATGGCATCTCCCCGGTTCTATCCGGAGACCGACGGATAATTACCGTCGATAGAGTAAATACTCTGATCTGAATTATCGATTTATTTATACGTTTGCATTCCGACGCCGGCTGGCTCTGTCGCACCATGATCGGAGCCCGTTCTCGATATCGTTGCCGGATTACGGCGCTGATCTGACGACGTTGTCGCGGATCGCGGAAATTGCCTCTGGTTGGAAAAACGGGGTTTAAAGTGAGGATTTTTGGAATACAGTGCAGGAGAGGTGATATTCAAAAGGTATAAGCCTTATGGGATGACATGAAGCAGATTGGAGAACAGTATGTTCCGACCACAGGACGATTTTACCTACTTGATGCCGGTTCACTTCGGAGGGGGAAAGTTCGACCCGGAGACGCTGGTCACGCAGAGGGCAACCGGTCTCGTCATCAGTTTCGAGACCGAAAGAGACCTTCTTGAGCGATACATCCCGGAGGGGTTCGAACTCCTGGCACCCGAGGTGCAGGTCGCGTTCAACAAATTCACCGAGATCAACTGGATGCACGGCGGCCAGTACAACCTGATCAACGTGGCGGCGCCGGTCCGGTTCCACGGGAAGAAGGACGAACTCGACGGCGCCTACACGCTGGTGGTCTGGGAGAACAAGACCGCTCCCATCCTCGGCGGGCGGGAACAGACCGGCATCCCGAAGATCTATGCGGATATCGAAGACCTGCATATCGTCCGGCCCCACTACGCCACGACCGTCAGCTACGAGGGGAACACCTTCCTCAACATGAATTTCGAGGCAACAGGATCGGTAACAGGACGGGACCTGGATGCCCTGAAGTCGCAGTTCCTCTCCATGAACACCCTCGGGTGGCGATACATCCCGAAGGTGGGGGCTCCGGGAGCGGACCTCTCCCAGTTCGTCCTCTACCCCCAGGGCATGGAGGTGGAGACGGCAGAGGTCGGCAAAGGCAGCCTGAGATGGACCGAACTGACCCCGATGCAGAGTCCGGCCCAGTACTACATCGTCAACAGCCTCGCGGCCCTGCCGATAAAACGGGTGACGCAGGCGGTAATGGTCGAGGGAAGAGCCATCCTTCGCGCGATGGGCGCAAGGGTGATTGAGTAAGCGAGGCGAGGATTATGGATTCTGATTATTATACGGGCAAGGTCTGCATCGTTACCGGTGCGAACTCCGGGATCGGGTATGCGATCAGCGAAGAACTCCTGAAGCGGGGAGCAACCGTCTACATGGCCGGCCGCAGCCGGGAGAAGGTCGCCGCGGCCGCGGGGCAGCTCGCCGCCTACGGGGATCGGGTGCGCCTGCTCGTCATGGACGTGACGAAGCAGGAAGAGGTGCAGAAGGGCATCGAGGATACGGCGGCGGAGGCGGGCAGGCTGGATCTCCTCTTCAACAACGCAGGCGTCGGGGGAACCATCCCGTTTGAGATGGCCACCCTCGACGACTGGAAGGCGATCATCGATACCAACATCTGGAGCGTCGTCTACGGCGTCCATGCCGCCGTGCCGATCATGCTCAAACAGGGGTTCGGGCATGTCGTGAACACCAGTTCGATAGCGGGCATCGTTCCGCCTCCGTTCCAGGCGCTCTACTCCCTGACGAAGTACGGCGTCACCGGCCTCACCGAGTGCCTGAAGTACGAGTTTGCGGATAAGGGGCTCTACTTCTCGACGATCTGCCCGGCGAACATCGCCACCCCGATCTTCAACAAGGGTATCGACGGACAGGCCCGCGGCGAACTCCGGATCCCCGACGATGCGTATCCCGCCGATAAGGCGGCGGCGCTCATCCTTGACCGGGTCGCGGAGCATAAGGGGATCATCGTCGTGCCCGAAGAACCCTACACCGACCTCTGGAAGGGGTATATCCTCGGCGCTCCGGAAGTGGAGGAGCGGCTATCGCAGATGGCACGCGAGCGGCGGGAAGCCTTCGAGAAGGGCGGGACATACTTCTGATCCTCTCTTTTTGCCCGGGCCCGGGTACTCGTTAAGTGCTGCCGCTCGATCCCTCACCCTGAGGCGGGCTCATCGATCAGAATATCCCCGGAGCGATCGCTCCGGAAAGCGCGCCCCTCGACCCGGTGCGCCGGTGGATTCACCAGCCCCGTCGCGCTTGCATCTCCCGGCGACGGGACCGGACGGCTTTTCGTCGCGGGCCTCCCGGAGGACGGCAGGGTCTCCCGGCTCGTTCCGCCCGGGGTCGTTCCGTCGCACGGACGAAAGGTGTCTGCTGCCGTTGTAGTACACCCGTGCTGTCAGGACCGGCGGGCGAGCGTCGACGGCCCCCAGACGGCCACCACCACGGCCGCGACCGCTACCGCGATCGCCCCGGTGACGACCGGGTCGTAGTGGGAACCGTAGTTCGGGAACGAGAACTGGCTAGCGTTCGTCATGCCGTGGAAGAGGGTCGCGGCAAAGACGCTTCCCTGGTGTTGTTGTAGAGCCAGACGATCAGGACCCGGAGCGCGACCGTCGAGAGGGCCTGCCCCGCCGCCCAGACCGGGCTGTTCTGCAGGATCCAGGGGATGAAGTGCCAGATCGCCCAGACCGTCCCGATGATGAGTGCGGCGGAAAGAGCGCTCCACCGCTCCTGCAGGGGGTCGGTGGCGTATCCCGTCCAGCCCACCTCCTCGAATGCGGCGGCGATGAAGAAGAGGAGGACGAAGACCGGGATCGTGAGATACGGGACGAAAGGGTCGGCGGGGAGCGGCCGGCCGGAAAGAAGCATGACGCCGTAGGAGAAGAGCATGATCGCGGGCATCAGGAAGAGGATCGGAAGGTACCAGACGGCTCCGACCTTCCGGTAGTCAGCGACCCGTCCGACCAGCCGCACGACACCGCCGCCCCCTTCCTCCCGAAAGACCAGGATCGCGGCCGCCAGGCCCGGGCAGACGATCATGAAGGCACTCACGGGAAGGTTCGCCGGCCCCGGGAGCGGTGTTCCGGCGAAGAGGAGGAACGGGACGGAGAGGAGAACGGTGAGGAGGAAGAACGCCGGGGGCGACCGCCGGTTGCTCACGCATTCTCCGGTTTCCAGCACGTTCTCTGCCATGTCCAATTTTCCTTTTGTTTTAGCGGGGCTGCGGCGGCGATGCCACGGTGCTCCGCAGGAACTCCATGATCCCCTGCCGGACCTCTTCGTGGTGCCCGAGAAGCATATGGCCGCCGCCGGGCACGGCCTGGAGGCGGGCGTTCGGGATCTTCTCCACAAGGGCGCGTGCATTCTCGTGGAGAGCCAGCGGATCGTCCACGGCGCTGACCACCAGCGCAGGCGTCCCGATCCTGCCGAACGGGTAGTCGCTCTCCGTGGCGTTGAGCAGTCCGGGGGTTGAGACGTAGATGTCGAAAGCACTTCCGTCGACCCGGGCGCTGACGGGGAGGAGGCTTGAGAGCAGCATCCTGACGTCGGCCTTATCTTTCGGGGTGAGCCGCTTTCCCGGGGGCACGCCGGCCCATGGTCCTCCGATGATCGGCTGGAAAAAGGTGATCGTTGCCCAGTAGATGAAGTCGCTCTTGAAGAAGACGGTAAATATGGGTTTCGGCATGACCGGCCCCTTTCCCGGGGCGACGGGCTCGACGAGGACGAGCGCCGAGAGACGCTCCGGGTGGCGGACGGCGAACTGGATCGCCGATGCGGAGCCCGCCGAGTAGCCGACGACGGCTGCCTGCTCGATCGCGAGGGCGTCCAGCAGGGAGGCGTAGGCATCCGCCTGCATGGCGACGCTCGGGTCCGGCGGCATCGGCGAGCCGGGATAGCCGAACCTCGAGGGTGCGATGACCTGAAACCCCGGGCCGATGGTCCAATCGGCGAGCAGCAGGCCCTGGTCGAACCCGCCCGCGTTGCCGTGGACGACCAGCACCGGGTAGCCCTCTCCCGCCCGGGCGTACGCGATGCTCCCGTAATCCGTCCGGACCACCCGGCTCCCCGACCTCTCGATACGCTCCCGGCCGGCACGCATATCACGCCGGTAGCGCACCGCGACCGCCGCCCCAACGACGGCGATACCGAGCAGAATGAGGACGAACAGGACGTCGGCCATAGGCATAACCGCTGCCGGCCACGCCGGGTCTTCAGGCGCCGGGTTATCCCCGCGAGAGTTCCTTCAGGAGTTCTGCAAGCTTGTCGAGGGACTCGTTCCACCCCGCCTCGGCCATATCCCGCATCTCGCCCGCCGGAATGCCGGCCTCCCGTATGGTCAGTTTTGTCCCGCCGTCGCCGTCCTCGAGCGTCACCGTCGCCACCAGTTCCAGCGGCCAGTCTCCGGTCATCCCGTAGTCCGAGGCCGGGACCACGTTGCCCTCCGCGTCCGCGAACGAATCGGTGGCGACGATCCGTTCCATCGGGGCGATCTCCCGGTAAACGCCCGTGCTCCAGAAGTCCCGGCCCTCGGGCGACCGCATGCCGTACAGGTACCTCGCTCCCACGCGGAGATCGATCTCGATGACCGGTGCGGTGAAGCCTTTCGGCCCCCACCAGCGCTTTACGCACCCGGGCTCCGTCCATGCCTTCCAGACGAGTTCGCGCGGAGCGTCAAAAACGCGTTCGACGAGGAGTTCCGACCTGATCTGTTCTGCTTCTGCCATAACGCATTCACCTCTGGCGTGCCCTATAACGGTCCGGCGGTTATTAACCCATCGGCAATACCCCTGACGGAGTTGCCGGAGGTCCCCTCCCCGGGCGGCCACCCGGTATCAGAGGCCCGCGGCAGGACCCTTGCATGAAAAAACGTCGGGTTGAAGCCGGCTGATCCGCACTTAACGTGCCGGCGCCGCCTGTTTCAACGACTGCAGGAGTCCGGCAAGCCGTTCCAGGGGCTCGATCATCTCTTCCTGCGATCCCGCCTGGAGCATCCCGTCGCGGTCCTCGACCGACTGGAAGATCAGGTGGTCGGTCAGCCTCGTCCTCCCGCCGCCAAGGTCTTCGAGCGTCTCCGTCTCGAGCAGGACATGGCCCGGCATGGCATCGTACTCGAAGGTGTCGACGATCCGCCCGGGCGTAACCTCGTGGTATACGCCGTGGAACGCGTACTCGTTTCCCTCGGCATCGCGCTGGACGGCACGCCACGTCCCGCCGGGCCTCGTGTCCATCTTCTCGACCGTGGTCGTGACGCCCTTTGGCCCCCACCACTGCGATACCAGCTCCGGGTCCGTGCATGCCCTGAACACAAGGTCCTGCGGGGCATCGAACTCCCGCGAGATGACGATATCCTGTTTTCCCGGTTCAGCGATGAGATTTGTTTCTGCCATTGTATCGTTCTCCCTCCGATGGTTCCCGGGCTTCATCCCTTCTCTATGATAAACTTTCCCGTCACGGATACGCCGGTGAAAACAATGACGAAGCCGGCAAAACCGGAATACCCTCCGGGACGCGGCACTTCCGCGGCATGCCCCGGGTGCGGGCGGAGGCTCCCATCCGGAGGCGTGCTCTCCCTCTTACCAGAACCAGGCCAGCAGGAAGATCGTTACCAGCAAAAGGCCGTCCTGGAGGACGACGGAGAGGATCATGATCTCGGCACCCAGCCTCGGCCCGAAGATCGCGGCGTAGAACGACCCGAGCCATCGCAGATAGGTGACGACGCTGGTGAGCAGGTTCGCCACGAGCAGCGTGATGACGATATCCCTGCCCGTCATATCCCCCGCCGCGAGCAGCCCGGACGCAAGGCTTGCCGCGGCGACGTACGACCCGAACTTCGCGGCGACGATGGCGAGCCCCTCGGGCGGTATGGGGAAGAGCCGGCTCGCGCCCTCCAGGTACACCGCGACGGCGTCGAAGACGCCCGCCTCGACCAGGAACGCCACGACGACGATCGTCGGGATCATGATCCCGAGGATGCGGCGGAGGGTCTTCGCGGTCGGTTTAAGAGATGCCCGCAGAGCCTCGCGGACGGACGGGGTCGGCCCGGAAGACTTCTCCGGCGGCCCGGACGCGGGAACCCCGGGAAGGAACACCCTCCCGGCCGCCATGACGATCCCGGTCTTGAGGAACCCGATCCCCATCAGGATGCCGAAGTAGATCAGGCCGAAGACCCCGAGCAGCGGCACGTAGACCGGGATGAGGTAGCGCCAGTGCATCACGACGGACGGAAAGGAGTTGATGAGCGCCGCGACGACGAGCTCGCCCCTCCCGATCATCCCCCTGCGGTGGTAGTCGACGAGCATCGCGTCGGCCGCCTGCGGCGAGACGAACGCCAGGAGAAAACTCGCCCCGCACTCGCGGGGGAGGTGGGAGAACGTCGTGACCGGGTAGGCGACGCTTGCTATCCTGTCGGTGATTTTGAGAGCAATCAGGACTTCGGCGATCAGGACGCCAGCGACGACGATCGGAACCGTCCGAACCAGGAGTTCGAACGAGAGGCCCAGTGCCGCTGAAACGATATCCGTCGTGCCGTCCATGACCCGCCCCGCCTTACGGTGTTCGTCCCGCCCCGAAACAACATCCGGTACGCCGTCCGGAGATATCACCGTTCTGGATGGCCGCGGGTGGAGGATGCCGCTGCTATTCCGGCCGGTATCGGAATTGAGGCTCTCAGGTGCTAATAATCCGGCAGTGGTGCGATCTCCCTCCGCCTCTCCGGCAGCAGGATCGGATGATTTAAATACAATGAATCTGGATGCTGTTTAGGTACTCGATGCTTGGCAACCATGTAGAGTCCTGTTGCACGCCAGTGCAGAACTGTCCGAACGTGCGGTGCACGTTTGCGCAGAACGCATTCTTCTTTAGATAGGGAACCGGCCCTTCTGCTGAGTTCCCGTGTAATGTAACGGTTTTCCCGTTACCGCCAGGTGGTTTGTTATGTTCGGCATTCCTGATCCCGCGATCTGGGTTGGATATCTGCTTGCGCTCGGTTTCACGCTCGCATGCTTAGTGTACGGCCTGTTGAACTGGAACAACGGCGTGGAGGGAGAGCAGGATGGCAGTTGATACGGGGCTCTTCGTCGCAATGACGCTTGTATACCTCGTCCTCATCATCGGCCTCGGCTATCTCGGCTACCGCCGGACGAAAGAGGACGACGATTACATGGTCGCCGGGCGGAAGATCCATCCCGTGGTGCTCGCCCTCTCCTACGGCGCGACCTTCATCAGCACCTCCGCCATCATCGGGTTCGGCGGGGTTGCGGCGCAGCTTGGGATGGGGATGATCTGGCTGACCGTCCTCAACATCGGGCTCGGGATCTTCATCGCGTTCGTCTTCTTCGGGAAACGGACGCGCAGGATCGGGCATAAACTCCGCGCCGTGACCTTCCCCGACTTGATGGGGAAGTGCTACGGGTCGTCGTTCATGCAGTACGCCGCAGGGCTCGTCATCGTCGTCGGGATGCCGCTCTACACGGCGGCGATCCTGATCGGCGGCGCCCAGTTCATCACGAGCACGCTGCAGATCCCCTACACCACCGCGCTCATCGCGTTCGCCGCGATCGTCGCTCTCTACGTGGTGCTCGGCGGGCTCATCGCCGTCATGTACACCGATGCGCTGCAGGGAGGGATCATGCTCGTCGGGATGACCATCCTCCTCGTGCTCACCTACATCCAGCTCGGGGGCGTCATCGAGGCGCATACCGCCCTTGCCGGGATGTCGAACCTCGTCCCGGATGCGCTCGTTGCCGGGGGGATGACCGGGTGGGCGTCCATGCCGGCGCCCGGGTCGTCGATCTGGCTCACCATGGTGACGACGCTCGTTCTCGGGGTGGGCATCGGGGTGCTGGCGCAGCCCCAGCTGGTCGTCCGGTTCATGACCGTCAAAGACAGCCGGGCGCTGAACCGTGCGGTCCTCGTCGGCGGGCCGTTCATCCTGATGATGACCGGGGTCGCCTTCACGGTCGGGGCGCTCACGAACGTCTACTTCTACCAGACGGATGGCTTGATCGCTCTCGCGGCGGCGACCGACGGCAACGTCGACACGATCATCCCGAACTTCATCAACGCGTCGATGCCGGACCTCTTCATCGTCATCTTCATGCTGGCGCTCCTTGCAGCAGCGATGTCCACGCTCAGTTCCCTCTTCCACGTCATGGGAACGTCGCTCGGGTTCGACGTCGTGCGGCGCGCCGGAACGGGGAAGGCGACGATGCGGCCGATCCGAATCGCGACTGTCGTCATGATCGTCATAAGCGTCATCCTCGCCTTCGTCATGCCCGGCAGCATCATTGCCCGGGCGACGGCGATGTTCATGGGTCTCTGTGCATCGGCGTTCCTGCCTGCCTATGCCCATGCCATGTACAGCAGCAGGCCGTCCCTCCGGGCGGCAAAGATGAGTCTCGTCACCGGAACGGTGGCCTGGTTCGCGTGGACGGCCTTCGTCCACGTCAAGGAGTCGGCGGCCCTCGGACTCTCCAACCTCCTCTTCGGGGTGCCGGCGGTTCTCTCCGCCCCGTGGCAGGACGTGGATCCGCTCGTCATCGCCCTCCCCCTCTCGACGGCCGCGCTGCTGGTCGGGTGCGTACTCGACCGCCACGAGGTGGCTGCAGATTCGGAGGAGTCGGCCGGGGCGGCCTGACGGCTCCATCCTGTTTTTTCCGCATCCGGATTCGCAAGCGTTATCCTCCGGCAGAACGGACGATCTGCTGAAAGGCGCCATGACCATGCGTTACTACATCGTCGATGTCTTTGCGGAGAGGAGGTACTCCGGCAACCCGCTCGCCGTGGTGCTGGACGCCGGAGCGCTCTCCGATACGGCCATGCAGGCGATCGCCCGTGAAATGCACCTCTCTGAGACCGCGTTCGTCCGGTCGGGCGGGGGAGAAGACCTTGCCTATGACGTGCGCATCTTCACGCCGGAGCATGAGGTTCCCTTCGCCGGGCACCCGACGCTCGGCACGGCCCATGTGATCCGGGAGGAAGTCCTGCAGGAGCCCGTCCCCGAAGTCCGGCTGAACCTCGCGGCAGGAGAGATCCCGGTCTCGTTTGCCCCCGACGGTATCGCCTGGATGCGGCAGAACCCGCCGGTCTTCACCCGGGAGTTCTCCCCGGATACGCTCGCGGGCGTCCTCTCTCTCCCGGAAACCGCGATCGATCCCCGCTTCCCGGTCGAGGAGGTCTCCACGGGGCTTCCGTTCATCATCGTCCCGGTGAAGAGCCTTGAATCCGTACGGCGGGCGGCGATCGACCGCGACGCCTACGAAGAACTGATCAGCACGACGGCGGCAAAAGCCGTCTTCATCTTCTGCCCGGAACCCTACCGGCCGGAGAACACGTTCAACGCACGTATGTTTGCCGACCACTTCGGCGTCCCGGAGGATCCGGCGACCGGCAGCGCGAACGGGTGCCTTGCCGGCTACCTCCTCCGGCACGGCTACTTTCCGGGCAACTCGCTTGATATCCGCGTGGAGCAGGGCTGCGAGATACACCGCCCGTCCCTGATCCGTTGCAGGGCGGAGCGGCACGGGGAATCTATTACGGTGCAGGTCGGCGGCAGGGTCATTCCGGTTGCCCGGGGGAATCTCCTGTAGAGAGGACGTATTCCCCGTCGATCCGCACCTGCCCCCGCCCGCCGAACATGAGCCCTCCGTCTTTGGGGCGGAGCAGGCGGACGATGTTCGGGTTCTCCCGATCCGGCCCCTGCTCGATGACGAGCGTCCGGTTTGTCCAGAGGTTCTGCCGGATGAGGAAGTTTCCGAGGGCGGCGTTCCCTGAACCGGTCGCCGGGTCTTCCAGGTACCCGAACGTCGGGGCGAAGACCCGGCTGTGCAGGTCGTGCCCTGGAAACGCCGTCTCGCGGGTGTAGATGACGACCACGTCGACGGCATGGGCAAGCGCGAACGCACGGAGCGTCGCGTAGTCCGGAGAGCACCGGATGCAGGCGTCGAGCGAGGCGAGAGGGACGAGCAGGGTATCAAGGCCGGCGTTCACGACGCCGGGGGGTATCGCGGGATCGATCTCCCGGACGTCGAGTGCGAGCGCGGCGGCGGTCTCTCTGGTGTCGGGGCGTGCGTCGGAGAACTCCGGGTCGGGGGCCCGGATGTAGACCATGCCGTCCTCGCCCGTCCGGTTCAGGACGGTGACGACACCTTTGTTCGTCCGGAGGAGGAGGCTCTCGCGGTTCCTGAACCGGTCGTCGCTACGCACTACATCGTCCATGATGGCTATCGTCGCGTGGCCGCAGAACTCGACCTCCCGCTCGCAGGAGAAGTAGCGTATCGAGAGGTCGCACTCGCCCGGCGTGCCGTCGCACAGAAAGCCCGCTTCCGAGACGAAACCCTTCAGTTCGCGGGCGATCTGCTGCATATCGCGGTCGGCGATCTGCTCCCCCGGGGAGAGGCGGACGTACCCCGCGGGGTTTCCTGACGACCCGGCGGCTGCAAAGGCGTCGATCTTCTTGAACCGGTAGCGTTTCATGAGTTCATCCCTTGATGTGCCGGCAGTTCCGGCTATCGAGCGATTGTACTCCTCCGAAAGGGAAAGAGTTTGCCGTCTGTTCAGGGCAGTATCAGGCAATAACATCCAGCAATTCCCGGGGCGGCGATCATCCGGGCAGGGTTCACAAAAGAAAGAGGGTTAGTTCTTTCTCGCGGCAACCAGCACCAGCCCGGCGATCAGCAGGGCGACGCCGGCAAGGGCCGGAGCGAGGGGCGCCTTCTGCGTGGGGGGCGCGGAGCTCAGGTTCACGTTGAGGTCGACGGTCTCACCCCTGGCGGGGTACTGGTCGATGGTCGCCGTGTAGGGAAGATACCCTTCCTTCGTCACGGTGTAGGTCTTATACGGCGTTCCGGTCGTGTAGACCTGCACGGTGAGGACTCCCTGGCTGGTGGTGCCTTTGACCTCGTTGTCGAACTGGACGGTTGCCCCGTCGACGTTGACGTGGACGGCGTACCACCCGACGTCTCCTCCGATCGGTGCGGGCGGTGCGGCGGGGTTGAGGGTCGCGTAGAGGTCGAAGACCTCTCCTTTACCCGGAACCGAGGTTACGTCCCCGTAGTGGGTCGCGTATCCGTCTTTTTCGACACGGAACGTCTGGTAGGGTGCGCCGGTGGTGTAGACCGGGACATACAGCACGCCGGCCTCGATCGTGCCCTTGTATTCGTCGTCGAAGTAGACGTCGGCTCCGTTCACGTTACAGTTGACCGCATACCATCCGTTGTCCCCGCCTATGGGTGGCTGAGCACTCACAGGAAGGACAATAAGGAAGCAGGCGATGAGAGAAAAGATCAGAAAATTGCGTACAGCGCTCTGCATAAAAGCCTCCGTTTTCAGTTAATAGATTATCTTCTGATAGATATATCTTTCCCTCTTTTATCGGCAGAATCGTGAGTTAAACGGGATTTACAAAAAGTCTGTGGTTCCTCTGTCCAATAAGGGCACATCCGATGAGATGAAGCACACCGGAGGAGAGGGCTGCGTTCCGGTTTCCGGTAAATAAGGCAAGGCTCCGCGATTTCCGAAATTCCCGGGCATCGCGCTGCAAACTGTGGCAAATCTCCGATAGCCGGCGAAGAAAGCCCCACTGGAATAAAAAGATTTTTAATTGTTCCGCATCTTCTCTCTACTATGAGATATCGTGCGATCACCGCTCTCCTGGTTGCCTCCGTCCTGCTCCTCATCGCTGCAGCCGGATGCACCGCCGCAACGGAAGAGAAGAACGAGCCTGTTGCACCGGCCGACGAGGCCTACGCCCGGGGGCTCGCCGAGTATGGAGCCGCCAACTACCGGGTCGCCGAAGAACGATTTGCCGAGGCCTACGCCCTCTACACCGGTGCCGGCGATACGGATAAGGCGCTGACGGCGAGGAATGCCATCTTCCGGGCGAACCGGACGTATATGGAGTACCCGTTCGACCGTGCGGCCGCAGAGGCGGCGTTGCGGGAGAGGGTTCCCGGGATCACCGATGCGGCGATAGCTGACTGGCTGGAGAACCGCGCACAGAAACTTGTCTCGGAGAACGAGACGCTCTACTTCTCCGACGTCGCCGGCAACTACCTCTACGCACACCCCGACGTGATGCAGAAGCAGACCGCGGGTGTTGTGGACTTCGACTACATCGCCCGGTACGCCTGGGCAGAGGATCAGCCCGAAGGGATCGGGCCGTACGTGAACCCGGTCCGTTACGCGGGCGTCGAGCGGCTCGAGATCCCGTTCGAGGGGCTCCCGTCGACGGGAATCCTGAAGATCTGGTTCCCGCTCCCGGTCGAGACGGACGCGCAGAGGAACGTCACCGTCACGAACCTCTCGTGCCCCGACTACATCGTCGCCGGCCCGGTCACCACCGGAGATATCGGCTACGTCTACTATGAAGTCCCGGCCGGGGCGGTCAACGGCGACCTCATCATCACAGCGGATATTGCGTTCACCTCCTACGAGCAGATATTCGAGGATATCGACCCGGCACTGGTCGGGGAGTACAACACGAGCGACCCCGAATACCTGCTCTACACGAAGTCCGAGAGAAACATCGAGATCACGGACGCGGTCCGGGAGAAGGCGCGGGAGATCGTCGGGAACGAGACGAATCCGCACCTCCAGGCGCAGATGATCTACTACCACATCATCGAGACCTACCCCTACAGCCACGTCCCGCACGCCTCGCTCGATGCCCGCGAGCCGAAGGTCGCCGAGTCGACCCATATGTTCGAGACCGGCCACGGCGACTGCGGCACCCAGAGCATGCTCTTCGCCGCGCTCTGCCGGTCGCTCGGGATCCCCGCCCGCGCCCTCGGCGGCTACCAGATGATCATGGCTGAGACGCCCGGACCCCATTTCTGGGCGGAGTATTACCTGCCCGGCTACGGCTGGGTCCCGAACGACGTGACGGTTGCCGAGGCGGCTGACCGGGTCGTCCTCCCCGGGGAGAAGCGGACGGTGTTCAAGGATTATTATGCCGCGAACCTCGACTCGGCACGCCTCGTCATCCAGGTGAACGTCGACGCCCCGATGGACCCGGCCCTGCCCGACGACGCTGCCCTCATCAGGATCGTCCGGCAGACCGCGGCGATCGCCTCCGATACGGCAGACTACGACATCGATCTCCTCTGCATGGGGTGTTTCGGGATCAGTCTTACGGCTGTCGAGTGAGACGATCCACTCGTTTTTTTTCGTACGGATGCGGGAGCCGTCCCGGCTCCCTGCCGGTCTGCAGCAGGCCGGCCGGGGCGATGCAGGTATTTTCGCGCAGTATGTCCATTATTTGTGCAGAATTTAATTAACGGCGTAAGTTTTGGTAGTTGTAATTACAGAACATATATCTATCGATTGTGGCGGCTCGCCAGATATATATGGATTCGGCTCCTTACAGCTGAGTAAGAGTTCTCCCCTCAGTCGCCAGCATACTACCGGGTCGAATCATGATCCAGGGACGGTATTGAATCATGATCCAGAGAAGCCAGCTTGACCTGAGAAAATTTGTCGCTCCCGAATTTATCTGCGGGCACGGTGCACTGCGCCTCGCCGGCCGGTATGCCCGCAACTTCGGGATGAGGCATGTCCTCCTCGTCACCGACCCGGGCGTCCGAGCCGCCGGCTGGGCGGAGGCCGTCGCGGATAGCCTGACCGAAGCGGGGGTCTCGTTCACCGTCTTCGACGCCGTCTCGTCAAACCCCCGCTCCCGGCAGGTTATGGCGGGTAAGGAAGCATACCTCGCTGAGGAGTGCAACGGCATCGTCACCGTCGGCGGGGGGAGCCCGATGGACTGCGCCAAGGGTATCGGGATAGCGAGTTCCAACATGCGCGATATCCTCGCGTTCGAGGGCGTCGACCGGGTCCCGGTCCCGGCGCCGCCGCTCATCTGCATCCCGACGACCGCCGGGAGTTCCGCCGACGTCTCCCAGTTCGCCATCATCACGGACGAAGAGCGAAAACGGAAGATCGCCATCGTCTCTAAAACGCTCGTCCCCGACATCTCCCTGCTCGATCCCGAACCCCTGACGACGATGCCGCGGGAACTGACCGTGGATACCGGCATGGATACCCTCAGCCACGCGATCGAGGCCTACGTCTCGAACGCCAGTTCCCCGATGACCGACGTGCATGCCCTCGAGGCGATACGGCTCATCACGAGCGCACTGCCTGCGGCTATTGAGGAGCCGGACGATCTGGACCTGCGGTTCTCGACCCTCCTTGCCAGCCTTCACGCCGGGCTTGCATTCTCCAATGCAAGCCTCGGGGCCGTCCACGCGATGGCGCACTCCCTCGGGGGAGCCTACGACCTTGTGCACGGGCGGTGCAACGCACTGCTTCTCGAGCACGTGATGGCGGCCAACTACGAGGCGGCATCCGACCGCTACGAGCGGATTGGCGCGATCGTCGGAAGAGGAGAGTCGACTCCGGCGGAGAAGGTGGCGGCGTTTCGGAGGGCGCTCGGGGTCACCGAGACCCTCGCCGAGGCCGGCGTCCGGGAGGACGCGATTCCTGCCCTTGCGGCGGCGGCGTACAACGATCCCTGCATGGTAACCAACCCGCGCAGCCCCGCCTGCGACGAGATCGAACGGATTTATATGCATGCCTTCTGAAGCCCCTGAAGACCGGGATGCGCTCCGGGAGAAGATCATCGGCCTCGGGGAGACCTCCCTGCACAAGAGTTACTATCCCGAACTGCAGAGCCGGCTTGCCGAACTCGAGCGGTTCCGGGCGCTGCTCGACCAGACGTACGACGCGATATTCCTGCTCCGCGCGGAGACCGGGATGCTTGCGGACGTCAACGCGTCCGTGAGTGCGTATCTCGGCTACTCGAAGAAGGAACTGCTCAGAAAACCGTTCATCGATCTGATCTCGCCGCAGCAGAAGACCCGGTTTGCCGAATTCATCCGGGAGAGCAGCGATATGGCGTCCGAATCCCGGCAGACCTTCATCGCGCCGCTCGTATCGCGGGATGGGACGGAGATCCCGATGGAGATCACCGTCCGGTCGGTCACCTTCGGCGGCGAGCGGTATATCGTCGCGATTGCACGGGACATCACCGAGCGGATCCGCACCGAGCGGGAGCTCAGGATCAAGGAGAGCGCTCTCGAATCCTCGACGAACGGCATCCTCATCGCCGATCCCACCGGAGCGGTCATGTATGCCAACCGGAGTTTTGTCGCGATGTTCGGCTACGACGGGGCGGGCGCGATCGCGGGGCGGAATCTGGAGGCGTTCTTCGTGGACCCCACCGTCGGGGAGAGGGTTACGGCCCATCTCCTCGACGACCATGCGATCGTGCAGGAGACGATCGGGCTGCGAGATGACGGCTCCCGGTTTCACATCCAGGTATCGGGCAGCGTCGTGCAGAACGGTGCAGGGCAGCCGCTCTGCATCATGCTGATCGTCATGGACATCACCGAGCGCATCCTCGCCGAGCAGATGAGGCGGGAGACCTACGCACAGCTCGGGAAGAATATCGAGCAGTTTGCCACCCTCGGAGACCATATCAGGAATCCCCTGCAGGTGATCGTGGGGTATGCGGCGATGATCGACGACCCGTTTGCAGAGAAGATCCTCGAAGAGTCGCGCCGGATTGACGGTTTCATCACCGAGCTCGACCGGGGATGGCTCAGGTCGGCGAACGTCAGGCAGTTCCTGCTGAAGCACGGCGACGGTTCCAGTTCCGCCCGGAAGATCCGTTTCCGCTTTTCAAACGTGAAAGAAGATTCCTGACGGCCGGCGCGGGTTCCGGCGAACGGGATCGTCATATCCTGAGCGTGCCGTGCTTTCACGATGATGCGTCGAGCGGCTACGCTGCCGGCGGGAACCAGGCATAAAAACAAGAAACGCCCCGGCCGGGAGTCTTCAAGGCTTTATGTGAACGTTAACGTCTAATGTTCTTTGTCACCATAAATTCACAATTTCGTTACTCTTTGCGACCTTGACGATCTTCGTATCTTCGCATGCGGCCTTTGGTGTTCCACTCCACGGTATTCAGAATCTTCAAATTGAATGACATGATGAACTAAGAATTTTTTTTTAGGCGTGGAATTGTCCCCATCCTGCGATCATAGGCATCAATGAATGGACGAATGATCTTGCTTGGATCATTCTGACTGATAATTCAGTGGTATCAAAGTCTTGAGGATTTGGGATATTTTACTAAAACATCATTAACAGTGCATATATGTCTAGATTTTCATAAGGCCGAACTCTGAAATTTAGAAAAGTATTTCATTAGGTGGTTACAATCATGAAATATTATAAGGCATTATATATGGCAACAAGTGAGAGCGTAGACCAATACTCTTCCAGCGACGCTACATTAGCGATGCTTGGATTCGAATATCAAAAACTAGTAGCTCTCCAATATTGTCTAGAGTCCAGATCTGGAGATATTGTATACCTCGAGTGTTTTGGCGACATCGCTACTTCAGATGCTTCAATTGAAACAAAACACCATGCTTCAGACAGTATTTTGACTAATCAGAGTCCTGATTTTTGGAAAACTTTAAGGAACCATGTGAGAAATAGGATCAAATTATCCCAATTCACTAGGTTAGTACTGCATACAACATCGAGAATTTCAGATGACTCAATTTTTCGTAGCTGGAATGAACTATCGGGTGAAGAAAAATATAATCGCCTTGAAACTGTAAGAGTTCATCCAAATAAGGGTATAATGGATTTTGTAAAGGATATTTACAATTTTAATGATGCCTATACAAGAAAGGACTTAATTGCAATTTTAGAGAGGGTACAGATTTATCATTTGCAAAAAACAGCAGATGAGATATTTTCGGAGATCAAAGATCACCAGTATTTCTTTGTAGTAAAGGAAATATATCGGAAGGAACTCATTCGATATCTACATGGCGTAATTTCATTGAAAGCTATTGAAAACAAGTACCGATGGGAGATTATAATTTCTGATTTTCTAAGTGATCTCCGTTCTCATATGCAGCGCTATTGTCGTGATGAAATACCATTTCCAGACATTCTGGAAAATGTAAAGTATACCGGAAGCGAAACATTTCCATTTATAACTGAACTAAAAGCAGTAGACCTTGATAGTGAAGTTCAAAAAGCCTTCATAGATTTTATTCGGGCAGAAAAAAGTTCAATGGAACTTTTAAAACGGGGTGCCTATACCATGCAAGAATCCATTGATGTCTTTGAATCCGAGTTGAAAGAAAGGATGGATAACTACAAGAAGCGACATGCATTAACTCTTGTTCAATCAGATCTACAAACGCCCAAATCTATCCTAAAATCTAAAGAATTGTATTTCGATTGTAAAATCTTTGAGAAACATAAAATTTGCGGCGTACAAGAAATACAAATGTATTATCAGCACGGGAAGATGCATAAAATTGTTAACGATCGCAAATTTGTTTGGCAATTTTTACCGAGGGAGGTCGCATGAATAATGAAGATCTTTTGAATATTTTCTATCCTCCACAGTGGGTCTCAAGAATATTACACTTATGCATAAGTGGTGCAAAATCTTACAATAATCTAGGATTAAAATATGAGTTAATCTACTGTGTTCTCCCGATCCTCGCTGAGGATGAACTTAGGAAGAATCTCAAGCAAGCAAATAGAAATAGTTCTTTTTTTACTGTTTTCGAACAAAAAATGACGGATAAACAAGAATATTTAATTAACTTTGCTGAAAGGGTTGATTCTTTTTCAAAAATTACCCGTGATGGATTAATTTATCTCGGAACCGTTGAAAGAGTAGATATTGATAGTTATATTTCAACAATGAAGCCACTTAAATATAAAAAATCGTCAAATCTCTCTGATTCTGATTTCCAAAAAGCCTCATACTATCTCGGTATATTGCTAGCGAAAGAGGATTATAAGACCATATTTCTAAAATTAGGGGTTGTCCCATGAAATGCAAAATTCGTGAAATTGCTATCTTTGATACAGAAAATAACAAACGGGGAGTCACTTTCTCCGATGGACTCAATATCGTCACTGGAGTATCCCAAACCGGAAAAAGCGCTTTGATCGAAATTGTTGATTACTGTTTACTCGCGTCGACATCAACAATCCCTCGCGGAAAGATCATCGACTTCGGGGACATGTTTGCTATCGTTCTTGAAATTGAGGATAAGTTCGTTGTAATTGGGCGCAAATCGCCAAAATCTCCAAACTGGAATAAAATTTATTTGAAAGTTGAAGTTCTAGAAGAAATGGTTAATGACCTCCAAAAAGAGTATTTCAATTCTATAGTTCCAGTTCCTCGAAAAAATTTAAGGGCAGAAATTGGTCGTTTTTTTAATTTTGATGTTCCAGATATTTCTACAGAAATTGGTGCTGCGAGATCTAATAGAGGCCTAGCCTCCCCCAGAAATATGACCCCGTTTCTATTCCAACATCAAAGTCTAATCGCAAACAAGCATGCTCTGTTCTATCGGTTTGATGATAGAGAGAAACAAGAGAGAATTATAGATGAATTCCCAATATTCATGGGGTGGGTCAACGGGGAATACTATCTCATTAAGAGAGAACTAAATGAAAAAGAAGCAAGAATTCGCTTTTTACGAAAAGAAATGGAACGGATCAATAACAACAGAGAGAAATCCAAAGATAAGATAAAAAGATTTGTTGAAGACTATTTTCAAGTTATTGGAAAAGAACTCCCACCCATCAATTGTATATCTGATCTTATTGATATTGCAAGAGATTTACCGGAATTTGATGATAAATCATATATTCTCGGACAGTATGAAAAAAGGAAAATCATATTGGAACATGAGCGAGAACAATTGACAGATAGAAAGCAAAAAGTTACTGCAGAAATAGAATTATTAGATATCGCATCTAGCAATGCTCTATCCTACAACACTGACTTATTCCAATTGGCGGATCGATCAAAGGTGCTATCGAGTAAAAGTTGCTTTAAGTGTCCTTTGTGCAACCAAGAAGTAGATTCGTTAAACAAGAAAGTTGAAGCAGTTAAAAGCTCTCGGACGGCTCTATTTGAAGACCTTAAAAAATTAAAGAACTATGCCATCGATAACTCAAAAACCGTTGAACGATTGAAGAAAGAAAGAGATGCACTCAATGAAAAAATTATTACGTTAAATGGCGAGATTGATCTATTAAAGAGAGCATCAACAAATGAAACAGACAGCCTGAATCTAAAAGCTAAAGCAAGCGAGATCAAGCAGTTGATAGAGTTATCTTTGGATATTACTTATGGGGATTCCAACATTTTCGATTCCGATTTAGAAGTTGAGGAATTGACCAATGAGATTGACAGACTGAAGAAGGAATTGGAACAATATGATTATTCATCATTGAGAGCAAGATTCGAACAGAACCTCGCTCTTGATATGAATAGAATTTGTTCAAAGTTAGATTTCGAAGAAGAATTAAGGCCCCCTCAGTTCTATCTTGATTCAAGAAATTTCAATTTTTCGCACAAACTTCCAAACAATGAGAGCATTTCACTTTCTGAAATGGGGAGTGGTGCAAATTGGCTCGCTTGCCACCTCTCGTTATTTTTAGCATTGCATAAACAATTTGCAGTACGTGAAAATTGTTCAGTACCTTCATTCCTTTTCCTTGATCAGCCAAGTCAAGTGTATTTCCCGACAGATCGGGACTTTGATCATGGGAATGATAAGGATTTGCAAAAAGTCACAGAAGTTTATGAAGTAATTCTTGAAACTTTAAACGAGATTAAGGATGAGTCAGGATTTATGCCGCAAATTATCGTGACCGATCATGCAGATAGACTATCTTTGAAAGATGGTGATTTTGAGAGCTTTGTTCGGGTACGCTGGAGAGGGGGAAAAAAGCTGATCTAATCGACCTTGATTTGACTCAAGAGAGTTTCGAGAATTTCTTCTCATCTGGCTATGTTGTACAATTAATTTGTGTTGGATTTGAAGTCATCCCAACTGTGCCTCGTGGTTGGAGATCCACATAACTTAGAACGTTCTTGCGTACAGTCTAGGCGAATTAAGCGAAATCCCGAGCCATATTTCTGATACGGCTTCCCACTGGGTATTGCCACTTGGGGGGCGGGGTGTCCCTCTCCTGACTGAGGGGTTCTGGGACGATCTCCCACATCCGGGGCGTGCGTGACCCCGGTAAAATCTATCGGCTTCGTATGGCTGGGAGTCAGAACTTCAGCCAGCATCTAAGTTCTTTTCGCACCGACAAGGGGAACCTTCTCACTCGGAAGGGAAATGAGATGAAAAGGCCTGTCACAAGTTGTGGGTCCGCGTACAGCGGCTTGGATCACGCAATGGCCGTCTGCTCCGATAATCTTAAATCTGACGGGCTTTCAACCCAAAAACAAGAAACGCCCCGGCCGGGATTTGAACCCGGGTCGAAAGCTCCGGAGGCTTTCAGGATATCCACTACCCTACCGAGACTGCCATATTATATTGTTGTGTAAGGTATAAAAGGCCAGCGGAGGGGGCGGGTTCATGCCCTCCGCGATTCGTAGAGATGCCAGATCTTGCAGGCTCCTTCGTGGCTGACCATGCAGGGGCCCACAGGGGTGCGCGGGGTGCAGACCTTCCCGAAGAGTTTGCAGTCGGACGGCCGGGCGATGCCGCGCAGCACTTTGTCGCAGATACAGGCGGAGTGCTTGTCCACGTGCCGGATCTCGATATCGTACTTCTTCTGCGCGTCGTAGCCCTCGAACTCCGGTTTCAGGCGGAGGCCGGAGGCCGGGATCACCGGGAATCCGCGCCACTCGACGTCATACGGCTCGAAGACCTCGTACATCAGGCGTTTCGCCTTGACATTCCCTTCCCGGGTGACCACGCGCGGGTAGGCGTTCTCCACCCGGTGCGCCCCCTCGCGGACCTGCTGCACCGCCATCAGGAGGCCGAGGAGGATGTCCTCCGGCTCGAACCCCGCGACGACCTGCGGGGCTGGGAACTGCTCGTACTCCTCGTAGCCCATCACCGCACAGACGTGCCCCGGGAGGAGGAACCCGTCGAGCGACGCCTCCCCCTGGGCGAGGAGCCACGCCATCGCCGGCGGGACGAGCCGATGGCACGAGAGGATCGAGAAGTTCTCCGGCGGGCGGGAGAGGATCGTGGCGGCGACCGTCGGCGCGGTGGTCTCGAACCCGACCGATATGAAGACGACCTCCCGGTCCGGTTCCCTCCGGGCGATCTCCACCGCCTTGTGGACGCCCTGCACCACCCGGACGTCCCCGCCGCTCGACTCGAGCGATCCCTTCGACCCCGGGACACGCAGCAGGTCGCCGTAGGTGGCGATGGTGCAGTCCCGCTCCACCAGGTCGAGCGCGGCGTCGATCTCGCCCTGCGGCGTGATGCAGACCGGGCAGCCCGGCCCCATCACGATCTTGAGCCCCTCGGGAAGGACACTCCGGAGTCCGGCGCGGGCTATCGCCGCCTCGTGGGTGCCGCAGATGTGCATGAGGGTGATATCCCGGTCGACGAGCGCGTGCAGTGTCTTGAGTATATCCTTACCAACCGCCATGAATCCTCATACCTATCTTTTGTCGCTCCGGCATATTTATGCCGGTAGCGATACCGGTCTCTCTCAGACCGGCCGGTAGAATACGCCTCTCTCCTCGCGCACGGGCTCGATCAGCCCGCCGGACTCGAGGACCCTGAGGTGTTTCGCGACCTCGGCCGGGCGGATGCCGAGGAGTGCGGCGAGGTCGCCGGGCGTGCAGGGCCTCCGCCGGATGGTCGCGAGGATCGTCTCTGCGAGATCCCCGCTCACCGGCGGCAGAGCCCGGTCGGTGCAGGCCGCCCCGATCACCTCCCCGCCGAGCACCGCCGCGATCCGCGCAAGCCTCCCCGGCGCCGCCGGCCTCACCCGGATATCGGTGCCGGGCCGATCGAGGGTGTTAACCTGGACGCGGTGGGGATTGATTGCCGCGACGGCGTCCTTCAGGAGCCGGATCTCCTCCTCGGTATCGTTGATGCCCGGGACGATGAAGACCTCGAGCCAGACCTCGCCGGGGTACTCCCTGGCGAAGTCGAGGAGCCCCGCGAGCACCCGCTCTGCGGTGATGCCGGGTGAGGGGCGGTTGATCCTTGAGAAGACCTCTTCGGAGACGGCGTCGAGCGACGGCACCACGAGGTCGGCCCGCATGAGGGCGGCCCGGACATCCGGGTCCGCGAGGAGCGCGCTCCCCGTCAGGACCGCGACCCGGTAGCGGGGGTGGCGGTCTTTGATGAAGGCGATGATCTCGCCGATGCCCGAGTGAAGCGTCGGTTCCCCGGAGCCGGCGAACGTGACATAGTCGAGGTCCGGCCCCTTCGCGAGGAAGTTGTCGAGCTCCGCGATGACCCGGCCGGTCGGGACGTACTCGCGCCGTTCGCAGGTGAGGTCGGTCGTCCGCCCGCACTCGCAGTAGACGCAGTTGTAGGCGCAGGTCTTCTGCGGCACCAGGTCTACCCCAAGCGAGACGCCCAGCCGCCGGGAGGGGACCGGGCCGAAGAGATGACGGTATGCCATGAAGTCCTCGTTACTATCCGGCGCGAGGGACTATCAGGCTGCTCATCGCGGCACCTTCAGGCGTCGCCGATCTTGAGCATCTTCTTGCAGAAATGGTCGACCGAGGTGAAAACCGCCGCATTGACGCCCTTCTCGGTCGGGGGGATATCGGCGGTGACGAACCGGAGCATGTCGGAGTAGTAGTTCAATGACGGGTATTTCCGGTGAAACTCGTCGAGACAGAGGGTCGCCTGCCCCCGTCTTCCCCGGAGGAAGGCATACGCGTAGTCGATGAGGCAGAGGACGTGGCCCGGCATCTTCAGCCGTTCGGCGGTTTTGCGGAACGCGTTGAACTCCTCGCCCGGGAGGTAGAGGGCGGTCCGGAGGCCGTAGTAGATCGGTTCGAAGTCATCGGGGAACCTCTGAATCAGGTCGCGGATGAGGCCCATCGCGTCGGCGAGGTCGCCCTGCTCGAACTTGAGGTGGTAGGCTTCGCGGTAGAAGAACATGTCGTCGGGGAACCGGATGAGGCCGATCTGGAGCATCTTGACCAGCGCGACGTCGTTCTTCTCCTGTTTGCTCCGCGCGATCCCGATCTCCAGGAACCAGCGGTTGTCGGGGATCCATTCGGTCGCAAGGAAGATCATCACCCAGAACGGTTCGGCAAGCCACGTGTCCTGTTCGAGTTCGCCCCGGACCAGCCGTTGCAGCCCCGGCCGCAACTGCCCGAGTTCCTCCATGTACTGGCGCGCGACCTTCAGGTAGTTCCATCGTTCCGCGGCCGAGTAGCCGGGTTCGGCCGACCCTTCTTTGTAGAGGACGTAGTAGCAGTAGGCGTACCAGCACCCGACTGCGGCGTCGTGCTTGCGGTAGGGCTGGAGGAAGACGGTCGCCGCAAGCGGCATCCCCATCTTCATCAGTTTGACGGCGGCGGCAAGGTGGACGCCCGCTTTGCGCTCTTTTCTGCGTTTCATCCCGCAGGCGAGTTCACAGGCACGGTTGAGGTACTTCATGTCCCCGGCCCGTTTGCTGACCTCAAAGACCCGGAATACGATTGCGTCGATGAACTCGTCGTAGACTGCGTCGGTGATGGGAACACCCGCACGGTCGAGGATCGTGATGACGTTCCCGAAGAAGATGGCGAAGTTCTCGTCGATGGCTTCGGCGTTGGATTCTATGTAGGAGAAGATCTCGGCCTTTGCCTTCTCAAGCCGGTTCGAGACAACAACCTCCGGGACGAAGCCGTCAGCCATGATTATTCATAGTGGTGTTGATAGTATAAACCATGCGGATTGGTCTTTTTTGCCGCCGGAGGGCTTTCTCGTGCCGGATGGGGCGATCCGGTCCGCCCGGGGGGTGCGGCGGCAATACGCCGGGAGGTGCCTGTTCCGAACCTATTTAATTGTCCCGGCCGGAACATTCTGTATGTTCGGCGTCTCCACCTACTGTCTTCACCACGAGCCGCTCTCTCTCGCGCTTGAGCGTCTCGCTCCCATCACCGATTGCGTGGAGGTGATGGACGACGGCCTGCACTACCTGGAGAGTGCGGAACCGCTCGAAAGTTACTCGTACCGTTACTTCATCCACGCACCGTCCCGGGGGGTCAATATCGCAAGCCTCCTCGACCCGATCCGGCGGGCGAGCGTCGAGGTCCTGACGCAGTCCTTCGCCGTCGCCGCCGAGGTCGGTGCGGACGTGGTCATCCACCCGGGCTACTATGCGTGGAGCGCGGAGCGGGAGCAGGCGGTGAAGCGGTTCCGGCAGTCGCTCTCCGAACTGACCGGGGCGGCAGAAGACCTCTCGGTCACGTTCTTCGTCGAGAACATGGGGAACTGGGAGTACTTCTTCCTGCGCTCCTGCGACGACCTGCCGCTCATCGATGGGATCGGGCTCGCGCTCGACGTCGGCCACGCGAACCTGAACGGGTGCCTGGACTGTTTCCTTGCCCACCCGGCGGCGCACTTCCACCTCCACGACAACGACGGCACCGAAGATACGCATTCGCCGGTTGGGGACGGGAAGATCGACTTTTCGGCCGTGATGAAGGCCGTCCGGAGGAGCGGCGCCACCCCCATCGTCGAGGTGGAGACCTTCGACGGGGTGACCGCCAGTATATCCGCGCTCGCGGCGATCGACGCCGCCGGACGGAGCGAATAGGGTCGGTCCCGCCCGGTTCTTTCCCCGGTTTCAGCCGTAACCTTTTATAGGGTAAACCTCCAACATAATTGGTGCGTCACGCCTCAGTGGCTCAGCCGGTAGAGCGCGTCCTTGGTAAGGACGAGGTCGCGAGTTCGAATCTCGCCTGAGGCTTGAATAATACTCCTTTTTCGAAATTAGATCCTGGTTTTATCCCATCACTCGTGGAGAGGAACCCCTCTCTACTGGCAAAACCTCATATCTCGTGATGGCTAAGAGTTATCATCGGCGAATCCCGGAGGCGATCGATAGTGGAGGGATACCAATCCATCAAGCCAAGGGTTCTGGCCCTTCTTGAGCGCGAGCTCCCGACACTCCAGGAGAGATACGGTATCGAAACAATCGGTATCTTCGGCTCCGTGTCGCGTGAGGAGGATACATCGGAATCGGACGTGGACATCGTATACTCGTTCCGTCCGGAGATGGACACATACGAGAATCTACTGGACTTAGGGGATTTTCTTGAGGATTTGCTCCAGAGAAAAGTGGAACTGGTCCCTGTTGAGTGGATGAGCCAGAGATTCCGCGTATGCGTGATGAGGGAGGCCATCTTCTGTACGCCTGAGAGAGGTACGGCATGAACAGAGTTGCGGTTGCGATATTATCTTGCGGATATTTACGAGCAATCTGAAAATATCATGAAGGCAACCGAGCGAATGAGTTATGAGGAATTTCTCAAAGATTCGCTGTACAACGCAGGCATCATCAGATTTTTCGATATTATCGGGGAAGCTGCAAAACATGTTCCGGATGACTTCCGGGATGAATATCCGGGTATTCCATGGAGAAAAATCTCAGGACTTCGCGACAGGCTGATCCATGATTATCCTGGCGTGAATCTGAAATATGTCTGGACTCTGGCAACTGTAGAAATACCTATTCTGCACCAGCAAATTGGAGATATTCTCACCGACTGGGAATAAAAACTTCTACAATGGGGAGTTTTAACAGGGCCCATTCAGGGGCATGCTCCGGGATCCGCTGCGCTCCCAATGAATTAAACCCCTGCCCGGCAAACCGATCAGGCACCTATGGCACCCGTGACGGATGGAGATACCCTGCTCCTGCACTTCACCAGCACCCGCCCCGACGGCGAGGTCTTCGAGGATACCCGTTCGGGCGAGCCGGTGCGGGTCACCCTCGGGGCGAACCAGATCAATCCCCTCTTTGAGGAGGCGCTGATCGGAAGAGAACCGGGCGAGACGGTGACCGTGGTGCTGCCCCCGGAGAAGGCCTACGGGAAGTTCCGGAGGAAACTCGTGGTCACGATAAAGCGCACGAAACTGAAACTCGACCACGAACCGGTTGTCGGAGAGTTCGTCAAAGTCGAGGTGATGGGGAAACCCTGCCTGGTGACCGTCCTCGACGTGGACGATAAAAGAATCACCGTCGACGCGAACCACCCGCTTGCCGGGGAGACGATCACCTATACGATCACTGTCGAGAAGATCCTCCCCCGGGACGGCTGAGCGGCCGCCCCGGAACAACCGGATAGATCCCGCCGCGCCGGGCCGGGCGTTATCCCTATCCTGCGGCATAACCGCCCTGTTTCTTCGCTCTCACCCGGATCTGGTCCGGCTGGTATTTATCCCGTGCGGGAAGACCTCTTTTCATGACAGCCGGATCGCCCACAAGCGCCGGATCGCCCCGGCGGCAGGCGATCATCGGATTACTGGTTCTTCTTGCCGTCGTTCTCGCCCCCATCGTACTCTCGGGATACTTCTCCCCGGATCCCGAACCGGTGCATGTTCGGATCCTCGCGGTCAACGACTTCCACGGGCAGCTCCCCGACGGGCAGAACCTCAACGGCGAACCGGCCGGGAGCGCGCCGGTGCTTGCGTCGTATCTCAGGTGCGCGACGGCGGACGACACAACTACGTTCATCGCACTCCCCGGGGACGTCGTCGGGGCGTCGCCGCCCGAGTCCGGGCTGCTGCTGGACGAACCCGCCGTGCTCTTCTTCAACGGCCTCGCGGACGACTGCCCGGGGATGATCGCGACCTTCGGCAACCACGAGTTCGACCGGGGCACGGACGAACTGCTGCGGATGGTTCGCGGCGGGAACGGCACGGCGGCTCTCGCCCGCCCGGTAGACCCCTACCCGGGCGCGGCGGCGGAGTACGTCTCTTCGAACGTGGCCTGGAAGACGAACGGCACCCTTCTCGCCGCCCCTTACACCATCCGCGACGCCGGCGGTGCAAAGATCGCGTTCATCGGCGCCACGACCGTCGAGACGCCCTCGATCCAGAAGGCGATCAACATCGAGGAAGTCCGCTTCGAAGACGAGGCCGAATCGATCAACCGCTACGTTCCGGAGATCCAGCAGCAGGGAGTTCACGCGATCGTCGTCCTCCTCCACGAGGGCGGGCGGCAGGAGCCCTACGACGGCCCGACCCGGGAGGGGGAGAACGTCACCGGCAGGGTCGCCGGGATCGTCGCCGGCCTTGATGCGGACGTGGACGTCGTCCTCTCGGGCCACACCCATGCGTTCACCAACGCCTACCTGGAGAACGCCGGCCAAAACCCGGTGCTGGTGGCGCAGGCGTACAGTTACGGCAGGGCGTTTGCCGACGTCGATATCGTCATCGATCCCCTCACCGGCGAGGTCACCCATACGTCGGCACGGATCGTCCCGGCGTACAGAAACGGCACCAGCCCCGACCCGGAAGCCCAATCGTTGCTTGAGGCCTGCGAAGCAGCGGTCGAACCGCTGACGGGCCGGGTCATAACGACCACTTCTACCGAGATCACGCGGCTGCAGACCGATGCCGGCGAATCCGCCCTCGGCAACCTCGTCGCCGACAGCCAGCGGGCGGCGATGGGCGCCGATATCGCGTTCGTCACCACCGGCTCGCTCCGGGCGGAGATCGCGAAAGGGAACGTCACCCGGGGCGACCTGTATGCGGTGCAGCCGTTCTCGTCGACGGTCCTCTCGATGACCCTGACGGGAGAACAGGTCCGGAACGTCCTGGAGCGGCAGTGGGAGGCGCCGTTACCGCCCCACAACCTCGCCGTATCCGGACTGACGTACACCTTCGACGAGAGAAAGCCCCTGGGCTACAGGATCGTCGAGGTCCTGGTGAACGGCACCGCGCTCGACCCGAACGGGGAGTACACGACGGCGATGGTCGACTTCCTCGCGACCGGCGGCGACCGGTATACCGTCTTCATGAACGGGACGAATATCGTCAACGGCCCGTACGACGTCGATGCCCTGGTCGCGTATACGGAATCCCTCCCGGACCCGGTGGACGTGAAGCCGGAGGGGCGGATCGTGAAGGCAGTGTGAAGGGTTGTCCGTTCACCGCGGGCGGCAACCTGCCCAACCTATAAATAACGCCTCTTCCCATGGGCCGCCGGAGGTCATCCGGGATGCCTGAATTTGCACAGCCGTTCTCCGGGAACCGTATGGAGCGCCAACTGGACCGGGGAGAACTCATCAGAACGATCCGGTTCTCGATCGCCGCCGAGTACGAGGCGATCCAGTTCTACAACCAGATCGCCGAGTCGACCGACGATCCGCTGGTCCGGAAGGTGATGCGCGATATCGCGGACGAGGAGAAAGAGCACGCGGGAGAGTTTCTGCGGCTGCTCCGGGAACTTGAGCCCGCCGAAGAGGAGTTCTACCGGCACGGCTACGAAGAAGTCGAGGAGATGATCGAGGAACTGAAGAAAGGCGGGAAGTGATCTACCCCCCGGCGTGGATTCGCGAGGGGTTTGCCGGCAATCGCATCCGGCGCCGGAAACCCCGCCTGTCAGAGCCGGTTGTTACGATGCTTCCCGCAAATGCATACACTCAAATACGACTTCGGGTGAAACTTCAGCGATGGCAACTCACACCCAGACGATCGCGGAGAGGGTGGTGCAGAAATGCGAAATGCTGATCGACCGGGTGGAGTTTATCGATCTGCACTTCTCCGAAGAGATCCTCACCGACAGAATACTCAGGAAGGCAATGTACAAGGAGTTCCAGGAAGCGGTCGAAGCTGCGGCCGACATCTGCGCCCTCATGAGGCGCAGCCTGGACTCTTCGGCGCAGGACGACTACAGCAACGTCGACTACCTGGTCGAACGGGAGATCGTTTCGGCGGATCTCGGCAAAGCCTTGAAGGAGGCAAACGGGCTCCGGAACCGACTGGTCCATGAATACGACGGCGTCAACGACCGGATAGCGTATGCCTCAATCGCACGGCTCACCGAAACCCTGCGCGAATTTTCCGGGGTGATACTCACGTGGCTCCACAGATAACCGGCACAGGACTCCTCGAACACTTCCGTGAGGTGCTGCCGTCCATCAGGGGCATCCTCATCTACGGGTCGCACGTCAAAGGCTACTCAGACGAGCGGTCGGATATCGACATCTGCCTCATCCTGCACGAGAGCGCCGACCGCGCTCCGGTTTATGGGCGGATGCTCACGGCGGGAGAGCGCTACGATATCGTCATCTTCGACGAGATCCCCTGGTACCTCAGGGGCGCGGTTCTTGAGGCGCATACGGTGCTCTATGCCGACAATCCGGACGATCTGGACTACTGGCTGTACCGGCAACTTGCCGTCTGGCGCGACATGAAGCACCGGCAGGTGCCGGTCTCACCGGGGGATCTGCTCCGCCGCGTCCGGTCATGAAGTTTTTCCCGTCCGTCACCTGATCCTGCAGGACTCCTCGTAGGACTTCCTGCAGTCCGGACAGAGCGTCCGCGCCTTCTCGAGGTCCGGGTAGTTCTCTTCGGTGATCTCGTCGCAGGCCGCCCCGCAGATCTCGCACCAGTGCTCCTTCGTCTCTGCCTTCTCTTCGCCTTTCAACTTGCGTTTTGCCATGCTGCTCTCCCTCCGGGTGGTGCTCGCTCGCCCTCATCGTGCATATGCTTTCGGGTCGGCCCACCGTACCGCCCCGGTGAGGCTGCTCCCCATCTCCCAGAACCGGTCCTGCACCCCCGCATCGAGGGCGAGGGGCGACGGCCGCTTCCACCGGTTCTCCTCGAAGTAGCCGCCGTTCACCGCCCCGGCATCCGGGGAGAGGGCGAGGCGCACCTCTACCTCCGCCCCCTTCTCCGGCGGTGCACCGCCGTCCCTGCCGTGGGTATACGCCCGGAGGAGTTTCGTCTCGATCACCCCCGGGTGGAGGCAGTTCGCCGTCACCCCCGTCCCCTCGAGCGTCCGGGCGAGCCGGGCGGTGAAGGCGACGACCCCCAACTTGGATACTGCGTAGGCGTCGTAGGCGTCGTAGTCCGGAAATCCCGGCAGGTTATCCCAGTCGACCGACCGCACGCTCCGGTGAGCGATCGACGCGACGTTGACGATCCGTGCCGGAGCGCTCCGCTCAAGGAGCCCGAGGAGTTCGTGGGTAAGCAGGACCTGCGCGAGGAAGTTCACGGCGAACGTCATCTCGATCCCGCCGGGAGCAACCGCCCGCTCCGGCATAAAGACCCCGGCGTTGTTGACGAGGACGTCGAGCCGGTCGTATGCCCCGGCGACCTCCTCCGCAAGGCCCCTGACCTGCTCCTGCACCGAGAGGTCGGCGGTGAAGAGATCGAGCCGGCCGGAACCGGTGGCAGTCTCCAGTTCGGCAAGAACCTTCCTGCCCTTCCCGGGGTTTCTGCCGTGGAGCAGCACGCGGTGGCCCTGCCGGGAGAGCGCGTCTGCGGTCGCCTTCCCGATACCGTCCGTCGAGCCCGTGACGAGGATGGTCCGCTCCGCCATACGCGGTCCGGGTGTATGCCCGCTCTATTTGAACGTGGCGGTGCGCGAAGTTGGTGCGCTCCGCGGCACATCCCTTGCGGCGGCGCACCGAAGAGGGGCTGGTTTCCCGGACGGCGGTGCGGTGAGAATCAAAAAGGTGATATGCTGCACCACAAACCTGTACTGTATGGTGCGATACTCGGTCACGATGGATGACGACCTCGTGAAAGCAATCGACAGGATACGCGAATACCGGGATATGTCCCGGTCGGAATGGCTCAACGACCTCTGCACGAAGTACCTCAACGGTGCATCCGCGAAAGGCGTGCAGACCGCGGTTCCCGCGGGGGTACAGCCTGCAAACACCCGTGAGCCGAACATGACCGATTACGAGGCCGCCTGCGCCAACTTCAGGATCGACGTCCCCGATCAGTTCAACTTTGGCTACGACGTGATCGACCGGTGGGCCGAGACCGACCGGAACAAACTGGCGATGATCTGGGTCGACCAGGAGGGAAACGAGAAGAAATACACCTTCCGCGATCTGCGGTATCTCTCCAACGGCGCCGCTAACATCCTCCTCAAATACGGCATCAAGAAGGGCGACCGGGTGATGCTGATGCTCCCGCGTGTCCCGGAATGGTGGATCTTTGTCATCGCGCTCATCAAACTCGGCGCGGTCTTCTGCCCCTGCCCGACGATGCTGACCCCGAAAGATATCAAATACCGCATCAAGGCCGGGAAGTTCCGGATGATCATCACCAACTGCGAGAACGCCGAGAAGATCGATGAGGTCGCCGATTCCTGCTCGCTGCTCGACACCCTCTTCCTCGTGGACGGGGAGCGGGAGGGCTGGGCGAGTTACCTGCACGAACTCGAGTATCCCGCGCCGGTATCGCACCACAAGGTCAGTATGCCGGTCGCAAAGAGGACGAGATCGACCGACCCGATGCTGATCTACTTCACCTCGGGCACCACCGGCGAAGCCAAGATGGTGCTGCACGACCACTCCTACCCGCTCGGGCACATCATCACCGCCTCGCTCTGGCAGGACGTCACGGAGAACGACCTGCACCTGACCTTCTCCGATACCGGGTGGGCGAAGTGCGCCTGGGGCAAGATATTCGGCCAGTGGATCGCCGGGGCCTGCATCTTCGTCTACGATATCCGGGGGAAGTTCGGCGCGACCGAGCTCCTTCCGCTGATCGAGAAGTACGAGGTGACCACGTTCTGTGCGCCGCCGACGGTCTACCGGATGCTGATCCTTGCCGACCTCGAGAAGTTCGACTTCCGCGACCTGCGGCACTGCTGCAGCGCCGGGGAGCCGCTCAACCCCGAGGTGATCCGCGTCTGGGAGGACGGCACCGGCGAGCCCATCTACGAGGGATACGGCCAGACGGAGACCGTCTGCTGCATCGCGACGTTCCCCTGCATGAAGCACAAACCCGGATCCATGGGAAGGCCCGCTCCGGGCTGGCATATCGAGCTCCACGACGACGACGGCAACCGGGTCGGCGCCGGGGAGGAGGGGCGGATCGCGGTCAAACTCGACCCCCGGCCGGTCGGGCTCTTCGTGGAGTACCTGGACAACCCCGAGGCGAACCGGGAGTCGTTCCAGAACGGGTATTACTACACCGGCGACAAGGCGCGTATGGACGAGGACGGCTACTTCTGGTTCATCGGACGCAGCGACGACGTCATCAAGTCGTCCGGCTACCGGATCGGGCCGTTCGAGGTCGAGAGCGCCCTCATGGAGCACCCGGCCGTCCAGGAGTCGGCGGTCGTCGGGTCGCCCGACCTCATCCGCGGGATGGTCGTCAAGGCCTTTATCGTTTTAAAACCCGGCTATCAGCCGTCCGAATCGCTGGTCAAGGAACTCCAGGCCCATGTCCGGAACACCACCGCCCCGTACAAGTACCCACGGCTGATCGAGTTCGTCCAGGAACTCCCGAAGACGATATCCGGCAAGATCCAGAGGAACGTCCTGCGGGACCAGGAACTGCGCAAGAGCAATAATGGGAGCTGAGCGGGGCTCCCGGTGTTTTCTTTTTTTT
>NZ_FMID01000063.1 GCF_900095385.1 Methanoculleus chikugoensis
CTGCGCAAAGATTGCTTTGAAGTTGAACGCCTCACCGACGCTGTCGGTGTGGGCGAACCGCAGAACGGCAAACAGGGCGATGAACGCCATGACGATCGCGACGAGGAAGGCGAGGAAGGCTCCTGCCATTGCACCGAGGATCGCGGCGCCGGCCGCAGCCGGGTCGGTCGTAGCCATGCCTGCAATGACGCTGAGGCCGCCGAGGACGAGGAAGATCAGGATCGCCGGGATCATGTAGACCAGCCCGATGATGTTCATCTTCCATCCGTCGACGAAGAGCTTGCCCCACCCGTCGATCTCGGGGGCCGGTGTGTTGCCGGCGAGCACCCGCACGACGTAGCCCGAAAGCAGCGGGATCAGGGAGACCGTGAAGGTCTGCACGAGCGCCATGACGGCCAGGATGACCCACTGCATCCACTTTCCGACCAGGGCCTCCTTGGTATACTCAAACGAGTTGGAGATCACATTACCGTAGTCCATAGATGTACCACCTTTGTTAAATTTGAGAATTTTATATATAAGCGTATTGGTCAAAATTCAAACTGTACTGTATCCCTTTCCAGAAAAGGGATATTTTGACCCGGAAAAATCGTCTAATTCCGGCACAGATCCGTTTGACGGCGACCGGAGCGGCATAGCATATATAAAGGAGGATTCCGGCAACCGCCATACCGTATGCCGTGCCCGGGGCACCGGGAACCACTCCGGACGGCGTTATGAAAAGAAAGTGGGGTTCAGGCCGGTGCCTGAGCGCTCTCGTAGATCAGGGTCATGTACCGGGCCGCAAAGATGTACCAGACGGGGTACAGGAAGAGCATGATCAGCCAGCCGAGGACCGGGATCATGCCCAGTATGCCAGCGATGATACCGAAGACAAACCCGGCAACTATGAGGACGATGATGGCGATGATGTAACTCCCCCAGCCGATCTTTCCGATGTGCTCGAGGATGGCGCCGAAGGCAAACGCCTGGCCCATGCTGTCCTTCTTTGCGAACCTGATGATACCGATCGCCGAGATCAGCGATATGAGGATCCCGACGACAAGCACGAGCAGGAGGCCGAGGCCCATCGACCCGAGGGCGAGCATGGGGTCTCCGCCGTTGGCTGCCATGAACGCCGGTACCATGAAGATAGCCATGATGATGAAGAGCGGGATGGCGTAGATGATGCCGATGATGAGGAGTTTCAGGCCGTCGATGAACATTCCCACCCAGTTCCCCGGCTCGGGAGCCGGCTTCACGCCGCTGTAAATCCGGACCATATATCCCATGATGAGCGGGAATATGATCGTGCTGATGGCAAGCAGGATCCACTGGACCCATTTGCCCCAGACTGCGTCCTTTGCATAGCTGAACGAATCGCTCAGCATGTTTCCATAATCCATAGGTGTCTCACCCACGATTTATTGTGAGATAAGATGGTATAAAAGCGTTGCCATAATCGCTCAATCTACAGCCTCCTTTTGCTGAAACTGAGCAATCATTTCGATACGAATGGAGCAATTCCGACTGAGAACGGTTTCCCGATCCGGGGCAGCGCGGTACCGGCAGGCGCCGGGGTTTCTCCTCACCCCGCCGCCGGAGCGCTCTCGTAAGCCGCGGCAAGGTAGCGGGCGCGGAAGATGTCGGACGGCACACGAAAAGAAGAGGGGGCTGCATACCGGCCCCTCCCGCCAGAAACGGGCTCTCGCCCGCCAGATATTTTGAAGGTACTTATAGACGTCAGGAGAAAAAATAGGACTACATAAATATGGATACGCTCAATTCTGAAATTACGAGGGACGCTATGGCAAATTACTGTCAGGAGTGTGGAAAAGAGCTGATCAGTCCGAATGCTGAGATCTGTCCTAATTGTGGAGTCCGACTTAAAGAAATAGTAATTAACAGAAGAAGTCCGGTCATTGCTGTGGTATTGTCCTTCTTCATCTGGGGATTGGGTCAGGTGTATAACGGACAGTTTGGCAAAGGCATAGCATACTTTGTCATCGGCGTACTCTGTGTGGCATCTCTGATGATATTGATCGGCTTTCTGTTGGTTCCGCTCTGGTGGCTTATCGGAATGGTCGATGCATACGTCTCTGCCAAACGGATTAATGCTGGCGAGGATGCATCCAGATTCATTAACGTCTAACTATTTTCATGTAAACGTCAAATGGCGTAGTCCTCCTGCCGAAGAGGCATCTCCTCCTGTCAAAGGAATACTGATGGCCGCTTCAAAAAAAGCGTGAGACCTTACCCCCGTGCCGGAACACTCTCGTAAGCCGCGGCAAGGTAGCGGGCACGGAAGATGCCGTAGACCACCCCCAAGAAGAGGTTGACGATCCACCCGAGGACGGGCAGCGAGGTGATGAGGGCGGTCGCGACCGTATACGCGAGGCCGATGAGGATGAGGATGACGACCGCGGCGATCCAGGCGCCCCACCCGATCCGCCCGATCTGCGAGAGGATCGCCCCGATGTTGAACGCCTGGAGGAGGCTTCCGGTGTGGGCGAACCGAACGACCGCGAGGAGGGAGATGAACGATATGACAACCCAGACGAGAGCCGCAACCGCGATCCCGGTGACGGCGGCGGCGACGGCCGAGGCCCATACGTCCGGGTTGTCGAGCCCCCGCGCCGCTACGGCGGAGAGGACCGCAACCCCGCCGAAGACGGCCAGGACCACGATGACCGGGATCAGGTAAATAAGATTGATGATGTTCAGCTTCCACCCGTCGAGAAAGAGCCTGCCCCAGTCGTCGACTTCGGGTGGGGGCGTCCGGCCGGCGAGCACCCGGACGATGTAGCCGTTGTAGAGCGGGAGCAGAAAGAGGGTGAACGTCTGGACGAGCGAGAGGAGGACCAGGATGAGCCACCGCCCCCATTCGCCCCAGAGAGCGTCTTTTGTGTAGCCTAACGACCCGGAGAGGAGTCTCCCGTAGTCCATACGCATATCACCCCGGCCGTGGAGAGAGGCCGGGGGATATAATTGTTTGGGCGGAAACGAGGCCCCGCGGCCGCGGAGCCGTCAGAACTCCTGTCTCAGGTAGACCATATCGACGAGCTGTTCGCCGCAGTCGAAGATCGGGTGGTCGTAATTGTCGAGAAAGAAGTTCTCGACGCGGTGGGAGACGGTGAACCCGCACCGCTCGTAGAACCGGAGTATACGGGGACGGTCGCCCGTCCCGACGAGCATGACACGGCACCTGCCCCGGTAGTGCTCGAAGAGGTACTCGATAAGCCGCCTGCCGTAGCCCTGCCCCCGGAACTCCTCGCAGGTGGCGATGTTCTTCAGTTCATAGACGCCGTCGCCTTCGCACGTCACCACGCAGACGCTCTTCGGGCCGCCGTCATAGAGGACAAACATATCCCCGCGGTCGAGGTAGGCATCGATCATCGACTCTTGCTCGTCGCCTTCGAGCAGCAGGTCAAGGAAACGCCTCTTATCATCCCGGATCAGTTCGATCTTCATGGCGAAAAAAAAGATCAGTGCCGGAAGTGCCGCACACCGGTGAAGATCATCGCGATATTGAGCCGGTTTGCCGCGTCGATGACCTCCTGATCCCGGATTGAGCCGCCGGGCTGGACGAGCGCCGTCGCGCCCGCCGCCGCCGCGACCTCCATCGTGTCGGGGAACGGCAGGAAGGCGTCGGATGCGACCGCCGACCCGGCGAGGGGTTTCCGGGCCTTCCTGACCGCGATCTCCGCCGACTCGACCCGGTTCATCTGCCCGGCGCCGATCCCGATGACGGCGTCCTCGTCGGCGAAGATGATGGCGTTGCTCTTCGTGTGCCGGCAGACCTTCATGGCGAGCTGCATCGCCCGCATCTCGTGGGCGGTGGGCTCCCGCTCGCTCACGACCCGCCAGTCCTCGCGGAACGGCTCCGTCCGCTGGACCAGGACGCCGCCGTCGATGCTCCGGACCTCGTCCTCAGCCACCGGCTCGGGCAACCGGAGCACCCGCATGTTCTCCTTCGCCTTCATGATCTCGAGGGCTTCCGGCGTGTAGGACGGGGCGACGATGACCTCGACGAACGTCCCGGTCAGTTCCCGGGCGACGTCCGCCCCGACCTCGCGGTTCATCGCGACGATCGAGCCGTAGGCCGAGACCGGGTCGACCTCCCGGGCGGCGATGTAGGTATCGAGGAGGTTCTCGCCGGTCGCCACGCCGCAGGGGTTGTTGTGCTTGACGATGACGACGGCGCACTCATCGAACTCCCGCAGCAGGCCGACCGCGGCGTCGACGTCGAGGTAGTTGTTGTAGGACATCTGTTTGCCCTGGAGCGGCTCTTCTCCCGCGATGCCGGTATCGCCGTAGACCGCGGCCGCCTGGTGGGGGTTCTCGCCGTAGCGGAGCGTTCTCCCGTTCCTGAACTGGAGAGTGAGGACGTCGGGGAACGGCCGGTCGATGCCGGTGAGGTAGTTCGTGATCGCGGCGTCGTAGGCGGCTGTCCGTGCGAACGCCTTCGCGGCAAGGTTCAGGCGTTCTTCGGGGGAGAACCCGCCCCGCCGGACGGCGTCCGCGACCATCCCGTAGTCGCCGGGGTCCATGACGGCCGCGACGTACTTATGGTTCTTCGCCGCCGCCCGCACCATCGCCGGACCCCCGATATCGATGTACTCGATGATCTCATCGATGCCGAGCCCCGCATCCCTCATCGCCTCGAAGGGGTAGAGGTTCACCACCACGAGGTCGATCGGCTCGATACCGTGCTCCTGCATCACGGCGTCGTCGATCCCCCGGCGGCCGAGGATGCCCCCGTGGATCTTCGGGTGGAGGGTCTTGACCCGACCGTGCATCATCTCGGGAGAGCCTGTGTATGTCGAGACGTCGGTGAACGGAATCCCCGCCTCCGCGAGCGCGGCCCCGGTGCCGCCGGAGCTCAGGAGCCCGTAATCGTGCTCGACAAGCACCTTTGCGAGATCGACGATGCCTGCCTTGTCCCAGACAGACAGCAGTGCCCACTTCATGGATACACATACGAGGGGTAGAGAGATATATCTGGCGCTGCCTGCAGAACCGGCCGCGTTTTCCCCGGCGGAAAGACGGCAGACCCTCTCACGGGGTACGTCGGCATGACGTGAGCGGAGAACGTCCCACCTCGCGCGAATCCGGAGACCGGAGGGAGAATTCCGGCGAATGAATGCCCAATCGAAAATCCGGCATCTTACCGGAGGCGGATAGCTGCAGGTTCCGCAATATTTATATAGAACCACATTGCAATAAATAATCGAACAACTCCATTACATCGTTTTAAAGCAGGTTAGGCGTATGAAGGAGGATACATCCGAACCAAACGAGAAGCAGCAGAATCTCGCAAACGAGGCGGATGCAGCATCTCCGGCGCTTGAAGAACTGCAGAAGGCATATGACGACCTGAACAGTCGTTATCTCCGTCTTGCAGCGGATTTCGACAACTACCGCAAAAGGATGGCCCGGGAACTCGACACCCGTACGACGTTCGCCATCGAGAACTTCGCGGTGGAGTTGCTCGAGGTCGTGGACAACTTCGAGCGGGCTGAGAAAGCCGAGGGTGCAGGCCTCACGGAAGGGGTGGAACAGATCAGGAAACTCTTCATGACCATCCTCGAGCGGCACGGTATTGCGCCCATCGAATGCCGGAACCTTCCTTTCGACCCCGAACGGCACGAGGCGATCGCCTACGTTCCTTCGGATGCGAAGGAGGGCACCGTGATCGACGAGGCCGTCCGTGGATACTGTATGCAGGATAAGATCATCAGATGCGCAAAAGTCGTCGTATCTAAAGGAAAGGAGGAATAACAGAATGGTTTCGGAAAAAGTTCTGGGTATCGATCTTGGAACAACCAACTCGTGCATGGCAATCATGGAAGGCGGGCGGGCAACGGTCATCGCCAACGCCGAGGGCGGCAGAACCACTCCGTCGGTCGTAGCGTTCTCCAAGGAGGGCGAGCGGCTGGTCGGCAACGTCGCGAAACGGCAGGCGATCACGAATCCGAACCGCACCATCCAGTCGATCAAGCGGAAGATGGGCACGAACGAGAAGGTCGCCATCGGGGACAAGTCGTACACTCCGCAGGAGATCTCCGCGATGATCCTCCAGAAGATGAAACTGGACGCGGAGGAGTACCTCGGCGAGAAGATCGCGAAGGCCGTCATCACGGTGCCGGCCTACTTCAACGACGCCCAGCGGCAGGCGACGAAGGACGCAGGGACGATCGCCGGTCTCGAGGTGCTCCGGATCATCAACGAACCGACCGCGAGCGCGCTTGCCTACGGCATCGACAAGGAAGGCGACTCCACGGTGCTCGTCTACGATCTCGGCGGCGGGACGTTCGATGTCTCGATCCTCCAGCTCGGCGACGGCGTCTTCGAGGTCAAGGCGACCGCAGGCAACAACCGCCTCGGCGGCGACGACTTCGATAAGAGGGTCGTCGACTACCTGGCCGACGAGTTCAGGAAGAAGGAGGGCGTCAACCTCCAGAACGACCCGGTCGCCATGCAGCGGCTGCGCGACGCGGCCGAGAACGCGAAGATCGAACTCTCCACCGTCCAGAAGACCAACATCAACCTTCCCTACATCACCACGACGGAGAGCGGGCCCAAGTTCCTCGACACCGATCTCTCCCGGGCGAAGTTCGAGAGCCTGATCGCCGACCTCGTCGACTCGACCCTCGGGCCGGTGAAGCAGGCGCTCTCCGACGCCAAACTGAGCGCCGACGACATCGACCACGTTCTCCTCGTCGGCGGGTCGACCCGTGTCCCGCTCGTCCAAGAGACCATAAAGAAGGTTCTCAAGAAGGAGCCCGATAAAGGGATCAACCCCGACGAGTGCGTAGCCCTCGGCGCCGCCATCCAGGCAGGGGTGCTGACCGGCGAGACGAAAGATGTCCTGCTCCTCGACGTGACCCCGCTCTCGCTCGGCATCGAGACGCTCGGCGGCATCGCGACGAAGCTCATTGAGCGCAACACCACCATCCCGACGCGGAAGAGCCAGATCTTCTCGACCGCCGCCGACGGCCAGACCTCGGTCGAGATCCACGTGATGCAGGGCGAGCGGGCGCTCGCGAAGGACAACTTCACGCTCGGCCGGTTCCAGCTCACGGGCATCCCGCCCGCACCCCGGGGCATCCCGCAGATCGAGGTCACGTTCGATATCGACGCAAACGGCATCGTCCACGTCTCGGCGAAAGACCTCGGCACGGGCAACGAGCAGTCGATCACCATCAAGCCGCAGGACTCCCGCCCGTCTGAGGCCGAGATCCAGCGGATGATGGACGACGCAAAGAAGTTCGAGGAGGAAGACCAGAAGAATCGCGAGGAGATCGAACTCAGGAACACCGCCGACACCGCGATCTTCACCGCCGAGCGGGCGATGAAGGACGCAGGCGAGTCGATCGAGGCCGCGGACAAGGAGAAGATCGAGAGCGCGATCGCCGACCTCAAGAAGGCGCTCGAGGGCGACGACCTCGAGGCGATCAAGCAGAAGATGGATGCCCTGACCGAAGCGGTATATGCGCTGACGACGAAGATGTACCAGCAGGCACAGGCGGCCGCCGCCCAGCAGCAGAAGGCGGAAGAGACCGCAAAGAAGGACGATAACGTCGTCGATGCCGACTACGAAGTCAAAGAGTGAGGTCGATGGGTCCGGACAGCTACTATGATATCCTCGGTGTCTCGCAGAGCGCCAGTGACACGGAGATCAAGAAAGCCTACCGGAGCCTGGCCCGAAAATACCACCCCGACGTCTGCAAAGAACCGGGGGCCGAGGAGAAGTTCAAGAAGATCAACGAGGCCTACAGCGTCCTCTCCGATGCGCAGAAACGCGCCCAGTACGACAATATGGGGCACGAGGCCTACAGCAGCGCGTCGAAGGGCTCGTACGCCGGCGGCGGATACTCGGGCGGCTTCAGCGCCGACTTCTCCGGGTTCGGTGATATCTTCGAGACCTTCTTCGGCGGAGGGTTCGGGGGCGGCAGGCAGCGTGCCGGCCCGCGCCCCGGCGCCGACCTCCTGATGAAGATGCGCATCACGCTCGAGGAGGCGGCGCTCGGGACGGAGAAGGAGGTCGGCGTCGACCACGTCGAGCCCTGTCCGGAGTGCGACGGCTCGGGGAGCGAGACGAAGAAGACCACCACCTGCCCGACCTGCGGCGGCAGCGGCCAGATGCGGCAGATGAGCCAGTCCATCTTCGGGAACTTCGTCCGGATGACGCCCTGCACCGCCTGCGGCGGCCGGGGGAGGGTTCCCGAGACCCGGTGCAAGGCCTGCGGCGGAACGGGGCACCGGCGTGCCCGGCAGACGGTGAAGGTCAGGATCCCGCCGGGCGTGGATACGGGGATGCGCCTGCGGATGGAGGGCTACGGTGACGCCGGGGATTACGGTGCGCCGCCGGGAGACCTCTACATCGAGATCAGCGTCGCGCCGCACCGGTCGTTCACCCGGCGGGGCGACGACCTGGAGACGACGGTCGACATCTCCCCGGCCCAGGCGGTGCTTGGCTCCGAGGTCGAGGTGCAGACGATCGACGGGCGCACGGTCGTCCTCAATGTCCCGCCGGGCGTGCAGCACAACACCGGGCTGAAGATCCCGGGCGAGGGCGTGCGGTGGCAGACGAAGCCCGGCGACATGCTGGTGCGGGTGCGGATCGTCGTGCCCAACCGCCTGACGGATGAGGAGCGCGAACTCTATCTGCGCCTGCTCGAGATCGAGGGGCACAAACCCTCCGCGAAGGGCGCGAAGAAGGGCAAGGGCTTCTTCCAGGACGTCGTCGACAAGGTGAAAGAGACCGTGAAGTGAGGGGGGTTCCTCTCGCTTCGGTTTTTGGTAACGGTTCTGGTGTGAGCCCGGGTGGGGGCGCGCCGCCGGGCTGTATTTGCCGGGATAGCAGGATTCGTGCGTCGAGAGCGCGAGTAACGACATCCTGGAGGAGCTACTCGCATCTACCAATGCGTAAACCCCTGCCTAACGAGGAGTCGCATATCTCCTGGCACGGATTTCGTGGGGATATCGCCACGCACTGCCCCCGCCCCAAGGGGCGGGGGAGGAGGCCGAAGGCCGGGTGGGGTGGGGGCATAGGCGTCCAAGTATAAGGTAGACAGGGGAGGGGGTAGACTCCCCCTGTCTCTGTCGCGTAGGGCTCTCCTGATAGTCCCCACCCCGCCCACGTTTTTGCTGGCGATACCCGTGTGCTCTCCTCCAGAGTCTTCCCCGTCCTTCCCGTATGAGACTGCTCTCAATGCAGATGCGCTGATTTGTAAACGGCAGAAAAAACTACGGGAGAAACTGTGAAAGGGTTTGCAGAATGAGTATCATCTGGTGCCGGAAGCCGGAATGTCAGACCTCTTTCTTCAATCGAGCAAACTGCCGGACGAGCCTGGCGTTCTCTTCTTCGATTCTGCTGTTGCCGCCGGAGAGTTTCTGTCTGACCTCTTCTGCGATACGCCCGTGCTGTTCCCTGTAGATGGTATAGAGCGCTTCAATGATCGGCGCATAATCTCCGTCATCAGCCTTCACGAGCGCGTTCAGGTAGGCCGCCCGGTCTTCCAACCCCAGGTAGAGCGTTGGATAACCGGATCGCTCCAGGACTAAATTCATCAACGCCCGCCCAACCCTTCCGTTTCCATCGACGAACGGATGGATCATCTCAAATTTTGTGTGGAGTACTACCGCGAGTTCGAATGGATTCAGGTGCCGTTTATTCTGTCGGTACCACCCGATGAGAGCACGCATCTCCTCAGGGACGAGGATCGCAGGAGGAGGTTCGTAGTCCACCTGCTCGATGCCTACCTGGATGTTCCGATAGTCTCCCGGGTTCCGGAGAACCTCATTCATCAGTATTTCGTGGATCTTCCTGATGAGCTTCTCAGTTACATCCCCGGAATACCCCTCGAGGTATCTTCGGAGGTTGATGAAATTGAGGATCTCATACACCTCATCCATCTTCTTTCCGGCCGGAGAGATGTTATGTTCCAGGAGTTCCTGCGCTTCCCGGAGACTGATGGTATTCCCCTCGATCGCCGTCGTGCCCTGAACATATCTGAGATACATTGCATCCATATATCGCTCGCTCTCATCGGGGTAGAGCTCCTTGAAAAGTCCGTAGAAGTAACGAAGAGTTTCGAGATCGACGGCCCGGGTTCTGTCGAGGGTGGTGAAGGAGTAATGCTCCAGCCGGTAATCGAGGTATGTCGTTAACCTGAGAGTATGGAGAACGGAGAGTTTTGATAAAACATCCTCTCGGGCTACCGTTTCGAGTCTCCCGACGTATACTGAAAGCGGCAGCGATTTTGAGTTAACTTTAACCTTATCTCTGAGGTAAAGGTATTTATTGCCCTTGATTGTCTTTACAGTCAATTCCGGCATGGCTTCATTCATCTCGGCTTCGATAGATGAAAAGGTTATTCCCGGGTTAACCTGGTTGCCCATTATGAGGGTGGGGTGGGATTCCGGCCAACAATTCAGCGGGCTGTGTATCTCAGGGCAGCGGAACTCATGCATCAGGACTACGATTGAGAAGATGGAACCGGCGGGAACGAGGGAAGATCCTGGTACACTGGACCGCGGTGGCCTACGCACCTTCGCACCTGCGGTGCTCAAACTCCGGACATTCCCGTCCGTTGTATATCGCCACGCACTGCCCCCGCCCCCAGGGGCGGGGGCTACATGCCCTCTTAAGGGAGAGAGACAGGGGAGGGGACAGGCCCCCCTCCCCGCGAGCCGCCTCCCCCGCGTGGCGATATCCCTACGGTCCACAGTACAGGGTTTTTTCCTCGCTTCTACAGTTTCGGGGAGCCTGAGTGGTCACCTGGCTTCGAGTCCAACCGGTCGGATATACAGACCTCATCACCAATCAACTCCTCATCCCCCCGCTTTATCCCCCTCCCGGCCCAATACCATAAGAATGAAGCTCCTCTTCGAACTCTCCGGCGAGCACCCCGACCTCCCGGCCATGGAACTGGAGTGCGTGGGAACCGTCCTCGACCGGCGGGCCCAGGTCGCGGTCGCCGAGTGCCCGGAACCGGAGGCCGCCGGGCGCCTCGCCCTGACGCACGTGGTGATGGAGTACCTCGGGGAGTGCGAACCCACAAGGGCGGCGTTTACGGATCTCCTCCGCGATCTTGCCATCACGACCGAAAAACCGTTCGTCGGCCGGGGGAAGATGATCCAGGGCGCCCGGATGGATATCGAGCGTCTCGACCTGGAGCGGCTGATCGGGAGCCTGATTGCCGGCCCGGTATCGCTCCGCGACCCGGTCGAAGAGTACCGCGCCGTCGTCTCGGAAGACCGCTGCTACTTCGGCCGCGTCATCCAGAAGATCGACCGGGGCGGGTTCGATGTCCGGAACCCCATGCGCCGGCCGTTCTTCCACCCCGGCGTGATGATGCCCCGGATGGGCCGGGCGCTCGTCAACATCTCCCTGGTTGCGCCCGGGGAGACGGTCTTCGACCCCTTCTGCGGCACCGGCGGGATCCTGCTTGAGGCCCGGGAGATCGGCGTCCGGATCCTCGGGAGCGACTTCGACCCCGCGATGGTCGACGGCTACCGGCAGAACCTCCCGGGCTCAGAGGTGATGATCGCCGACGCTACGATGGTTCCCGTCTGCGACGGGGCGCTCGACGCGGTCGTAACCGACCTCCCCTACGGCCAGTCGGTCAGGATCCGCGCCGAGAGCATGGACCGGCTCTACGACGGATCGCTTGCGGAGATCCGCCGCATCCTCCGGCCCGGGAGGCGCGCGGTCGTCGTCACGCACCGCGACATCACGTCGATCGCCGCCCGCCACTTCACCGTCCTGCAGGAGCACGAGCAGCGGGTGCACAAGAGCCTGACCCGCCGGATCCTGGTGCTCGGGTGACGCCTTAAACGCGAAGTCAGCAGCACCGGGCACCGGCATTCGCGGCTTCGCGTTCTTCGAAACCCTTCGGGCATCTCAAGCTCCGGATGTCCCATCCGTCGCTCTTCGCGTGAGACCGTATTGTTGCCCATTCCGGTTAGCTCGCGCGAAGAACGACTTCCCCTTTGGGGAAGGAGTTTGAGAAGCCGTAGGCTTCGAGCCGCGAAGGACGCGAAGTGCGACTGTCGGAACGACAAGAGCATGAGCACCGAGAGGTGCGAAGGACGATCGGTGGTTTGATCTCACGGGAACTTCCTCAAGATCGTTAGCAGGGTACTGGTGCCGACCCCGGTTTTATGAGGTCGCCCACCGAATTTTATACGTGGAAGTAAATTTCAAGCGATACGGGCTTTATCTCGTCCGGTGGCAGCTCTCGACGCCGATCCTCGCCGTGGTGCTCTACTGGCTCGCGGGCCTCGGGACGCTCGCCGCCACCGTCGTCGCGAACCTCATCGGCGGCCTCAGCTTCTTCTGGGTCGACCGGTTCATCTTCACCTCCGAGACGCTCGCCGCCCAGTGGGAGGTCAAAGAGGAGGTCCGGTGCGTGGACTGTGGGAAGGTCGCCCGGGGCTACCGCCTCGTCCGGGCGCAGAACTATGACAAATCGAACGATCCGGCGCCCGAGTTCCGGTGCGAGGAGTGCTCGAAGAAGAAGTCGGAGGAACTCAAGAAGCGGGGTGTGAAGCACTGAAGGGGAGGGGACCGACAGGGCTCAGCGCGATTTAGTAAGATAGTGCTGAGGGGTCATCCTTTTTCTTTTGCCGCACCTGCCCGTGTGCGGGTTTCCCATGGATATCGCCATTGGGGGAGGGGCTGACGGGGAGGGGGGAGTATTCCCCC
>NZ_FMID01000060.1 GCF_900095385.1 Methanoculleus chikugoensis
CGGCCACGGCCACGATCTCCCCGGAAGCAATCTCAAGATCGAGGCCCCTGATGGCCGCGACCCCGTCGTAGCGGTGGACAAGCCCCCGGACGGATATGACGGGGACTCCCGGGGAGGCTGCCGCCGGTGCGGGAAGCCGGACGTTGCCGGCCGGCGGGTGCTCCCGGACGGGCTCCTGCATCATCTCGGCGGGGGACCCGACCCTTGCGATCGCTCCGTCTTCGACGACGACCATCCTGTCCGCGATGGCGGCGAGGTCGCCGATCTTCTGCTCGACGATGAGCACGGCGGTGCCCTCCCCGGAAAGCCTCCGGAGGAGGGTGGATACGGCGGCGGTCGCCTCAGCGTCCAGTTCGGCGGTGGGTTCGTCGAGGATCAGGATCTTCGTGCCGAGCGCGATGGTCGCGGCGATGGCGACCCGCTGCTTCTGCCCCCCGGAGAGGGTGTGCGGGGCACGGTCCGCGAGATCGGCGATCCCGGTCGCCTCCATCACCGCGCGGAGCCTCTGCTCCATCTCCTCCCGGGGGATTCCGAGGTTCTCGAGCCCGGATGCGACCTCCTCCTCGACGGTCGTGAAGATGAGCTGCGCTTCGGCGTCGTCGAAGACCACGCCGACGCCTCTCCCGATCTCGCCCATGTTCCGGTAGTCCCGGACGTTCTTTCCGAGGATGGTGACCGTACCCTCAAGCACGCCCCCGTACTCGTGGTGGAGGATGCCGGACGCCGCAAGGCAGAGCGTCGTCTTGCCCGCCCCGGTGGGGCCGGTGACGAAGACGATCTCCCCTTTCGCGATAGCGAGGCTGATCCCGTTGAGCGCCGGCGTCTCCGACCCGGGGTAGGTGTAGGAGACCCCCCGGAGGGAGAAGGCGGTCTCCCGGCCGGTCTCAGGACTCATCAACCGGCCTCGCATCCCGTCCCGGGGCCTTCTCTCGGGCTCCCCGCATCAGTGCCCGCGATGCGGGCATCTCGAGCGCCTGAGCGACGACGGCGTTGACCCCCGCCGTGATCAGGACGATCGGCACGGTGACTGCGAGGAACGCCTCGAAGGTCCCGAACTTTCCAAGGACGGTCGGGGCCACGGCAAGGATGGCGATGAGGATGAACGAGAACCCGCTCGCGAAGGTGGCAAGAAGCGTCGTCACCGCCGGGGCGAGGAAGAACCGGTCCCTCAGCACCAGGTAGACCCCGAGGCAGACGACCGCACCGATGGGTTCGCTGACGAGGTTTGCGGGCGGGAAGATCGAGTGGCTGAGAAGCGCACAGACGACGCCCGCTACGACGCCAATCCCGAGCGCTTCGCGGAACGTGGGCGCGATCAGGATGATGGCGAGGCAGTAGAAGGCGATCACGAGGTTCGATACGATGGGGCCGGGGATCAGGAGGGACATGTACCTGATGATGGCCCCTATGGCAAGGAGTATGCCGACGATTGCAATATCTCTCGATTTCATGGTATCAATCTCATACTATTGGGGTTCGACGAGCGATCAGGAGGGGGACGTGCAGCGGGACGGAGGCGGGACGCCCCCGACGCTACAGAACATTATTGTACAAAATAGTGCATTTATGGATATATATTTTTGGGATCGGAGAGCCTCTCCCGGGCGGGTCAGCGCCGCAGGAAGAGGATAGCCGCAGCAACCGCCACACCGGCCGTCATGAGGGCGGCGAAGGGGGGTGCTGCTGTCGTCGGGGCAGGAGAGGGCGTAGTCGCCGGCACCGTAGCCGTCGGCGTCTCCGCGGGCGAGGTGGCGGGCACGGCGGTTCCCATAGCCGGAACTCCCGGTGGGGAGCCGAAGGTGACGGGGATGGTCGTATAACCGTGGCCCGAGAGGTTTCGGCGGTCTACGGGCGCTTCCACGGCGTAAACGGTGTACGTCCCGGGGTCGAGCCCGGCCTCGCCCGTCCTCCAGCGGTAGGTCCAGCGGTCGTCGCTACCGACCGTCACCCTCGTGAAACTCCCCGGATCTCCCGGACGCACGGCCGTATGCGGATCGTCAAGCCGCCCGCCGGCGGGCAGGAGGTTCGGGCCGGTCACGAAGAGATAGACGGTATCGCTCCCCGTGCTCGTTCCGGTGAGCGTCACCTCGCTTCCCGGGTACACCGCGACGGCAAAGACCGCCGGTGCGGCGGCAAGGGCGAGGAGGAGAAGAGCACCCGTAATCATCAGGATCCGATCGAAGATGCGGTTCATGGTCATCCGATCGACCCGGGAGGAGATGAACCTGATCAACGTCAGAGCGGGACGGCATGCCGGCGGCCGACATACGCCTCCACGAGGTGACGGGTGCTTGCCTTCGCCCCGCCGCCGACGGGACTGAAGCGGGCTCCGTCGAGGGCGGCGAGGATCGCCCCGATCGCCTCCGCATGCGACCGGCCGTAACCGCCTTCGAGCACGAGGGCGAGAGATGCAGATGTCGCGTCCACGAGCATCCCGGTCAGCGCGCCGAAGTCTTCGGGCCGGAGTTGCATCGAACCGAGCGGGTCGTCAAAGAGCGCGTCCTGGCCTGCCGAGACCACCACGACCTCCGGGTCGAACCGCCGGAGCATCGGAACAAAGACATCGCGAAAGACCAGTGCGTAGTCGGCGCCGGTTGAACCCCCTTCGAGGGGCGCATTGACGGTATATCCCGCGCCCGGACCGGCACCCCGCTCCTCCGGCCACCCGGTGCCGGGGAAGATCCCCGCCTGGTGAACCGAGCAGAAGAGCACCTGGTCGCTCCCATAAAAGATCGTCTGTGTGCCGTTCCCATGGTGCAGGTCCCAGTCCACGATCGCCACCCGGTCGACCTCACGGAGCGCCCGTGCCGTCGCGACGGCGGCGTTGTTGAAGAGGCAGAACCCCATCGCCCGATCGGGTGCGGCATGGTGCCCCGGCGGGCGGACGAGAGCGAAAGAGTGCTCGCCCAGAAGCGCCCGCTCCACCGCCTGCCATGCGGCTCCGGCAGCATAGAGGGCCGCGTCGAAGGAACAGGAGGTGACGTAGGTGTCCGGGTCGAGGTAACGGGCCCGGCCCGGGGGGCACTCCCGGCAGAACGAGCGGATCCCTTCGATATGCCGCCCGGTGTGCACCCGTGCGAGGTCCTCAGGTGTCGCCCGCTCCGGGGCTATGCGGCGTGCGCCGGCCGGCACCCCGGCGAGAGCCGCATCGAGACGTGCCTGGCACTCGGGATGGCCGGGCGCGTCGTGGCCGGCAAAGAGATCCCCCGTCACGATCGAGCAGGGCATGGCGATCGGAGGCGGATTGTCGGCACGGGATATGAATCTTATCTGCGCGGGCGGAGAGCGGCCCACCGACAGAAAGTATTTGAAGAGCGAGATGGAATCATCGACTGAGAAGAGAGAGCCCGGACCGCTTACAGGGTAAATAGACGCGCCGGGAGGATTGGAGAAGTAAGATGCCGAGAGTATCGAACATTGAACTGTTGCAGAAGAGAGAGCAACCTACCTTGTCGATCCGCACCCGGGCAAAGGTCGAAGATCTGCCGATGCTGATTGGCGGGGGTTACGGCAGAATGGCCGATTACCTGAAGGAACTCGGAGAACATCTCTCAGACGTCCCGTATGTGGCATATCACAACATGGATATGCAGAACCTCGATGTAGAGATGGGATTTCCCGTACCGAAGGTGCTGCCGGAGAAAGGAGACATTCGATCGGGCTCCATCCCGGAAGGCAAATTCGTCTTCTGCATGTACCGCGGCGCATATCGAGATATGGCGCCGACGTACGAGGAGATGGCGGGCTGGATAGAGAAGAACGGGCTCCAGCCCGTCGGCACCGTCTACGAGCACTATTACAACGGGCCGGAGTACCCGGAGAGCGAACTGTTGACGATGATCGTCATGCCGGTGCTGCAAGCCTCAAACATCCCCCATCCAGTTCTCCGAAGGAGGCCGACACCTCATCCGGTCGCCCCGGGCTGCTAGCGGTGCCTCTAGGCCCTGCATCGCCGGCCGGGCCTGCCTGCGCCATCCTCGCGGCCGCCCTCACCGCCCCCGACCTCAACCGGGTGCGCATTTATAGCAGGAAACGGTAATGGGGGTGCATGCCCCCGCTGGGCGTGACCTCCCCCTCATGCATCTACGCCTGCACCCGGTTCCGGGTAAGGAGGACGACGCTCCTTCCCCGTGAAGAGTACCTGCGGATCATGCAGATGAGCTTACCGGAGATCGTCACTCATCTCAGCAAGCAGGAAGAGTACCGGCAGAACATCCTGGATCTCGTGCACGACTTTTCCGGCGCCCAGCTCATCGAGGCGGCGGTAAACCGCAACCTGGCGCAGTCGTTCCGGCACGCCATGGCGATCGCTCCCGGCGACCTGCATACCCTGGCCGGGGAATACCTCAACCGGTGGGACATCGCAAACGTCATGGCGATCCTGCGGGGCACGATTCACGACATACCCCGCCGCCGGATCCGCGACCTCCTCGTCCCGGCGGGGGAACTCGACAGTCCGCTCCTCGACCGCCTCCTCAACTTCACAAACTGCGGCGAGGCCATCGAGGCGCTCCAGGGCTGGCGGCTCTATCCGGTTCTTGCGGATTACTATCGGATCTGCGGTGAGACGGGCGCATTTGCCCGGATCGAGGACGACCTTTACCGGCAATACTATGCCGGCCTGCTCGGTCTTGCCGCAATCGGGTGCAGCGGGTGCCAGGAGTTGAACGCCTACCTCCGGTTCGAGATCGACATCACCAACATGAGAAACCTCCTCCGGCTCCACTGCACGGAAGAGGCATGCGATATCGCGACCATCGACCGGACAATGATCCCCGGCGGCCGTATCCCCATCACCCTCTTCCAAAGGCTCTACGGCATTGAGACGGAAGGGGAGTTCGTCAGTATCTTCCTCGATACCGACATCGTCCCGGTTCTCACCCAGGCGGTGCGCGAACTCCGCCAGGATCCGAACTTCGCGAGTGTTGACGCCGCAGAACTGGTCTGGCAGCGATGGCACCGGCGCAGGAGGCCCGTTCACGAGATCGAGATGGCAGTCACCCGCGTCAGGCTCCACCACCTGGAGGCCCTCTCCCGGCGGCACCCGTTCTCGGTTCTGCCGGTGCTTGCCTACCTTGAGCGGAAGAAGTACGAGGTCGCGAATCTGCGGGCAATCGCACGGGGAAAAGCATTCGATCTCGCGCCCGAGCGGATATGGCAGTACATCGTCCTGTAGGAGAGGCATCATGCCGGTCGACGATATCAAACCCACCCGGTCCGGCCTCCTGATCGTCAGGCGGCGGCTGGCGCTCGCAGAGAGGGTGCACCGGCTTTTGTCGATGAAACTCGACGGCATGATGCTGGAACTGGTCAGGCTCACTGAAGAGGCCGCCCGGGAGCGCCGGGCACTCGAGGAGAAGTACGCCGGGGCACGGGAGATGGCGGCGGTCGCCACCATGATGGAGGGGGCGACGGGAGTGCTCCTTGCAGCGCTCTCGGTGGAGGCCAGTCCATCCTGTACTGCCGGACACAGGAACGTCTTCGGGGTGCGGCTCCCGGATCTCGAACCGGTGATGGTGAAAAAGACGCTCGACCAGCGCGGTTACGGCATCCTCGGGACATCGTCGGTCATCGACGACGCAGCCGACGCCTACGAGGAACTCCTGATGGCGATCATTGCGACCGCCGAACTCGAAGGAGGAGTCAAACGGTTGCTCGACGAGATCGAGAAGACGCGGCGGCGGGTGAACGCGCTGGAGTTCAAGATCATCCCGGAACTCACGGAGCTCCGCCGGTTCATCGATGACCAGCGCGACGAGATGGAGCGGCAGGAGTGGACACGGCTCCGGCGCATCAAAAGGATAAAGGCGAAGAGGGGCACCGGGCTTTGATGGACGATTTCGTCCCACCGTTTGGGCTCAGGGGGAGGTCGCCGCTTTGGGGTGTGATGAGTCAGGAGTCTTTCGCTCTCTCCCTTCATAACCCCCACCCCACCCGCGCTTCGCGCTCCTCCCCCGCCCCTCGGGGCGGGGGCAGTGCGTGGCGATATCCCCTGGAAAGCCGTGTTCTCCAGGCCGAATCGGGGCGCCACCCATCTCCAGCATCTCTTCGTGCAGTGGACCATGGGGGTATCGCCATTGGGGGTGGGGCCGACGGGGAGGGGGGAGCAGCTCCCCTCCCCCGTCTCTGTCGCGTAAGAGGCGGCCTGTTGTCATTCCCGCCCGCCCCCCATCGTGCAGGAATTGACCGGTATGCTTTCACCTAGTTATGCAGCTGGAACCTGTATTCGTCGCGGGAACGAGCGTGAGCGCAGTCGAGGCCCGGGGCACCCACAGCACTACGAGAGGCAACAACCGGATAAAAATAAGATGAAGTGTCTTTCGCTAACGAGCGCCTTCGCGCTGTCTGGCGAGGCACGCGATCACGGTATCCACAATCGCGCCGAGGGCGTCCACGCCGAAGGTCCCTGACGAGAGGACGATGTCGTACGGCGAGAGGTCGTCGATATCGATACCGTAGTAGTTCCGGTAGCGGGTCGATTCCGAACGCTGCCGGTTCTCGGTATAGATCCGGGCTCCCTCCTCATCCATCCCGTCGCGCCCCGCAATGCGTTTTGCCCGGCAGGAGAGCGATGCGGAAAGCCAGATCCGGAGATCGGCGTTCTCGACCATCCTGCCCGAAAGCCTCCCTTCGACGATGATGTTGTCGGAGGCTTCCCCGATCTCCTTCTGCCGGGCGTCGATCATCCGGTCGACCGAAGGATCGCTTTCTGCGAACTGCCCGAACTCGGCGAGTTCCATGCCGTGCTCCTTCGCGAGCTGGCGGAAGACCTCCCCCGCGGAGATGAGGGCGAGCCCGTGCTTCCCGGCAAGGTAGCGGGCGAGCGACGTGGTGCCGCTCCCCGGCGGGCCGCTGATGGTGATCCGCATCAGAGCCCTCCGATGTTGAGGGACTTCCGGATCACCTGGCTGACGGTCAGCGAACAGATCATGTACCACAGGATCCAGGCCGGGACGATCCAGAACGCCATCTCCGAGAGGCTGACCGCTCCTAAGAAGGGCATCACGATGCCGCTTGCGATGGCGACCGGTGTGCCGACTTCGGGGAGCCGCAGGAGAAGCCAGAAGAAGATCGGCACGGAGAGCACCAGGATGATCGCCATCGGCGTGAACTGCTGCCGGGAGAGATCCAGCTGGTCCTGCATCATCCGCTCCTGCTTTCCCTGGAGTTTCTTGACTCTCTTTTCGTCCCCGGAGAGCTGGGCCTCCCGGAACTCCTTCTGGAACACCTTCATCTTCGCCTGCGTCTCCTGCATCTTCTCGTAGTCGATGGTGTACTTCTGGACGAGCGAGGAGTAGAGACCCGTGATACTGGAGAGGATCAGGATCATGACGAAGAACGGCACCCCGAGGGTGTCGATGAAGGGACCCAGCACTGCGTCCATCGCCAGGCCGACCGTCACCCGTATCCACTCGATGCCGTATGAGAGCATCACGAGCATGGTAAAGAGGAGAGCGATCGTTGGTCCGTGCTTCTTCAGGTCCACCATATCAGGTTACCTCAGCACACTCACCAGGTCGTCGATACCCTGTTCGAGCAGGAAGTTTTCGTTCCGGACGATCTTGATGGTGCAGCCGGTGTACATTGCGTATGCCGCGCTGACCGCGCGGTTGAACTCCTGATGTTCGGCGATCGCGCGGTATCCTTCCATGTCGCGGGTTCTCGAAGCGTCGCCGAGCCGGCGCAGCAGGATCTGGTCGGGGTCGGTCTCCACCAGCACGACGATATCGGGCATCAACTCGCGGAGCACCCATTCGGGCAGCCCCGCAAGGAACCCCGTCGGGGTCTTGACGCTGCTGTGCGTGTCGATGATGATGTTCGCATCAGCGCTCACGGCGGCGATTCCCGAAGCAGCCGCCTGCTGAAGGCGTTTCTGGACGTCTTTCTCGAGCTTGCGCATCTCGTCGCGATCCGCGGCCAGATTCTCCTTTTTGGCAACCTCAAACATGAACGTGCCGAAGTTGACGGCCGTATACTCAACGCCTTCGGCCGCCAGCCTCTCCATCGCGCCATTGATGACGGTGGTCTTTCCGACACCCGGAACCCCCGTCACGACAACTTTCTTTCCCAACTTTATCACTCCCGTTAGGGTATCATTCGCTATTCAGATAAATCCGTGCCTGAAAGAGTAATGCCTTTCGGAATTGCTTCGAGCCCGGGTGATCCCGGGTAGAAAATGGGTTCTGTGCGGTTTTTGGGGAAGGATAAAAGGGTTAACCCCGTCAAAAGAGGGATTATCCCAGTCGAAAAAGGTGCTGATGCACCTTTTTCTCCCGGAGCAACTCCTCCAGCGCTGCCATTCGGGCAACGCTTCAGGACTCACCCTTAGTCGAAGCGAACGCTGATGCGTCGCTTCTCCAAGAGTAACTTCTCCGGCCTGACCTCCGGGTCAGGCCTCCGAACTTACTCTTTCCCAAAGAACGACCGCATGAACGGGTACATCTCCATGATCTGCTGGCTTGCGACCTCCTCGTAGAGGCGGTAGGTGATACTCACCGCAAGCAGCAGACCCGTTCCCCCGACCGCGCCCACCACACCGAAGAGGTTCGCGACGACCGAGAGAAGGCCGATGAAGACACCGCCGATGACGGTGATCCGCGGGATGTAGCGGTCGAGATACTTCTCGAGCACCTGGGCGTTCCGCCGGTAGCCGGGGATCTGCATCCCGCTTCTCTGGATCTGCCGGGCCACGTCCTTCGAGTCGAGACCCGCGGTCTTGACCCAGAAGAGCGCGAAGATTGCGCCCCCGACCACCATGACGGTGATGTCGATGCCCATACGCAGCATGATCTCCCACGGTGCGTGCCCGAGCTCGGAGAGCCACCACATCCAGTCCTGCGGGGCGTTGATCGGCGCGATGTACCACATCAGGCCGTTTACCGGCACCTGCCCCTGGAACTCACCGAAGATCGTTATCCCGGCGTTCGAGAGGAACATCCCGATCATCTGGATGTTCGCCTGCAGCACCCGGACGAGGATCATCGGCAGAACGCTCGCATAGATGAGCTTCACCGGGAACCGCGCACGGGCGCCGCGGACGGCGGTATGTGCAAGCGGGATCTCGATACGGGTCGACTCCACGTAGACGATGACCATGAAGATGGCTATCGTCGTGATCAGGGCCAGGAGATCCGTGCCGAAGTACTCGAGGAAGTTCGCTCCCGAGGTACCTATGGCGAAGAGCCGCGGGAAGAACCCGATCGGGAAGGGATCGGTGCCCGTCTGCCAGTTCAGGAACCCGTTCACGAGACCCTGCGAGACCCCCGCAACGATGAAGAGCCCCACGCCCGAACCGACACCCCACTTGGTGACGACCTCGTCCATCAGCACCACCAGAAGCCCGCCGAGGCAGACCTGGAGGAAGATCAGGAGCGAGACCGTGAACATATTGCCGCCGAAGAACTGCGCGGCCACCGTCGCGTCGGGCATCATCATCCCGCTCGCGACCATGGGGAACGCTTCGACGATGATCATCACGAAGATGAGCAGTTTCTGCAGGCCCATATACATGACCTGCCCGCGTGCTTCACTGGTATCGATCTGCAGGAGTCCGGCACCCTTGAGTAGCTGCAGCACGATCGACGCGGTGACGATCGGCCCGATACCGAGATGCAGAAGCGAACCGCTCGCACCGGCAAGCAGGGCACGATACAATCCGAAAATATCCTGCGACTCAGGAGAGAGCCCGAAGATATTGATGTTGGTCAATGCAAAGTAGAGGAGCAGAATCGCAAGCGTCCACATGAGTTTATTCTTGAAGTGGACGTGCCCATCCGGCCCTCTGACTGCAGGCATCGCTGCAAGGATGGGTTCAAATCTATCCAGCAGATCTCCCATAGTTTCACCTGAAAAAGAAGATCAAGCGGTCGTTGTCTGACCGCCCATCTCCTCGATTTTAGCCCGGGCGCGTTCGGAGAACTCCCGGGCGGAGATACTCATTTTGTGGGTGACTCTTCCACCGCCGAGCACCTTATCGATGCCGAGTTCGCCGGCGTCGAGGGCGATGAGATCGCCCTCCTGGGTGGCAAGTCCTTCACGAAGCAGTGCTTCGGCCATCTGGTCGATCTCACCGATATCGAGGGCGGATACCGGCACGGAAGTCTTGCTGATAAAGCCGTGCTTACCGTTGGATATCTCGCCCTTCAGGTAGAAGTGAGAGAAGCGGTGATCGCGCTGCCCGGCTCTACCCCGTCCACCCCTGTTGCCGGCGCCACGCCGGTTCTTGTGCGTACCGCCGCCGCAGGTCCGTGAACCCCTGTATTTGGATCTCTTGTTTACGGGCATCAGTCTCACCTCATCTTGTAGAGGAGATCGTTGATCTGGGGGCCATAGTAGCCGAGAGCTCCACCCTGCTGAAAGGTTCGCTTGATGGTTTTATAGCCCTTTCGCGGAGGATGTAGTCTCAGCACCGGTTTGATCTCCACCAGATCACGGAAGCTCGTCTCGCCGTTGCAGAGTGCTGCCGCGAACTCACCGATATCGGCATACGGGGTATGCGCGCGGACGTATTCGTCGGTCAGCTTCTCGTCCCCGGTCAGTCTGCCCCGGGTACGCAGGAGGGTGGCCAGAGTATCTTTGTCCACCTCACCGTACGCCACGAAGTCCTTCACCTTGCGGATCATGCCGAGATACGCAGGCGTATCGGGCACGAGGACGCAGTGGTTCACGTGGTGCAGGCGGAGCATCTTCAGGGTGTCCTTGATCTCGCGGTTGGTGTTGACGACGCCGCGCACCTGTACTACCGCGTACATCACTCCGTCCCTCCAATCCGAACCATGTTCGTCTGCTTGAGCGCCTCAAACGTCGCCTTGGCATAGTTGATGGTCGTCCGGGTCTGCCCCCGGTTGAACGCCCAGACATCCTTGATGCCTGCAAGCGTCAGGACTTTCTTCGGGATATCCCCGGTCACGAGACCGATACCCTGCGGGGCGGGTTTCAGCGTCACCTTGACGCTGCCCGACTTCCCGGTCACCTCGATCGGGATCGAATGAGCGGCATCGCAGCCGCACTCCCAGCTCCCGCAGCCGCGGGAGACCTTGATCAGGTTCTGTTTTGCGTTTGCGATTGCCTTCTGGATCGCGTTGCCGACCTGGACGTCCTTCCCCTGGCCGAACCCGACGTAACCGTTCCTGTTGCCGACCACCACGACGGTGCGGAACTTCACACGGCGGCCCGAGTCCGTCATCCGCTGGACCATGTTGATGTCCAGCACCTCGTCCTCCAGATCGGGCAGGAGGAGATCGACGATCTGCGGCTCCTTGATCGGCCTGCCGCTCGCGAGCACCTCATCGATGCTGGTGATCTCGCCTGCGGCGACCATGCGCCCGAGACCGGTGAGCGGAATCCATTCTTCCTGTACGTATGCCATGTCACACCAGCTCCTTCTTGATGGCCAGAGCCGTAGCCTCTACATTCGCTACCAGGTCGCCCGCCTGCTCGGGAGCAAACTCCACGATGTGGGCACCTTTGAGCCGTTCTTCATCGGGGAGGATCGATTCGCCGTAGGGGACGTCGAGACCCGCATCCACCGCTCCCTTGAGAGCGGCAAAGACCCGCGCTCCGGGTTTTGCCCGGGCAAGCCCGATGTCGAGGATTGCCTCGTCATACCCCTCGTTCAGCGCCTTGACCGCGAAGAGCATACCGGTCAGGTAGGCCGCCGGGGTGCTCGCATTCGATCCCTCGTAGCCGTAGCCGGCGAGTTCGGTCGAGTATGCGGCCACCAGGGTGCGATCCCCTTCGGTCTCGGGAACGACCAGCTGTACGATGATCTGCCGGTTCGTCTTCCGGACGACCATCCTCGGCGTCCCCGACGACAGGAGCGACATCCGCTTGTAGTAGTCGGTCTTGCCCTCGTGCCTTCTCCGGAAGGGCACGAAGTATCTTGGGCCGGTTGCCATTATTTCATCCTCCCTGCCGTAATCTCAATCTGAGCCGCAAGATGCGACACACTCCGGAACTGGCCTCCGGAAGCCCGCCGGTACATCAGGCGGTAGAGACCGCGGTCGATTGTACCTTCCTCACGCATCTCGCGCAGAGTGCGGCGCTGTGCCCGGATCTTGCGGATCCACACCCGCTTGCCGGCATTCCGTGCGCCGGCGGCACCCTTCCTGCGGCCCGGGCCTTTCCGGTGGCTGTAGGAACGCTTTGCCATCCGGACACGGGCTCTGCCGCGGCTGTTCCCTTTCGCGGGGTGCGCTCTGATCGCGCCTTCCCCGATAAGCTCGCGCAGGTCGTTTCTGGAGATCGCTCCCTCGATATCGGCCTGCCGCTCGGGATCGAACCAGACACGGTTGATCCCGCACTTGAGAATGGCAGCCGCCATTCGCTTCTGGTTGGCGAGATCACTCATCCTCGTTCACCTCTTCTTCTTCGGCTGCGGCAGGTACCTCAGCCGCGGGAGTGAGGTCTTTTGCGTTCAGGACTTTGAGCCCGAGTTCCAGCGCCCGCTCCTGAATTGCTCCGCGCTTCCTGTTGCCCACGGATCCGGCGATCCGGACGGCCTGGGTCTCGGGATTCAGATCGACAAGATCCGCCGGTGTAAAGACCCGCACCTCCGCATAACCGCTCGGGTGCATGCCGCGAACTGCGACGGGGGCCCCGTATCCCGGCCGGGGGAGGGCACCCTTCGCCTTGAACTGCCGCCTCTGCTTGCTCTGCAGACCGCGCGGACGCCGCCAGACATCTGCAAGTTTCACTTTGCGGTGAAGGCCCCGCCGCTTAAAGGCGGGCTTGTTGTGCCGGGTGCGGACGCGGATCAATTTTCTTGTTTCGTCCATTGTTTTCACGCCCTCTCAGTGATGTAGATGCCGTCCTGGAACACCCGCGGATCGCGCTTCGTGATCCTGGTCGCGTGCTCGATGTTTGCGGCCGTGTTGCCCACTTTCTCCTTGTCGATACCGGTGAGCGTTACCTCGTCGTTTCCAAGCTTGACGGTGACACCCTCGATGATCTTTGCGATCCGGGGCTGTTTCTCGCCGAGGAAGTTATTGATCTCGAGGCGGTTGCCCTGCTGCTTGAGCTGGATCGGGAAGTGGCTGTAGACCACCTTCATCCGGTACTCGTAGCCGTCGACGACACCCCGGATCATGTTCTTCGCATGCGCCTCGAGCGTGCCGGTCATGGCAAGGATCCGCTTTTTGTCGGATGCCGTGGAGACGACGACCTTGTCACCCTCGACCGCGATCTCGATCTGCGGGAAGCGCATGTCGCGGACCAGCGTGCCCTTCGGTCCGGAGACCGTAAGCACACCGCCGTCGAGCGTGACGTCAACGCCGGGAGGGATCTCGACCTGTCGTGTTATTGCCATACTCATCTCCCTCCTTTTAGTAGACGTAGCCCAGCAGCTGCCCGCCGATCCCCTCGCCCCGTGCCTCTGCATGAGAGATAACTCCCTTCGAGGTGGAGACGATCAGGATGCCGAAGTTCTTCGCGGGGAGGTACTGCGACTCCCAGTATTCCATATCAGCCATCGTCACCGGGAACCGGGGGCTGATGGCGCCACACTTATTGATCGTTCCAGAGAGCTGGACCCGGAACTGGCCGCCGCGGCCGTCGTCGATGAACTCGAAGCCGCTAATAAAGCCGTTTTCCTGCATGACGCGGAGCATTGCGCCGAGAAGCTTGCTGGCGGGTTCTACAATAACCTCGTTCTTTCCAGCGTCTCCGGCATTCTTGATCGTGCTCATCGCGTCTGCGATTGGATTCAGTCGTGCCATATTCTCTACCCCTAGTTCATCTTCTTGAAGCCCATCTTGCTCGCCCACTCGCGGAAGCACTGGCGGCAGAAGTAGATGCCGTACTTCCGTACAAGGCCCTGCTTCCGGCCGCAGATGCGGCACTCGTTCGCGCCGCGGCCGAACTTCCGTACGTTCTCGCCCGATGCAGGCGCTCCTGACTCTTCCGCCATTCCTTACACCTCCACCTGGTAGCGCTCGCGCATGAATGCGATGGCTTCCTCTTTGTTCACCTTCTGGTCGACCGGCAGTTTCCTGCGCTCGACGCTTCTCCGTGCGACCCGCACGCCCTTGTACTCGAGCACCACGTTGATGTCCATACCGTAGATCCCGATTGTCGGATCGTAAGACATGCCCGGGAAGTCGGTGTGCTCTTCGATACCGAAGGAGACGTTCCCGGTCCGGTCGAACTGCGAAGGAGCAAGCCGCCGCTCGATGATGTCGAGGGCGGTCGTGATGAACTTCTCGGCGTTCTCCCGGCGCAGGGTGACCTTGCACCCGATGGGTGCGCCCTTCCGGATACCGAACGCCGGCTGGGTCCGCTTCGCGATGGTGCGGACGGGCTTCTGGCCGGTGATCTGTTTCACGAGATCCTCCGCCTTGACCAGCCGCTCGCCGCTCTCCCCGACGCCCATGTGCACGACGACCTTGTCGATGTAGATATCCTTCATCGCGGTCATGCCAGGGCCTCCAGTTCGGGTGCTATCGCGGAGCGGCCGACCATGAAGACGTACTCCTCGATGGTCTCGAACCGCTCGCCGGCCGAGTCGTCCGCGAGAATGACGCGGTTCGGGACGGAGCTTGCCGTCTTGACGATCTCGACGATCCTCGCGACCTTGCCGGAGTGCTTCCCGCCGACGATCGTGGCCATGTTGCCTTCCGCGAAGGGGAAGTGGTCGACGATCCTGAACCGGTCTTCGCCGTCCGTCCCGAGGGTCACGACGACGGAATCCTTTGCCCGGTAGGTGTTGTCGGCGAGGATGTTCGCACCGAACGCAAGGTTCAACTGGACCTTGCCGCCCTTGACCGTGGTCTTGTTCCGGATCTTGCAGAGCCGGGTCTTTGCGGACTCCGCCGGGATCTCGACGGCGCTCAGGTTACCCCGTACATCGAACTGGATGCGGTAGTGCTTCCCGAGCTTCGGGATCGAGACGATGTCGAAGACACCGAGGCCCATCTGCGGGTCTTTGCAGGCCCGTCCGTTGACGATGATGTCCCGCTGGTGCAGGATCTTTCTGACCTCGCTCGCGTTCTGTGCGAGACCGATGTGCTCGCGGAGCCAGACACCGATCGGCAGAGCGTCGGCGTTGTGGGGGCCGGGAGCGGTCTTCATGACGAATTTCTGTACTTTCTTCGGGATATGCCAGGATTCCGGCGCTACCAGCCGCTTGAGATATTTGGACATTATGCTCCGCCTCCGAGCCTCTCCTCACGTAGTTTGTCCTTCAGGTTGAGTTTCGTGATCTGCACGTTCGAGGGATCGACCGGCCGGGGAACCTCGGTTCCGTCCGCCTTCGTCGCCATCACGCCGTGCACGACCAGCCGGCACGTCTTCATGTCCACCGCATCGACGACGCCTTCGTCGCCGGCAAAGTCTCCACGGAGTACTTTCACGGTGTCGCCCTTGACCACACGGGTTCTCCGGCTGTTGTACTTCCCGCGGAGCTCAGGGGAGAGCGATGCGGAGAGGAAACGGCCCCGGGTGTGGTTCGGTGCGTTGTAACGCGCCTTGCGCTGTTTTCTCGGCTGTTTGCTAACTATGCGTACCATTCTTACCACACCTTACACGATTGTCGTCGCCATGGAGGCGATCTTCGGGAAACGCTCCGCGATCTCACGGGGGACAGCCCCCTTGATCTCGGTTCCCTTCGGCTCGCCGCGATCGTTGATGAGCACCATGGCGTTGTCCTCGAACGAGAGACGGACACCGTTCGGGCGGCGGATCTCCTTCTTCTGCCGGATGACCACTGCCTTCTCGAGTTTCCGTCGCATGTCGGGGGTGCCTTTCTTGACGCTCACGGTCGCGACGTCGCCGATGCCCAGGCAGGGCTGCCGACGGCGGACGCCGTGGTAACGGTCGACCGAGACGACCTCCACGAGCCGTGCGCCGGTGTTGTCGGAGCAGACCATCCTGGAGCCGGTGGCGAGGGCGCGCGGAATCTTTGCCTGCATCGCCTTCATTCCTTCATCACCTCGACCACAACGAAGTGCTTGGTCTTCGAGAGCGGACGACACTCCGCGATCCGGACCACGTCGCCCACGCCAGCGTTGATGCAGGGCGTGCTGTGGGCATGGTACCGGGATCTGCGTTTCTCGTACCGCTTGTATTTCTTGACGTAGTGGAGGAACTCACGCTCCACAACGACGCTACCGTTCATACGGTCGCTCACGACTTTGCCGGTAATCACCTGGCCGCGTACCGGCAAAGTGCCGTGAAACGGACAATTTGCGTCCTCACATTCCGCTTCAGGAATGGGAACGTCTAACCCAATGTTTCGTGCCATTATTCATCCTCGTTTATCTGATGCGCATGCCGATTCGCCGTTCCGGCTGTGCTTCGAGGCTCGACCCGTCGACGTCGACGGTCGTGCCGTCGGGGAGCCGGAAGCGGAACACGCTGAACCGTTTTGGTATCTGCTTTTCTCCCCGCCCGGTCATGATGACCAGGGTATTTCGGGTCTCATCAGTGACGCGACCCGATACCCCGGCATGACCCGGGTTGCTCGCACGGACCACCAGAACGTCCAGCCCGATCAACTCGTGGCGAAGGACGTTCTGGGGAGAGATCATGCGTTCCTCCGCGCGTTCTGCTCGGTTCGGATGCGCGCAATCGTCCTCCTGACCTCGCGGATCCTTCCGGGGTTCTCGGTGGCACCGCCGGCGCTGACTTTCCCCCGCTCCTGGATCAGTTCGAGGGAGAGTTTCTGCTCCTGCTCGAGGAGCTCGGTGTCGGAGAGCTGTTTCACTTCACGCGCCCGAAAGATTGCCATTTATCTCTCCTCCTCGTACTCCTCGCCGGGGGTCTCCTCGAACTCTTCCTCGAAGACCTCTTCACCGACCTCTTCGGGCTCGATGGGTTCCGCCGGAGCCTGCTTCGGCTCGGGTTCGAGGACGTCGAAGGTGTCGGGCAGCCGTGCATCCGGCGGGACGATCTTGACCTGAACCCCGATAGTTCCGAGTTTCTTGATCGCAACCGCATAGCCCTTCTCGACGATCGTCTCGCTGGGTTCGCCGCAGTGCTTGATGTAGCCCTCGGTGAACTTCTGGGTCCGCGACCGCGCACCGGTCAGTTTCCCGGCGACGATGACCTCGCAGCCGAGCGCACCGGACTCCATGATCCGGCGAATCGTGCTCGATCCGGCCTTCCGGAAGTACCAGCCGCGCTCGAGAGCGTTCGCCAGCCTCTCCGCCATGATCTGGGCGTTGAAGTTGGGGTTCTGGACCTGCTGGACCTCCACCTGCGGGGACTCGATATCGTAGCCGGTGGCAAGGTCCTGCGTCAGCTGGCGAACCTGCTTGCCGCCCTTGCCGATCACGATACCGGGCTTCTCCGCAAAGATCGTCACCTGGGTGCCGAGCGGCGTCCGGGTGATATCCATGCCGCCGTATCCTGCCCGCTTGAGTTCCTTCGTGAGGAACTGCTCGACGCGGACGTTGCGCACGCCGTCAGTGATAAATTTCTTCTCGATTGCCATTACGCCACCTCGGTCACGACGATCTCGATGTTCACGGTCTCCCTGCGCTTCGGAGTAGCGCGACCCATCGCACGCGGGAAGAATGCCCGGAGGCCACGGCCGGTGTTGGCGGCGACGTGGTCGATCCGGAGCTTCTCAGTGTCGAGGCCGATGTACTCGGCGTTCTTCTCGACGGACTCAAGCAGCTTGATGTAGGCTTCTGCAGCCTTGACCGGATACCGGCCGGCGGGCCACTTCGAGAGCCCCCGCTTGTGGGCGACGTTCCGGTTGAACCGCTTGAAGGGGATGGCCTTCTTCAGCGCCACCACGTCGGCAAGGTACGCCTTTGCGTCGGTGGTGGTCATGTTCCGGATGAACCTGGCAATCTCGATCGAGTGCTTGGGAGAGACGGGAAGTTCGTTCGCTTTTGCGCGAGCGACGTTCTCGCCCTCAATCGTTGCTGAATAACCTGTTCTTGCCATGTCCATCACTTCAGCGGTACGTACTTACTCGACCGGGTCGCACCGATACCGGCGCTGCCGTGAGAGACCCTTCTCCGGGTCAGTGCAAACTCCCCGAGGTAGTGGAAGACCGCCTCGGGCTGGATCTCCACCTTCTGGAACTCCTTTCCGTTATGGATCTCGATGGTTCTCCCCAGCATCTCGGGCATGATGATCATGTCACGCAGGTGGGTGCGAATCTGCTCATCCCCCGACCGGAGATCGGCGAGGAGTTTCTCGTGCTCCCGGGAGAGACCCCGGTCGAACTTCCTGCGTGCCCTGGCCGGCATGAGCGGCAGCAGCTCGGAGAGAGCCATCTGCTGCAGGTCCGCAACGGAGTAACCGCGATAGGTGAACTCCTCGCGGCGCCGCGGCATTCTCTTCTGTATCTTCTTTGCCATGCTTCACCCCTCACTTCTTCCACTTGCCGGTTCTCCGGGCGGCAACATGCCCGACCTTCCTTCCCGGGGACGTGCCACGGGCGACGGTCTTCGGCCGTCCGCAGTGCTGGTGCCCACCGCCACCGAACGGGTGGTCGATGACGTTCATGCAGACACCCTTGACGCGAGGCCACTTCTCGGAAGAGGACCTGACGTGGAAGTGCTTCTTTCCTGCCTTGGCGAACGGTTTTTCGCCCCGTCCGCCGCCGGCAACGATTCCGACGGTTGCCATGCAGGCACCGTTGAACCACTTGTTCTTGCCGCTCGGCATCCGAACACCGACCCTGCCGTCATCGGCCTTGCCGATGACGAGAGCCTGGACACCGCTCGAACGGACGAACTTGCCGCCGTCGTTGGGCCTGGCCTCGATGTTGCAGACGTATGCGCCGACCGGGATCTCCCGGAGCGGCAGGGTGTTGCCGTTCTTCACCGTGCCCCCCGTGCCCCAGGAGACCGCATCCCCGACACCGAGACCCTCGGTGGCGAGGACGTAGACCTTCTCGCCGCTCTCAAGTCTGGCGAGAGCGATCGGTGCGTGGCGGGCCGGGTCGTGCTCGATGTCGACGACGCTTCCGGAGACCAGAGCGTCGCTCGTTCCTGCGTGCCGCAGTGCTGCCTTATACCGGTGCGACGGTGCACGGTAGGTTGGGCCGCCTTTTCCACGGCTCTGTGCTATGATTCTATGTGCCATCGTCACTCACCTTACATGATTCCCAGTCGGCTGAGAATCTCTTCAGCCGCCTTCTCGTCCGCAAACGTTACAATGGCCTTCTTTTCGCCTTTCATGGTCATCATCGTGCGGACGTTGGCCACTTCCTGTTCGAAGGCCGATTCCAGCTCGCGCTTGATCTCCTGCTTCGTGGCATTCCTCTGCACGATAAACTGGAGTTTGCTCTCGCCTTCGAGCATCATCGTTGCTTTTTCCGTAACGAACGGGTATTTCAGCTTCATGAGAACTCCTCCAGTCTCCTGATTGCAGATTCCGTCCAGACCGTCAGGCGTCCTGCCTGCGTGCCGGGTGCTAAGAGTTCGGTGTTGAGCTGGTCGATCGCAACGGCATCGACGCCCGCGAGGTTCCGGGCTGCCCGGAGCGGTTCGCCGCCGGTGACGATCAGAACGCTCGTGCGCTGCTTGTAGCGGCGGCCACGCATGGTGCCCCGCCCCGCACGGACCTTTCGGCTGCCCTTCGCCCGCTCGACGTCGGCATAGACACCGAGCGCAGTGAGCGCCGCGATGACGTCGCCGGTGCGGGTGATCTCCTCAAACCGGTCCTCGAAGACCAGCGGGAGGTCGCCCTTGAAGAGGTGCCCGCGTCCCCTGACGAGGTCGGTGTAGGTGCTGGCGGCGACGGCGGACCGGAGCGCTTTGCGTTTCTCTTTTCTGTTGATCTCTTTGACGAGAATCTTCTCGACCTTCGGGGGATGCGCTGCGCGCCCGCCGGTTGCCTGCGGAACCCGGGCTACCCTGCTGCCGTTCTTCAGGCGGGGAACCTGGGCGACACCACGGCCGCTGCCCCAGGACTCTGCGGAGGTGCGCATGCCCGCGTAGGGGTTTGTCCCGTGCGGCTGGAACCGGGTGCTCTGGAGCGCGAGGACTGCCCGCTTGATCAGATCGGGTCTGTATTCTTCGTCGAAGATCTCCGGGAGATCGATCTCGTGGGCGATATCGCCCGTCAGTGTTCGAACCTGTGCCTTCATCGCTGCTCACCCCTGCTGAGTCTGCACGCTGACGAAGTTGATCGTCGGCGTGCGAACGGTGTGTTCACCCTGCCGTATCGCGGAGCGTATCCGGACCAGCCGCTTGTTCGGCCCCGGGACGGAGCCCTTGATCAGCACGTAGGGGCCGCGCACGAGACCGTAGTGCAGGAACCCACCTGCCGGTGTTATCTCGTCGCCGTCGGTGCCGATCTTCAAGATCCGCTTGTTGAACTCGGTGCGCTGCTGGTAACCCATCTGGCCCATCTGGGGCACCTGCCACCTGACGTGGTGCGGATGCCACGGACCGAGGTTGCCGATGTGGCGCTTCTTGCCGCCGCGGGAGTGTTTCCGCTTCCGGACCTGGACGCCCCACCGCTTGACGGGGCCTTCCGTGCCCTTACCGGTGGTGACGGCGGTGACGTCGACGTACTCGCCGACATCGAGGTTCCCGGAGATGGTGATCTCTTTGCCCAGGACCTCGGCGGCGTAGGCGATCTGGTCGTCGAGGCTTCCGCCGGCGATCCGCATCTCCATCAGGTCGGGGACCTTCTTCGGGACGCCGGTGAGTTCCATCGGGCGGGTGTAGGCCAGAGCGTAGAGTTCCACAACCTTGCCTTCGCCGACGGCGGCCTTGATGGCGTCGAGGGCGGCGGCGGTGTCGTGGTTCTTCGGGACGTTGATCCGGCGGGACAACTCCTCGTCGAGATCGGTTGTCCACGCTTCGGTCAGCGCGTGCTTTCCATAGGTGTCTTCACCGTATGCGCGCACGCCGGCCACCCGCATGGGCGGGACCTCAACCACGGTCACCGGCACCATCACGTCCTTGCCTTCGGTGGGGCTGCTCTTGTGGTCATCGACCATGATGACGTGGGTCATTCCCACCTTGTAGCCTGCAAACCCCTGCACAGCCGGGGTTCCCGTGTACTCCGGCCATGAACCGTAGCGGGGAACCGGGCTTTTTGCCCGTTTTCTCGGGCTGTACGCGAGGGATCCTCTGCGTGGTCTGTGTAAATTCGGCATTTGTCAATCAACCCTTCATGCGTTGTAGCGTGCGGCATCGACTGCAGGTTCACCGCAGTGCGATGCGTGCGCCGGGTCCCGTACCGGACGTGCCGGCACGGTAAACCCTCTGGCGAACCCGGATGGGGCGGGACATCGAACGCCACGCCATGTTGCCGTAGCGTAAGGGAAACAGTTGATGGAGGCAGCGGAACGTGAAGGCACAGAGACATTCGTCTCCGTGCGCCTCGACCGATCTCTCTGCTGCCGTCCCGGTGTGCACCGGGTGCATTCCAGTCGTCGCCAATAGATCCTGACTCTTTGACGCTCCCGGGAAGATTCTTCCCGGAACCGGGCGCGCTGCACTGGCGTTGGCCCAGCGTCTCGATCAGATCCAGCTCCTGTCATCCCGTTGTGACGAGCACAACTCCGTATCGACATCGGCCCTCCGTGAGGAGGGTTCGACCTTGTCTCTTACCTCCTGCACCCCCCGCCGCGAGTCCTCAATTCGCATACATGCGATATGAGAACCGATCTCGGGAATCAGAGGCACTTACGGTGCCGGATGTCCCCCGGATCCGGGCGGAACCGTGCAGAGCGGTTTCTTAAACATTACTTAAAATGAGATATAAACCTTGTTATCGGCTCGTTCAGGATTCTGCACAAACCGTTCCAGCGCCGCAGGCGCGGCACCGGTTCGCCTGACTGAGCGGTCGGGGGGATGAATGAAGGGCTGCACTGACTGCGTTCATGACAGGTGGGCGCGAGGCATGCTCCCGCGGTGCTCCCGCTCCCGCACGGAGCCCGTGTGCGCGCCCACGAAACCGTATCACCCGAAGTAGAGATCGCCGTCTTTGTTGATATAGATCTCAACGTCCTCGCGGACCTGTCTCCCGCTGAACCGCTCGGGGTTTGCATCCCGAAGCCTGTTTATGAGCGATATCGTGTCGTATTTGACCTTCAATCCCTGTTTCTCAGCTTCGGCATAGATGAGTTCGGGGGCCTTGAGCAGGTCGAGGCCGCTTTTCAGCGTACAGAGGTGTATGGCGTCAAGGGTGTAGAGGAATTCGAGCGTCTCGCGTGCGCGCGAGATGTTCTCGATAGCAGCTTTTTCGATGGTGCAGACGTTGGCTTTCGAGGTATGGATGATCTCCGCAATCTGCTGCTGCGTCAACCCTTTCTTCCGGTAGCGCAACACTTCCTTCTGGCGATCGGTGAGCAGACCTTGCTTCATCAAATATATATGAGCAGTGCAAACTTAAACACTTTCCCTTAACCCATCCCGTCATTGGACGAAATTTTCGGGGCATTTCAAAACGTTTATATGAGAACTTGGCGATACTATCGTGTTCTCAAATTTTGAGAGGTGTTAAAGTGGTTGTAAAAGTTGGAATTGCAAAACTGGGAAATATTGCCAGCGGTGTAATGGGCGAACTTCTTCTCGATGAGCGCGCAGACCGTGAGGACATGATCACCTTCATGGCGACCTCCGGCACGAAGCTGCAGCCCGAGGATATCGACCGTGTGGTCAGCAATATGAAGGCATGGGGCCCGGACTTCTGTATCGTCGTTTCCCCGAACGGCGTCCTTCCCGGACCCACCCAGGCCCGTGAAGACCTTGCAGCGGCCGGAATCCCCTGCATCGTCATCACCGACGACGTCACCACCAAGAAGGAGCAGTTCGAAGCGCTCAAGGCGAGCAACTTCGGCTACATCATCATGAAGGCCGACGCCATGATCGGCGCCCGCCGTGAGTTCCTCGACCCGATCGAGATGGCGGACTACAACGGGAACCTCGTCAAGGTCCTCGCCATCACCGGCGCGTTCCGCAAGATGCAGGTGGAACTCGACAAGGTCATCGACCAGGTGAAGGCAGGCAAGAAGGGCGCGGACCTCGTGCTGCCGAAGGTCGTCATGACCTCCGACAAGGCGGTCGACGGCGAGTTCACCAACCCCTACGCGCTCGCGAAGGCCCGTGCAGCTTACGAGATCGCGCAGTCGGTCGCGGGTGTCAACGTCAAGGGCTGCTTCATGACGAAGGAGTGGGAGAAGTACATCCCGATCGTTTCGAGCGCTCACGAGATGATGCGCCAGGCCATGATCCTCTGCGAGGAAGCACGCGACCTCGAGAAGGCTATGGACGGAGTCATCAGGAAGCCGCACAAGAAGACCGGCGAGATCGTCTCGAAGACTGCGCTCATCAGCAAGCCCGAGTAAACCCAACACCACTTCTTTTTTCGAGTTTTGTAGAGGGTCTCACCCGTTGGAGAGGGTGCCGTCTGTCCCCTGACTGCGAAGCGGCATCCATGTTCCTAAGAGCCATCTCTATGCTGGCGCCTCGCACTTCGCGTGAGGCCGCACCCTCAGCCTCTACTGTCGACGCACGCGAAGTGTGGCTTCCGGAACGCGACTGCCGGGACGTGCGACGGTTCGTAGCGCGATGGTTCGTAAGAACCGGAGCGTGAGCACCGGAGGTGTGAGGAATGCGAAGTTCAGTAGAAAAATGCTGCAACATCCCTTCGCGGCTTCGCGTCTTTCGCGTGAGGCTGTATCACTATCAACAATCGATACCGCACGCGAAGCCCAAAGCGAGAATGACAGTTCCTTCGCGTGAGCCGTCGGCGTATGAGTAAATCCGGAGATACTCAACAAACCTTACTTTCTCGCCCGGAAGAGTGCGCCGAGGTCTTCGGGGAGCGTCAGGATGATCGGCTCCAGGTGCAGCCGCTCCATGAACGCCGAGTCGCACATGGAGAAGGTGTTCGGGTTCAACCGTGCGATGATGGAACAGAAGACACGGAGGCCTTGCACGGCTTTTCCGGGGGCATCAAAGAAGATCGAGGCGTTGAAGGCGTGGGTGCCGAGGCTCCGGTAAAAGTCGACGACCCGGAGGATACCCCCGGCCAACGGTTCGACATACGGTTCGAGGTCGTCAAGCGTCGATATCGGGAGAATTCCCCGCACCTCCCGCTCGCCGAGGGGAACGGGGTTCGCCGACCAGAAGATCTCGTCTTCAAAGAGAAACCGCTCCGAGCAACGCTCGCGCTCCACGAGGTCGTCCCAGTAGAGGCGGCCGCGATCGGCGAGATAGCGGCGGCCGCCGGAGATATAGAGCTCCGCAAGGCGGGTGGGCTCCGCATCGGCGATGCCCTGCAGGTGCGGGTGGACGATGCTCGCACCCGCCGACGGGAGGTGATTCCAGTTGATGCTTGCATATCCGGGAGACCGAGCAAGGGCCTTTGCCGTTCCGGATATGGCGTCCGCAAGACACCTCGCATCGAACCGGCCGGGCCCGTGATCGGCCGTGATCACCGTAACCACGTGGCGCCCGGCGAACGGGTAGAGGTTCGGGAACGTCACGCTCTCCCCGCACCGGAGCCGGCTACCGTCCTCGAACGTCGGGGTGGACGTATCGATAGCACCGGGGCAGAAGGGGCAACCTTCGCGGGATGAGGGCATGGCAGGAGCAGCGTCGATCTGCCTCTCAACCCGGACGGGACTGATCCGGCACCGGATGCCGGTGAGAGACTCCCGACGGTACTGGAGAATTCCCCGTTCCGTCACGATCTCGCGGGTGGTGAACATGGCCCTTCATACTCCGGTTGGCGCGCCGAGCGTATAATACCCTGTCCGAATTGCGGAGAGGATGCCCAGGGGCGTTGCGAGACCCCGGCGTACCCCGGTCGGTCCGAACCATCCGGCAGTGCCGGAAAAAAAGCGATTGTGGTTTCCCGCCTCAGACAATGTACTTGCCGAGGAGGCGGATGGAGTTGGTCATGTCGGGGCCGAGCGGCGAGCCGAAGATGATCTGGGTAACTCCGGACTTTGCAAGGTCTTCGCACTTCTGCTTGACCATGTCGGGGGTTCCGGCGATGGTGAAGGCGTCGATCTCCGCGTCTCCGACGAGTCCGCCGACCGTCTTGAAGTCGAAGCGGCCGAGCGCTTCCTTGATCTTCGCGACGTTGGCGAGGTCGAGTCCGTGACGCTGGAGAAGCGCGGGCGGAGAGCCGGCGGCGATGAATGCAGCAACAATCTTTGCAGCGTTCCGGGCCTTCTTCTCGTCCCTGTCGATGGACATGGCGGTGTAGGCACCGACGTCGAACTTCTTCTTGTCGACCGCTTCCATTGCCTTCTTGATGATCGGGATGGCGACCTGGAAGTCCTTGGGGTTCGAGGCGTTGATCAGGGCGCCGTCACCGATCGTTCCGGCGAGCTCGAGGACCTTGGGGCCCTGGGCACCGATGTAGACCGGAATGCCCTTCTTGCCGGGCAGGGTGACGCCGGTCAGCTTGGCGCCGTCGTAGTCGAAGAACTCCATGTTACCGGATTTCTTGACCTCTTCGCCGGCGAGGAGTTTCCGGATCTGCTCGACACCTTCCCTCAGGTGACCGACGGGCTTGACGGGGTCGATCGCGAGCTTCGGGAGCGTCGAGAGGTCGCCGGGTCCGATACCGAGGACGGCACGTCCGTCGGAGATCTCGTTTAAGGTAGCCATGAAGGACGCGATGGCTGCCGGGGTGTCGGTGAACGTGTTCATGATGCCCGGTCCCATCTTGATCGTGTCGGTGTTTGCCGCGATCATGGCAAGGGTCGGATACGCATGACGGTTGTTGTAGTGGTTCGTAATCCAAGCGTAGTCGATATCTTTCGACTCTGCAAGCTTGGTGTAGTTCACCACCTGCTTGACGTTGATCGATCCGGGCACAAATTCAATTCCATATGTAGTCAAGGCTATGCACCTCAATGAGTAGTTATGTGCGGTGGGTTAAATATATTACCATTTTGTGCTCTCGAAACGTCACGCACAGCACAGGTTGTGCAAAACGGGGATGTGTAAAGGGTTATACCGGGCATCAGGCCATTCACCTCCCTTACCCGGGAGAAGGCTTCATCAGGGGAGAGTTAAACCGGAACGTTCTAATAGGTGAGTTTTGTGATTGACCGGTTTTCGCCCATCCCCGACCGCACAGAAACGTATATGTTCGTCCGGCCACATATTCATCAGTACTTCTTGATGATATTCATGCTTCTTGCGCGGCAAAGGTCACCCCGGGCATGCAAAGGTACCAGACGGGGAGTTTGATCTTATGCGAGTGCTGGCGATAGGGTTGGGCGGCGCCGGGTCGCGGATTGTGGATCAGCTCTACGACCATGACCAGCGTAGCAGAGTTTACTGCATGAGTGCGGTAGCGATCGACATCGACCCGAACTCCCTGCTGCAACTCCGCCATCTCCCGAACCCTGCAAGGATCTTCTTCCCGCGGGTCGATATCCTGGATCACGCTCATGTCACGGACGTGATCGATATCGAGGAGGTGATGACCCGGCTCCAGAGCATGGATACGATGGAGATCGACGCCATCCTCCTCTGCTGCGGGCTCGGGGGCAGCGTCATCGACATCGCGCCGCTCATCATCGCCGAGATCCGGAAGTCTTACGTGGAGCCGATCTTCGCTCTCGCCGTACTTCCGTGCCTGGAAGAGGGGAAACGGGTCTCGGCCAAGGCCGCCGACGACCTCGACGCGCTCCAGGGACTCGTCGATGCCGTCATCCTCTTCGACAACGAGACCTGGTCGCAGAAGATCAAGGCGGCCGCCGCTGCAGCCGGGACCGAGAACACCAGCGTCATGGACCAGCTGCGCCAGATCCCCACGGGATCGGACCCGAGAACACACTACAACATGCTCAACGAGAGGATTGCACGCCAGATCGGCCTCCTTCTTCGCGCCGGAGAATTCAACGAATCGGGGCTCGACGTCGCCGAGGTCGTTCTGGATGCCGGAGAGGTCTTGAACACCCTGAAAGGAAACGGGTTCGTCGCGGTCGGCTACGCCACGGAGCGACTGCCGACCGGATGGCTGAACATCTTCCACCGGCGGCAGTCGCTGAAAGACTTCATCCAGGGTTCGCAGGAGAAGGCCGCACGGATCATATCCCTCGCCAAAAAAGCGGTTTATGAAGACGTATCGGTTCCCTGCGATCTCACGAGCGCCGACAAGGCGCTGGTGTTGATCGCCGGGCCTTCGGCCGAACTCTCGATGAAGGGGTTCCAGACCGTCCGAAAGTGGATCGATCGGAGCATCGCCGGACTCGAGATGCGATCGGGGGACTATCCGGTGAAGAGCACGTCGTTTGTGGGGATCATCATTGTGCTCTCGGGGCTCACCAACATCCCCCGGGTCGAGGAACTCCGGGATATCCGGACGGAATACCAGCTTGAGTGCGAGGAAGAACGGCTGAGGGGAGAAGAGGAGGCGCGGCTGCGTGAAGAGGAGGAAGGCCTGGCGGCCGGTGCCGTCTCCGAAGTGCCGGATGACGCCGGTGTCCCCGGGTTTGCCTCGCCTCTTGAGTCGGCATATCTTGAGGAGATCGGGTACATGGCAGAACCAACCACACCGGAGAAGGATGAGATGATCTCGCTCCCGGGCAGCGGCGGGAGCGACCGGAAACGCAGGGACGACACCATCGTTATGCTCCCGAAAGCCGAGAAGAAGCAGGATGACGGGGTCGTCGTCCTTCCCCCGAAGCCGGGCGGGAAGGAGATCGATCTCACCGGTTCGGCCTCGGTCACCTCGTCGGTGCCCGCCCCGAAGAACTCCACCTTCGGCCTCAAAGGGATCGCTATCGAGAAGACGGGGCCAAAAGACGATGCGGTAACATATTCCACATCCTTAAAACCCGTGCAGCGGCCGAAAGACGGATCGCTTTCGGCGGATGCGGGCACCCTGGATCACGGAATGCAGCGGCCGAAAGACGGGGTGTTCACCGGGGACCACGTTACGCTCGGTCAGGGGATGCAGCGGCCGAAGGACAGCCTCTTCGAGGAGGCCGGCCTGCACATGCGCGAAGGGGCACCCTTACCGAAGGACGATTCGCTGGGCCAGATCGGCCGGGGATTTGCCCGGCCCGGCCCCCGCCCGAAAGAGGTCGATCCCTCGCGCGGAAAACTCGAGGTGATCGACGCGGCCGCCCGGCAGAAGAACCGAGACGAAGAGAAGCGATCGGACGACGATACGGACGGCGGGATCACCTGGCTGTAGCGTCCGCTATTTTTCCGAACGGTATGGTTCCCGCACCAATCTCAGTCTTGATCGCGTAGCCTTTCTCAACGGCGTTTCCTACCATGTTCATACCGCTGAACGCAACGACGGGGAGGCGGTAGGGGTGTCTCGGGAGGTTGAACACGCCGATACCCCCTCCGGCGGGGAAGGTGAAGCCGCACTCCTCCATGAGGCCGACGGTCGTCTCCACCCGATGGCGTGCGGCCGCAGGCACCGCACGGACGTTCGCAAGCGCGACGCCGGCCCGGGTCGTCACCAGCCGGTTGATCGAGGTGAGCCGGGCGGATATGAAGAGGTGGAGCGGGTCGACCGAGGTCCCGCGGTAGCCGATGAGATCGAGGAATCCGGCGGAACCGTCCTCATCGACAGCAATCCTGCCGGCATACTCGAGCCTTGTCGGGATGCCCATCTTCTGGAGGACGCCGTCCAGGGTGACGCTGCAGACCGTCATGATTCCGGTGTGGCCGTCGGGTATGCGGGGGTCGGAATCGACGATCCGGTAGGCGGAGAGAAAACCGTAACCCGCCGCCGCCACCTGGTCGAAGGCTGCCGTGACGGCCTGGAGATCCTCTTCCCGCACGAAGGAGAGGTTGTAGGCGACGCTCCCCGTAGCGGTCTGGGGATCGAAGGTGCTCCGGAAGGCGAGCTGTTCGAGCCTCGATATGATGAAGCCGAGCCTTTGATCGACGAGCGCGCTCTCGCTCTCGGCAATCCCGGCCTCGGTGAGGAGGCGGCCCCGGTTCCCGGCCTTCTCCGTGAACCCCATCTCGTCGAGGTACTGGAGGTAGTACTGGACGGCGCGGTCGCTCAGGACGAATCCCCGTTCGGCCATCTTCTCGCTCAGCCGCTTCGCACCCAGGGGTTCGTGCGACTCCGCAAGAATCCGCAGGATCTCAAGGTATTTCCGTTCCGATCGTATCGACGGGGTCATCGGGTATGCACCGCGCCAAGGCTGTCCTGGTACCGGCCCTGGTAGAGCCGGTCGCCGTTCAACACTTCCTGCAGGATCATCTGCACGATCCGGTCCCCCGCTGCAAGGCGGATATCCTCGGCGCCGGCGTTCGTCAGGCAGAGCGTCAGCTGGCCGCGGAACCCGGGGTCGACGAACCCGCCGCCAAGGAGGACGCCGCGACGGGCGAGCGAGGAGCGGCACCGGAGGGTTGCGGCGAGGTCGGCGGGGAGTTCCACCCGCTCGATCGAGGGAACGAGGGTACACACGCCGCGCGAAAGGACGGTCTCTTCGGCCGCACGGAGGTCATAGGATGCGGGCTGCTGGGATGCATGGTGGTACGGCTCGATGACGAGATCGCCGTTCTCGCGCCGGCGATCGATCTCGCTGGATGAGAGGATCATTGTATAGAGTACTGACATAAAAACGCTTAATAACTTACGATAGAAACCGAAGAGGGGACCCATGGGGTAGTGGACATCCTTTTGGGCTTCGAACCCAAGGACGCGGGTTCAATTCCCGCTGGGTCCGTTGTTTTTTGGGGTGTGCGGATCACGCACCCGAATATCGTTGCATGCGCCGGATGTACGATCTGTGCTGCTCTCCGATCTCTCCTGGGTGTGAAGAGCAGTCGGGCATCGGGTACGTTGCCTGCAGAGGCGCGGACCCGGATCAGGTATTCGCCCGGCGGGAGTGCCCGGGCATCGAGAGAGGCGGTTTCACCGGTCACGGTCTCGAACCGCACCGGGGAGAGGCCGCCGTCGTTCGAGTACTCCACAGACTCGGTCAGGGTCCCCGCTCCGGTGTAGGAGAGATCCCAGGCAGCGGAGAGGATCTCCCTGACCGGTTCCGTGCAGGTGTAGCGCGGGTTTGAGAGCGTGAGCGTCGCGGAGCCGAAACCCGTGTTGCTGAGATCCGGCACGGCGGTGATGAGGGTGTCGGGGAGGGGGAGTTTTGCCGCGTCGTTGAACGTGATCGTTGAGCCGGGCCCGAAGACGTTGATGTTGCCGTCGGTCAGCGCCCTCAGGCGGAACGTCGCCTCCCAGGTCTGACCGAGGTGAACCGTCCCGATCGCGAACTTCAGGTTGCGGCCGTCGCTCCAGTCGTCGGTCTGGTTGATGGTCGTCGGGGAGATGATCGCATGATTCCCGGTCTGGTTCTCGACCCAGCTCGTGATGACGGTCGAGACCCCGTCTTCGTAAACGTAGGAGAATACGCCGGACCCTTCCCGGTCTTCACCGTTGACCTGGACCGTGCTGAAGTCGAGGCTCATCGTGGTGTTGACCCCGGCCTCCGTCTTGAGGAGCCCGGCAATATCGGTGTAGATCGGCCCCAGGGCATCCGGAGCCGGCGCGTGGTAGTATCTCCCGCCGGTCGATTCGGCGATGCTCCGGAGCGTCGATCTCGCGTCGTCGGAGAGGCTCTCCGAGTACGAGATCGTGAAGATGCGGATGTCGTTGTCCGCAGCGTAAGTTGCCAGGTTCTGCCAGTTCGAGGGGAGATCCGCGTACCGGTAGTAACTCCGGGCCAGTGTGTCGTAGCCTTCCGGCGAGGGAGGGGTCGAACCCGAGCCCCGGGCAAGCGGGTCGCCGTACCAGTTGTAATCGCCGTCGGAGAGGAGCACCACGGCTTTTACCGAATCGTCGCCTGCAGCGGCGACCAGGTGGTCGATCGAGACCTTCAGCCCGTGCCGGAGCGGGGTGCCGTGGTCGGGGACGATGCCGTCGAGCGCACCCTTCACCGCCGGGAGATCGCGGGTGAGCCCGAGATCGAGCGTTGCGTAGTCGTCGTATGTCTTCGGGTAGGTGTAGTCGTTATCGATCTCGTGCGTGCCGATGCCGGAGTTGGCACCGGGACGCGAGATGGATCCTTTACGCCCGAACGAGACGGCGGCCGCGCGATCATGGTTCTCCGAGAACTGATCCACGAACGCCTTTGCCGCTTCGCGGACGGAGTGCATCCGGTCGGGGTCGTCGTAGAGCATGCTCCCCGACCGGTCGGTGCAGATCACCACATCGATCGGGTCCGGCCGGAGCGCCCACCCATCGCCTTTGAGCCGGATGGTAACATCCACCGTGTCGTTCACCGCCACCGTCCCGGGAGAGACCTCCGCCTCCACCGAGAGGAAGGGGTAGTTCTCCCAGGCCAGGGGTATCGTCCGTGTGGTGTCGTTCCACGTGGCGACGACATCGCACCCGCCCCTCGCCGCAGCGCTCCAGCGCGGATCGGTCCGGTCGGTGGTGAACGTGCCGGGGTAGAACCGGACGGCCGCGTAGCCGTCGTCATCGGTCTTGGCAGAGGACGCAGAGAGATAGGGGGCGGCGACCTGCAGGAATTCGCCGGCATCGATGTTCCGGACGGCGAAGGTCACGTTCTCTCCGGCGACCGGGTTTCCTTTCACATCGACGACCTTTGCACGGAGAGTTGCCGGCCCTGAGCCGGGCACGTCGAGGCTCGGCATCGACTGGGGGTTTGCCGAGAGGAGCATATCCACAGGGGCGGTGTGGACAAACTCAACGATCTGCGATGCCGTCACGCTTGCGTTGTCCACGGCTGTTGCGTTGACAGTGATCCTGCCGGTGGTATCCTTCGGGCCGTAGGTGAGGCGGGCGACGCCCGAGCCGTTTGTCGTCAGGACGGTGCCTTCCCCTGCAAGGGAGGTGGCGACCCGGATATCCCGGCCGGCTGCGGGGTTGCCCCAGGAGTCGAAGAGCCGGTAGGTCAGGGTGAACGTGCTCTCTCCGTCGGCAGGCTGGTAGGGCTCCGGGTCGGCATCGGGGTTGACCGAGACGGCGATAGCGGCCGGGTCTCCGGTCGGGAGGCCGCGGATGGAGATGTAGCGATCGATCCCGCCGGAGAGAGCGGTTATCCGGACGATGTTCTCACCGACGGCCCGGCCGGTTCTGAAAGGCACCTGGACGTGTCCGGTGGCGTTGGCTGTCCGCTCTATCCCGGGCACCGGCGCCCCCAGATCGTCGATGAAGACGGCATCGTCGTCGACCGAGCCGACGCTGAAGCGGACGGTCTCGGTGCCCCGGGTATCGTCCACCGGGTTGCCGTACCGGTCGGCCAGCCCCACGGTGATGACGGTGACGTCACCTGCGGCAACCTCGAACTCGTAGTCGAGGTAGGTGACGCGGCCGGCCGGGCCGTGGTCGATCGGGAGGGGGATCGTCTCCTCTACAGCCCCGGCTCGTGCGGTTATTACGGCGACGCCGCTCGTCCTGCCGGGGATGAACACCGTGGTCGCGGTTCCGGATGCGCCGGTGGTGACGGTTGCGGGCGATATGCGCCCGAAGACCGGGTCGACCTCGAACGCCACGGTGCAGTTCTCGATGGGCATCCCGCTCTCATCGAAGGCCTGCACGGTTATTTCAGCGGGCTCGGTTCCACCCGCCGCCAGCCAACCGGCACCGCTCGATATGGTGATCCGGTCAGGATCCGTCGCACTCGCCGCAGGAACGATCAGGCCGAGCAGGATCGTGAGGAGGAACAATTTTTTAAAATTCATACTGAGATCAGGGAGCCGTGATCCCATGCAATATATATAAGAGTTTTCATTTGATTCGGATTTTTGGGTGCGGCGAAAAAATACATATCATCATCGGAATAGCCAAAAACCAGGGGATTGTATCACAATTTTTCATTAAAACCGGGACTGGACAACCACCTCGGCCACGCAACCATGATATAGGGATCATTTCAGGTAATTTTCACCCATCGTAAATCCACAAATCAATCGAAATTGACCCAATCCAACAATTTAGCCGCGAATACACAGGTTAAAATAGGACATGCCACCGGAAGAGCTGCGAACGTTCCGCGAGAGATAAATACAGGCATGTGCAGGTAACCGGAGGTGCCGGGAGAGCGAACCCTGCAGGGCCCTGTGCCCCGGGGGGCGTATCCGGTGAAGATAACGGTTGAGCCCTGCACGGAAGAGGGCGGGAGTACGGGCCGCGGGGGTCTTCCTCTCCCGTGAAAAAAAGAATGACGGGGTTCTTCACTCGAGGCGGATATACGCGTCCCCGGTCGCCCCGGCAGTTACATCCTGGGTAATCTTTGCCGAGGCATCCTCGGTATCCGGCGCGGACCCACGGACCCGGATGATGTACTCGCTGGGCGGGAGGCCTTCTGAGGGAGCCGCACACGCGCCAGTATGGCCCTGGTGATCCGGTTGTTTCGGGGTAAAATCTCTTCTGAAAGTGATAGTTAACCCGCCCGCTCCAGGAAACCGGTGTAATTACCCGGAATCACCGCGGGTTTATCCATCAGGGCCGCACTCGTCAGATTGCCCTGCAACTCGTTCCGATCAAAAATGGGGATATGAAGATGGTATCAGCTGATTTTGATGTATGCCCGGTCGCTTGCCCCCACCAGAATGGAATCCGCCCATGTAATCTCATTACTCGCACCATCATCGTCAGGTGTGATCTCCTGGGCAAAAACCCGTATCTTGTACCACCCTTCCTTCTCCCCGAGGTTAAGAGTGGTCGAATACGTGCCGTTAACATTGGTGTCTGCGGGATGGTGCAGCGTATCGGCCTCGTGCCAGTTGCCGTCCCACCAGATATCGTCCTGACTGAACTGGTACATGATCTTCTGGGTCACGGACTGGTTTCCGGTGTAGTTAAGGCCCCAGGTGGGGACGAGAATGCCAGGCTCGTCCGTGTTGAGAGATTCCTGAGTCAACCAGATCTGTGCCGCGGCAGCGCCGGAATCACTGAGGTTATGGCTGGCGGTGATGAATGTATGGGGAAGACCCAGTTCCGTCGGGCCCACGCTGCCGTTGAAGTGGATAACGGAATTATTGCCGAAGATGTCGATGTTTCCCTCTTTCAAGACCTTCAAACGGAAGGAGGCTTCCCAGGTCTGGTCGAGGTAGATGTCCCCAACTTCAAAGCCGAGGTTCTGGCCATCCCAGCTCCCGTTCTGCTCCTGATCCTCCCAGACCGGACCCCAGATGATATTCGTTGTGTCATTCGTCCAATACTTGACCATCCGGGTCGACACAGGATACTCCGGATCATACTCTAATGCATCGTTGGTAGATGTGGTAACATCATTGATATCGATCATGACAGGGTCAAACGTCAGGCTCATCGTGGTGTCGACACCGGCCGCCTCCTGGAGGTTCCGGGCAATCTTGGTGTAGATCTCGGCAAGGTCATCGCCGGTAGGCGCATGGTGATGCTCCCCACCGGTCGCATTTGCAAGGACTTCCATTGTATTCCATGTTGGGCCGTCCTCCTCGATATCGTCTGAGAACGATATCGTGTATAACCGGATGTTGTTCTTGCTCGCATAGACAGACAGATTTTGTTCATCGGCCTCAAGATCAGAGAAATACCTATAATCCGACTTCTCAGCAAGCGGGTCCTCATCTCCGTAATACTCGCCATCGCCAAGAATAACAACCGCTTTCACGGCATTGGAACGACCGGTTTCATTCAACTTGGTGATCGCTCTGTAAATACCGTAGCGCATAGGCGTCCCCCTACTAGGCGTAATCCCACCGATGGCGGCGTCGATTTTTGATCGGTCGCTGCTCAGATTTAGATCGACGGTTGCTTCTTCATCGTAAGTCCTGTCCGGAGCATAGTGCTCTTCCCAATAATCCTCGTCATCCCAGGTCGCAGATATCCATTTCCAACCATCCCGGTACCCTTCATCCTGACCAAGCCATCCGCCAACATCCTTGCTATACTCAACGAGATCTGTACCCAAGCCTCCAAAAGACACAAGCCCAAGTTGATCGGTTCCATGATCAAAATTGCTATTGAAGATTCTGGAGGCATCCATCACCGCAACCATACGATCGGGATAATCCTTCAACATACTGCTCGACCGATCGGTGCAGAGCATCACGTCGATCGGCTTCTTCTGCAGCGCCCAGCCATCGCCGATCAACCGGATTGTGACGCTGACGTTATCGGTCACATTGACCACCTGTGGCTCGACCGTGACGTTGACGCTGAGGTAGGGGTAGTTCCTGAAGGACACTATAGTGTCTTCCCGCATACCCTCCCATTCGGCCTGGATCGTTGCACTCCCCGAGGCCGTATCATTGTACTGGAGATGTGACGTATCCCGGGTGAAGTTCCCCGGGTGGAATTTGATCGTGGCAAATCCGTCCCCATCAGTCATGGCAACAAGAGGTGCACCATCTTTCTTGGAAGTGGAACTGCCATTCGATATCCGGGGCTCGGCGGTCATATTATTCCCCTCGCGGTCGAACCCGGTGATCCTGAACGAAACACTCTGGTCCCGAACGGGATTGCCCTTCGAGTCCATCACTTTCGCCCTGATCGAAGAGAAAATATCGCCATTTACATCCCCGCTCGCGATGGTCTGGGGGACGGCAGTAAGAACTATACCAGTCGGGTCGGCGCTATAAAAGCCCACTTTCTGCGTACATGAAACGCTGCTGTTGTTGACGGCAGTCGCGGTTATCTCTGCGACACCGATCCGGTCAAGCGATGTATACGTGATCTGCGCCTTACCCATACTGTTTGTTCTGGTGAACAACTCCTCCGAATTCAGGAAACCGGATATCGGCTGGACGTTTACTCGTATCTCCCGATCACCTGCGGGGTTACCATACTCGTCATAGAGAGCGTAGGTGATGGTGAACTGTTCACCCAGCGGCAGTTCGGGGTAGTAATCGGGGTCCGAATCCTCGCCTTTTGGAGAGACAAACTGGTAAATCTTCGACGGCTTTCCATTCGCAAGCCCGGTGATGGTCAGGGAGCGTGGCCCGATATTTCCGGGAAATGTTACATAAACAATATTTTCCCCGGCCATCGTGTCGACCTGGAGCGTTGCGGTGGCGTTCCCGACAGAATCCACTGGCACTTTGACCTCATCCATGCCGTTGGCGAACGTCGCACCTCCCGTCGGCGAGCCCACCATGAACGTCACCTCCTCAGCCATGCTCCGGTTGTCCACCACATTTCCATACCGGTCCACCATCCGGACGGTGATATTCGTCTCCCCCCCGGCGGTCACTTCCGGGTCGTACCAAAGATAGGCAATCTTATGTGGTGTCGCGTGGTCGATCTCCTGCTCGCCGCTGTCGGTCAGAGGCGCGTGCAGTTCCTCGTGCGACACCGTCGCCGTGATCGTCGCGGTCCCGCTCCGCGTCCCGTGCCGGAAAATCGCCGTGGCCTTTCCGTCATCCCCTGTGACCACGTACGTGCGCGAGATACTCCCATACTCATCATCATCCACCGCAAGATAGACAGCAGCACCGACAACCGGAGTGGCAAGGGTGCCGTTTGTGACCTTCACCGTGACGGTCGAGGTCCCCCCGCTCCCCGCCGTCAGCCACGGCGTATCGGTACTGAGGGTAATATTGTCAGGTATCAGCGCCCCGGCCGGGGCCGCAAGAAAGAGCAAACCCACCACCAGGCACGCATACGTCCATCCGTTCATACGTCACCGTATGTATCCCTGACACGTTATCCCTTATAAATATTATTAATTCAATAGATGGCTAAGAAAGCCTCTTTTCCAGATCAGACAACCATATTCGCTCAAATCAAACATATTTCCCACACATCGCCCAGGGTCTGAATGAACCGCCATCAATTCTCCGGAACAGAGAACGATCTTTCCTCCAGGAACCGATCCGGTCGCCTGGCCCGGAAAAAGATATCCCCGGAGACCCGACCCCGTGAAGAAAATAAGGAGTGGGGTTACAGGCTATCCGGACGGCGTGGCCTGCCCCGGTTTTGCCCCGCCCGCCTCTGCCGCACGACCATGACCACCGCGAGGAGGAGCACGGCAACAACCCCGATGCCGGCCACGAGCACCCAGACGTTGAAGTTCTGCTCCATGATCAGCGGGACGGTGAACTCGGTCGCGCCGAGCGGGATATCCGCATCGACCGAGATGTTCTGGTAGCCGTCACGGGCGGCGGTCACAGTATACGCCCTGTTTGTGACGAGCGCGGTCTGGAACCTCCCGAGGCTGTCGGTCACCCCGACGACCTTCTCGTCGATGACGATGACCGCGTCGGCCAACGCTTTCCGGTCGGACCCCTCCACCCGGACGGTCACGCTCGCCCGGTCGTACTGGAGTTCGGCAAAGATTGCCTCCGCCACCCCGGAGATGTGCCGTATCTCGCTCCAGTCCTTGTAGCCGGACGCCCGGACCAGAATCTCATAGGTGCCTGCATGGAGTTCGGTGAATACAAATCGACCATCCTGACCGGTCTTCCCCTGGAGCGTCCCGTTGAGGTAGACCTCCGCTCCTCCAATAGGCGTCGTTGCCTCGTTGCAGGCCTTTATCAAGACAGAGTATGCCGACTTCGAGAGGCGCACCTGGAGAAGCACATCGTCCGCCTCAAGGTCACGGTTCTCCAGGTATGGCTGGTAGTCAGTAGCCGTGACCCTGAGGGAATACCTCTTTCCCCGTTCCAGGTGGAGTTGCAGCCTGCCTTCGGCATCGGTCACTCCGGCGCGCGCGTTGTCGATATACACCTCTGCCCCTCCAAGGGGAGCAGAAGTGTCGGCATCCAGGACCCGGACCCCGAGAAGATCTTTACTCAAGAGGAAATACTGGATGGGGCCGTCCTCCACCCCACCAGTCTTTGCCAGCTCAACAGTCTCTTCGAGGTCGTGGTAGCCTGACGCGCGTACCTCGACGCTGTATGACCCGCCCGCTCTCACCGAGAAGTCCACGCTCCCGTCTTTTCCGGTGACCTCCGAGTCGGAGTAGTCGTCACCCTCAACGCGCACCACAGCACCGACGACCGGTTTCAGGGTCACCGCATCGTAAAGTTCGAACGTGAGGGTCTCGTCCTCGCGGACCATATCAACCCGGGCGTGGGTCGCGTCATAATCGATGTAATCCACCCAGTTCCGGTAGCCTTTCCGGACAACCTTCAGGTAGAGGTCCTTCTTCCCGGAATGGACGTAGGAGTAGGTTCCATCCGAACGGGTGCTCCCCACGTAATCCCCATCGATGTATATCGAGGCATCGGCGAGCGCGTCATCGGTCTTATCGTCGACCACGTTGATGCGCAGGGTGACCGCCTGCGCCGTGCAGCAGAGAAGGGCACAGGAGATCAGAAGAACTATGACGAGACGACTTTTCTTCATGAAGGAGTATACTGCAGTCAAAAATTTGAGTGCATCGGTTTACACCCAGCGCTCGGATGGGATACGTTCAAGTACCATACCTTCCACAACCACCGGCATCAGCGTCCGGCCGACCTCGATCGCACGTTCGAGCCGCCATTCCCGCTCGGCGTAGATGGTGAAGATGGGGTCGCCCTTCTTGACCCGGGTCCCCTTCTTTGCGTGGATCTCGAGCCCCGCGCCGTGATCGTAGGGGGAGCCCGCGAGCCGGGCGAGCGTGACGAGCGCGCTGTTGTTCAGTTCGATGACGTAGCCGTCCTGCGGCGCCCGGACATCGAACCGGTACTCTCCCGGAACGATATCCTCGGCCTTCACGGTCGGATCACCACCCTGGATCTCGATGATCTGCCGCATCTTCTCGAGCGCCTTCCCGCTCCGGAGTAGCTCTGCGGCTGCCTGGTACCCCTGCCCCTGTGCGGCCTTCCCGGCCATCTCGAGCGCAATCCCGGAGAGCGAGAGGCTCTTCTGGACCAGGGAACTCGGTTCGGTCGCGCCTTCGAGGACGGCGAGGGCTTCACGCACCTCGAGGTTCGGGCCGATGGTGTGGCCGACGAGCGACTCCCCATAACTGAGCGCGCACTCGACCCGCATGCCGAGCCGTTCCCCGATCTCGATGAACTCCCGGGCGAGTTTCCGTCCCTCCTGGGGGTTCGGAATCTTCGTGTTCCGGCCGACCGGGATGTCGATGACCACGAGGTCGGCGCCGACGGCAAACTTCTTCGCCATGACGCTCGCGATCATCTGGCCCCGGGCGTCGATCCGGAGCGGGTACTCGTAGGTGATGATCTTGTCGTCAGCGGGGGCGATGTTCGTGGCGCCGCCCCAGACGATGGCGCCCCCGACCTTCTCGGTCATCTGCTGCACCTCGAGCGCCGAGAACGAGACGGGCGCGAGGACTTCCATGAGGTCGGCGGTTCCACCGGCGCCGGTGATGGCGCGGGAACTGGTCTTCGGGATCAAAAGGCCGCTCGCGGCGATGATCGGCGCGATCAGGAGGGTGATCTTGTTCCCGGGCACGCCCCCGATGGAGTGCTTGTCGACGATGGGGTGCCGGGTGAAGTGGAGGCGCTCCCCGGTCTCGACCGTGGCCCTCGTCAGGTATTCCACCTCATCCATGTCGAGGCCGTTGATGTAGGACGCGGTGACGTAAGCGGTGATCTCGCCGGGCGAGAGGACGTCGTCGACGATGTCCCTGACGATATCTATGGTCTCGTCCTTGGTGAACCGGCCGCCGTCCATCTTCTTCTTGATGTGCGAGAGGGAGGCCGGTCTCTCGGCGCTCCGGACCACGACGGAGGCTCCTTCTTCGACGGCGAGCGTCGCATTCAGCGGCCGGTAGATCCCGATGACGCCCGGCTCGATGAGCGAGCCGGTGGTGTCGACGTGGGCCTGAGCGGTCTTTCCGGTCGCCTCGTCGGCGACCTGGACGCGGTCGCCGTCGCGGACCCGCATGCTTTTTGCGTCGGTACTGTGGAGGAGGACCCCCCGGTTTGCGATGTCGAGCAGTTTCACGGTCAGTTTCATACGCGTAACCCAATCCTGATTGAGATTGAGGTTTTGTACTACTTAAGGGCGGCTGATCGGGGGAGCGGGCAGACGGCATCTACCCGGAGCCCAACATTCCCCGGACTTCTCTCGCGGCGTTTGGTGTGGATACAGATCCCGGCGAAGCACCGGACCGGGAGCTACGCCTCATCCAGGCGAGACGGCGCTTGGGTGAGGTTATAGTGAGAGGGGTCGGGCGGGCTGCTCAGCGGCCCTGCAGTCCAGCAAGGATCTCCGCAACTGCCCGCTTGAACTCAGGGAGATCTTCTCCGGTGATAGCCCAAACGGCCTCCAGGTCCACACTCATGTACTGGTGGATCAGGACGTCACGAAGACCCGCAATCCGGCGCCACGGGATATCTGGATGTTCCTCCTTCAGAAATACCGGAATCTGTTTCACCGCCTCGCCGATAATCTCAAAGTTCCGTATCACCGCGTCCTGTGCCATCGGGGAGTTCATGAACACGTCTCGCCCTTCTCGCGTATAATCCTCAATCCGCTCTATCGACTCGAGGATATGGATGAGATAGAGGCAGTCGTCACTCACAGCGGCACGGCCTCCCGGCAGACGCGATCCCTGATATACCAGTGCAGTCCTTTCTCGGTCACCACGTCGACATCACGGCCAAGCAGGTCTTGCAGATCCTGGGCGAGGGCAATGTGGTCAAGGAGGCTCCTTCCGGGCTCGAACTCGACGAGGAGGTCGAGGTCGCTTGCCGGGGTCTCCTCACCCCGGGCCACCGATCCAAAGACTCTGAGGGTGCGGGCACCATGTCTGGCTGCGATCTCGAGGATCTCATCCCTTCTTTTGAGCAGTTCCGCATGCAGACTCATTCAAACCCTCTCCTGCATCGATCTTATGGAGCAGGGGATATAAGGATTTTCCCGGGTGGATTATTTTTCATCCAATGTTTCACGTAGCACCCCGTCAGCTCACGCGGCTGGTGGCACCTCAAGTTCCGGACGTTCCGTCCTTCGCGTTTTTCGCGGCTTCGCGTGAGGTGGCGCTCTGCACGGATCCACACAGATACGGTGAAATGCCCATCAGGCAGCGAGGGGAGTATGCTGATCCTCAGCCCCATCATTCATCCGGATGAGTTAGCTCCCGCAAATCCTGACCGGAAGGCGGCAAAACACAGGTTAAGCCCATGACAATCGGGTCTCTCTTCGGTGCTTTTCAGGGTGAAGCCCGGGGGATTCAAAAGGACCTTGGGCCCAGGACGAACAGCCTGACATCCTGTCCCATACCCGAAATGACGCTCAATAAAACCGACTTGAATAAAAAAATAGGGTTAGTTAGGGTTTAGTCCCGCCGCAGGACCAGGAAGGCAACCGCACCAAGGCCGGCCAGAGCAAGGAGTGCTCCGAATCCGGGGGACTGGGTGGGGGTGGGCTCAGTGGTCTGGGTCTCGACCGGGGTGGTCTCGACCGGGGTGGTCTCGACCGGGGTGGTCTGAGTTGTCGGGACTGCCTCGACTACGTTGAAGGTCGCGGTCGCGGTCGTGTCGGTGTCGATGGACTCGACGGTGACGATGTACTGGTCGGGCTTGAAGCTCGCGCCGTCAACCTCGAACGACCAGGTGTTCGCGCCGTCGCCCTGCTGGACGTTCACAACGCCGGCAACCGAGCCGAAGCCGGAGGCCTCGCTCTTGGAGGTCGGCTGGAACGCAGCGGAGGTGACCTCAACGTTCAGCGCGTCGCCGACAGCGAGGTTGGTCGTGCCGGTGATCGTGAACTTGCTGCCCGCAGCCTTGTCACCGATCGCGTCGATGAAGATCTGGGCCTCTTCGACGACGAACGTGAGCTTCACGTAGGTGTCGTCGATGTTCGCGGAGTCAAGGGCGTTGATCACCGCGGTCGCGGCATCGGAGGCCTGGAGCTTGCCGATCTCCACCTTGTCAAAGCCAGAGCCAGCCGTGCCGTTGATCCAGCCCTCGGCACCGGAGAATATGTCGAACTGACCGTTCATCATCGGGTGCTGGATGATCACGAAGTACTGGCCTGCGGAGAGGTCCCGGGTGTTCTTGAGCTCGTACTCGAAGGTGCCGTCATCCTCAACGGTGGCGGATTCACCGGTCATCTGCAGGTTCTTGCCGAAGATCCAGACGTGGACGCTGTCGGGGTCACCCTGTGCGGTTCCGGTGAGCGTCAGGTCGTCACCCTTTGCAACGACTGCGCCGCTCGAGGTCGCGGTGATGAAACCGGACCGGAGCTGGATGGAGGCCGTGGCGTACTTGGCGTCGGAGAGGTGATCCTTGTCAACAGGCTTCGAGGCCGCGTAGATCGTGTAGCCGCCGGCGTCAAGAGACTTGCCGAGGTCGGCGGTGTTCCACTTGTACGACCAGGTGTCGTCGCCCTCAACGTCCTCCGTAGTGAACGAACCGGTGTTGCCGTTTATCACAGGCTTAATTTCTACGAGATCGGCACCGTTGTTGGGGAGGTTCGGGCCGGTGATAAAGAGGTGAACCGTCGTCTCGTTGTCGGTGCAGGTACCGGAGAGAGTGACTTCCTCACCGATGTAGTAGACACCGGTGCCGGACGCCGTGATGGTTACGTCGCCTTCCTCAACCCGCACCTTGACTTCGTCGTAGGTGCTTGGGTCGGTCAAATCCTGCACGCGGATGGTGAACTGCCGGTCGTCGGTGTTCGTGTTGGTGTCGAACTGGACAGACCGCGTGCCGCCGGCGTTGGTCTCAATGGTCGCGTTGATGGGGCTGACCCCGCTCCCAGTGACATTGCCAATATCTTTAACGCCATTCTGGCCTTCTACGATCTGGGGATACTCGGCCTTGTTAAGACCGCTCACGTCCTTGATGTACAGTTTGTACGTCTCCTTCGACTCGCCGGTGATCGTCACGGTGAAACTATTGCCGCGGACGACGGTGTCCTTGTCGGACGTGATGGTGAGCGACTTGGTAGAGACCTCGAAGGTCACGGGTTTGGAGTCGTAGCCCTTGCCGTAGAAGTCAGACTCGCTGGGCCACTTCGCCACGGCGGTGTAGGTGCCGGCCTCGGCATTCGAGAGGTCGAGTGGGCCGAAGTACTGGGTCGTGCCGTCAACGGTACGGTCCTTCAGGTTCAGCTTATCGAACTTGGTCACCACACCGCCGCCGGGCAGGGTAACCTCGATGTTCATTTTGGCTCCCTCGACAACGATGTTGTTAGTCAGCTTGAAGGCCAGCTTGGTGTTCCGGGTGACGGACTTGCCGGCCACGGAATCCTTCCGGGAGTCGTTCAGCACAACATCGAGCGCTACGTCAGGGTACTGGATGTTAATGTACCGAGTAGCATCCTGAGACAGTCCCGTTCCAATCACGTAGTAAGTGCCGGTCTTTGTGCCAACGGCAGACTCGGTCAGCTCGCTAACGTTGCCATCTGCACCCGCTAGGATGGTGTTGTCAATGTTCCAGTCAGAGAAACTGCCGCTTATATGGACATAGCGGATATTATTCACTACACCGGAAACTCCGGCGAAGTTGATGTTCTCTTCGCCTACATAGACGGTGTCGCCAGGATTGACCACACGTGCCGCAGCCGGTGCAACGACCAGCGCAGCCGCGAGGATCATGGCGACAACCATCAATTTTGTCATACTCTTCATACTATACCTCCATTTGTGATGACATGAGGGAATGTGAACGCGAGGTACTCGACAGACGTCGAATACGGGTTCACCACGCTCTATACTCCGAATCACGGAATATGTCACAATATTTGTGGAACACTTAATATATCCTTTGTGGTCGACCGGGTGTCCGACGCCCCCGAAAGGCACCACAATACTGGAAAACGCCCCGAATACGTCAGGATCACGCTTCATTCCCGGATCACCGGAGTCCATAGATACGCGAGGATAAAAATCTTACTCCGCGGATTAGCGGGAACTCCCGACCCCGGCAGCGCTCCCTGCACGACCCTGCCGCGCTTTCTCTCCGCGGTGCCGCACGCGCCCTGCACCGCCCGGCCGGCGCCGTCCGGGTGGTCGCCCCGCCCCCACCGGGGGCAACCGCCGGGGCGGGTGGCACCACCGGAGCACGTATATATAAGACCATCCCCAGTGGGGAGCCTTTTCTACCCCGGCCTGCAAACTACTCTCTATGCGGATCATTCGGGCCCCCACGCTCGCACGGGCACACGAACTGGCGGTCAGGACCGTCCTCGAGAAGGGATGGGTTCTGGAGACCGAGAACGACGAGGCGACGATAGAGTGCGAGGAACTCGCGCTTGAGGTGGAGTCACCGGAGAACGAGCCGATGGTGAGCCCCGCCTCCCGGTTCCAGCAGCGGTTCCTGGATGTCTACGCAGAGAACCTCCTCTTCGGCTCCGACGCGAAGTTCGAGTACGACTACCACCGGCGGCTCTTCGACTGGGGCGAAACACTCCGGGTCGCGCCGGAGGGGCGACCGGGTCACTCCGTCCAGGAGGGACTCACGGTGGACGGCGAGGACGTCCACATCGACCAGATCGACTACATAGCACGGAAACTCGGGCAAGCCCCGAACTCCCGGCGGGCGGTCGCGATCACCTGGAACCCCGCCGTCGACGAGAACCTCGACGACTGCCCCTGCCTCCAACTCGTCCAGTGCCTGCTGCGGGACGGCAAACTCCAGATGAAGGTCGTCTTCCGGAGCAACGACATCCTCTCCGCCGCAGGCTCCAATATGTATGCGCTCGTCCGCCTCCAGAGGATGATCGCAGACCGGCTCGGCGTGCCCTGCGGGCGCTACACCCACATCGCGCTCGTCCCCCACGTGTACTACCGCCGTGATCTCAACGATATCGAGCCTTTTTGCAAATCAGGCTCCGAGATCAGGCCTGTTGCCGAGGTCTGCCGGGCCTGCGGAAAGTGCCCGCGCTCGTCCGGGGCATAACCCCCGGCCGTCACTTTAATTAAGATTCACAGACAACATTTTAGAGCCCAATAGCCCGGTAGTGTAGCGGTCAATCATGCAAGGCTCTGGACCTTGCGACAGCAGTTCGAATCTGCTCCGGGCTACTCAATCTTTTTCTCCGTCTGCAAACGGCATACACCGGAGGGTGGTATATGGTTGATCACAATCTCGGCTGCACCGTGCGGCTCGACGACGAAGGGACGCTTGCCCTGCTCGCGGGGCTTTATGAAGACAGCGCAATCCGGCACATCCAGGTGCAGGCCGTCCCCCTGCCCCGGCAGTTCTTCCTCGAACGCCTCGACCGGATCGCCGCGTCCGGGATCGCGGTCGTCGTCCACGCACCCCACCACAGCCACGGCGTCAACCCCTGCGCCCCGGCGGCATACGACGACCGGCCGGCGAAGGAGATCGAGGCATATATCGAGGAGGAGATGGTTCGGACGTTTGAAGCCGCCGACGCCCTCGGCGCGGAGACGATCGTCCTCCACGCCGGCCGGTACGAGCCGGGCGGGCGGCTCGCCGCCGTGGAAGAGTTCGCCCACTTCCTCGACCGCCACACCGATCCCCGCCTCACCCTCGAGAACCTCCCCGCCGTCTACGCCGGCTACCCTCTCCTCGGCAACACCGCCGAAGAACTCGCGGCGCTTGCAGACACGACGATCACCCGGTTCTGCCTCGACTTCCCCCACCTCGCCTGCACCGCAAACTACCGCCGCCTCTCGTTTTCGGAGGAACTGGAGCGGTTCGAGGACCTCGACGTGGCCCTCCACCACCTCTCGAACATCCGGCGTGGCTCGATCACCGACGAGCACCTCGCACTCGACCACCCTGAGGGCGGCCTCGATCTTGCAGCGGTCTTTGCCCGGCTGCGGCGGCACCCCGCCGTCCCGACGACGCTCGAGTACAAGGAGGACTCGGCGGATGTCTACGCCCGGCAGGTGCGGATTTTTGCTGGACTATGGGATCGCGCCGGCGAGTGAATCGCGTCCCTGCCGTATCGGGGCTACCCCGGGGATAACCGACACCGAACCGAATGGCTAATAGCCAGCAGTCGTGATCCCGCCTGGCCGGGGAAAGCAAAATCCTATATGCGGGGGCAATCCCATTGAAGTATATAATGATCCTTGAGTATATCAACGCGGCACTCGAACACGCCAACTACGAGATTATCGAGGACGATGAACCGTATTACGGAGAGATCCCGGAACTTCCCGGGGTCTTTGCAACAGGCAGGACGCTCGAGGAGTGCAGGAGAAACCTTGCCGGCGTCATCGACGAATGGTTAATTATACGACTCCGGCGTGGCCTCCCGATACCTCCGATCGCCGGCCGCACAGTGGGAGAGATCGTCAGGATTGATACGGGTGCCGGAGCATAGGATCAGACCCGTCTCATGGAACCAACTTGTGAAGAATCTTCAGGCCCTGGGATTCGCGGGGCCGTGCCGGGGAGGCAGACACCCGTTCATGGTGAAAGGTGATCTCGTTCTGACCATCCCAAACCCACACGGGAGAGAGATCAGCGTCGACCTGCTCGTGCGCATCCTCCGACAGGCGGGCATATCCCGTGAGGAATGGAATCGGCTCGCCGGGTAGCGGTCTATATCATCTATTCTGTGGTTGTGAGACTGAACGGCCATCCGGGGACCCCGGATGGCAATATTGATCTTGCGGGGAAATGGGACAGACGACCAGCCCTATTCGCCCCCGCACCGCAGGAAACGTTAGTGTGAGAGCGATCTACATCTAGAACCTACAGAACTTCCGAGGAGGGGGAGAGCAAGTGAACCATTTTGTCCGGCACGCACTGGAGCGGATGAGAATCATCGAGGGTTTCGAGAGAGTCCGCTTCATCATCCTCTACGGCTCCGTTGCCGAAGGGCGGGCGAGAGAGGGCTCCGACATCGATATCTGCATCTACTACGACGGAGACCGCGAGGAAGCATCCCGGTTCAGGTTTGCGGCGCTCTCCGAACTCGCCGACGACCGCTACGACATCCAGATCTTCTCCCACCTGCCGCTTTATCTCCGAACAGATGTCCTCCAGGGAAAGGTAGTCTACTGTCCCGACGAGCGGTTCCTCTACGACGTCGCGTACCGGACGATCCGGGAGTTCGACGACTTCAAGCACCGATTGTACGACTACATCGGCAAGGAGGCGATAGCGTGACGGGCAAGATCCGGGACGGCAATCCGTATCAAACTCCAGGAGATGACCGAGAGCGTCGTTCTGGTCAAAGAACACCTCCCCGACTCGGCCGATTCATTCAGGCAACTCGGCATCGTTAAAGACGGCATCTACAAACGTGTCGAGTACGCCATCGAGAATGTCTTTGATATATGCGCGATCCTGAACGCCGATCTCCACCTCGGTGTCCCCGGCACCGATGAGAACATTCTCGACAACCTCGTGCAGTATGGGGTGCTCGCCGCCGCGGCACGGCAGAACTTAAAATTGGAAGCCGTGCCCCAAGCATCCGGGGTCCTTGCACCGTTCCTTCGCCATTTTGAACTGATCAAGGTATGTTAGAACTTACGTGAATCCCACATGCTCAACCAGTTGTGTTTTCACCTTCGCCCTGCATCTGCCGGGTGGGGCATCCTGACCCGGCAGATCCATCCGCCATCACAATAAGTGCATCTCCCCATAGATCGCAATCAATCCAGATTCATCGAGCCGGCAGTCGATGAGATCAAGAAATTGCTGCCGGGAGAGATTGATCTGTTCCGCCATACGGGAGAGCAACTGATCGCTGATCTCCGCTTTACCATGGGAGACCCATGTACGAATTCCCGTATCACGACCGTTATACATGAATATCAGTTTGATGTGCTTTGACATACGGGCGTCAAACCCTTTCTTCATGAGGCGGCGCACGATAACCTTGTTTTTTCGAGGCACAATCAGGCCTCCTCGGATAAAAGCGCCAGGAACTTCCGCCTCAGGTCGATAGCACTCCCGAGTAAAACGCTCTCGTCCTGCTGGACAAAATCGTTCCAATTTTCCTCAAATTCGTCAATAATATCCTTCAAACCTTCAGAGAGGTCGGGGGCAACGACCAGCAGACGGTACTCGTGGTTATACATGATATATTCCCCTTCATCCATCTCGATCGAGATCTCAATAGGACGCCTGAGTTCCCGGACGACTCCTTGGATCCTGACATGGATGAGAGGTATGTACCATGGGGTTTGCTCCGTTTGCACACAAGAGGCCAACCGGGCGATGAGATCGCTATAGGTCTCGCGAGGATGTACCTTGAGATGATTGAGCCGATCCTTCACCTCTGTTGCAATCTTGATCGATGTCATCTCCGACATTACCACCATGTACCACCGGGGGAGTATATATTGAGTTTGATCAAACGACCCTCACGCCAGAAGCGCCGCGATGATCCCGGTTAAAAAGATCCCGTCAAACGTTCCCGCCCCGCCGATGCTCGCCGTCGGCGCCCCCAGTTCAGCGATGTGGTGGAGGTTCAAGAGGTCCGCCCCGATCAGGGTGCCGAGCGTCCCGCTCACGTAGGCGATGATCACCGACGAGCCCGGGACGCCGCCCGCAAAGAGCGAGAGGATCAGCGCCGCAAAGAGCGCCGCGAGCGGCGGGATGAAGAACGGCGTCGCGATCCCGAGGCCCGGCACCGGACGGGCGACGAGTTTTGTCGTGACCGTCACGACCGCGACCCCGGCAAGCGCGAGGGCGAAGAGCAGATAGCCGCCGCTGAGAACGACCGAGTCATAGAGCAGGTAGAGCGATATCAGGACAGGGATTACGGCGCCGCCGACGTTGACCGCGAGCACCGTCCGCGGCGCCTGCTGCGGAATCCGGTAGAGCCGCCCGTACATCACGGCGTAGCGGTCGTAGGCTGGCGCCCCCGGCCGACCCTCAAGCGTCTTCACGGGGATATTGACGAAACTCCCGATAAGCGTCAGGAGGAGGATGAGGAGCGCCTGCCACCAGGTGAACCCGAGCCGCGTGAACGTCGCCCCGATCGCCGAGAGAAAGAGGATCGGGAAGACAATGACGGCGAGGAGAACAAGAGCGAGCAGTCCGAAGAAGAAGAGGAGCATCAGCGGGGAGAAGGGGTTGAAGACTACCCGGTCCATGTCAAGGAGTCGCCCTCCCCTCTAATATATACTACTCCCGGAGGGTGCAGACGATCGCGGCGTGGTCGTGATGGTAGGGATCGAGCCACCGGACGTCCGCGACATCGAGATGCCGCTCAAGCCCGGCCCGCGCCCCGGCGAGCACCTCGGCCGGGTCCTGCCGGACGTCCACGCTCCGGGTCTTGAGCATCAGGATGAGATGGCCTCCCGGTTTGAGGAAGACGATGTTCTTCAGCGCGATCTCGACCTGGTTCGGCTGCGCCACGTCCTGGTAGACCAGGTCGACCCCCTCCATGAACGGGGCATACTCATCCGGCCTCCCTGCATCGGCCATGATCGGGACGATGTTCCTCCTCCGGCGGGCCACCTCGAGGAGGTCCTGCATCGGCCGGGGTGCAAACTCCACCGCGTAGACCGTCTCGACGTAGTCGGCGACGTGGGAGACCGTAGTTCCGTTCGCCGCACCGAGGTAGAGCACCCTTATTTCCGGCGTCAGTTCCACCCCGCCGCCGAGGGTGTAGAGCGCCGCAAGTTTGCTCCGGTAGGGATCCCAGACCCGATAACCGTCGAGCGTCCGCTCCCCGTAGACCCCGCCCTCGCCGGGCGAGACCAGCATGTTCCCGAGCCAAATCATGCCTCGACCCCCGCCTCGTCGATCCGCGCCTGGGCGCCCTCGAGAAACTCCGGCACCGCCTCGCCCCGGTAGTAGTCGAGCCGGGCGGCGATGGCGAGTTTCGCCGCAAGCACCCTGGCCACCCGGCCCCGCACATCCTTCGGGGCGTTGTGGACCCGGCGGTGCTGGAAGATGATCCCGTGCTTCGGCGGCGGAGTCCCGCCCCGGAGGTGCGAGAAGAGCGCCCGCTCCGAGCCGAGAACCTGGATGGTGCTCCCCGGCATCCTCGCGAGTGTGGCAAGCCCCCCCGCACGGGAGAGGAGCCGGGCCGCGACCAGCCCGCCGATGAGTGCGCTCGTATTCGGCATCACCTCATCGGCCCGGGCCGAGACCTCCCGCATCAGGCGGCTTCGCGCCCCGCTGAGCCGCTCGATCTCGTCGGAGACATCCGATAACCCGCCCCGCGCCCCTTTCCGGACGATGGCGAGCATCTTCTTCGCCGGGAGACTGCGATACTTCCGGGAGAACGAGGGGTTCGTGACCTGGTACCACTCTGCCGCACGCTCCGAGAGGAGGTTGATGACGTTGTCGAGCTCGTCGAGCATCCTGACCATCTGGAGAAGTTCGACGTCCCGGCCCTGGTACGCCCGGGCGATCTTCTGCCGGGCAAGGACGGTGCAGACGGAACGGAGCAGGTCGACGTACTCCTCCCGTGTCCGGACGACCCCGCAGTCCCGGGCAGCCTCCCAGCCGATGGGAACGTAGGACTCCATACCGGTGCGGAGCTCGGCGGCCCGCCCGGCGAGCGCGGCCGGATCGGTGCCGGCCCCCCGGCACCCCTCCTCGTCGACGTCCCCGAACCAGTAGCGCTGTAGCATGGTACGGTATTGGGAGGCAGTCGATATAAGAACGTCAGGCAAGACCGAAGGAGTAGACCATCACCGGGACCATGATCGCCCCCATGCAGTAGACCCGGCGGATGTTGACGAGAGACGGCACATAGCCGACGGCTGTCGCGAGCAGGAGGACGAGCACCCCGAACGGGCCGCAGAGGAAGAGGGAGAGGACGGCGACGAAGACGATGACGGCGTGGTTGAGTCTCGTGATGTTCACGCCGGAGAACCACGCAGCCATCGACGAGAGACGGACGGTCAGGAGATAGGCGCCGACCGCGGCTATCGCACCCGCAAGAAGAATGGCGGTCGCCGGCGGGATCTCCTCGAGCGCCCCGATCGCCGCCATCACCCCGCTCCGCGTCCGGGCTATGGCGTAGAATGCCGCAAGCCCGAGGAAGGCGTTCACGGTGTTTGCGGCGCTCGTCGCAAGGATGTACTCCCGGGGGTTCGAGTCGTAGCCGACGACCGAGGTGAGAAGTGCGTTCGCCGTGGCGCTCGAGAGGCCCGGGAGCCAGCCGACGAGAGCGCCGGCGGCCGAACCGAGGAGGGAACCCCGCCGGAGTGCGCCCGCAGGGAGGTCAATCCCCGAGAAGCGCTGTTCGGGCATCGTCCCGTGCGATGCATGGAGGAGGACCGCGATCCCGAAGAGCCCGGAGAGGAGGGGCATCAGCACCCCGGACTCGCCGCCCGTCGGCCATGCGAGGAAGGAGTAGCCGAGCGAGAATAGCCCGAGGAGCCCGGATACCGAAAAGACCGCGAGCGCCCACCCGGGGGACTCGGAGACGACGATGAGGTAGCCGGCGACGGCGAGGATGACGAGACCGATCCCCCAGTCGATCGCCGACTGGAGCCCGGGGAGGAAGAGGACGAACGCCACCGCGAGCGGGAGGGAGAAGGCGACTCCTGCGGCGCTTCCGAGAGCCGATATCCTGACGGCCTCCTCTCCCCGGCCTTCGAGGCAGAGGGCATGCGCGGGGAGGACCGCAAGCGATGTGTCGGCGTCGGGGATGCCGAGGAAGGTGCCCGGGACGTTGTCGAGGAACGTGTGCGTAACGAGCGTGGCGAACATGGCCGAGGCGATGAAGGCCGGATCGAACCAGGCGAGCAGGAGCGCCTGGAGAGAGAGGAGAACGCCCGCCACGGTGTTTGCATGGATCCCGGGAACGAGGCCGCTCACGGTGCCGCAACCGATGCCGACCACTGTCCCAAGCACGATACTCGCGAGCACGTGAAATAACGGTCGGAGCGGGGGGGGATAAATCAACCGAATTGCGTTCCCCGATACAGTCATATTCCACCGGGGCGAAGGTTGTAACGATGAAGATCGCCATCACCCGGCTCGAGAACAAGGCGGCGGGAGACCGCGCCCTCTGCGCAACCTACGGTCACGACTGCTACACGGTCTCGCCGCTCCGGGCGGATCTGCGGCCCGAGCGGGTCGATACATTCGTCGAGGCCGTCCACCGCGGCGAGTTCGACTGCCTCTTCTTCTCAAGCGCCCTCCCGGCGGCGATCGTCGGGCCGAGACTCGAACGGTGGCCGCGGGTGATCGCGATCGGGCCGAAGACCGCCGAGGTCCTCCGGGGGTTCGGGATCGAGGCGGAGGTCCTTCCCACCTTCTACTCTCGTGACTTTGTCCCCTACCTCGGGGAGTGGCTCCGGGGCCGGACAGTCGGGATCCCGCGGGCCGACGTCCCGAACCCCGGCCTTCTCGGGGCGATCGCCACGGCGGGGGGAACCGTCCGGGAGGAGCGGGTCTACGCCCTCGTCCCAACAGGTTCCGAACTCGCGCTCGACGGTGCCGAAGCCGTCCTCTTCACGAGCGCCATGTCCTACCGGGAAGCCCGGTGGCAGCCCCGTGACGACCTCCTCCTCGTCGCCATCGGCGAGATCACCGCCGATGCCATGCGGGCAGGCGGGCATCCCCCGGCGGTCGTCGGGGACGGGTCGCTCGCGGGAACGCTTGAAGCGCTGAACCGCCATGCGGAAGGGAGGTGAGAGGGTTGACCGGTGAAAGTGCCGTCATACCGGAGTCCGGGATAGTCGTCGTCGACAAGCCCCGGGGGCCGAGCAGCCACCAGGTGACCGCCTGGGTCGGAAATATCCTCGGGCGGCGGGTCGGCCACGCCGGGACGCTCGACCCGCAGGTATCCGGGGTGCTCGTCGTCATGTTCGGCGGCGCCGTCCGGCTTGCCCCCGTCCTCCTCTCGCACAACAAGGAGTACGTCTGCCTGATGCGTCTCCACGCCGACGCCTCCCGGGAGAGCGTGGAGCAGGCGGCAGCGGAGTTCGTCGGCCGGATCTACCAGCGCCCGCCGAGGAAGAGTGCGGTGAAGAGGAATCTCCGGATCAGGAAGATCCAGGAGATCGATATCCTCGATATGGACGGCCGGCTCGTCCTCTTCCGGGTCAGGTGCGACGCCGGGACCTACATCCGGACGCTCTGCATCCACCTGGGCTACGCGATCGGGACCTGCGCCCACATGGAGGAACTCCGGAGGATACGCTCGGGATCGTTCGACGAGACCGCCGCCGTCACGCTCCACGAACTCGCCGATGCCGCTGCGGTCGCACGGGAGGGGGAGGGGGAGCCCCTGCAGAGGATGATCCTCCCCGCGGCGGCCGCCGTCGCCGACCTTGCGAAGGTCGTCATCCGCGACACCGCCGTCGATGCCGTCTGCCACGGTGCGGTGCTTGCCGGGGTGGGGGTCGTTGGGAAGGAGGGCGGGTTTGCAAAGGGCGAGACGGTCGCGATCATGACCGGGCGCGGCGAACTCGTCGGGCTCGGGAAGGGCCTCGTCAATTCGTCGGCGCTGAAGCCCGGGGAACCGGGGTTCGTCATCGCGCCCACCTCCGTCCTGATGCAGCCCGGCACCTATCCCCGCGGCTGGAAAGCGCACGCCAGGAGTTAATATTAATAGAATATCCCGCCAACTAATGATGCACATTCCGTGCTGAGGTAGTCTAGACCGGTAGGGCGCGGGCCTGGAAAGCCCGTGGGGCGTTGAGCCCCTCGGGAGTTCAAATCTCCCCCTCAGCGTTTTAACATAAGATTGATTCTTTTGTCGGATCTTTCACGGAGGCTGCCCTGCAGTTTCCTGTCGCAACTCTCTCCGGCTGTGCCGTGTTCTTTACCCTTTAGCGTGAGAACTCCCCGGTTCGGCCCCCTTCACCCATAGATTAACATGCAGAAGAGCTACCGGGGGCGATGTCATGAAGATCCAGGTGAGCAAAAACGGCCCATACATCGTGACCGGGAGCATCCCGCTCATGGTGATGGAGATCGCCAACGATGACAGGGGCGACTGCCGTTCATGGCAAAAGGTACGGGAGTATCCCCTGCGGGAAGAATATGCCTTATGCCGTTGCGGGCATTCGAAGAACAGACCCTTTTACGACGGGACGCACGCGAGGGTTCACTTTAACGGTATCGAGACTGCAGGAGATGAACCATACCTTGAGAACCCCACCGTCATCAGAGGACCGGAACTGGAACTGACCGATTATGAAGGGCTCTGTGCGCACGCACGGTTCTGCCTGCGGGCGGGGGGGATCTGGAACCTCACGGAGCGGTCCGATATCCCGGACGCCCGGGACACGGCGATAGATGAAGCGTGCAACTGCCCCTCCGGTCGGCTCGCTCTCCGTGATCGAAAGAGCGGTGAGGCGATCGAGCCTGTTTTTGAAAAATCCATTGTCGTGATCGAAAATCCCGCCAGGGGTGAACATGGGCCGCTCTGGGTTCGCGGCGGGATCCCTGTCGAGTCCGCCGACGGGAGAACCTATACGATCAGAAACCGAGTTACCCTCTGCGGGTGCGGGAGATCGCGGAATAAGCCGTTCTGCGACGGGATCCACATCGGGCGGTAAACGATTCGATCCCCGTCTTTACGACGCAAGAGATAGCGTCGCAGAGAAGTGTCGAGGACGATCGCAACGATGATATTCAATAGCCCACTATAGATCATAGTATGTCTCAGACGACAGTGTGGGTATCCCGGGAGACGAAGGAGCGGCTGGCAGGGATGAAGCGGTACCCTCGCGAGACCTTTGACGATGTTATCAGGCGGCTCATGAATACCGCCGAGGACGAAGAGCCCCTGAGCGCCGAGGCTATCCGGGGAATCGAGGAGTCGCTCGAAGATATCAAGGCAGGCCGCCTGTATACCCTGGAAGAAGCGCGCGCCGAGTTGCAGGCGGTATGGGATACAGAGTAAAACTCACGGCGGCGGTGGTGCGGAACCTCGCGAAGATGCCCGCGAGTGTCGGAACCCGGATCCTCGACGAGGTGGAGGCGCTCGCTCAGGAACCGGATCCCACCCGACACGTGAAGAAACTGAAAGGAGGAGGCCAGAACCCTTTCTATTCACTGCGGGTCGGAAAATACCGTGCTATTTTGAATATCTGTGATGAGGTCCTTCTGATCGTCGTGGTGGAAGTAGGTCATCGATCGAGAGTATACCGGAAGCACTGATTTTTTTCGGAAAAAAAGGGTTTCACCCCTCAGATCGATATTCCGACCAGCATCATCGAGAAGAGCACCAGGTCGTAGATGGTGTGCGTGATCGCCGACGTCGTCGTGTTCGTATACTGCCGGATATAGGCAAAGACAATCCCCGCAAGGAAGACCGAGATGAGGCCGTCCCAGCTGTACTGGAACGCATGGAGCGACGCGAAGAGGAGCGCCGGGAGGAGGATGCCGAACCGGGGCTGGAGCAGGCCGCGGATGCTCACCTCCTCACCGAACCCCGCCGCGACGGATGCCATGATGACCCCGGGGATCGTGAGCGCTCCGGCAAAGAGCAGGTTGACGGCCTCCATGTCGGTGACCGGAAGGCCGAGCCAGCCCACCAGCATGGCGAGCGCCAGATCAACGAAGTGGAAGACGGCAACGAGCACGAGACCCGCACCGACGGCAAAAGCGACCTCTTTCCCCGTCGGGCGGACGAGTCCGAGCCGTTCGAGGGTCTCGCACCCCGTCCGCCGGATGAACGCTCCGGCGATGAAGAACGAGCCGATGAGCGTCCAGAAGAGCGTGTAGGCGTTCAGCGTGATCGACTCCGCAAAGAGATCCCCGGACTCGAGCAGGAGGTCGAGGAACGGCTCCGAGAGGAAGGGCGGAACCCCCGTGACAAGGAGCGGTATGGGCGGGATGAGGATCATGGCGAGAATGACCACGAGCGCGACCGTATGGAGGAGGGAGTCCGGGTCGAACGGGAGGTACCCCGCGAGCCATCCCCTGAACCGGCGGGAGAGCCCGACGAGGCTTGCAAATCCCGCGACAAGGACGCCGAGGAGGAGAAGCGCAACCTCCACGGCCAGGGCAAGGTCGATCGTCTCCGGATCGATCTCTTCGGCCTCGAGCATCTCCGGCGGCAGGATCGCTATGGCGCCGAACCCCGTTGCAATAGCCGCAAGCCCGGCCACCACGACCAGGAGCCAGAGGACGGCGATCCACCGGAACAGAGGGTGCCGGGTTCCGGCGAGATAAACAAGCATGGCAAGGATGACGAAGAGCGCTACATCGAGCGCCGAGGTGAGGAACGCTCCCACTTCCCCACCGGTCTCCCCGAAGGCGGCAACCAGGAAGATGAGGCCGAAGAAAGCGATCAGCAGTTCGGGTGCGTGTCGTTGGAAAAATTCTCGTGACATGATGGTTCCCGGTCTGAAATAGGGTACCTGTTCACGCGCGGCCGCAATGAAGGTAACGCAGGTTCACCGCCACCCGGGTCTCCCGGCGGCAAGCCAGCCCGCCGCCCCCGTGATCGCGAGACCTATGGCCTGCAGCAGGAAGAGCACCGGCAGCGGCACCCGGCCGATGAGGGCGGCGCCCGCGAACGGTCCGGCCGCAAGACCCAGGGAGTAGAAGGTGTTGTAGATGCCGTAAGCGGCGCCCTGCGAACCGTGGTCGCGGTAGATGCCGGCGAGGATCGGCATCACCGGGACGATGGCGCAGCTCAGGGCGACCCCCAGGACGAAGACGGCGGCGGTGGCGAGGGGGAGGGCGGGAGCCTGCACGGCAGCGACGATTGCGGCCGCCGAGAGGAGGAGGCCGCCGCTGATGAGGTGGCGGCTCCCCCCGTAGCGGTCGAAGATCCTCCCTGCGGCCGGCTGGGCGAGGATGGCCGCGACCGCAAGGACCGCGAAGACAAGCCCGATCGTTGCCGGGGACGCCGAGAAGGCGGCGTGCAGGTGGACCGGGAGATAGGGGTCCACGACACCGTAGGTCGCGGCCACCGCGACGACCACGACCGCACAGGCGGCAAGCAGGCGCCGGTTCTTGTCGGGCAGCATCGTCGACCGCTCGTTCTGCCTGCAGGTGCGCACCGGGACGGCGAGGACCACAAGACCGACCGCAGCCACGAGCACCGCCGGGACGAGGAAGGTCGCGGTGTAGCCCAGGTACTCAAAGAGCAGCCCCCCGAGGACCGGGCCGATGACCGTCCCGAACCCGACCGCCGAGAGGGCGATCCCCATCCTTTCGCCGAGCCGTGCCGGGTCGCAGGTCTCGGCGATGAGGGCAAGCCCCGCTGACCAGGTGGCGGCAGCGGATATCCCCTGGACCGCCCGGGCGACGATCAGGTGGGTGACCGTGGCAGAGAAGCCGAAGAGCGCCGTCGCAAGGGCGAGGAGGAGCATCCCGACGACGATGAGCGGACGGCGGCCCACCTGGTCGGAGAGGAGACCCATCGGGATGGAGAAGAGGAGGAGCATCGCGGCGTAGAGCCCGAAGACGATCCCGACGAACGACTCGTCCACCCCGAGCCGGGGGGCATACTCCGGGAAGACCGGGATGAGGAGGCCGTAGATCGCCATATCCATGAATATGACGAGTGCGACCAGGACGAGGATAGCGTCCGGCGATGCGGCGATACGGCTCCTGAAGGCACGGAGCCGATGCGGGTTTCCGGTCGTCATGCTGATTCATCTCCATAGAAAGAACTGCTCTTCGCTCGTAGGTTGGCGCCGCCGGGTTATATCGGTTGCAGAAGAAGGTTTTGCCGGGGCCGCCTCACCGGAATCCGCGGTAGTAGGCGAGCTCGCGCGCATGGGGCCGGAACGCTTCAACGAGCGCCGCCGCCTCGTCGTCGGGCAGAGGGCCGCTCCGGCCGGCGGCGGCAAGCGCCTGCACCTCCGCGGGCGTCGAGCATCCGACGATCGCGATGGAGACCTCCCGGGAAAGGGCGTAGCGGACGAGGACTTCGGGCGTCACCCCGGCACCGGGGACGAGGTAGTTCGACCCGCCGAGCACCTTCATCCCGATGACCGCGACCCCTTGCTCCCGTGCGACGGGGAGCGTCGTGTCCAGGAACCCCCCGAGCACCTCCTCGACCGGGTTCACGGGCAGCATCACGGCATCGACCGGCCAGGTCTCCACCGCGTGTGAGAGGACGTCCGGGTCGTGATGCCCCGTCACCCCGATATGCCGGACGATGCCGGACTCCCTCGCCTCGATGAACGCCTCGAGGGCACCGGACGGCCCCTCGACCTCCCGGATATCGGTAAACGTCCTGACATCGTGGATCTGCCAGAGGTCGAGGGTCTCGATGCCCATCCTCTGAAGGGTCGCCTGGAGATCCAGCTCTGCGTCCGCGTGGAGCCGGCTCGCCGACTTGCTTGCCTGAAAGACCGATGCCCGGAGGTCGGGGCGGTTCCTCCAGACCTCGCCGTAGTAGTCCTCGCTCCCCGCGTAGGCTTTCGCCGAGTCGAAGTAGGCGATCCCCTGATCGAGTGCTTCCATGATGACGGCGTTTGCTTCGGCATGCCGTCCGTACGTCCTGAGGATGCCCTCTCCCCCGAGGCCCACGGCGGTGACCTCCCGCCCGGTCTTCCCGAACCTGCGCCTGCCCGGTGCCCCCATAGAACCCCCTATCCTTACCCGGCTATAAATACCTTATAGCCGGGCGGAAGGGAGGAACGAACGGCCCCGCGATGCGGGCCCCCCTCTCTCCGAACCTCAGAGGAGTTCGGAGGCGGGAACTCCACCCCGCTCCGGTGCCGGCCGGACGGGATCGGGTGTCCCGGCGGCACACCGAAACAGGGGCACAGTGCCACTTATTCAGCCCCATGGGGTGTTTGATGAACGTAGCGGGCTAACGAACTTATGAGAAAATCCCGATACCCCGGCGGCCGGGCATGGTGCTGCTGCGACGGATTTAAACCACGGATTTCAGTTTTCACGCGAGGGGCAAAGTTTATTTACGTCAAGAAGCATCGTCCACCGCATGAAGAGGATGTTTGGTATCCTTGCCCTCATGGTGATCGCGAGCATCATGATCGCAGGGTGTGTGCAGCCAGCGGGCAACGAGACGGTGACGCCCGGTGTAACTCCGGGACTCACCGAGACCCCGATGGGAACAGAAGAGGAGACGCCGGCGATAACGGAGACACCAATGGAGACGGGAACCCCGATGGAGACAGAGACGCCGATGACAACGGCAACAACGCCGATGGAGACCGAGACAACTCCGGTGGGGACCGAGACACCGATGGGAACGACGACAACCCCGGCGGGAGGCGAAACGCCGATGGCGACGACCCCGGCGGGCGCGACGGAGACCCCGCCGGGACCGCCGGCGGCCGTCGTTGCCGATGAGATCGTCTCCATCACCGAGAGCGGGTACGTGCCGGACACGCTCACCGTACCCGTAGGCACCACGGTGGGATGGACCAACGACGCATCGTCGAACCAGACCGTATCGGCGACCGGGGCAACGGGGTTCTTCAACTCCGGCATGCTTGCGCCGGGGGACTCCTATAGTTACACCTTCAACGCCGCAGACAACTACACCTACCAGTCACAGACGACCGGGATTACCGGGACGATCATCGTCACCGCTTGACACTTTTTTTTGCGCCGGCGGCCGTAGGGGAGCAACATCCCCTTACGTCCGCCGGTATGCTCCGGCCGCCTCGACCAGTCGTTCGGCGAACCCCTCCGGGAAGTAGGCGTGGGTATACTGTCCGACCGCGTTCTGCGCGATAAGCCCGTCCCGGCCGCCGTCGATCCCTCGGCCCCGGAGGAGTTCCAGGGCGAACCGGGCGTCACGGGCACAGTCGAGCCTTGAATAGTGATACTCGTGGCCCCGGAAGGCTGACCCCGGGGCAAGGATCGGTGCCGTCCCGGCAACCCGGGCCTCGACGTACCCGAGGGCCTGGATGCGGCCCGTCATCTCCGCCGCCGCCGGGAGGACGCCGGCCATCGGGTAATCCCCCTCGTCGGTCGTGAGCCGATCGGTGAGGTAGATGAGCCCGCCGCACTCGGCATAGACGGGCATCCCGTCATCGGCCGCCCGGCGGAGATCTTCCCGGCACCGGGATGAGGAGAGCGCCTCTGCGTGGAGCTCCGGGTAGCCGCCCCCGAGGTAGAGAGCGTCCACGTCCGGGAGCCGGTCGGTCATCGGCGAGAAGAAGACCGGTTCCGCCCCGGCCCGCACGAGCCGGTCGATGTTGTCCGCGTAGTAAAAACAGAACGCCGCATCGTTCGCGACGCCGATGCGCACCCCGGTCTCCGGCCGGGCGGATTCCTCCGCCGGTGCCGGGAGGGGCGGGGCCGACCGGGCGAGGTCGATGAGCCCCGGGAGATCGCACGTCTCCTCGACCACCGCGCCGAACCGCGCCATCATCCCCGTCTCGGCCGCCATCGCGAGCCCGAGGTGCCGGCTTTCGACCACAAGATCTTTTCGCCGCGGGATTCCCCCATAGATGGGGAGGCTCTTCGTCTCCTCGATCATGGCGAGGTGGCGGGGGCTCCCGATCCGGTTGAAGATGGCTCCGGCGACCCGGACGGCCGAATCAAACCCCGCGTATCCCTGGACCATGGCATGGACGCTCCGCGACGCGCCCCCCGCGTCGACCACGAGAAGAACCGGGGCGTCGAGGATCTTCGCGACGTGCGCCGTGCTCGCGGTATCGGTTCCTTCGAGCCCGTCGAAGAGCCCCATCGCACCCTCGACGACGGCGATATCGGCCCCGGCAGAGGTGCGGACGAACGTCTCCCGCACCCCCGCCTCCCCCATCATGAACGGGTCGAGGTTGCGGGACGTCCGGCCGCAGATAGCCGAATGGTGCGTGGGATCGATGAAGTCCGGGCCCACCTTGAAGGGCTGGACGGCGAGTCCTCGGGCGGCGAGCGCCGCCATCAGGCCGCTTGCAAGCGTGGTCTTGCCGCAGCCGCTGTGGGTTCCCGCAACGACAATCACTGGAATATGGCGCATAACGTTCCTCTAGTGTTGAATACCGCAGAAGATAAATATGACCGGAGATAACCAGGGTACATCAAATTAGTTTGCCTTAGGTAAAACAAATTTGTTCTGCTTGCCTTCGCGGCGGTAGCCACTGGTGATATCATGCACATCATGGAAGGATTCTTGCCAAGCCCCTGGTGGGAGATCTGGATTCTTGTCTCCCTGCCCTTCATCGTCATCGGATTGTACCAGCTGAACAAACTTGTGCGGGAGAAGCGGGAAGCCCTGCCGCTCCTCGCGGTCGCAGGCGCCTTCGTCTTCGTCCTCTCCTCGCTCAAACTCCCCTCGTTCAACGGGAGCTGCTCCCATCCCACGGGGACGGGGCTCGGGGGCATCCTCTTCGGCCCCTGCATCGCCGCCGTCCTCGGGCTGATTGTCCTGGTCTTTCAGGCGGTCTTCCTCGCGCACGGCGGGATCACCACCCTCGGCGCGAACGTCTTCTCGATGGGGATCGCAGGACCCGCCGTCGCCTACCTCATCTATAAGGCCGGAACCCGGGCGGGCGCAAACACCTACGCGACGGTCTTTATCGCCGCAGCTCTTGCGGATCTGGTCACCTACGTCGTCACCTCGATCCAGCTCGCGCTCGCGTTCCCCGGGACTACCGGGTTCTTCGGGGCGTTCTCGGCATTCGCCGCGGTTTTCGCCGTCACCCAGGTTCCGCTCGCCATCATCGAGGGTGCGATCATCATGCTCGTCTTCAAGTACATCGTCCAGCTCAAACCCGAGATCCTCACGCGCTTAAACCTGCTCTCCGAGAGCACCGTCAACAAACTCCGGGAGGCCGCAGCATGAAGTACGGCATGGAGATCGCGGTCGCCGCGCTCATCATCGTCTTCGCCGCCGTCTTCCTCGTCCAGGACGCCGCGATACAGGCCACCCTCGGCGACGGGCAGGAAGCCTGGGGCGGGGCCGACGGCGAGGCCGCCGGGCTCATTGAAGCAACCGGCTACGAGCCCTGGATCGAGCCCTTCTGGGAGCCCCCGAGCGGTGAGATCGAGTCGCTCCTCTTTGCCCTGCAGGCCGCCATCGGCGCCGTTATCATCGGTTACATCTTCGGCTACTGGCAGGCCGGCAGGAAGGCCGCCTGATTTTTTCCGGCAATCCCGCAAAGAGATAGGGGAGATGCAATGTACGAGGTGCTTGAAGACTTTGCCCAGACCAACAACCTCCGGGAGACGAGCCCGGGGCTCAAACTCTTCATCGGGCTTGCAAGCATCCTCCTCTGTGTCTCATCGCCGGGTCCCGTCGCCCCCCTGCTCGTCGCGGCCTCGATGAGCGCCGCCGTCCTTGCCCTTGCAAAGATCCCGGCACGGTTCTACGCAAAACTCCTCCTCGTTCCGGTCTCATTTGCAGCGATGAGCATCGTCGTGATCCTCTTCATCACCGGCGGCGGGGCGGTGCTCCTCGAAGTCCCCGGTCTACCCCTCGCAATCACGGCGGACGGCGCGAACCTCGCCCTTCTCCTCCTCGCGCGGGTCTTCGGGGGCATGTGCTCGCTCTACTTCATCGCGCTCACGACGCCGATGACCGAGATCTTCGATCTCCTCCGGAAACTCAGGGTTCCCGCCGTCCTCATCGATCTCGCCATGCTCACCTACCGGTTCATCTTCATCCTCATCGAGGAAGCAGGACAGATCTACCGCTCGCAGGTGATGCGGCTCGGCTACAGGAGGTTCCGGGAGTCGGTGCATTCCTTCGGGATGCTCGCCGGAGCGCTCTTTATCAGAACCTGGGAGAGCGGCGAATCTCTGGTTCTTGCGATGGACGCACGCTGCTACGACGGTAAACTCGGCATCCCGAGCGATTCCCGGCCGGTCTCGGTTCCCGCACTCGCGGGCGGCCTCCTCTACCTCTCGGCAGTCCTCGGCGTCTCGGTCTCCACCGGGGGGGTGGTGCTCGTATGACGGAACCGCTGCTTGAAGCCGAGAACGTCGCCTACGCCTACCCGAACGGCCCCGCAGCCCTCGCCGGGGTGAGCGTCCGGATCGAGGCCGGTTCGAAGACCGCCATCGTCGGGCCGAACGGCGCCGGGAAATCGACGCTTCTCCTGATGCTCAACGGCATGCTCCGGCCGGCCTCGGGCGCGATCCGGTTCGACGGCCGACCGCTCGCCTACGACAACCGGAGCCTCCGCGAACTCCGGCGGCGGGTCGGGTTCGTCTTCCAGAACCCCGACGTCCAGATAGTCGCCCCGACCGTCGAAGCGGACGTGGCCTTCGGGCCGGTGAATCTCGGCCTCCCCCCCGACGCCGTCCGGCGGGCGGTCCGGGACGCGCTCGGCTACGTCGGGCTCCGGGGCTACGAGAAACGGCCGCCCCATCACCTCTCGGGCGGCGAGAAGAAACGGGTCGCCATCGCAGGCATCCTCGCGATGGAACCGGCGGTCCTCGTCTTCGACGAACCGACGAACACCCTCGACCCCGCAAGTTCCGAGGAGGTGATGGAACTCCTCGACGAACTCGCCTCTTCCGGCCGGACGGTGCTCGTATCCACCCACGACGTCGAACTCGCCTACCGCTGGGCCGACTCGGTCGTGCTCATGGAACACGGAAGCGTCCTCGCCCGGGGGCCGCCGGAAGCGGTCTTCTCCGACCACGCCCTCCTCGCGTCCGCCAGGCTGAAACCTCCCGCCCTCCTCGACCTCTACAACGAACTTGGTCTCCGGGGCGTCATCGACCGGGACGCTCCTCCAAAGAGCGTGCTCGAGTTCACCGACCGGATCGAGCGGGCGATGCACGGTCACGCACCGGCACGGGACAGGAACGGGAGGATCTACCTCTGCAACGCCGACCTGACCGGAGGCGACGAGGTGCGGCGCCTCGTGGAGCGCGGGACCGTCGACCACGTCGGGGCGATGGGCACCCGCGCAAAGGAGTTCGCCAACCGGGAACGGATCCTCCTCGACTACACCTACGGCGTCATCGACAAATGCATCTTAAAAGCCCTCATCGGGGAGAACTCGCTCATCATCACCACCGGGGGCATGGTCGAACACGTCCATCGCCGTATCGGGGAGTACAGCGCCGAGAGCGGACGGGCGCTCGCGGTGATCCCGGTCCGGGAGCCGGAGGATGCCTCCCTCGCGAAAGATGACCGTATCCCCATCTGACCGGCGTTCCGGCGCCCAACGCTCGCTTTTCCGGCGGCCGACCGTCCCCGGGGAGAAGGTTAATCCGGTGACGGTACCCGAAGAGTACTCATGATGCTCGAAGAGGTGCTGCAACGGATATCCGAGCAGGCGAAACGGAAGCGAATGAGCCTGCCCGACCATAAAACAAAGATTGTCTGTACCATCGGGCCCGCATCGCGATCCCGGGAGGTCCTCTCCCGGATGCTCCTCGCCGGCATGAACGTCGCACGGCTCAACCTCTCCCACGGATCGTTCGACGAGCACCGGGAGAACATCCGAAACATCCGGACCGCCGCGGAGGATACGGGCCGCCCGGTCACGATCCTGCTCGACCTGCCGGGGCCGAAGATCCGGATCGGCGATCTCGCATACGAGCCCCTGGAACTCCACAAAGGCGAGACCGTCACCCTCACGACCGCTCCGGCGTCGAGCGATCCATCCCGGATCCCCGTCGACTTCGAGCAGTTCCCGCAGCTGGTCTCGGAGGGGAGCACCATCTTCCTCAACGACGGGTTCCTCCAGCTCCGGGTCGATGAGGTTGCCGAGAACGAGGTCCGGGCGACGGTGGTCATCGGCGGCCCCCTCCTCTCGCGCAAGGGGATGAGCCTCGTCGGCGGCGGGGGGATCGTCGCCCTCAGCGCCGTGACCGACCGGGACCTCGAGTGCATCGAGTTCGGGCTCGCCGAAGGGCTCGACACCTTCAGCATCTCCTTCATCGAGCGGGCGGAAGATATCCTGAAGGCACGGGAGTATGCCGCCCGGTCCGGGAAGTCCATCCGGGTGATAGCCAAGATCGAGCGGCAGGAGGCGCTCGCAAACCTCGACGGGATCCTCCGGGAGACCGACGGGGTCATGATCGCCCGGGGCGACCTCGGGGTCCAGACGCCGATCGAGGACGTCCCCACGGTGCAGAAGCGGATCATCCAGAAGGCCAACATCCTCGGCCGCCCGGCGATCACCGCCACCCAGATGCTGATGTCGATGACCGACAACATCCGGCCCACCCGGGCGGAGGTGACCGACGTCGCGAACGCCATCCTCGACGGGACGGATGCGGTCATGCTCTCCGAGGAGACGTCCATCGGGAAGTATCCGGTCGAGACGGTTGCGATGATGGCAAAGATTGCCCGGTCGACCGAGGAGAAGCGTTCGCTCGTCGGTGCCGGGTGCAGCCCCCTTGCCTACTTCCGGGAGGGGAAGGGCAGGGAGCAGATCACCGTCAACGACGTCGTCTCGCTAAACGTCATCGAGGCGATAGATGCGCTCGGCATCCGGTACGTGCTGACGCCCACCCGTTCCGGGAGCACCCCGAGAAACATCTCCCGGTTCAAGCCCGGGGCCTGGATCCTCGCGTTCACCCGGAACCCGAGCACCTTCAAGTTCCTGGCGTTCTCCTACGGGGTCTGCCCGTTCCTGATCCGGAGCGAGAAGGAGTACTGGCATGGGGCGATCCTCGACTCGATCCGGGACTCGGGATTGATCAGGCCCGGCGAGCGCGTGGTCCTCACCGAAGGGGTCTCCCCCGGACGCGAAGGAACCGACTCGCTCATCATCCTCACGGTGGACTGAGCGGCGGCCGGCAAGACTACCCCCTTCCTCCGGCACGACAAACCCTATCCCGGCGAAGGACGAACACTCATCAATCATGGGAATGGTTGCTTCGAGGGAGCAGGAGATCTCGGAGAGGGACAGCGTGCTCAAAGAGAAGACCGCACGGCTCTCGGTCGCATCGAACTCGCTCCTTGTGGTGGCGAAACTCGCCGTCGGATTTGCCATCGGATCGGTCGGCATCATATCCGAGGCGATCCACTCCGCCATCGACCTCGTCGCCGCGTTAATCGCCTACGTTTCGGTTCGCCAGTCGGCCCGGCCGCCCGACGAGTGCCACACCTTCGGGCACGGGAAGTACGAGAGCGTATCGGGACTGCTCGAGGCGGTCCTGATCCTCGCGGCGGCCGTCCTGATCGTCAACGAAGCGTTGAAGAACCTCCTCGGCGGCGAGGTGACGCTGAACGTCGAGGGGCTCGGGCTCGGTATCGCCGTCATGCTGCTCTCGGCCGGGGTGAACGTGTACGTCTCTTCCCGGTTGATGACGGTGGCGAAGAAGACCGAGTCGATCGCGCTCGAGAGCGACGCCTGGCACCTCCGGACGGACGTCTACACATCCGCCGGGGTCGTCGTCGGGCTCGTCCTGATCCGGCTGACCGGTCTTGTGGTGCTCGATGCGCTCATCGCGCTCGTGGTCGCCGGGATCATCCTCCGTGCGGCCTTCGATCTCATCCGGCGCTCGTTCGAGGACCTCGTCGACAGGAGCCTTCCCGCCGACGAGGAGGATCGGATCCGGGAGATCATCAGCAGGCACTGCACGGACGCCATCGGGTTCCACCGGCTCCGAACCCGTCGGTCGGGACCGAACCGGTTCGTGGACCTTCACCTGGTCGTCCCGCGGACCGCGACCCTCGAAGAGGCATACGGCATCGTGAAACAGGTAGAAGACGACGTGCGGCGGGAGTTCCCCCGGACGAACGTCACGATCCGGGTTCAGCCCTGCACCGGCGAGGACTGCTCCGGCTGCGGGATCTTCACCACCTGCCCGGAGTGCGACCGGCCCGCGCTCTGCGGAAGGGAAAAAGAAGAGAAGTGAAAGGCCGGGGGTTCTTACCGCCAGGAAAAAAGGCCGCGAACCTGCATCTCCTCGCTCGCAAGGGTTCTCAGCCGGTCCTGCTCCTGCTCGATCGTCCGGACCTGCTCCCGGAGCATCGTCCGGGTCGCGTCATCGCAGGTGCAGTTCCCGATCAGGCGCCGGAGTTCCATGGCCCGCTCCCGGTTCCGCTGCGCCTCTTCCTCGATCAGCCGGGCGGCTTCCGTATCGCCTCCAAAGAGGGACCGTATAAAGCCGTGCCGGGCACGGATCTGCTCCTCGGCCTCGAAGGTCTTCTGGACCGAGTTGTCGACCTCCCGGGCGATGGCGGAGATGTTCGGTCCTATGCCGCCGGACCGGTTCTCAGCGCCGAGCAGGGCGTGGACTGCGAACCGGACCTGGTTACGGTCAGGGGCGAATTCTCCCCCCGGGGGGGTCGCATTCTCCGCGGCCCGCACCCGGTCCACGGACGCCTCGGTCTCCTCCGTCCTCACCCGCTGTCGGTCAGGGACGCTCCTTTCCCCGCCGGGGGTTGCATTCTCCTCCGCCCTCAACCGCTGCTCTCCCCCCGGCGTCGTGTTCGTCTCGCCGTTCCCGACCTGCTCTCCTCCCGGGCTGCCGTAGCTCCCGGGAGCAGCGGCCGCGAGTCCCGGGAGGAGGAGGAAGACGATCATGATTGCTGCAATGATGCGTTTCATCGAACCTCACCTCTGGTGGAAGAGAGATCCGGGGCTGCCGTATATACAATAATTGAACCGCCTGGTTCAACGGATCTCAGAGCAGTGCCGTGAGGGTGAGGCAGGCCACGACCGGGACGACGAGGTTATCGTCCACGGGGCTCGCCAGTTCGGCGACGGCCGCGGCAACCGCTGTCACGAGGGCGATCCCGGGCGGGAGGAGGAGAGCGAGCACGATCGCCGTCACCGCGAACCCGGCGAGCGTGCCTTCGAGCGATTTGTGGTTGTAGATCCGGGTTCTGCCGAACCGGAGACCGACAAGGGTGGTGACGCTGTCGAGGAGCGAGAGCGCGACGAGCCCGACGAATGCAACCTCTTTTGCAAAGAAGACGATACAGAAGAGGGCTCCGAGCGCAAAGAAGAGCGCTCCTTTCCCGGGGGCGGCGTCGCGCCGCTCGAGGCCCGCGACGATCGGCGAGACGACCGGGACGGTGTAGCCCCGGGAGATGGCGTCGGAGAGGATGAAACCCGCAAAGAGAGCAAGCACGAGGACGGAGAGGGCGAGATCGCGGTCGAAGAGGAGGACGAACCCTGCGATCCCGAGACCGAATATGAGGTGGACGACCTGCCGGAGCGACTCGTGCATCACTCCAGAGGTAGGCGCAGAAGCGGTTAAACCCTCTGTCCGCGGATGCGGATCACGGCGGGTGAACTACCCCACCCTTCAGGGCGGGGCTTCCTGCTTCATAGACAAAACTTGCATCACAGAAACGTGATGGAGAGGTCTTGGCTCCACAGGCTCAAAGGGCTGTTCCATCCCCACGCGGTGAATATTCACCGCAGCATTGTAATCTCTATCGACAACAAACCCGCAATATGGACATTCGTGAACTCTCACAGAGAGATCCTTTTTCACGATACTCCCACAGTTCGAACACATCTGCGTCGTATTCCGGGGATCGACTTTGATAAGATTCGTACCAGCCCTTGCAGCCTTGTACGAAAGATACGAAAAGAATCGTCCCCACGACGCACTGTGGATACTTCTCCGGAACCCGCGAGATTTGCCGTTCTCTTTCAGATACTTGATATTCAGATCTTCAACGCATATCGTTGCATAGGTGTCAACATACTGACGAGAAAGTTTGTGCAGGAAATCGTTCTTCTGGTTCGTGATATGGTCATACGCCTTCTCCAGTTTCCCTTTTGCCATCTTCCAGTTCTGTGAAAAGCGTTGCTTCCGGGCAACGCTCTGCTGCAACTTCTTAATCCGGTCAAGCGAGTGCTCATAGAATCGGGGATTCTCGATCACCATACCATCGCTATCGACCGCAAATGAATCCAACCCGACATCGACGCCGACAGAACGCCCTTCACGCTTTGATGCAGACACTGTCTGCTCTACCTGAACGATCACATACCATCTATCACCGGAACGGGTGATCAGGATGCCCTTCACCTTCCCACTGTAGGGTCGATACATGGTGAATGGGATTGTTCCGATCTTCGAGAAGGCAATCCTACTGTTTTCCCAGTCGATCTTGAACCCGGACTGGTTGTAATTGAGCGTCCGATACCGGGATGCGCTCTTGAACCGGAGTTTGCCGATCTTCCGCCCTCGTTTCTTTGTCTGCGACAGAGCACGGATGTTGCTCCAGAGGGTATAGTTCACCATCTGAAGGACTTTTGAATACACGTCCTTCAGAAATGGGTTCTCCTCTTTCAGCGTGACAATCCGCGCCTGCATTCCTCGCATCGTCGGAGTGACCCCGGTTTCTCGCGTGGTATTACACTCTTCAAGGAGTTTGTTGTAGAGCCACCTACAGGTATCGAGTGCGGCATTCAGCCGTGCCTCAGTGGTTGCATCTGGATACGCTCGATACTTGTAGGAAATGAGCATAGACAACAAGAGTGTTCATCTGAAAGAAGATAGACGTGATCCGTGCAGTGTGAAAGTGGAGAAGGGCAGCGGTGCGTCCGTCCCCGATCTATCGACCGGGGACGTCCCGCTCAGTCCCCTTCACCCCCGCAAGTTAAGTAGCCGGAGAGCGCACATTTCAGCAGGAGGTGACAGATGGAGCCCTCAACTTACACCGGAGAGAACGCTGCCGAAGCCAGGGATATGGACGCCGTGGCGCGATTTTACGTCAAATGCGCACTCTGGCTCGGGGTGCACGATCCGGTCTTTGTGGATGCCTATTTCGGCCCGACGGCGGTGCAGGATGAGGCGCTCACGGTTACGGTCCCGCCGGACCGGATCGCCGGGTACGCCGCCGACCTCCTTGCCACCCTGGACAGGATCGATCCCGACCACCTGGAGGAAGCCGGGCGCATGCGCCACACCCACCTCCGGGAGATGATCCGGGCGCTCGAGACCCGTGCCGGAATCCTCGCGGGGGAGAACCTCACCTTCGATGCCGAGACCGAGGCGCTCTACGGGGTCGCGGCGACGGAAGACGAACCTGACTGGTACAGCGAACTCCATGCAGCGCTCGATGCCTGTCTCCCCGGAGATGGCGACCTTGCCGTCCGCTACCGGGCGTTCATGGACGCGTTCGTCGTCCCGCCCGACCTGCTGGAACCGGTCTTTTCGGCAGCATTTGCCGAAAGTCGTCGCAGAACGGCCGAACGCCTGCCGCTCCCGGCAGGGGAGCGGCTTGAGATCGGCTACGCCGCCGGGGAGCCGTGGGAAGCCTTCATCCGCTACCTCGGGGATGGGGCGAGCCTCGTACGGGTGAACGCCGATCTGCCGGTCACCGTCGACCGGGCACTCGCCTACGCCTGTCACGAGGGTTACCCCGGCCGCCACACGATGCGGACGATCCGGGAGGCGGCGCTCGTCCGTGCCCGAGGCTGGATCGAGCACTCGGTCGTCACCCTCGCATCGCCGCTCGCGACGGTCGCCGAAGGGGCCGCCGTGCTCGGGGAGGAGATGATCTTTCCCGGCCCCGAGCGCGCGCGGTTCTTCGAGGAGGTTCTCTTCCCCCTGGCCGGGTTTGAGCAGGCGGATGCCGAGCTCTTCGACACCGTCGTTACCGCGTCCACGGCCCTGAACCTCACGGGAAACGCCCGGGTGGCCCGCGGGCATCTCGGCGGCGCCCTGTCGCGGGAGGAGGCGTGCAGGCTCCTCCAGGATGTTCTGCTCCTCGAGGCGGAGGCCGCACAGGTGCGTCTCCGGCTCATCGAGGAGCTCCGGGCGTACCCGGTGGCCCTCGCTCAGGGCTACCGGATCGTCCGGGACTACGTCGGGGACGGTGCGGACCGGTGGGAACGCTTCGTTCACGCCCTCACCGAACCGGTGCTGCCCGGCGACCTTACCTCGAGCGGCAGTCCCGAATGAACGACCGGGCTTCTTCGTCGGTGATCGCATAGGTCGCCTGGGCGTCGAGCGCAACGACGCGGAGGACCACCGCGACGTCGTCGAGGCGCCGCTTGTGGTCGCCGCGAACGTGCTTCCTCACCTCGCGCAGAGTCTCGAGTGCGGTCGCGACGTTCGCAATCGTGCAGAGCGCGCTCTCCCGGGTGCCGGCATCGACAACGGGAAGGGAGCGGGGCGGCCGGGTGACGGGAACAGGGGTCATGCTACCTATCCTTGCGCTTCATGAACTTGAATCTGCTGGAATCTCTGCAGATAACGTATTAACCCCAAAACCCCAATCTGAATTGAGTATCTCCCTGCCGGAGATCGACCTATGAGCGCAGACGATATGACCGATACGCCCGGATCGGAGGGGTACAAAGACCTCCTCGCAAACCCCTACCTTGCCGGCTCCATAAAGTTTGTTCTCCCGCTTGCCATCATCCCGGCCATCTTTGCAGCGCTCTACCTGATCGAGCCCTACCAGCAGTTCCTCGTCATCTCCGGGCTGATCGTTGCCTACTTTGTTCCTCCGGCCGGGAAAGAGTCGATCATCCCCATCGCGATCGTGATGGGCTACCCCTGGTGGCTCATCACGGCCGTGATCTTCCTCCTCGACGTGGCCGTCTCACTCTTCGTCGTCTGGAACTTCGACCTGGCCCTGAAGATCCCGATCATCGGCCGCCTGCTCGAGAGCGGGATGACGATCGGCAGGAATTATACCGAGAGCCAGCCCTGGCTCCGGCGATTCTCGACGATCGGGCTTATCCTCTTTGTCTTCTTCCCGCTCCAGGGGACCGGGGCGATGAACGGGGCAATCCTCGGCCGGCTGCTCGGGCTGGAGATGGGCAGGGTCTTTGCCTGCGTCTGCACCGGGTCGCTCGCCTCCTGCCTCATCTTTGCCCTCGGCTCCGACATGCTCCTGGACGTCTACCGGCAGAACCCCGCGCTCGGGATCGGCATCGTGGCCGCGATCGTCGTCGCCGTTCTGGCCGCCGTCGTGGGATGGCGGATGCATAAGGGGCGGCTCCGGGGCAGGACACCCCGGTGACGGCATAACCAACGACGAGAGTAGTTTCACAGACC
>NZ_FMID01000058.1 GCF_900095385.1 Methanoculleus chikugoensis
TTTCCAGGATCAGGTCGAGATCGTCAACATCATGGAAAGCGAGGACATGGGCGCCATCAAGGCCAAGATCGACGAGCTCAAGGCCAAAGACCCCGGTGCCTTCGGCGCGGAACCCATGATCGTCGAGGTCAAGGAAGCGGCAGGTGCCGGCGCAGAGGAAGCGACCGGTGAAGTACAGCCGCTCTCCGGCGAACTGGCACTGATACACGCACGGATGAAAGTCATCGAACGGATGGTCACCGACATCGGGTACCGTAACAAGTTTGCCGCCGGCGTCTACTCGGGCAAGATTGAGGGCCTCATGATCGGCCTGATCGTCTCGTTCGTGATTCTGGGGTTCATCTTGCTGGGGTGAGATAAATGGCAGAAGAAGTTACACAGGCAGGCCCCATCCGGATGACGGCAATCAACAACATGATGAACTCCATCCGGTACAAGGCACAGATCCTTGCCCGCACGACCAAACTTGAGTCGGGTATCATGGGCAAGGGGATCATCGGGTTTGCAATCGGACTCCTCGTAGTTCTGCTCCTGATTGTGATTCCGGCACTGCTGCTGGGGGCGATCTAACATGGTTGAGAAGAAATCACCGGCCAGCGGATGGCCGATTGTCCAGGGCGACTTCCACACAGGAGAT
>NZ_FMID01000057.1 GCF_900095385.1 Methanoculleus chikugoensis
CATTCCCGGATAGTATGCACTTAAAGAGGGTAATGGAGGAAAATTATGGCAAAATACAAGGAAACTATTGACCTGTATGATGATGCAGGCAAGCAGTTGAAGAGTGGTGTGCCGCTCGAGAAGATCAGCCCGGTGATCAACCCGGCGACCAGGAAACTGATCGACCTGACCAAGAGGACGATTGCAGTCAACCTGAACGGGATTCAGGAGAGCCTGAAGACCGGAAAGGTAGCCAAGGGATATGTCCTCGGGCGTGAGATGAACCTCGACATCATCGGCAACAAGGACGCTGTCATCGCCAAGATCAAGGAGATGGTCCAGGTCGAAGAGGGCGACGACACCAACATCCGCGAGTTCAACGGTGGTAAGCTCATCCTCGTCGAGGCCCCGAAGGCCCGTCTCGAGGCTGCATCCACCTACGACGCCGCGATCACCGCGGTCGCAGCCGCAACCACCTTCTCGCTCGTCGAGCAGTTCGACATCGGAGCGTTCGACGCAGCGATGGTCAAGGCGGCTGTCTGGGGCGGTTACCCGCACACGATGGACCTTACCGGTGCCAACGTCACGTCCATCCTGTCGATCCCCCAGAACAACGAAGGCCTCGGCTACGCGCTCCGTAACATCCCGGTCAACCACGCCGTGATGATGACCGGCAAGAACGCGATGCAGGGCGCCGCACTCTCGTCCACCTTCGAGCAGGCAGGAATGTTTGAGATGGGTAACGCCATCGGACCGTTCGAGCGCGCCCAGCTGCTTACGTACGCTTACCAGGGCCTGAACGCGAACAACATGGTCTACGACCTCGTCAAGAAGAACGGTGCGACCGGAACCATCGGTACCGTCGTCCAGAGCCTGGTCGAGCGCGCCATCGAGGACAAGGTCATCACCCCAGGGAAGAAGGGCGGGTACTTCCAGTTCTACGACACGAAGGACCCGATGCTCTGGAACGCCTACGCCGCTGCGGGAACCATGGCAGCTACCATGGTCAACTGCGGTGCCGGACGGTTCGCCCAGGCAGTCTCCTCGACGCTCCTGTACTTCAACGACCTGCTCGAACACGAGACCGGCCTCCCCGGCTGCGACTACGGTCGTGTCATGGGTACCGCCGTCGGGTTCTCGTTCTTCAGCCACTCGATCTACGGTGGCGGCGGCCCCGGTATCTTCAACGGCAACCACGTCGTGACCAGGCACGCCGCAGGCGTCGCCATCCCGTGCGTGGTCGCTGCGGCGGCGCTCGATGCCGGAACGCAGATGTTCTCGCCGGAGAGCACCTCCAAGGTCTACGGCGAGACCTACGGGAAGGTCGACGTCTTCAACAAGCCGATCCAGCAGATCGCACAGGGTGTGTAATAACACAAGGATGCTAATGACCGAAGCCATATACCCTCAGGTTCGAATCGTTTCAACGCGATTCCTCAGACCCGATACGGTGGAACAACTCCTGAACAGGCTTGTTCAGGTCGGCGGGATTCTCCGGATGTCTCTTACCGGACAGAATCTTCCCGTCACCGTTCCCTACGGTCCGGCACGGGGGAAACCCAACCTCCATCCGGACCGCAAGGTCATCCGTGTCGGAGACCAGGACGTCCAGCTCCAGGTGCAGGTTGGAAACGTTATCCTGGAACTCGAGGACGAGTCGTATATCCCGGCCGTCGAGGAAGCAGTCGACGAAGTCTTTGCAAGCAAGGACTTCTCCTGCACCGTCCAGAGAGGGCGGTTCATGAAGACCCAGCCGACGGTGTCCGACTACGCGAAATACGGACCTGATGCCGACAAAGAGATTCTCGGGCTCGTTGATCCGAGGAAGAAAGAAGGCCCCATTATCATTCAGGGAAACAAGTAAGATGCCAATCGGAAGAGTGACTCAGGTCGTCGATTGCCGCGAGAGCATGGGGATGGGGAAAGGAGGCGGTCTCGCCCAGCGGGGCACCATCTCCGAGACCAGATCGCCCGATGTTATCGTGATCGGGATGTCCCCCGGCCGCAGACACGTGACAAAACCGGTCTGCGACATCACCTCCGGTCTGCGGAGGGAGGGGGCGGAGTTCTCCGTAACTACGCTCGTCCTCAATGCAGGGAGCGGGGTTCCGGCGGATTCGCCTGTTGCGGGTCACGTTCTCGGTGCGTATTTCGGACTGACGGAGAAAGAGATCGCCCAGATCGAGCAGCACAAGGTAGCCATCCTGCATCACGGGAATGTCCGCTCCCATGTGGTGCAGAAAGTCCGGTTTATCCTTGAGCACGCGGACATCAGGGCAATCGTCGTATCCCAGGTCCCGATCGACTTCGAGGATCTCGCAAAAGAGGGGATCAGGACTGCGGTGGTTATGCCGCCGCCCGACCGGACGAAGACGAAAGGCATGGTGATAGATATCGTCAGCGGCGTGACACGGGGTCAGACCCCGGGCAGGGAAAAATTGGCAGAGGTCGTTCGTGCCGTTATGAAAGCGCTAAAAAGCCCAACATGAATGAGGTGAAAGAAAACATGGCATACAAGCCCCAATACGGGCCGGGTACATCCAAGGTCGCCGAGAACCGGCGCAAGCAGATGAACCCCAACCAGAAGCTTGAGAAGATGCGTGACGTGACTGATGAGGACATCGTGCTGATCCTCGGCCACAGGGCGCCGGGAGCCGCCTATCCGACGGCTCACCCGCCGCTCGCCGAGCAGCAGGAACCCGACTGCCCCATCAGGAAGATCGTCACCCCGACGGAGGGTGCAAAGGCCGGCGACCGCGTTCGCTACATCCAGTTTGCGGACTCGATGTTCTTCGCCCCCTCGCAGCCCTACCAGCGGACTTACACCGAGTGCTACCGCTTCCGCGGTATCGACCCCGGTACGCTCTCCGGCCGTCAGATCGTCGAGTGCCGCGAGCGTGACCTCGAGAAGTACTCGAAGGAACTCGTCGAGACCGAACTCCTCGACCCGGCCCGCACCGGCATCCGCGGTGCGACCGTGCACGGTCACTCGCTCCGTCTTGCCGAGAACGGCATGATGTTCGACATGCTCCAGAGGAGCGTCCTTGGCGAGGACGGCATCGTCCGCTACGTCAAGAACCAGATCGGCGAGCCTCTCGACCGCGCGGTTGCCATCGGCAAGCCGCTCGACGAGAAGTGGCTCAAGGCCCACACGACGATCTTCCACTCGCTCGGCAGCACTGCATACCGCGATGACGCCGAGTACATCGAGTACGTCCAGCGCATCCACACGCTGAGAACAAAATACGGGTTCCTACCGAAGGAGGCCTGATTACGATGGCAAAGATTGAGAGAACCCAGAAGCTCTTCCTGAAATCCCTCAAGGAGAAGTTCCAGGGCCAGGACGTCCAGTCCGAGACGACCGAGTTCTACAAGTTCAACGGCTACCACCAGTCCCCCCGCAAGGAGGAATTCGTGAAGGCCAGCCGCGCCGTCGAGATGGACCGCGGCATCTCCATGTACGACCCCGTACGCTGCCACCTGGGCGGTATCCCGCTCGGCCAGCGCCAGCTGATGACTTACGAGGTCTCCGGCACCGGCGTCTTCGTCGAGGGTGACGACCTGCACTTCGTCAACAACGCTGCGATGCAGCAGATGTGGGACGACATCAGGAGGACGGTCATCGTCAACATGGACCTCGCTCACCAGACGCTGCAGAAGCGTCTCGGTAAGGAAGTTACCCCTGAGACGATCAACGAGTACCTCCACGTGCTGAACCACGCGATGCCCGGCGCGGCCGTCGTCCAGGAGCACATGGTCGAGACCCACCCCGGCCTCGTTGAAGACTGTTACGTCAAGGTCTTCACCGGCGACCAGGAACTCGCCGACGACCTCGAGCCCCAGTTTGTCCTCGACGTCGAGAAGCTCTTCCCCGCCAAGCAGGCCGAAGCGCTCTCCGCGGCCGTAGGAAAGTCCCTCTGGCAGGCGATCCACATCCCGACCGCGGTCTCGAGGACCTGCGACGGTGGAACGACCTCCCGGTGGTCTGCGATGCAGATCGGTATGTCCTTCATCGGTGCCTACCGTATGTGCGCCGGTGAAGCGGCCGTCGCCGACCTCTCCTACGCCGCGAAGCACGCAGGCGTCATCCAGATGGCGTCCCACCTGCCCGCCCGGCGTGCCCGTGGCCCGAACGAGCCCGGCGGTATCGGATTCGGTCTCTTCAGCGACATCATCCAGGCGAACCGCAAGTACCCGAACGACCCCGCGAAGGCCTCTCTCGAGGTCGTCGGCGCCGGAACCATGCTCTTCGACCAGATCTGGCTCGGCTCCTACATGTCCGGCGGTGTCGGGTTCACGCAGTACGCAACCGCGGCCTACACCGACAACATCCTCGACGAGTTCACCTACTACGGTATGGACTACATCAAGGACAAGTACAAGGTCGACTGGAAGAACCCGAGCGCGGACGACAAGGTCAAGCCGACCTACGATACCGTCAACGACATCGCAACCGAGGTCGCCCTGAACGGCATGGAGCAGTACGAGCAGTATCCGACCATGATGGAGGACCACTTCGGCGGTTCCCAGCGTGCCGGTGTGCTTGCCGCCGCCTGCGGCCTGTCCTCATCGATCGCAACCGGAAACTCCAACGCCGGCCTGAACGCCTGGTACCTCTGCATGCTCCTGCACAAGGACGGATGGTCGCGTCTCGGCTTCTTCGGCTACGACCTCCAGGACCAGTGCGGTTCCGCGAACTCCCTCTCCATCCGTGGAGACGAGGGCGCGATCGGCGAGGTCCGTGGCCCGAACTACCCGAACTACGCGATGAACGTCGGCCACCAGGGCGAGTACGCTGCAATCGTCGGCGGTGCCCACTACGGGCGCGGCGACGCGTGGTGCTTCGACCCGCGGGTGAAGATCTGCTTCGCCGACCCGGCCCTGAAGTTCGACTTCGCCGAGCCCCGCCGCGAGTTCGCGAAGGGTGCCATCCGCGAGTTCATGCCCGCCGGCGAGCGCTCGCTCATCATTCCGGCCCGGTAAACCCAAATCAACTTTTTTTTCCTTAGCGTAACCCTAAATGCCTAATAATGTCATTCCAGCCGATTTTTTACGTTTCGTTGCGATATCGGCGCAACTTTTCGAAACCTTTAATTAAGTCATAAACAACTGTTAAATGAACCAAAAAGGTTTTGAACTCATACTCCGGTGCCATGAGCACCGGAGGAGGATGCTGAATGGAAGAGATCGTATTTGGCATCGGCATTACCGCATTGGCAGGCGCTCTTGCAACCGTCGCCGGCGCTGCGGAAGACACTGAATCTGATATCGGATCACAGGGTGATCCGAACTCGCAGGTTCAGCTGGCTCCGCAGATGGGATATATTCACCGCATCTTCAACAAGGCAGTTGCCGGTGAACCTCCCGCGTACGGCCTCTGGGTTGCTCTGGGTGCAGGCCTTGCCTGGGCATTCATGGCGATGCAGATAAACCCGATACTTGCAATCGTGCTTGGGAGCGCTCTCGCGGTCTTCGTGCAGGGCGTCTATGCGACTACCGCATACCTCGGCCGTACTGCAAGTCTCGCCAAGTTCGGACAGCCGGTCTATATCGATATTCTGAAATCGATGACGACCGTGACCATGGCACACGCGTTCGTAGCGATCTTCACCACCGTCGCGATGTGTCACCTGATCATCAGCGCACTCGGCCACCCCTTCCCGCTCCCGCTTCTGGGTCTCGTCTGGGGTATCGCGCTCGGTGCGGCCGGGTCTGCAACCGGCAACCCGTTCTACGGAAAGGAACGGCAGTACCAGGAGCAGAAGTTCGGAGCAGGCGTTCCGATCTCCGCGTCCGGTAACATCGTCCGCTACGCCGAGGCCGGCCAGCGGAACTCGCTCGACAACGGTTTCTTCAGCGCCAAACTCGGCGGCCCCGCGTCGGGCATCTGTTTCGGCCTGATCGTCTTCTTCGAGCTCTGGCGGACCGTGGTCTTCGAAGAACTCAACATCTGGGGACCGATCGTCGTCGGTGTCGTCGTTATCCTGATCTTTGCCATCATCGACCGCTACATCGAGGTCTGGGCAAGGAAGAACTTCGGTCCCTACACGGCTCCTGAGGAGGCATCGTCATGAGCGCACTCGGCGGACCTAAACAGACAGGAGGGGTCCAGTCCCCGACGGCAATTGGAATCGTCCTCAGCATCGTTCTTATCGTTGTCGCGCTCGGACTCGCCTACTTCCTCGTGCAGATGGCCGGAGTGCTTGCTCTCGTCGGCATCATCATCGGCGGCGTCCTGGTAGCATTCGGCGTCCACTTCGTCCCGGTCGGCGGTGCTCCCGCTGCAATGGGACAATCGCCCGGTATCGCGACCGGTGTCGCGATGCTCGCAGCCGGTGCCGGCCTTGCCGGTCTCTTCGGCGGCGCATGGGCCGCTCCGCTCGGACTCCCTGTCGCCCTCGCGGGCGGTGCGGTCGGCGGCGGTCTCCTGATGGCGATCACCTGTACGATGGTCAACGTCATCTACGTCTTCGGCATGGGTATCCCGGCGGCTTCCGGTAAGGTCGATAAAGACCCGATCACGGGCGACACCTTCCCCGAGTACAAGAGCCAGGGTACCGAGGGGCACGGCCTCCCGTTCATCTCCTGGGTCGGCGGCGTCATCGGCGGCGCACTAGGAGGTCTCGGCGGCACGCTCATCTACCTCGAACTTCTCGACATTTACCAGGCACAGCTGCCCGTACTCCTGAACGCCACGGTCGAGCAGATCGCGCCCGTTGCCATCTCGCTTGCCGGCATCTTCGCGGTCGCTATGTTCCTGATCAACGCCGTGCTTGCGGCATACAACATCACCGGCACGATCGAAGGGCCGCACGACCCCAAGTTCAAGCGGTTCCCGAGAGCGGTCGTCGCAGCCGCCGTTGCATCCGCCGTTGCAGGCATATTCGCGATCGGGCTCCTCCAACTCGTGGGGGTATTCTAAATGTCAGTGAAAATTGAAGTCGGAGCAGGCGGCATCCCGCACAACCGGATCCTGATCTACGGCCTCGTAGGATCGCTCGTCCTGATTTACCTGACATACCTGAACACGTACTTCCAGACCGAGTACTTCGCGTTCTTCGGCGGGCTCGCCGCCGTCGCCGCGCTCATCTGGGGTACCGATACGATCAAGCACCTCTGCAGCTACGGTCTCGGTACCGGCGTCCCGTCGGCAGGTATGATCGCCCTCGGGTCCGGTGTCATCGCCGCGCTCTTCGGAGCCACGACCGGCATATTCGCGCCCATCGTGACGATCGTCATCGCCGCAATCATCGGCGCGGTCGCCGGCATCATGGCAAATCACGTCGTCCGGATGGACATCCCCGTCATGATCGTCTCCCTGATCGAACTCGCAATCGTCGGCGCGATGACCGTTCTCGGCCTCGCGGCGATGGCCTGCGGAACGTTCGAGTTCCTCGGCATGATCACCGGCACGGTATCCTTCCTCGGGTTCACCGTGCAGACCTACGAGACCTCGGTCATCGGCGGCAGCATCATCGCCGTGATCTTCATGCTCGGCGCCATCGCCATCCAGCACTCCTTCAACGCCTGTCTCGGGCCGGGAGAGCAGCAGGACCGGACGCTCATGCTCGCCGCAGAGTGCGGGTTCCTCTCCATGATCCCCGTCGCAATCATCTCGTTCGCGTTCATCGGCACGTATGCCGCTCTCGTCGCACTGGTGATCTCCATCGTCGGGTGGTTCTACACCTACAGGAAGTACATCGTGCTCTCGAAGCGTGACGCCTACGCATGGCTTGACGCGAAACCGATCCTGGAGCCCAAGGGAGGTGCCTAAATGGCATACATTCAGGTACTGCCCGAGTTCGGCCTGGTTGTCGACCCGATGGTCGGCGTCGTAACCACTGCCGGTGTCTCGTACACCCCCGTGCTCGAGCAGGTGACGGAACTTGAGAAGATTACCGACGACCTGGTCGGCATGCTCTCCGGAGAGGGCAACTTCCTGGCATCGTTCCCGAACAGGGAGGGTGTTCTCAATGTCGCCGGAGGCGTGACCGCATTCTGGTACGGCATGGCAATCGGCCTTCTGGTTGCCGGTGTCGTCGTATTTGGACTGCTGTGAGGTGAAGAACATGGTTGAAAAGAAATCACCGGCCAGCGGATGGCCGATTGTCCAGGGCGACTTCCACACAGGAGAC
>NZ_FMID01000054.1 GCF_900095385.1 Methanoculleus chikugoensis
ATATCCGCAGCCGATGACGGAGATCTTCATGCCCGCTCGTTCCTGTACCACTCGATCGTCGTCCTCAGCCCGTCCTCAAAGCCCGACTTCGCCCGGAACCCGAACTCCCGCTCCGCGCGCGAGACGTCCAGGCACCGCCGGGGCTGACCGTCGGGTTTGGTCGTGTCCCAGACGATCTCGCCCGTAAACCCGGTGAGATCGGCGATGAGGGTTGCAAGGTCGCGAATGGTGATCTCAAAACCCGCCCCGAGGTTCACCGGGTCGGGCTTATCGTAGCGTTCGGCGGCGAGCGCGATCCCCTCCGCGGCGTCGTCGACGTAGAGGAACTCGCGGGAAGCCGCGCCGGTCCCCCAGACCTCGACACTCTCCGCACCGGTCTCCACCGCCTCGACGAACTTCTTGATCAGGGCCGGGATGACGTGCGAACTCGCAGGGTCGAAGTTGTCACCGGGACCGTAGAGGTTCACCGGGAGGAGGTAGATCGCGTTAAACCCGTACTGCTGCCGGTAAGCCTGGGCCTGGACGAGGAGCATCTTCTTTGCGAGGCCGTAGGGGGCGTTGGTCTCCTCGGGATACCCCTCCCAGAGTTCCTCTTCCCGGAACGGAACCGGCGTGAACTTTGGATAGGCGCAGATCGTCCCGACGGCGACGAACTTCGTCACGCCGGCCTGCCGAGCAGCCTCCATCAGCTGGACCCCCATAATGGCGTTGTCGTAGAAGAGGGAGCCCGGGTTTGCCATGTTGTAGCCGATCCCTCCGACCTTCGCCGCGAGGTGGATGACAAGGTCGACGCCCTGGACCGCGGTGACGCAGTCCTCCCACCGCCGCAGGTCAAGGTCGCGGCTCCGGGGCACCCGAATACTCTCTTTCGTAAATCCGTGCCTCTCAAGCGTCCTCACGAGGGATGAGCCGAGGAACCCGGCACCACCCGTGACGAGGACCTCCATCCCGTCCCCAAACCTCATAGGATCTCACCGATTATACTGCTACATTCTTTTGTGCCGTCACTCCTGAAGAGACCATCGATCTTTCCGAAGTTCTCCCGGAGCTCCATCAGGGATTCCAGTTCATCCGCCCACGAGCCGTCGAGGACGGCCGCCGCCGGGACTTCTCCCCCGATCCCCATAGCCTTAACATCCCCGATGAGGTAGTCGTCCTCGGCAAACCCCTCCCTGCTGAAGAGGGCCATCGGGACACCGGCCTGAATCGCCTCGGCGATGGTGCTGTAACCGGGCTTTGAGACGACGAGGTCACAGGCGGCGATCCAGTCCTGCGTCTCGGTCTCACCGGGCGGAATCCTGACCGCGCCGGGCAAGTCAGTCCACGACGGGACGAGGAGGGTGCACCCGGCAAGTGCGGATCTAACGCCCCGGAAGATAGTGGGGTCAAGAGACTGCCCGCCGCCGAGGTAGACGAACGGCTCCTCCTCCGAAAGGCCGCACAACCGCCGGATCTCCTTCCGGTTCCGGGTCACTGCCCGCGCCACAAGCCCCACCTCCCGCCGATTCTTAAAGACCTCCATGGGTTCGTGGAGCGGGAGCAGAAGAGCGACGTCTGCGGCACGGTAGGCTTCGGCAATCCGGTCGGTCAGTTCGTTCTTCCCGAAGAGGCGGGTGTAGATGAGATGCCAGGTGAAGTTCGAGATACCGAGCGACGGAATCCCGAGTTCTTCCGCGGCAAGGAAGGGTTGTGGGGCGATGTCGGAGAGGACGAGATCGAACCCGCGGTCACGGAGGAAGATCATCTCGGCGGCGATGCATTCCTCCCAGGAAGCGACCCACTGCTCCACCGCCGCAAGCGTCCTCTCCCCGGCCACGGCGGCACCGTCCATCACAACCCCGGGGTCGTTTGGCCCCGGGATAACCTCGACACCGGGGAGTGAGCGGGACATGAACGCAGCAGGCGAGCCGGTCCTGACGACCACATCAGCATGCAGGGCTTCCTGCAGCTCCCGGGCGAGAGCAATATCCCGCGCCGCATGACCGTAACCGAAGTCGCTCGTGTAGAGACAGATCCGCGGCTGTCTCAATCCCTCGTCCACCACCGATCCGGATACTTCCGGGCGAGGAACTCATCCCCCTCGCCGGGAGGCTCAAGCCCGGCATCCCTCAGGTCCGCGTCGACCATGATCTTTGTTAAGTCGGCAAACGTCACGCAGGGCTTCCAGCCGAGTTTCTTCCGGGCCTTCCCGGCATCCGCGATGAGGTCTTCGACCTCGGTCGGCCGGAAGTACCGGGGATCGATCCTGACGTGCTCCTCCCAGTCGAGGCCTGCGTACGAGAAGGCGGCTTCAAGGTACTCCCGGACAGAATGGCTCTCGCCGGTTCCGATGACGAAGTCCTCGGGCTCGTCCTGCTGGAGGATCCTCCACATGCACTCGACGTACTCCGGGGCAAAACCCCAGTCCCGCCGGGCATCCAGGTTCCCCATGTAGAGGTATTTCTCCTTGCCGGCAAGGATTCGGGCGATCCCGCGCGTGATCTTCCTCGTTACGAACGTCTCGCCCCGGCGGGGGGATTCATGGTTGAAGAGAATCCCGTTTGCGGCAAACATCCCGTAACCGTCACGGTAGTTCCGCGTCATCCAGTAGGCATAGAGTTTGGCGCAGGCATAGGGGCTCCGCGGCCAGAATGTTGTTTCCTCGCTCTGCGGCGGCGGTGTCGCTCCGAACATCTCGCTGCTTGAAGCCTGGTAGAACTTCGTCCCGTTCTCGCTCCTCCTGATCATCTCAAGAAGCCGGGTCGTCCCGAGCCCGGTGACGTTCCCGGTGTACTCGGGGATATCGAAACTGACCCGCACATGGCTCTGGGCCCCGAGATGGTAGACCTCGTCGGGTTTTATATTATAGATGAGGTGGGAGATCTGCTCGTCGTCGGAGAGGTCGCCGTAGTGAAGATAAAGCCGTGCGCCTGTATCGTGCGGATCGGTGTAGATATGATCGATCCGGGGAGTATTGAAGGTCGATGCCCGCCGGATGATCCCGTGTACCTCATACCCCTTATAGAGGAGAAACTCAGCGAGGTAGGAGCCGTCCTGCCCGGTGATGCCGGTTATTAAAGCTTTTTTAGATATATTGCTCACCTTCCCGTCTTTGATGTTCAGTAAATAGTTCGTATACTTCTAATATATGGATTTTGAATTGCAAATAATCTCACAAAGTGGAGAATCGGCAGGATAAAAGTCAATAGATGTTGGCATACCCGGAAGAAGAGCGCTGAGAAACTTCCACAGAGGTCGTATGTACTCAACTGAAACTGCCCTGGCTGTTCCCTGATTGAAGTCGGGGGCATCCCATGGTGTGCTACCCAGAGTTACCCCAGAAATTGTAGTCCCGAGCTCAGCACGTAGATCGCTGTATTCTGGTCAAGATTTGCCTCCAACTCGTAGCATGGACAGTTAATTACCTGATCGGATAACGTCTTGGCGACGATCAGCGCAGATTAAGGGCATCGCTGAGATGGACTTCCCAAGGGTTATCAGAACCACCCGAGAGCAGGTTTTTTTTCGCTTTGCTTGCGTGATCGAGAGAACATATTCCAGGCAATTCTACAATACTATTTACTAGTGTTCCACAATATTTGAGTATTTAAAACGATCAGGTAGAGGCGCTTGAGTTCCACTCTTGTGCCATTTGTGGCAAATCGACAATCCAAGCCATTCCAGAATGGCTTGGTATGTTCTATTCTAATACCTGACATCCGTTTCTGCTTGGATTACACCGATTGACGGAATTCTTATCAAGCACTGACACTTCAGGCTCTAGTGAGGTTATTTGGTCATTGGTGAGGAATATCATATACTTAAAGTTTCCCATTGATTTTTTGACACGGTAATGATATAACTGTTACACTATTGACCGATAGCGCTCACTAAAGGCGTACCCATTCTTTCGGTAAGCGGTCATCATCGTTGTAGTGTACCCTGTTAAACCACTGCGCAGGTGCAACAACAATTTTTTGCTGATTTGAGGAGAGCCAGGCGCCCCACCAGCTGAACGAACTATTTGCAATGATAAAATGCTTGCAGTACGTCATTAGCCTTAAATCTTCGTAATTTTTGTCCGAAGGGTTATTATGGATATACGTTGTTGGGGCATCGATTGTTATGTGCTGCTGGCTCCAATCCGGATCGTCAGAGAAGATATAAAAATGAGGTTTCTCAACCCTTGACATAATATAGCCAATAGACCGGTAATAATAATCCAATGAACATAGGCCTATGAGTTGGTTAGCCTTTGAGTCTGAGACGTAGTCTCCTCTACGGACATGGATGCAGACTGCTTCGGCTCCTCTAATATCATTGGCAATTTTAATATTCTCCGGATCCGGGGGTGTTATCACAGTAAAATCCTTTCTAATAGTCTCTTCAATGTCTTTGAAGTATTTCTCACTTTGCCAGTATCCACTGAGGTAAGCACCGGTGGAAATTTGTAATACCTCCGGGTCAAAATCCAGTGTCCTCTCCCGAATCATTGTTCGCGTGCCATGAAGCCCGTTAGCATATAGTTTGTGAAATAACTTTTCCTTCAAATGAACCCATGTTAACCCCCTTAACTTTGCTATTTCGGCGGGACTCGCAATGTCCTTTAGTGTAGCGAAATGATTGAGGCTGTAGGGACGATACGGGTGATATTTGAACCAGCGAGGATGATACCTGAACCAACTGAGATCTAACTTGAGGGAAAAATTATTCATCTTCGCAATTCTGCGGCCAACAGCATATTGGAAGAGTTGGTTGCCTAAACCCCCCATTAGTTGTACGATGATTGTGTCTGGTTTTTCTTTGGAACGATGAAATTCATCCTTTACCGTCATAATTGCTACAGCCTCCAAGCATGAATCTTCTGATTCCAGCATTAAGGGATACGATCTCATGTTTTATTAATCGTGTTTTTTTATCTAGTGAATATGTCATTTCCCTTCTGGTTTCAGGAATTTCTTTTCCTAAACCAGAAGCAACCGCATCCATACAAGCATTTATCCGCGTCATCTTCGGTCGCAGTCGAGATCGGTCCATTAGATTGAGGAGTGTCGGAGATCAAAGAAAATTCTACAAGTTGTAAATCGGAAAAATATCTTACAATCTGGCTATATGTGTATATCCTATGGGCATTGAACCTAATCTTTGCAATTCCCCCAATGGGTACAACAAATAGTAAATTGCCTCCCACTGCAAGGACGCGTTTCAGCTCGGCAATTGCTTTCAGATCACCATCAGGATCAAGCGGATCACCATATCTTCCCAGGCCGATGTGTTCTACAGTATGCATACATGACAGGGATTTTATACTGTTTGACGAAAATGGAAGGGAAACGATATTCACAGATCCTGAGGAGAGATCGGAGAGGTTCAGGTCAGCAGGGCGGTAATCGTAAAATTTAACGGGGACAAATGCCGAGAGAATAGAGCAAAAATGCAATGATGATGAAATATCAACATGGATTGCAGGTTTCGTCCGTGCAATAATCCTTGCTGCCCACGCTGGATGGTAGACATAGTGTGCATCAAATGGCGTTGTATCACTGTTTTCGTTTAGGCAGGGGTATATGTCTTTCCAATGCATGGAGAAACGACTATTGCAATTAGATAGTGTGCGGAGAGTTTGATAATCAAATACATATTTTATTATTTGCTGTATTTTGGCGATCATTAGTGCTCACCTTCCCATCTTTTGACCATCAGTAATTAATTTGTACGTCCGCAATATATGAATATCGTATAGAAAATAACTATGCAAAGCGAGATATTGAGTTAATTGGGTCAAGCAGGGAACTGCATTCACATTCAGATCCTTGGATGAAGTGAAAATTTTCACCTGTTCTGCGATCACTTTCCAACCGGGATTGTGTCTTAACCCACTTGCTGGATAACCTATCGTGCCTCTCGATGCTCATGCGAAGGGCGGACGGTTCTTGAGATGTAAGTCCAAGCTGTGATGGGGGCCGTTTTTCTGCGGATATACTAAAAGGGTAACACCCTCTCCCAGCGGGATTACCAGGAGACAGAGGAGCACAACCGGGACATCGTCCTTCCGTCAGGTACTAGTAGCCGGCAATCGATGAGATAACTATCATGCTCACCACCCTCATCCTCGACTTCGACGGCGTCATCGTCGAATCCCTCCCCCTGAAGACCGCGGCGTTTAAAAAGATCTTCTCTTTCGCGCCCCCAAAACACCTCGATGAGATCATCGCCTTCCACCTCGAAAACGGCGGGATGTCCCGGTACGACAAGTTCCGCCACATCTACGCAAACATCCTCCACGAAGAACTCACCCCTGAGACAGAGGAGCGGCTCGCGAGCGAATACGTCGCTCTGATCTTTGAATCCATGCTCACCGTCCCGTACGTCGAGGGCGCAGAAGAACTCCTCAGGGACTGCTCGCAGAGAATCCCGCTCTATATCGTCTCCGCAACCCCGGAGGGCGAGATGCACGAGATCGCCCAGCGCCGGAACCTCACAAAGTACTTCGTCCGGATCTACGGGTCGCCGAAGACGAAGGCCGAGTGCATCAGGGAGATCCTTCTAGAGACCGGCGCGCTGCCGGATGAGGCCCTCTTCGTCGGCGACGCCCCGAACGATTGGGACGCAGCCCGCGCGACCGGCGTTCGGTTCGTTGCGAGGATCCCGCCCGGCGACCCGAACCGGTTTACCGACCGGCCGGGAGTGGAGGGGATCGTGGAGAACCTTCATGAACTCCGGGAGTACCTACGGGAGAACATATGCTCATCCCGATCTCGTACCCCCTGAACCGGAGAGCGCCGCTCTATCCCGGAACAGAACCGCTCGCGATCTCCCGCACAAAGTCCTTTGAAAAGGGCGATGCGGAGGAGAAGAGCCTGATCGCGTTCTCCAGCCATGCCGGGACGCACATTGACCTCCCCCGGCACTTCTGCCCGGACGGCGGCTCGGTCCAGGGTCTCCTTGCGCCGGAGGCGGTCTTTGAGCCCTCCCGATGCATCGCGATCCCGAAGACCGGAACGGAACCGATCCGGATCTACGACCTCCTCGAACACCTCGACGCGATCCGGACCTCACGCGCGCTCTTTGTCCGGACCGGGAGCGGCCGGGTCCGGGGGAGCGACCCGGATGCCTACGCAAATGCACACCCCTGGGTGCATCACGAGGTTCCGGGCTTCCTCCGCATGGAGAACCCCGCCCTCAGGCTTTTTGGGATCGACGCCATCTCCATCGCCATCCCGGCAGAACCGGAGGAGGGTACAGAGGCCCACCGCGCGTTCCTCTGCGGATCGCCGCACATCTTCCTGCTCGAGGATGTGGACCTCTCGTACGGCAGGCTGCTTGAAGAGCCCTGGACATTGCGGGTCTATCCGGTGGTCTTTGATGACCTGGAGGGGGTGCCGGTAGTGGCGCTCGCGGAGTTCGGGTGAGGAGGGTGCTAGGGCTCCGAAAACGATCCATCCTGTTCGGCAGAATCGCTCTCTGAAATGTGCTCCTTCATGATAACGGAGAATGTCCGGAGGACAGCAAGATCGTGCTGCAGGATCGCGTACACCTGCTTGAGGTCCAGGTTCCAGTAGATATGGACGAGCACATTTCGGAATCCTGCCAGGTTTGAGAGATCCCTTGCAAGAGGTTCGGGGATGACCCCCTCACCCGCGAGAACCTCGAATGTCTCCCGGTACGTGAAAGGCTTTCTC
>NZ_FMID01000052.1 GCF_900095385.1 Methanoculleus chikugoensis
GGCAGGATCCTCCGCCGCCACCGGATAGAGTCGCGCCGGGAGATCACCGACGCCCGCGTCGTCCGTGCCGGCACGGATCTTGCCCGGACGTTCAACGTCCACCGGTGCGAACCGATGCTCTCGCGGAAGTACCGGATCATCCACCGCGAAGAGCCGCTGATCGCCATCGAGGAGATCTTCCCCTGCACGGCGTTCACCGACGAGATCAGGGTGCTCGTCGATGCTCCGTCCCGGATCCACATCACCCTGCTCGACATGAACGGCGCGTCCGGCAGGGTGGACGGCGGGGTCGGGGTCACCCTCGACGAGCCGGGGTGCGTGCTCGATGCACGGAAAGCCGCGGGGATCGAGGTTCGCGGCGGCGACGAGGAGTCGCGCCGCAGGGTCGCCGATGCGGCCCGGGCGGCGAAGGAGACGCTCGGACTTCCTGGGGGCGCGGAGATCGCCCTGCATGCCGCCGCACGGCATCACGCCGGGCTCGGGAGCGGCACGCAGGTTGCTCTCGCCACGGCCGCCGCCCTCTGCCGGCTCTACGAGCGGGACGTCGCCGTATGCGATCTCGCGAAGGTCGTCGGGCGCGGCGGGACGTCCGGCATCGGCACGGCGGCGTTCGAGCAGGGGGGGTTCATCCTGGACGGCGGGCACCGGTTCGGCTCTCCGGGAGGGAAAGACGATTTCCGCCCGTCGGCGGCGTCACGGGGCGTCGCGCCCCCGCCGGTTCTCGCCCGGCACCGGTTCCCGGAGGACTGGCGCATCCTGCTCGTCACGCCGGAGGTAGGCGCCGGAGCGCACGGGAGAGGGGAGGTCGATATCTTCCGCACCCACTGCCCGGTGCCGCTCGACGAGGTCCGGGAGGTCTGCCACGAGGTGCTCATGCGGATGATCCCGGGGCTTGTCGAGCACGACCTCGACCTCTTCGGTTCGGCGATCAACCGGACGCAGTCACTCGGGTTCAAGAAGGTCGAGGTGGGCCTGCAGCACCCGGTCGTCTCCTCGCTCCTCGAGGCGACGGTGCAGGCCGGGGCCGCCGGAGCGGGCCTGAGTTCGTTCGGGCCGACGGTCTACGCCGTCGGGGATTCCGGCATGCAGGACGTGGCCCGGGCGGCGAGGGAGGTGCTCGGCGACCGGGGAGGGGCGGTGCTGCTGACGCGGGCGAGGAATTCCGGGGCGAGCGTGCGGGCGGAGTGACGAACTCGAATGCTCCTTCGCGGCTTCGGTCTTCTCGAACCCCTGTCCTATGGACCGTCGTGAGTCAATCTTCTTCGCGCCTTGCGGTGCTCACGCTCCCGCCCCGAAAACGCTTCACTTTCCTCATGCTCCTGCCGGTTCCCGGGAATATTTTACTAGTTATAAACTGTCCCCGCCATTCATGCCGACACACGCCGAGATCGAAGATAAAGGGTATCCCGGCAAGGAAGCAGGGGGTTAACACTCAGGATAGCGGTACCCCCAGGTGATCGGGACGCTGCATGACGGCGTTATGGGTATTCGGGGATATTTTTACGGATTGGCCTTCAGGAGCCGCTCCCACAATCCACCGGATACAGCGAGGAGCAGAGATGGTCGTCCCCCGGCCTTACGCCTCAGGCCAACCCAAAACTTGCCGCATTCTAGCCTGTATACGTAGAATGGCATCCTTTTCCGCTAGTCCGATGGCTCTTCGAAAAACAGCGGATGCAATTGCCCGAGCTCATGCGGAACATCATCACCGCGGTTCTGGAACGGAGGCAGTCGTGCGGAAAGGGACCGGCGGGTGTTTTACCATGTGCTCCGACCGTTCGACGCCGCTCAGGTTGAGGGACCAGCACCATGACCCGGTCCCCTTTGCTGTGAAAGCAGGGTGGAAGAAAGATTGGAGCCGTCATCCAGACATGATGGAGCGAGCCGATTGTACCGACGAAGGCAGTGTCCGCGGGGGAGGACGATCTCCTGATCCGGCGGCACTACTCTTCACTGGCGTCCTCCGGGTCCATAATCCCCGTCATCGCATCCCGGAGGGCACTAACCTCCCCGATACACCCGGGTAGTCTCGCGCGCTATCGCATCCCAGGACAACTCACCCCTCATCTTATCATACGCATTCTGGCCCATCCGGTCAAGGAGTTGAGGGTTCTGGAGCAGGCTAATTATTGCCTCCGCCAGAAGGCCCGAGTCTTTTGGAGGAACAATTATACCGGTTTTACCGTTATCAACCACTTCAGGAATACTTCCGACGTCCGTCACAACGACAGGCTTCTTAAAAGCATACGCAATCGGTATAATTCCCGACTGTGATGCATCCACATACGGGAGGACAACGAACGCTGCTCTCTGGAAAAAACCGGCAACTTCCTCGTCAGGGATAAACCTGTTATGGATCTCATAGTGATCCTGATCGGCGAGAAGGCTGCTGTACTCAGAAAGATCCCCACTGCCCGCAATAACCACTTTTACATCGGGGATTACAGAAACAATCCTGGGAACAGCTTCAATAAGATAAGACAGCCCTTTGTAATATTGTATTGAACCAAAAAACAGAATGGACTTCTCGACTGTTACGTAGTCTTCTCCCCATTGAGCATAGTAAGAATAGTCCCCATGCTTTATAACCCGGATTTTATGGTCGGGATATCCCTGGGATTTCAACGTTTCTTTCTGCTGATTGCCGTGAACAAATATCGCATCCGCAGTCCGTCTCGTCATTAACCTGCAGATTCGGAAATTCAATCGTTTTAAGAGTCTTTCTCCGGCGTGGAAAGCCGGATCATGTTCGGTGACAAACAGCGGGCAACTTCCACTCCACTTGCATAAGTAGAATAACGCACCGACGATAGAATCTTCAAATGTAGCATGAATCGCATCGGGTTCTTCCTTCAAAATAATCTCAAGGATACGACGATACATGAGTGGGTTAACCATATTAAAGAGCATCCGCGGATACGATGGAGCCATGGGTAACCTGACGACCTTTACGGCAGCATCGGGGAAATGCGATTCGGTATAGAGGTAATCTCCTAAGAGAACGGTGACCTCGTTACCTTCTTTCGCCAGCGCGTTCGCAAGTTGTGCATTATACAACTGCGTCCCCCCGAGTCCGGTTAAGTGAACGAGAACAACCTTCATGCACGTACCAGGCCATTTTGCACTTCGGATCGCGCAATATTCTCAAGGTTTTTCGAAAGAGTCGACCATCGGTAACTACTTTCAACGATTTTCCTGCCACTACTGCCCATTTCCTTACGGAGATCCGGATTCTGACACAATAACAGCATCATCCTGGAGTACTCCTCTGGAGTTGAGACAAATAGGACGTTATTCCCGAATATCTCCCGTATTGTATCAATGTACGTCGAGATAACCGGCACCTCACATGCAAAATATTCGAATAATTTCAGGGGAAGCGAGTTATTCGACACGTTGTCCGGCTTGAATGGGACTATTCCCACATCCATACACGATATATACTCAGGCACCTGCGAGTACGGGATTGCCCCGGTAAAGACGATATTTTCCAGCACTCCAATTTCTTTTGCCATCTCGACGGTATCCTCATATCCCACTCCCCCGCCTACAATAAGCAGTTTAATGTTCATTGCCGCTGCCAAGCGTTTGATAGCAATGAAAAGCGGCCGGAAATCCAGCCACTCCCGGAGGACGCCCACATGACCGGCAACAAAACAGTTCTCAAGGCCATACCTCGACCGGATATGGTCACATGGCCGGGGAGAAAACATATCAGTATCAACCCCATTAGGCAATAACTCCACTTTATTCCGGGGAATTTGGTATGTCGCACATAGTGATTCCGTAGTCACGGTAATTTTCCGAGAATTCTGAATATTCTTCCCTACGACGATGCTACCAACCATGCAGCCAAATGGCCTCACGAACGGGGGGATCTGCGGGGAGGTTCTTATCATCTCGATCAGGTCGTCGGCGATATCGTATATCGTCGGGATACCATGTGCCGAAGTATGCTGCGCTACCGCATACCCGGAGAGGAGATTGTTGTAGCTGAAGTGGACATCGAAGTCGGAAACGTTTATCGATTTTAGTACCGACCCTGCAGTCGCCAGGGACAACGCATCCTGAAGGATCGGGCTAATTCTCCTTTCAGTAAGATAATGCATCTCTATTTTCTCGAACAGATCCCCAAAACCTTCATTAAACTTTTCTCCATCTCCATCCCATCGGGCTTTCCACCAATCGTTGATACTTAACACAGTGATGTCATGGTCATGTGCGAGGCATCTCAGAAACTGGTGAAGCCTGCTGTTATGGGCGGATTTTCGGAGATCGACAAGCGATGAAACCAATATTTTCATGTTGCTACCCCTTGGTGGTGCCGGTTAAGGAATTCGAACCGGGACACGGGTCCCGGACGGCAGGTTCATTCGTGCAAACCAACTGCACCGGAGCGTGGTCGGAAGCGTAGCATAATCTCAGATCAGTTACCGGAAGCATGTTCACCGCTCACGTCGTCGAACAGATCTTCATCGGCCTCGGAGGACGGTATCGCGGGCTCTCGTCTCTTCGGTGTAGCCGATCCGCCCTGCGATCTTGACGCGTTCATCATCTGCACCAGGGAGTTGAGGATCAGACCGGATGTGATCAGGAGCATTCCCATGATGAGGGTGAGAGCGCTGACCATCGAGAGCGCAAATGGAAATCTTGCTGTAATATAGTAATCCGAGAAGGCCATGAATCCCGCAAAAACCCCGGATAAGGTTAATAACAGTCCGGGCATGCCGAAGAACCAGATCGGTTTTTTGCAACTGACAAACTTGATGATCACGTTGAGAACGGATAGCCCATGCATCAACGGATTTTGCGATGAGGTGTTCTCGATGTCATAACGAACCCGAATAGGTTCCTCCGCAACCCTAAGATTCTGAGCGCCGATTTGAATGAGAATCTCCGACCCTGCAGACATATCGTTCCCGCCGAGCTGGATCGTTTGGATCGCTCGTTTTCCGTATGCCCGGAATCCGCTCTGTGAATCGGTAATATTCAGATCACTTGCATACTGTGTGGCGGTATCGAGGACTTTCATCCCGACCTTCCGATAGGCCGGGATATCTCCACTTGCGCCCTTAATGAACCGGGAGCCAATGACAACATCGTTCCCCTCGCGAAGTTTCCTCAGGAGGTTTTCGATGTCCCTGGGATCATGCTGACCATCGGAATCCATGATGACAAGCTCGTCCGCCCCGATTTTCCGCGCTGTGTCGAAGATAGTCTGAAGAGCCCCGCCATAGCCCCGGTTGACCTCATGCTGTATGACGAGGGCACCAAGCGCTCTGGCAATCGGCACTGTGTCATCTTCCGATCCATCATCAACCACGAGGACAATATCGGCATACTGCCGGGCCCCCATAACGGTCTTGGCAATATACCCCTCTTCATTGTAGGCCGGCATAGCCACAACAGTGCGGGTAGAAGGGTGCCTCGCTGGATTACCGGCAGGATCTTCTGAATGAAAACGATTTCGCTCACCGGTTCGAGCAGGTGCAGGTGATAACCTCATCGAAGAGCCTCCTCAAAAAACGACTGATAACCGGTCGGGTGTACCAGGAATGGAAGACCGTAGTAGGAAACCACATCCGGCTTCCTGCGCTGTATCAGGGTATGGAGAATATGGCGGGGATAAAAATGGATGCTGGACGAGGTTATATCCCCGGTCCGCTCCTGTGTACCGCTTCCAGGAGAGTATATGCAGCCAACGAGTTTGCAGGTGGAAAGACAATTCCTTTCAAAGGTTTCCCTGCAACCACAGAGAACATCGACATCGTTCGGCATCAAGCGATACGTACTAATCAGCCCCCCTGCATGCATGTTATAGCGTGGTATTGAGTTTTTCACATCTGAACAATATGTAACCGGATTTGGGAAATTCGGTGCCCGTATGTTAACCATTGCTTTACAGCAGCGCTCCAGCAGGCACTCGATGGTAGAAGCCATACCGCTTAGCATATATACTTTTGGGGGGTGCGATGATCCCAAAATTCCTGCAATCCACCCAGAACATTGGTTTGCCAAAGGCAACGGGGATATCGCCTTATTCTGGAAATATAACAAGCCCAGCAGGCGGAATGGCGTATAGAACACCAGCTCACCGGAAAAGTGTGTAACGCCACGGCCATCAGCACCGCCAAGAGCAGCATATAAACATTTTTGAAGATACAAATTCCATTAAAGCAGAACATTATGTGAAAATCAAGAATATTATAGATAATTTAAACTATTTACCTCATATAATCAATTATATCGATAAAGAAATAGATAAATATAGGACCTTAAGAATATAATACTGAGGGGTTACCCTCTAGGAATCCTCTGGGGCTGCATCGGTCTCCAGAGGGCATTCTAAGGAGATGATGCATGAAAAAAACCCAGTTTCTGGTACTGACATTGTCCGTGATGCTTGCCATGACCGCACCAGCACTGGCAGCCCAGGACCAGACCTCCCGGGGTTCGTATGATGTCGCGGTATACATCGACGATACGAAGGTCCTTGCGGAAGGCAGCGACGGACAGATCATCAGCGACGGAACAGCAGGAATCGATGACAGTAAAGTCATACAGGCCGCAATGAAGGCCGTCAGCAACGGCAGCGTGGTCATTCAGGCCGGAACCTATGCCCTGAACAGCCCCGTTGAAGTAAGGGTATCCAATCCCACCCCGGCTCCCTCCGAAAAGCCGGACCTCGTGGTGACCGATATCTCCTGGAAGCCGAAAAAGCCAACAGCGGGAAGTCCAGTGACGCTCCGGGCCACCATCAAGAACCAGGGCGACGCCCCCACGCCTGCGGGTGTGAAGCACGCCGTCCTCTTCACGTTCGATGACGGCGGCGCCGGATCCAGCGTCTGGTCCGACACCCACACGGCATCGATCGCCCCCGGGTCCTGGGTCACCGTGACCGCGAGCGGCGGATCGGCCGGTGCAACCTGGACGGCCGTCGAAGGCACGCACACCGTGAAAGCCACCGTGGACGATGCCAGCCGGATCGCCGAAAGCGACGAGACGAACAACGTCCGCAGCGAGCAGATCACGGTCTTGAAGGCCGCATCGACACCCACTCCGACTCAGACACCGACTCCCACGCCGACGGAAGAGCCTTCCGACGTGCCGAAGCCCTACAAGGCGCATGCGGTGCCCGGTCGGATCAACTTCGTTGACTTCGACTTCGGAGGCGAAGGTGTTGCGTATCACGATACCGAAGCAGGCAACCAGGGCGGTTACGCATACCGCACCGACAGCGCCGACGTCGATATCGGTGAGCGGAGCGGGGTCGACGTCCCGGTTGTTTCCCACACCTATGCCGGAGAATGGATCCGGTTCTCCGAGGTGCAGGTAGCCGAATCCGGCACCTATGTCGTCACGTTCTACACCAGCACTACGGAAGACGGGAAGTCATTCTCGGTTCTGGTTGACGGGAAGAAGGTCGCTACGGTCGAAGCGCCCAACACAGGCGACTGGTATACGTTTGCTCCCACCACGGTGCAGTTACCCCTCACCGCCGGTAAGCACACGATCCAGATAACCATGGATACCGGCTGGGTTGACATGGCGCATGTCAAGTTTGCAACCGAAACACCGACACCCACACCCACGGCGACGCCGACTGCGACGCCGACCGTGACGCCGACGCCCACTGCAACGGCGACACCAAAGCCGACCCAGACTCCAGTGCCGACTCCCGGCGATAAGTATGGAGCGGGTGCAAACCCGACCGGAAACCCCATCGGCGGAGGTGACGGGTATACAGACATCATCAGCCGGAACGACCCCCGCGTGAAGTTCATCGTCGATACGCGGAGTGAACTCCTCTCTGCCCTGCAGAGCGCACGCTCCGGAGATGTCATCTATGTCGAAGGCAATGCAAACATCGACATGACCGGCTCCTCCGACGTTCGGGTACCGGCCGGGGTGACCATTGCAAGCAACCGTGGTGAGAACGGAGCTTCCGGTGGACGGATCTACCAGAGTTCCGCGTCGGGCGCCGACTGGTCATCTCTGTTCCTCGTTAACGGGGAGAACGCGAGGTTCACAGGTCTGCGCATTCAGGGACCGGATCCCAGTACAAACAGCCCGGCCAGGGTCGCGATTAAGTCGTGGTCCAAGAGGCTCGAAGTGGACAACTGCGAGATCTGGGGATGGGGTGCCGCTGCGGTCAACGTCTACAGCACAGCAGACCCGGATATGAAGACCGGCGGATATGTTCACCACAACTACATCCACCACTGTCAGAACTCCGGTCTCGGGTACGGTGTCGTGGTGAGCAGCAATGCGGTATGTCTGGTCGAGGCGAACTACTTCGACTACCACAGGCATGCAATTGCCGGCGGAGCGGACGCCGGGAACGGGTACGAGGCCAGGTACAACATCTGCGGCCCGAACTTCACCGCTGGCTATGCACATAACTTCGACATGCATACCGGTCCGAATAACGCCGCAGGAGACAAGATCCTGATCCATCACAACACGTTCATGGCAACCGGACCCAAGGATGCCTTCCCTGTCTTTATCCAGGGTGTACCCCGTACGGGGGCGTATATCGATCACAACTGGTTCTACTATACGCAGCTGGCTCCGGTCTGGCAGTCGAACGGGAACGGGAATCTGTACGTAACGGACAACGTCATCGGGCCGAACAAGACTTTGGCGAAATCCGGCCCGATCCTGTATCTTTGAACAGAAAGGCGGGCAGGAGAGGATCCGTAGCGATCCCCCACAATCCCCCTTTCCGACCCGGGATGCAGGGCGCTCCTCTCCGGGTCTATTCTGGTCCACTTCTATAGAACTGACTGCTCTTGTGCCGGTTGCAATGCCGGCCTGGCGCTCACCTGCAGAACGCCGGTTCAAATCATCGTCCGGCACCCAATCTTCTGCGATAGGACTATATACCAGGTGAAGGGAACTGAACACAGATTCCGGTGTGCGCAAAAGAAAGTGACATCTTCACTCTGCTCCTGCTCACTGTAACCCTATTTGGGCTGGTAGTAGTGGTTTTTACCTCCGACTCAATCTCCTCTTCAGCCACTCCCGAACCGGCATCCGCGCTCCTCCAACAAGAGCAGGTCTTCGGCGCGGAAGCAAACCCCACGGGCAGTCCGATTGGAGGAGGCAGCGGCTACCAGAACATTATCACACCGACGGATCCGAGGATAACCTTCACCGTCACGACAACAAGCGAATTGTTCGCCGCACTTCCGTACGCAAACACCGGAGATGTGGTGTATATCGAGGAGATAGCCCGTATCGACCTGACGAACATGTCGGGAGTGACCATCCCCGAAGGCGTGACTCTTGCCAGCAACCGCGGGGAGACTAAGACTTTCGACTCAGAAGTTTATTCGGTAACTGTCGAAGTTTCAGGCGGTTACACCGTCTGGACTCACGCATCTGCATCCGATACCAACGATACTATCTGGATATCGGTAGACAGCAAGGAGCCACGGCGATGGAATGTGGAGGCTGCTCCAGGCGGAAGATGGATTAATGGGGGGTACCACCATCTGTCGGCCGGGCAGCACACCCTGACCGTTCAGTGGCACAAGGAAGGGGCAGGGGTCGATAAGGTCGTTATCGTGAACGATACAGGATACATAATAGACGCTGCCGCGACAGAAACGGATTCATCCACAGTCTCTTCAGGCGGGAGGATCTCCCTGGGAGCTGAATGCCCTAATTTACCGACAGCACTCATTGCAGGCGGGGAGAATGTAAGGATCACCGGCATCTACCTGGAAGGGCCGTATCAGACAGTGGATAATGCGGGCAGATTATTCTACGGAATCTACTCTGCCCACCGAAATCTGGAGGTAGACAACTGCGAACTTCTGGGATGGAACGGCGCCGCGATTGACCTCAATCAGACAGGTAATGTCTCCAAATTTGAGACAGGCGGTTATATCCACCACAATTACATTCATCACAATCAGGGAAACAGTCTGGGATATGGTGTCATGGTGACCCATGGTTCGGTATGTCTGGTCGAGGCCAACTACTTCGATTACTGCCGACACGCAGTTGCCGGTTCCGGAGTCGCCGGGGACGGTTATGAGGCGAGGTACAATATCTGCGGCCCGAACTGGCCCGCACCCTCCGCCCATAACTTCGATATGCACGGCAAACCCGACCCATCTGGCTCAGGTACGATCGCAGGAGACAGGATATGGATTCACCACAACACCTTCATGGCCACAGAACCGGAAAGTTCATTCCCCGTCATGATCCAAGGTGTTCCCCTGGACGAGGCGTACATTCACAATAACTGGTTCCTCTACACGCAGGAACCGCCGGTCTGGCAGTCAAACGGGAACGGGAATCTGTACGTAAGAGACAACCTCATCGGGCCCGGCGGAGACTACCAGAAGGAGGGGCCGATACTCTACCTGTAGCCTGCTCCTCAGGTTTCACCCGCTCACCACCGAATCCGGTCGGGATGCACTCGACGAGCAGGCCGGACAGATATTGTTGCCGTGCAGACCCGGCTCCACCGGAGTTTATGCAAGGAGCGGCCGGGAGGATATGGTTACGGGTACCCGGACACACTCGGCCTCTCAAGCAGGGAAGGCCGACTCCGTTTGCAACGTCCGCTCACCACATAATCTATATAACGGTTGATGGAATGGTCCGTAGATGAAGATCGTCATCCTGGATGAACACCCCCTGGAAGACGGGCGGGTTGGTCGACACATCAAATACCTGCTGCGGAACAACAATGAGGTTTTCCGCCTGCACTTCAGCATCTTCGCTCCCGAACTAAAACAGGGGCGTTTTTCTCACTATGGTGAGAGGGGTTTCAGGATCAACCCTCCTTCACCCGATATGCGTGTTTTGAACTATCTCGTATTCAATACGATGTATTTTCTGCCATCCCTCTTTGCCCCCGGAATAGAGGAGGCGCTGGAAGAGATGGCTGTGGATCGGACGGCCCCCACCGTACTGCACGTCCACGATCCCTGCCTCCTGAAGGTTGCAATAATGATGAAGAGGCAGTTCTTCAAGGACGCCAGAATTGTGTATGATAGACATGAGTTCTACGAACTCTTCAGTCGAAGAGGCCAGTTGCCCATACCGACAAGAGATAGATATTATGAGACGGTTGCGGAAGGCGAGATCGCCGGCGTCGCCCATGCCAGCCTGGGAAGGAGAGGCGGCCTCGAATCGCTTTTTTCAGGAGCCGACCACACCCATATCCCAAATTTCCCCCTCCCCGATACATACGACGATGCACACATTCTCGCCAAGATCCGATCGTTTAACGGCGATTCCGTAATCAGAGTGCTCTACGTCGGATCGCTCAGCCCACTGGATAGGGACATCCGGCTTCTGCTGAAGGTTGCTTCCGGGGTCCTGGGTAGCACCGCACAGGCCACATTCTTTATCGGCGGGCCATCCTCCGGCCACGACGAAGAGTTGCAACAGATGATGGCACCGTTGCAGGCGGAGTATGGCTCGCGGTTCCGTTTCAACTTGGGATTTATACCCCGGGACCAGGCCCGGCAACTCGCTGAGAACTGCCACGTCGGCCTTCATTTCATAAAACCAGAGACCGCATACTGGGTCAAGGGATCTCCGAATAAGGTCTTCGAGTACCTCCGTTGTGGAGCGATCCCGATAATACGGGCATCCATTGAGTTTTCCGATGAGATCTCGCCATGCTCACTCCTTTTCGACCGGGATACTCCGGAAGAGGAGATCGTCTTGGCCGTCACGGAGTTGCTGAGCGATCCCGACAGGTGCAGGAGAATGATGGAAGATGCACTCAGTCTCAGCTCTAAGTTTTCTTTTGAAGTGGTCGGCCGGAATTACCTCAACCTGTATGAACGGATCCGGAATAGCCATCCCCGGCCGGATCACTAGGGGAAAAACATGTATTCCGATTTTTTCCGGCGAGACCAGAGGACGATCCGGCTCCGTATCTCTCCTGGGCCATACAGAGTGAGCTATATTATGTTGGAGTTCAAGGGGGTGCATACCGGAGGGAGGAAAGACTCCAGATGAAAATTCGATTGCTCGAGACAATAGCTGACATGTTCCCATACTTGGTGCTGCTGACCTACATCGCAGGCGTTACTTTCTGCTATATTTTCAACATGACGGGCTTCCTGATCAATGGCTCGATTATGGCGGCTCCGGCAATTATCGCATCCATCGCGTTTGTTTACATTAAAGAGCAGGATATCGATCTGTCGGAGAAGGTGACACTATTCTCATATTCGCCTTCGATACCTACAATACTTTTTTCGATAACATATGTGCTCGCCCTCCTGACATTCTTTATTACTCCGGCAGAATCGAAGATCGGGCTTTTAGTGGTGATTATCCTGTATGTCATCATTCTTTTCCAGGCTCTATCCCGGAGGATACTTCCTGCAGTTGTGCTCTTTGAGATCATGCTTGTCCTTGCAGTCACAATCTACAGTTATACGCTCAGATCAGCCCTGTATTTCGGAGCTACGGATACAATGCCGCATATTTACATGTCCACCGCAACCCTCCTATCAGGGCACATAATCCCGGAAAACCTCGGGAATTACGCGTATTTCCCTCTGTATCACGTATTTGTAGCCCTATCATCACAGGTTCTGGGTCTGGACGTTCAGACAACTCTTTTCATCACCACCTGCCTGATCTACGTTACAACAGTATTATTCCTGTATCTCCTGGTCAATGGCATCTTTCGCAATGAACAGATCTCTCTTATGATCGTTCTCATCTATGCCATGAGTGCCGACGTCATATTCTACGGCACATATATGGTGACCAGAACCCTGGCCTATGTCGGGTTTCTCATCCTCCTGTACCTGCTCTATTCGCAGACAAAAACCGAGGGGCCAATGCATGCCGTCACGAGACCCATGGCCCGGAGATTCTGCATTGTGACCATATTCGTTTTCATCCTTCTGGTCCACCAGATCTCCACTCCGATGATCATCGTCCTGCTCGGGCTTCTCTTTGGTCTTGAACTGTTCATCCGTGATAGAAAGCGTGTGAATCCGGTCCTCTTGATGGTGCCCATCACGCTGTTTGCCTGTTACTGGACCTTTATCGCGTATTCGTTCTTTGAGCAGTTATTCCCGCACACCGATCCGTCCCTGTACCAGAACATTGTCTTTTCCAGGGTAGTCAATCAGGGTATGAGTTTCCTGGCAGGCAACATCGATAGGCTGTTCGTTGTCCTGCTCGGCGTGATCGGGATGCTCTATCTCATATGGAAGCAACAGCCACGACATTCAATCATATTCGGCATTCTGGGAATGATAGCGATCCTTCTGAGCGTTCCGAACATCCTTACCGTGGTCTTCCAACTGGTGGAAGTCCTCCGGATAGACCGGTTTATAATCCTGTTCCTGCCCTTCCTTGCCATCGTTATGGGTACAGGAATGTATGTTATCGCCAAGTATCTGTCTGCAGTGAAAATACCGCTAAAACAGGTTGGGGTCGTGCTGATCGCTCTGGTGGTCCTCTACGGTATCAGCTCCCTGGGGCTCGTCGATTACGAACCACCCTCCAAACGGTACTCCTTCGATCAAGACGAGATAGCCGGATATAATCACGTGCTGAATACCGTACCAAGCAACTCTTCTCTTTTTTCAGATTATTATACGAAGCGATTCTTCACCAGACCGGGGAGTAGTTACCAGCTGGAACGCCTGGGGATCCCATATTACAACGTCACCTGTATGCAGGCCTCCTTAAATGTATCTGAAGCGAGAGGCTACGTTATTATTCCGTACAAACAGTTTCAAAGAGGCGGGCTGCTCTTCGGGATGGGTAATAAGTTCGATCCTGACAGCCCTCAGCCCTACCTCCCAACTGAAGAAAATGCACAGTATATTTCGGTCAAATTCGCTTCAGCGGATGAGATCTATTCCAACGACGGGATCAGTCTGTACTACTTCACACACTGAGAGGTTACATTGCGGAAAACAGGGCATACCATCCAGGAGGCAGGAGCATCCCGGGGAGCGCCGGGGCAGGGTGAGGCAACTTGCGGTCTTCTTCATGGGGGCGGGAGGAAAGAGCCTCCCCCTTTCACCAGAGGGTGTTGAGACAACCTCGAGGCAAGTATTGTATCGGCACTACGACGTCGAATTTAGCGGGCAGGGATATAGGGCTTAAATGGTTAAAAACCACATCGACTCGATAGATCTCTTGTACTCGTGTTCATAACATGCTGCACCTGAGCGATTGCTGGACGGGGATCATAA
>NZ_FMID01000051.1 GCF_900095385.1 Methanoculleus chikugoensis
CGGTCAACCCCTACCGGCTGGAGGGGCAGAAGACGATCGGGTTCGAGGCGATCGACCAGCTCGGCGGCGAGGTGCCCGACCGGATAGTTCTCCCGGTCGGGAACGCAGGCAACATCTCCGCGGTCTACAAAGGGCTTCGGGAACTTGAGGCCCTCGGGTTCATCGATCGGCTGCCGATGATGACCGGCATCCAGGCTGCCGGCTCGCAGCCGGTGGTGAAGGCAATCGAGCAGAACCTCGATGTGCTGGTTCCGGAATCCGCACCCGAGACCATCGCGACCGCGATACGGATCGGCGCCCCGGTGAATGCAGAGAAGGCGCTCGTCGCCATCCGGGCGACGGGCGGGACGGCGGCATCCGTGACCGACGAGGAGATCCTTGCCATGCAGCGCGATCTTGCGAGGAAGGAGGGGATCGGGGTCGAACCCGCCTCGGCAGCCTCGGTCGCCGGAATACGGAAACTTGCCGAACTCGGCCTGATCGATAAGGATGAGCGGATCGTCTGCGTGGTGACCGGTCATCTCTTGAAAGATCCCGAAACAGTGGTGCGACAATGCGAGCCCCCCACCGAGATCGACGCGGATCTGCCCTCGCTGCTCTCTGCCTTGCGCTGATCCTGATCGCTGCACCGGCGACGGCACAGGAGGCCGCCGTCCGGGTGCTCCCCAACGGCACCGCCTACGAGGCCTCGATCACGGTCACGGGGAGCGAACACACCTTCTGGACACCGGGAATGCTGGGGGAGCGGGTTCCGCTCCAGGTCGAGGGTCTCGAGGTGCTCGGTCCCGCGGGCCCGGTCGAGTACCAGGACGCGGGAAGGGGCGTCATCACCTTCCCGGAAGGGAACTACACGATAACCTACCGGGCTCCTGTGAGGGATAACCGCCTTGTCGCGGCCTTCGATACGCCGTATGCCGTGACCGTCGACCTGCCCGGGGGATTCGACGTCAGAAACCCGCTCATCGGCATGGTCAGCCCCGGCGCCGTGATCTCCACCGGGCCGAACGGGACAACGGAGGTCGCCTGGGACGGGATACGCGTTGTGGAGGTCCGCTTCTACACACCTGACCGCGAGATCCTGCTCACCACCTTCGGCACCATCTGGGTCGCGGTCGCGCTCGTCCTGATCCTCCCCCTCGTCATCTCACGGAGGAAAGAGGGCGAATGATCGAGATCGTCGCCGCGTCGTTTCTGATCGGGTTCTCCGGGGCCGCCTCGCCCGGCCCCATGACCGCCTCGGTCCTCGGCCTCGGATCGCGGCAGCCCGGGCGGTTCGTCGCAGGGCTGGTCGCGGGGCACGGCATCCCCGAAGCCGCCATGGTCGCGGCCATAGCCTTCGGCGTGCGCGACGTTCCGCACATCGACCTCATCGCCCTGCTCGGCTCAGGTATTCTGATCGCGTTCGGCACCGTGCAGTTCCTCCGTGCGGGAGAGGGTGTTATCGTGAAGGAGGAGACCCGGGCACCGGTTGCCCTCGGGCTGGCCTGCACGCTCGGCAACCCCTACTGGTGGGTCTGGTGGCTCACGTTCGGCGTCGGGTTTCTGGCGCTCCACCCGGCGTTCGTCGAGTTCTACGTCGGGCATATCGGCGCGGATATCGTCTGGCTCGGGCTCCTTGCCTTTGCAGTCGCGCGGGGAGCGAACGTTCTCGGCCCCCATTACAAAAAAGTGGTGCAGGCGAGCGGACTCGCCATGGTTCTCTTCGGGTTGTATTTTATTCTGACGATTCTTTTCGCTTGATGTCGATCCCGAACCGCTCGGCGTTGGCGTCGGCGATCGCCTGGATATTCGCGATCACGTCGTCCCGGCGGGCGGGCTTAAAGAGGTGCCGGAACCGCTTCTGCTTTGCGAGGTACTCCTCGACGGGTTTGCGCCGTACCTTCTTCGCCTTCTCCACCCGGCCGTCGACCATCTCGTAGTTCACCCAGAGACCGGTCTCGATGGCGAGTTTAGCCATGTTGAGCGTCTCGCCGGACTCAAAGCCCCATCCCGTGCAGCAGGGGGTGTGCACCTGGATGTAGCAGGGGCCGGGGGTGTTGATCGCCCGCTCGACCTTCTGCACGAAGTCGTTCGGGTAGGCGATTGAGGCCGTCGCGACGTAGGGCGCGCCGTGTGCGGCGAGGATCGCGGGCATGTCCTTCTTCGGGCGCGGGTTGCCGAGCGAGCACGGCCCGGCCGGGCTCGTCGTGGTGCTCGCACCGTAGGGTGTCGCGCCCGACCGCTGGATGCCCGTGTTCATGTAGGCCTCGTTGTCGTAGCAGATGTAGGTGATGTCGTGGCCGCGCTCGAAGGCGCCGCTGATGCAGAGCACCCCGATATCGAGCGTGGACCCGTCGCCGCCGATGCAGACGACCTTCTCCGTTCGTCCCTGCCGCTTCAGCGCGGCCTCGATGCCCGACGCAACCGCTGCAGGGTTCTCGAAGAGCGAGTGGATCCAGGGGACGCCCCAGGCCGTCTCCGGGTAGGGCGTCGAGAAGACCTCCATGCACCCCGTCGCGGCAGCGATGATGACGTTCTTTCCGGTCGCCTTGAGGAGGAGCCGGGCCGCAAGCGCCGGGCCGCACCCTCCGCACGCCCGGTGCCCGGCCGAGAAGAGCTCGCACCCTCCTCCCTCTACTTCAGCCATTCAGAGCACCTCCGTCCGTAGTCCATAGAACATATCTCCTTCTCCTTTCTCGGCGAGATCGACGACCGCGGCGATGTCCCGTTTGCGCACGTCGCGCCCGCCGAGGGCGATTATGTAGTCGTACACGGATATGCCGGAGCCGTAGAGCGCCGCCTTCACCTCGGTGCCGACCGCCCCGCCGCTGCCGAGCGATATGTTCTTGTCGAGCACCGCCACCGTCGAGACGCCCTTCAAGGCATCCGCAATCTCCTGAGCCGGGAACGGCCGGTAGGTCCGGATCTTGAGGAGCCCGATCTTCCGTCCGTGCTCGCGCATCTCGTCGATGGCGTCTTTTGCAGTGCCGCAGATGGAGCCCATCGCAACGAGCGCGGTATCGGCGTCCTCGAGCCGGTAGCCTTCGACGGGCGCGGAGTAGTCCCTCCCGAACTGCTCGCCGAACTCGCGCCCGGCCTTGATAAACGCCTCTTTGGCGCGATACTGCGCCCGGTCGACTTCGTAGCGGAATTCGGTGTAGTACTCGGGCGTCGCATACATCCCGAAACTCAGCGGATTTTCCGCGTCCAGCCGCTGGTACGGGTTAAAGGCCGGCAGATAGGCGTCCACCTCTTCCTGGGTGGGAAGGGCGACCGGCTCGAAGGTGTGCGTGAGAATGAAGCCGTCGAAGCAGACGAACGCCGGAAGGAGGACGTCGTGATCTTCGCAGACCTTATAGGCGATCATGTGGAGATCGGCGGTCTCCTGGTTGTCCTCGGCGTAGAACTGCAGCCACCCCGAGTCACGCAACGATATCGAGTCCTGCTGGTCGTTCCAGATCGAGAGCGGCGCGCCGAGCGAGCGGTTCGCGATCGTCATCACGATCGGCTGGCGCATCCCCGCCGCGTTGAAGCAGACCTCGAACATCAGGGCAAGCCCCTGGGACGTCGTCGCCGAATAGACCCGGGAGCCCGCCGCGCTCGCACCGAGGCAGGCGGAAAGAGCCGAGAACTCGCTCTCGACCGTGATGTACTCGGCATCGATCTCGCAGTTCGCCACCATCTGGGCGAGGTCTTCGACAATGTGCGTCTGCGGCGTGATCGGGTAGGCTGCGATCACCTGCGGGCGGCAGCGTTTCACGATCTCGGCAACCGCATGCGACCCTTCCATAAACTCCAGCATTATTTCTCCTCCTTTTCCATCCGGATGCTTTTCTTCGGGCAGATCTCTACGCAGATGCCGCAGCCCTTGCAGTAGTCGAGATCAGGCTCGAACGTGCCCTCCTCGGTCTCGCGGACGCACCCTTCCGGACATACCAGGGCGCACATGCCGCACCGGCTGCACGTCTCGGGATCAAAGACCGGTTTGAAGACCCGCCAGGCGCCCGTCTTGTTATCAAGCGCTTTCCCCGGCGGCGCAGCGCAGCCGACCCGTAGCGCCATTATGCGGCACCCCCGATCTGGTTGTACGCGCGTTCCGCCGCCCTGACGTTTTTGTCGGCCATGCTCCCGGAGAACCGGCGGCGCAACGCGTGCTCCAGCGGCTCCAGCTTGATCTCGCCGGTGGCTGCGGCAAACGCGCCCATCAGGGTTGTATTGGTGATGGGCACACCGAGTTCTTCGAGCGCGATGGTGGTCGCATCGATGGTATAGACCTTTACGCCCTCCGGAACGTGGGAATCGAAGTCGGGCTTCTCGGTATTGATGATGGCGATTCCGCCCGCTTTCATACCGTTGAAGACGTCGACATCCCCGATCAGGGTCGGGTCCTGCACGATGATGTAATCGGGTTCGTAGACCTGGCTGCGCAGCCGTACCTTCTCGTCGCTGAACCGGACGAACGCCTGAACCGGGGCGCCCCGGCGTTCTACACCGAAGGCCGGGAATGCCTGGGAAAAGGCACCGCCCTCAAATGCAGCGTAAGCAATGAGTTCGGCGGCGGTCACGGAACCCTGACCACCCCTGCCGTGAATGCGTAACTCTCTCAAACAAAAACCCCCTTTAAATCTTAATGATTAATAATATAAATACCCGGCACTCAACAGGGCGGGCCGGAACATCTGTTGCCCCCCGGAGGTGATATTTTTTGCCGGTGCCGGAGGAGGAGACGCGGGAGATGAGACTGCCGCCGATCACTGGACGTTTGCAAGGCGGCTTCTGAGATCTTCGGCGGTACAGTGCCGGACTTCCATGAGGGCCGAGACGATCGCGTCCGAAAAGACCAGCGCCACGGTCTCGAAGAGCGTCCCGAGCGGGGCGAACGATCCGGAGACCGACCGGTACTGTCCGGTGAGCTGGCGGATCTCGAAGTCGTGCGGGATATCAGCATCTTTGAGCTGGTTGTTCCCGATCTCGACGACGCAATCTGCCATGCGGCCGATACGCGAGTCGGCCGTCGAGGTGACGAGACAGATCTTCCCCCCGATCTCCCGGGCGGTCTCGCACGCGTCCACGACCGACCGGGTCTCTCCCGAACCCGAGAACGCGACGAGGACGTCTTCCGGGCCGAACGCGGGCGTGATCGTCTCGCCGATGACGTAACTCTCGAACCCGAGATGCATCAGCCGCTGGGCAAACGCCCGCGCGACAAGGCCGGAGCGGCCGGCTCCGGCGAGATATATCCGTTTTGCACTGAGAATCTCTTCGAGAAACCGGCCGGCATTTACCTGATCCAGCGTGCGCGCCGTCTCTTCGAGACGCGACGTCATCAGGAGCATGAGATCGGCGATACTGGGGCATTCCTGCTGCATGGTTCCGGCCTCTCCTCTAGTTAATCCACTATACTACCCCGCGTCACTTAAAAGAGTAGGAAACAGGAGGTTCGGCCTCCGGCGGTCTGCCCGGGCGGGGGCTACCGCTCAACCGCGAGCCCGAGGATATCGGTTGCCCCCAAGAAGACATCGCGGGCGATCCGGGCAAGCCCCCGGGAGGCGCACCACTCGTCGTAGACGGTGACGTTACGGGAGAGGAGTTCCTTCACCCGCGGCGCGATGGCGGGCGCCATGGAGCCGGCGAGGGCGACCTCCGCACCGGGGTTGAGGAGAAGCATCGAGGCGCATTCCATCGCGGCAAACATGGCCATCGTCTCCGTCCGCAGATCGGAAGGCACCGTGTAATCCACGCCTGCATGGAGAAAAGCGTCGTTTGCCGTCGACTCGCCCCGGTCGATCCGGCGGATGGCATCCACATCGAGGGCGCCGTGCCGGGTGCCGGGCGCGAAGACGCAGGCATCGAACGCGCCGGTGATCCTTCCGGCGGTCACGAGGAGGGTGACAGTGTTCGAACTCGCGTCGCAGACCACGACGTCGTCCCCGAGGTCGTGCACGACCTCATATAGGATCCCAATCTTCTCGGGACTCGACTGGTGGGAGTAGGCCTTGAACCGCGGGTCGGTCGGCGATGCGCGGTGCAGCCCGGGGATGACGACGGCGGGAAGACCGCTCTCCCTGATCGCGTCGTAGACCCTGGTGCCGCCGCCGATGTGCTTGCCGGCACCTTCCCGGGAGATGACGCCCCGGTTCCTGACTCGTTCAATCCCGGTGAGGGCCGAGATGCCGTCGCCCATCGAGTAACAGACGGCAATACCTTCGATCTCGTCGAGCGGAGCGAGTCGGGCAAGATCGTCGGCCGAGAAGTCCCTGGCCTCTTCCCGGGAGATCTTGAACTCCGCGTCCCCGCTTGAGAAGCGCATCGCGGTGGTGCCGTGATCGATCCCGATGAACATGATATATCCCGTTGCACCCTCTGGAGGAAGTAAGTTTTTGGATCGCTCCGTGCGAAGAGGCGTAAATCAGGCTGTTCCGGTCCGGTAGCGCCTCTTTACGTACTCAAACGCGCCGACGACGGCAAGTCCCGCAAGAAAGAAGACCCAGCCGCCGCCCACCATATCTCCGGCTGCGGCTCCTGTATCCCAGAGCATCCGCGCCGAACCGAGCATCAGGCCGGTGAGCAGAGCGAGCATCGCCGCGTGGTAGGTCGCGAGGAGGTACTTGAGAGCTTTCGTGAAGAGGAGGAGGCCCGCAACACCGCCGGCGATGTAGGCAAGGATCTCAGGAAGCAGGAATGACCGAAGCGCCGCAAGCATGAACTCGTACTGGTTGAGGACGAGGGTGATATAAGCTCCCGATATACCGGGGAGGATCATGGCGCAGAGCGCCGCCATCCCGGTGAGGAAGAGGACCGGCAGGGAGTGACCGGGGTCGAGGTTCCCGAGGCCCCCGAGAAGGTAGCCGGCGCCGGCCCCGACGACGAGGTAGGCGACGGTGGCCGTGTTCGGGGAGCGGATCTCAAGGAATATTGCGACCGCAGAAGCAATGATCAGGCCGAGGAAGAAGGAGTAGGTCGCTACCGTGTGATCGGTGAGGAGGGAGAGGATCACCCCGGACATCAGGAGGAAAGCGGTGCCGATACCGGCAAGGAGGACGACGAGGAACGGAAGATCGATCTTCTCGATGTCTGCCCTGAGAGACCCAAAATCACCCCGGACGAGGTGTTTTACCGAGGCAGGGTCGACACTGCCGATGGCTCCGACCAGCCGCTCGTAGATCCCGGTGATGAGGGCGATCGTCCCGCCTGAGACACCGGGGATGATATCGCAGGCTCCCATCGCGAGACCGCGGAGATAAATCCCGGCGTGTTCCCGGAGCTCGGGACGCGAACTCATTGCCCGGCTCCGCTCGGGATATCGGCGAACGAAAAAATTCGACTCTGCAGGCTGACGGCGACGGAAAACCGGCCGGATCTGCAACAGGTGCATGCCTCTCTCAATCGGACAACTCCTTGTGATTCATCATATGTCGGAGGCAACCATGAAAAATATACTCCGGACGAAGGTATCGGATCGTGGAGTGAGCCGCATATGGAATTAATTTTTCTCCGGGTTGAACTCCCCCGCTTCACCCATAAGTAAATCCTATAGCATGAGAGGGAGATTACTCTATGATGTTCTCTATCGTAACGGGCGGTGCCGGGTTCATCGGTTCGCACGTCGTCGACGCGCTGGCGGCAGGGGGAGACGACGTGCTGGTCATCGACGACTGCAGTGCGGGCACCGAGACGAACCTCGCGCACCACGCGGCGGGCGGGAAGGTCACCATTGTCAGGCAAAACCTGCTCGACGACGGGTGGCAGGAACGATTTTCCGGCGCAGATCGGGTCTACCATCTCGCCGCAGACCCCGACGTCCGGCAGAGCGCCGTGACCCCGGACTCCCAGATCAGGAACAACATCGTCGCGACGCACCGGGTGCTCGAGGCGATGCGGGCACACGGCGTGCCGGAACTGGTCTTCACCTCGACCTCGACCGTCTACGGCGATGCCGCCGTCATCCCCACGCCGGAGACCTATACGCCGCTCGAACCGATATCCGTCTACGGTGCGACGAAACTCGCCTGCGAGGCGCTCATATCGTCGTATTGCCACTCGTTTGAGATGACGTCGTGGGTCTACCGGTTTGCAAACATCATCGGCGAGCGGAGCGGGCATGGGGTCATCACCGACTTCATCCGGAAACTTCGCGAGAACCCGCAGGAACTCGAGATCCTCGGCGACGGCAGGCAGACGAAATCCTACCTGGAGGTCGGGGAGTGTGTCCGCGCCGTGCAGTTCGGGATCGAGCACTCGCGCGATCCGGTGAACACTTTCAACATCGGTTCCGAGGACTGGATCGACGTTGTCAGGATCGCCGATATCGTCACGGAGGAGATGGGTCTCTCCGGCGTCCGCCACCGGTTCACCGGCGGAGCGCGGGGCTGGGTCGGCGACGTGCCGAAGATGCAGCTCTCGGTCGAGAAGCTCAAGAGCCTCGGGTGGCGGTGCGGAACCACATCGGAAGAGAGTGTCCGGACAGCGGTCCGCGCCATGCTCGGATAGGGGGCACGCCGCCCCCGGATCAGGGATTACCAAGGGTTCACATGAAGTACATCGTCATTCTCGGGGACGGCATGGCGGACGAGCCGCTTGCCGAACTGGGGGGCAGGACACCCCTCGAGTACGCAGAGATACCGAATATGGACAGGATCGCCCGCGAGGGCCGGTGCGGGATGCTACGGACAGTGCCCGCAGGGTTCGAGCCGGGGAGCGACGTCGCGAACCTCTCGATCCTGGGCTACGACCCCCGCACCTCCTATACCGGGAGGGGACCGCTCGAAGCGGCCAGCATGGGGATCTCCCTCCGGGACGGCGAGATGGCCTACCGGTGCAACCTGGTCGCGATCCGCAACGGCGTGATGGAGGACTTCAACGCCGGCCACATCTCTAGCGCCGAGGGCGCCGAGCTCCTCCGCGACCTCTCTGCCGCGCTCGGCGACGTCCGGGTCCACCCGGGGATCAGTTACCGGAACCTGATGACCGTTCCCGGCGCGCGGGGCGCCGTCACCACCCCGCCCCACGACATCGTCGGTCAGCCGATCACGGCGTTCCTCCCGCGCGGCGACGACGCCGAACTCCTCCTCGATTGCATGGAGCGGGCACGGGAGGTCTTTGCCGATCATCCGGTCAACCGGCGCCGCTTTGAGGACGGAAAGACCGCTGCAACCGACATCTGGCCGTGGAGCGGCGGGAAGAAGCCGTCGCTCGCGCCCTTCCGCGAGAAGTACGGCCTTGTCGGCGGCGTGATCTCTGCGGTCGACCTTCTATCCGGCATCGCCCGCCTTGCCGGGATGGAGGTGATCCATGTTCCCGGCGCCACCGGGTTCATCGACACCGACTACGAGGCGAAGGCGCGGTATGCGGTCGACGCCCTCGACCGCCTCGACTTCGTCTACATGCACGTCGAGGCCCCCGACGAGGCCGGGCACATGGGGAGCGTCGAGGAGAAGGTGCGGGCGATCGAGCGGCTCGACGAGGCGATCGGGATCGTCCTCGACCGCCCGGACACGACCGTCGCGGTCCTCCCCGACCACCCGACGCCGATTCGGTGTAAGACCCACACAGCAGACCCGGTGCCGTTCGCGGTGCTCGGGAAGGGGAGGGACGATGTCTCCGCGTTCTCCGAGCGCGAGGCGGCAAAGGGCTCGTTCGGTCTTATCCAGGCGCCGGACTTCCTCTCCCGGTTCTTTTCGCCGTGAGCCTCCCTGACAGGAGCGGATATCCCGGCACCATCTTTTTGTAGTCCCCATGTACAACGCTACCCAAGGATATGGAACCCCTGACGGCAGACGGGATCGTCGAGAGGATACAGGAGATCGAGCATGGCGTAGGCAGGCTCTCCCCGATGCAGAAGGTTCTCATCGGGACCGACGGGTCGGTGACCGGCCTGCTCGAGATGGCGACGGGCCATCCCGTCACCATCACCACCCTGGTGCAGCACGTCGTCGGCGCCGATACCGAGGCGGCGGCGGCACTCGATATCGAGCAGGGCGACGAGGTCAACTACCGCGTCGTTGAACTGAAAGACGGCGTAACGGGAGAGGTGCTCATCTATGCGGTCTCCTGCACCCCGCTCCGGCGGCTTAAACCGGAGTTCAGGCAGGACCTCATGCGGGCCGATATTCC
>NZ_FMID01000059.1 GCF_900095385.1 Methanoculleus chikugoensis
CTTCCAGGACCAGGTCGAGATCGTCAACATCATGGAAAGCGAGGACATGGGCGCCATCAAGGCCAAGATCGACGAGCTCAAGGCTAAAGATCCCGGTGCCTTCGGCGCAGAACCCATGGTCGTCGAGGTCAAGGAAGCAGCCGGTGCGGCAGAGGTTGCCGTTGCAGGCGCAAACCCGCAGTTCCTTGAGATCGAAGAGCGGCTCAACGCCATCGAGGAGAGGATCGAGTTCGTCGATGCCGAGATCGCCCAGCGCGTCGGAAGAAAGGTCGGGCGCGATATCGGCATCCTGTACGGACTGGTCGCAGGTTTAATTGTATTCATGATGTTGTTGGTATTACTGCCCAAATTGATTGGGTACCTGTAAAGGAGGATTGGCGAATATGTTCAAATTCGAAAAAGAGCAGACGGTACACGACTTCAACGGTACCAAGATCGGCGGGCAGCCTGGAGAGTACCCGACCGTGCTCGGTGCATCCATCTTCTACAACAAGCACGAAGTTGTACTGGATGACCACACTGGAAAGATTGACAAACCCACGGCGGAGGCGCTCTGGAACCGCTGCCAGGAACTCTCGGATATCACGGGTATTCCGCACTTCATCCAGATCATCGGGGAGTTCGGCGAGGCCTTCGAGAGCTACATCGACTGGTTCTGCAGCATCGACGACAAGACCGCATTCCTGATGGACTCTTCCGTCCCGGCGGCGCTGGCTCACGCGTGCCAGTACGTCACCGAGGCAGGCATTGCGGACCGTGCGATCTACAACTCGATCAACGGCTCGATCCTGCCCGAGAACATCGAGGCGCTGGCAAAGAGCGACGTGAACGCCGCGATCGTCCTCGCCTTCAACCCCGGCGACCCGTCGGTTGCCGGCCGCGAGAAGGTTCTGGTCGAGGGCGGTGTCGCCGGACAGGAGATGGGTATGCTCGAGATCGCGGAGAAGTGCGGTATCACCCGCCCGATCCTCGACACCGCGGCAACCCCGCTCGGCCTCGGCTCCGGCGGCTCGTACCGTGAGATCCTCGCCTGCAAGGCGATCCACGGTCTCCCCACCGGCGGCGCGTACCACAACATGACCGTCTCCTGGACCTGGCTCAAGCGGTGGAAGGGAACGAAGAAGACTCCCTCCCAGCAACTCGCCGGCCTCGAGGGCAAGGAGAACCTTGTCAAGCAGCTCACCCACCACTACCTCGGCGGTACGGACGGGCTGCGCCAGGCGGCATGGTCCGCGCCCGATATCGGCTGCAACATGATTGCAAGCACGCTCGGCGCCGACCTGATCATGTACGGCCCGATCGAGAACGTGGAAGCGATGATCACCGCGCAGGCCTACACCGACATCGTCGTGCTGGAAGCGGCACGCGACCTCGGTATCGAGCCCCAGGTGGACACCCACCCGCTCTTCAAACTCATTTAAACCCTTTTTTATATCCTCAGTAGACGGCATTCACCCCTCACAGAACGAGGGCTGCATTCTTTGTAAACTAATTTACCTTAAAAAATTGAATTTAGTAACGGCTATACATTGGTGAATCCTATACCAGAGCACCAGACGCTTATGAAACTGATTACCGTTGCAGGCCCTCCATCTTCGGGGAAGACCTCTGTGATCCTCAAAACCATTGCAGCCCTTGGACTGCCCCCGGGGAGCGTGGGCGTTGTGAAGTTTGACTCGCTCACCTCCTTCGATCACCAGCGCTACGATGAACAGCAGATTCCCAATCAGACCGCTTTTGCCGGAAAGATCTGTCCGGACCACCATTTCGTCAGCAATGTTGAAGGGGCGGTTGAATGGGGTATGAAGAAGGGATTGTCGGTTCTTGTCACGGAAAGCGCAGGGCTCTGCAACCGGTGCTCGCCATACGTGAACGGCATTTTATCGGTCTGTGTGATCGACAATCTCTCCGGCATCAACACACCCCGAAAGATCGGTCCGATGCTGAAGTACGCCGATGTCGTCGTTGTCACGAAAGGAGACGTCGTCTCCCAGGCGGAACGCGAGGTCTTTGCCTTCAATATCCGCGAGGTCAATGCATCGGCGACGGTTCTCTTCGTAAACGGAATTACCGGCCAGGGAGCGTTTATGCTTGCCCGCTACTGGCAGGATACCCTTGATATCCGGACACTTCGCGACCGTAAACTCAGATTCACGATGCCTGCCGCCATCTGTTCGTATTGTACCGGCGAGACCCTTATCGGAGAGATGTACCAGATGGGGATGGTCAAAAGAATGGAGTTTGACGATGCATGAAGACCCTTGACTATGTTGCAGAGGTCTCTGCGGTACCAATCGGCGATATCCTTCGCCGGTATCCTCTTGCGGTCGATTATCTCGCCAACATACGGCTGGTCGGGGTTGATGAAACAAAGACGCTCCCCGAGATCCTGGAGGACGTCGATGAGGATATGCTTGAGGAGTTCGGGCTTGATCGCGAGGAGGTCATATTCCATTTCAGCGCATTTCTAGAAGCATTCTCCCGAACGGATGAGTCTATCGAGACGATCTCCTCCATCACGATCCTCGGCGGACGAGACAAGACCGGAAGACCCGAGATGCTCGAACTGACCGTGACACCCGGCGAGGTCGTAAGCATTGTCGGTCCCACCGGCTCGGGAAAAAGCAGGCTGCTTGAGGATATCGAGTGCCTTGCCCAGCGCGATACGCCGACCGCAAGGCAGATTCTCATCAACGGTTCGGCCCCCGATCTCGATAAGAGGTTTTCTACCGGAGGAAAACTGGTAGCCCAGCTCTCGCAGAACATGAACTTCGTCATGGACCTGACGGTGCAGGAGTTTCTGGAGATGCATGCAAAAAGCCGGATGATCCCGGACTCCGCCGAGGTTGTGGAGAAGTGTTTTGCGGTTGCCAATTCGTTAGCAGGGGAGAAATTCACCCTGGATACGAAAGTTACCCAGCTCTCCGGGGGGCAGTCGAGGTCGCTGATGATCGCCGATACCGCCCTGTTGAGTTCGTCCCCGATCATCCTCATCGATGAGCTGGAGAATGCAGGAATCGACCGGCGGGAAGCGATCGAGATCCTCGTCGGCAACGAGAAGATTGTCCTCATGTCGACGCACGATCCGCTCCTTGCCCTCCGTGCCGACAAGCGGATCGTCATCAGAAACGGGGGCGTGACAAAAGTGATTGAAACGACCACGGAAGAGGAGCAGACACTGCATAAGATCGAGGCAATCGATTCCGCCCTCCTCACTATCCGCAACCAGCTCCGGAGGGGAGCGATCGTCACAAACGAGAGTATTCCGGAATTTCAGGAGAAATGATATGTGGGAATTATACGATGCGTTGATCGAAGGGATCCCCGACGACATTATCGTTGAAGATATGGCCCTCGGCGGGGAGCTGACGTATGTTGAGGCAAACGGCGGCATCGGTATTGCGGGATACCGCTATTATATCCAGCGCGCCCCGATGATGACCGAAAACAGGATTGGAAAGCCGTTAAAAGAGATAGCCGGGTGTGTGAAGTCCTGGAACCTGTGGGAAGCATCGATCGGTAATGCGGCGATCAATGCGTGGTACAATCATCCTGATACCGCCGGGAGAGCAGGGATCGAGGTTGCAGAGAAGAAACGGGTCGAGGAACGGCTGAAAGACCCGTTCATCAAATCCCAGAATCTTGTAAAGGGTAAAAAAGTCTGTGTTGTCGGTCATTTCCCGTTCCTTGAGAAGTTGATTGCCCCCGTCAGTGACCTGAGTATCATTGAGTGGGACCCCGAGGAGGGAGATTATCCGTATTCCGCCTGCGAGTACCTGCTGCCGGAGTCCGATTATGTGTTTCTGACCTGTGCCGCCGTCAGCGATAAGACCATGCCGCGGCTCCTCGAACTTTCGGAGAACGCAAAAGGAGTGACGATCGTAGGCCCGGGGACTCCCCTCTCTTCGGTCTTCTTCGATTACGGTGTCTCCGATCTCTCGGGTTTTGTCGCAACCGATGCTGCACTCGCGAAGAGGATCATCAGGGGGGCGGAGAACCAGAGGATCTTCGGGGCGGGAATGAAGGTGGAGTATCTCCGCCCGGGGGTTTGAAGGCGGTTGCGGCGCTTTTTTTCAGTACTTCGCTAAAACTACTGAGCCCTAAAAAAAGAGTAGATGCCGGGCAACTCACTTTGCAAGACCTCGCCCTCACCTGCCCCGGCATTTTTATTACCCGCCATCCAGACCCAGTACTTCGCTAATTTCGGCATCTGAAATAGACCAATGCAGCCTCGCATAGCGACCTACAACGGGATCGGCAGCACCCGGGCACCGGACTTCGCACCTTGCGGTGCTCGAGCTCCTGCCCTTCGGCCAGTCGCGCTTCGCGGCTTCGCGCTCTTCGCGCGAGTTAATGGGCGAAGATAGCAATATGGCTTCACGCGGAAGCACGCGGGAGAACGCGAAGAGACGATGGTTTGACTTCTTGAAGATTACCTCAACCGTTTTAGCGAAGTACTGAGACCGTGGCAGATACTCTGCCACGGTGGTGATGTACATTGCAGGAGGATGTACGAAAAGGCTTGCGAGGTGAACTCCCCCGTCTCCAGCCCATAAAGAGACGTGTAGCCCCCACTCGAAGACCTTCGGTCTTCTCAAGCTCCGGACGTTCCGTCCGTCGCACTTCCCACCTGACGGTGGTCGAGCTCCGTTCCTATCGGAACGTCACATCCCACTCCAAGGGGCAGGGGCAGTCATGGCGATAGACGACCGGCGGTACGGCGGTCGTTCGAGCACCACAGGTGCGCAGTCCCCCTGGAATCCGTGTCCGGGATGCAACCGATGACTCTCCTGAGAGGTTTCAACAAAGCCTTACTTGAGAACGTTCAGGAGAACCATATGACGAGCGGAATCGGACATACAAAACAGGTGCCATCACAACCCGCGATATGCGCTACGGCGGTGACGGATATAGAGGATTATAACCTCCCGCTCCTCATGATGCACGGCATATATAATCCGGTAGTCCCCTACCCGGGTCCGGTAGAGGTGTTCTGCTCCGCTTAACTTACGTACACCATGCGGCAGAGGGTTTTCAGATAGACCGTCTATGCTCTGAAAGATGCGCAGAACAATATCATGCGGCAATACTGCGATATCTTTCTCGACACTCGCCTTTACGCGAATCGCGTATCCCGCCATTACTGTTCGTATCGCTTCCGGAATTCACTGAACCCTACGGTCGGTTCTTCACGCCGCTCCGCGACCACGGCAAGGTCATGGAGATCTTCCTGCAACCGCTCGTACTCCTGGAGAGGGAGAATAACCGCGACCCGGTTCCCGTGCTCATCGACGACATACTGTTCTCCTGTAGCGCTCATCGTTCTCCTCACTTGTAGATAGGGTGCAGGAACCATTAATCTTCTTTTGGCTCTGGTGTAAACCCGGTTCCTGTCTTTCTCTACCCGATAGAGATGGTGCCGGGCTCAGTACCAATCCACAGCCCGGAACCTCCATCCAGCCGAAATGCAAAAAAGAAGAGTATACTATCCGCAGGGCGAAGGGCTCCCCGCACCGGCCGCTCACGCGAGTTCAATGTGCCCGGCGATCCGGAGTTTTCCGCCCTCGAGGTAGTGGAGCACCGCCGTGTCACCCGGGAGGTAGACGAGGTCTTTTTCGAGCGCAAGCGTCAGCGTCGGCTGCCGCCAGTCGCCGTCGTCCCGCACCGCCTCCACCCTCGCCGGGATGAACTGCATCCAGTGGCCGAGGTGGAGCACCGTCCCCGCCGTGAGCGGCGCCGGCCAGTATTTGACCAGGGTCGCCCGTGCCTCGATCGTTGTCCCGGTCCGGATCGCGGGGTCGTCGGAGAGGACGAAGCCCCGGTCGAGGTCGTCGGACTCGACGTTCTTGAGCGCAAGCCCCACGCGATCGCCCTCAGCGGCCCAGTCAAAGTCGTCGTCGTGCTTCTGGATCGACCGCACCGTGATCGCCTGCTCTCCCGGGTAGACCTTCAGGGTGTCGTGCTTCCGGATACCGCCCCGCACCACGCCGCCGAGGATGACCGTCCCGATGCCGCGGACGTTGAAGTGGTGATCGATGGGGATGGCTCCCACGGTCCCGGCGGCAGGCGGGACGGAGATGCGGGCATGCGCCTCGCGGAGCAGGAGATCGCGCAGCGCTATCGGGTCCTCCTCCACGAACTCGTAGCGCTCAAGCACCGTCCCCCGGAAGAGCGGCGCGACATCTCCGGGGGAGAGGTAGTTTCGGAGGACGATGTAGCCCCGCTCCACCCTCGCTTCGTCGAGCATCAGCACCCACTCCCCGAGCGTCGGGGTGATCTCGCTCACCACGACGAGAGCCGCATCCGCCATCGATGCGGCGTAGAAGAGCGGGGCCAGCCGTTCGGGATAGCGGGTAGGCTCGATGATAGTGACGGTGTCCTCGCCCTTCTTCAGATTATAGAACGTTATATCGGATTCCGTGCCCTTCTTCCCGAGGTCTTTTGCGTATCCCGCGGGTCCCAGCACGGCAATATTCAGGTTGCCCATATGGCAGAGAGGTTTGACGGCCCAGCGTATGAGGTTTACTTCACTGCCCTGCGACGCCCCCCGAACAGTTACGCCCCGCCATGCGGTATCGCTCAGGTACATGTCGCCGCGCATTAAAACAAAGTATTTTTGTAAAGACAACAGAACTTTAGTTGATGAGTCTGCCCAGAAAGACACTGATGGTTATCCCCATTCTTATCTGCGCACTTCTCGCCAGCATGGTGCTCGCAGTTGCAGTAGGCCCGACCACCATTCCGCTCGATACCGTACTCAAAACGGTTTTATACAAGGTAATCCACGCCATAGCGGGCCCGGCCACCATCCCGCTCGATACCCTCCTCTTCACTTCAGCGAACTCGCAGACGATTGTCTGGGACGTCAGGCTTCCACGGGTGATCGCCGCGGTACTGGTCGGGTGCGCGCTTGCCGTGGCGGGCACAACCATGCAGGGCCTCTTCAGGAACCCCATGGCAGACCCCTACATCATCGGCACCTCGTCGGGCGGGGCGCTCGGGGCCACACTTGCAATCGTCCTCTTTTCCGGGACGGGGCGGCCCGTGTTCGCATTCGTCGGGGCGATGGCCGCCACGTTCACCGTCTACTTCATCGCCCGCAAAGGAGGCAAGATCCCGGTCGAGACGCTCCTGCTCTCCGGTGTCGCCCTCGCGACACTTCTCTCGGCATTCCTCTCCTTCCTCATGTACACCGCAGGAAAGAGCCTGCACCAGATTATGTTCTGGCTGATGGGAGGATTCTGGAACATATCGTGGAACGACGTCATCATCGTCCTTCCCATCCTGGCCGGGTGCCTGGTCATCTACCTCTTCGCGCGTGACGTCAACATCCTCTCGCTCGGCGAAGAGGACGCAACCCATCTCGGCGTGAACGTCGAGCAGCTGAAACGCATCCTCCTCGCCCTCAGTTCGTTCCTCGCGGGAATAGCCGTTTCCGTGGCCGGATCGATTGGGTTCATCGGCCTGATCACGCCCCACGTCATGCGCCTGATCGTCGGACCCGACCACCGCCTCCTCTTTCCCGCGACGGCCCTTGCCGGCGGAACCCTCCTCTTATGGTCGGATACCCTCACGAGAACGTTTGCAAACGACATGCCGGTCGGGATCATCACCGCCTGTTTCGGCGCGCCGTTCTTCATATACCTCCTGCGGAGCCGGATGAAGACATGAAACCGGTTGAGATCATCGACATCGACGTCTCCTACGGGGCAAAGAAGGTCATCGAGGCGGTCTCGCTCTCTGCCGGCCAAGGCGAGATCCTCGGGATCATCGGACCGAACGGGTCGGGAAAGACGACGCTCTTGAGAGCGATGAGCCGGATCGTTGCCCGGGACGAAGGGGAGATCTACCTCAACGACCGCAACCTGAACTTGTTCAGTTTCCGGGAGCTGGCGCAGCAGATCGCCGTCGTGCCGCAGGATATCTCTATCGGGTTCGATTACACCGTGCGCGACATCGTTATGATGGGAAGGCACCCCTACATCGGGAGACTCGCCTCCGAGACCGCCCGGGACCGGGAGACCTGCGACCGCGCCATGCACCTTGCAAACATCGCACACCTCGCGGGATCGTCCGTCCACGAGATCAGCGGCGGCGAGCGGCAACGGGTGCTCATCGCCCGGGCGCTCGCGCAGGAACCGAAGATCCTGCTCCTCGACGAAGCGACCTCGAACCTCGATATCAGCCACCAGATCGAGATCCTCAACATCATCAGGGGTCTCACCGGGAGTATCACGGTGATCAGCGTCTTTCATGACCTGAACCTGGCCGCGTACTACTGCGACCGCCTGATCATGCTGAAAGACCGGCGGGTGTTTGCCGTCGGCGAGCCCCGGGATGTGCTGACCCGCGAGACGCTCAATGCGGTCTACGGGATCGATATCCTGGTAAGGACCCACCCCCTGACCGGAAAGCCCTACATCCTCCCGGTGTACGAGTGTGCGGCAAAAGATCGGCCATACGAGAACGTACACGTCGTATGCGGCGGCGGCACGGGTTCCGACCTCCTCTACGCCCTCCACGAGGAGGGGTTCCGGGTGAGCACGGGCGTGCTTAACGTCTTCGATACCGACTACGCAACCGCAACCGCCCTGGACATCCCCTGTGTTATTGAGGCGCCGTTTGCCGCGATCTCTCCCGGCGCCCGCGAAGACCTCGCGCGGTGCATCGATGCCGCATGTGCGGTCGTCGTCACGGCGATGCCCATCGGGCAGGGGAACATCGAGAACATCAGGATACTGGAAGGCTACCGGGACAAACCCGTCATCCTCCTGAACAGCGGCGGGAATCCGCCCTTCCCGGATTACACCGGCGGTGAGGCCGAAGCGATCATCCAGAAGCTGCTCGGCCGGGGAGCGATCCCGGCGAAGCGGATCGAGGAAGTCCTGCAGATCCTCAAAAAGTGGGCATGACCCGCCCGGCACCCGGTCGCTCGCAAAACTACGGCGGGGGTATTCCCCGATCAGACATCGTAGGCCACGAGCGATAGCTTCAGGTCCCGCTCGAGGTCCTGAATCCGCCTGAGGTTCTCCTCGCTCAGCTTCGAGTACGCGGGTTTTGCATACGCAAGGAGCGTTACGCCGAGGTCTTCTTCGTAACGCTGCACCTGCTTCACCTGCTCCGGCTTCAGACTCGCATATCCCATGGCGTTCATGGTTCTCACCCGGGACCCTACATGCCCATCACCCATATATAGGTTCCGGGGACCGCCCACTCCCCGGCCGTAAAATTTGAGGTGCACTGCTCCAGTACGGGAGATCCCGTCTCACTCCTGCAGCCCCGGGCTCCGGCTGAGCACGTTCTCCGGGAGCGCGTACCCTCTCCGCCCGTGTGCAGGCCGCAAGAGTTAAAATATTATTACTTTAGATCAGATATGCTTGCAATGATGCGGAACAGATTACTATTGCTCTCTCTTGGGCTGATCATCGCATCGGTCATCGTTGTCGGCGCGGCAAGCGCATCGTATTCAGGTTCCGATGACGCCCCGGAGCAGGCTCCGGTAACGACAGGGGACGCCGGGAGAACGGTGACGGTGACCGACGACTTCGGGGAGACCGTCGTCATCCGGGGGATACCGCAGAGAATCGTCTCGCTAGCACCATCCAACACCGAGATCCTGTACGCTCTCGGCCTTGAGGACCGGATCGTCGGTGTCACCGACTACTGCGATTATCCCCCGGCGACTGCCGGTAAACCGAAGGTCGGCGGATACAGCAGCGTCAATATCGAGAAGGTGATCGCGGCGGAACCGGATCTGATCTTCGCCGCACCCGGCAACACGGAGGAGGTCGTCAACCACCTGCGCTCCCTCGGGATGACCGTCGTCTCCCTCTGCCCAGAAACCATCGACGACGTCCTGCAGAACATCGAACTTGTCGGAAGGGCGACCGGGGAAGAGGAGCGGGCGGAGGCGTGTACCGGGAACCTCCGGGAGCGTATCCGGGCGGTGACGGAGGTGACCGGGGTGCCGGCAACAAAGCCGTCCGTCGCCCATGTCGTCTGGCACGACCCGCTCTGGGTCAGCGGTCGCGGGACGTTCCAGAACGAGGTGACCACGATGGCCGGGGGGACCAACGCATTCGGCTCGGTCGAGGGCTGGAGCATCGTCAGCCTCGAAGAGTTCATCACTACAGATCCGGAGCATATCATCGTCAGTTCGGGCTCCGGCATGGACCGGGACGGGTACGATGCCATCTACACCTACTTCATGACCGAGCCCCGGATGCAGAAACTCGGTGCGGTCAGGAACGGGCATATCTATGTCGTCGACTCCGATATCATCAGCCGCGGGAGCCCGCGGATCGTGGATGCGCTGGAAGAGGTGGCGGGAGACCTCCACCCGGACCTCTTCGGGACAACCGTCCCGGAGGCGGCCCCGACAGTCCAATCGCCGGGTTTCGGCGCGATCCTGCTCATCTGCGCATTATCCGCAGCCGTTCTACTCCTGCAGAAGAGGTAGGCAGGAACGTGAACGATATCGGCTGCTCCACCTGCTGCCTGATGAACCGGCCGCTCGATGAGGCGCTCGGTCTCATCTCCGCCCGTACGGGTCGTGCGGAGATCCTCTCCGACGGCCCCCACTCCCTCTTCCGGTTCGAGGAGGTCTGCCACTCGTTCGATCTTCGCTACACCGTCCATGCACCGGTCGCCGATATCAATATCGCGTCCGAGAACGAGCACCTCCGGAGAGCGGCCGTCGGGGTTCTTTGCGATCTCGCAGGGGTCTGCGATCGGATCGGCGCCGAACGGCTGGTCGTCCACCCGGGACACATCTGGGGAGAAGAGATGCGGGAGTTTGCGCAGGCCGCTCTCGACCGGTCGCTTGACGATCTCGCCGCCGTTCAGCAGGAGGTGAGCGTCCGGTTCGTCGTCGAGAACATGGGGGCGTGGGACATCTGCTTCTTCAGGTCGCCGGAGTTCCTCAACCGCCTCGCCGACCGGAACCTCGACTTCGCCCTCGACGTGGGGCATGCCCACGTAAACGGCAACCTGGAATCCTTCCTTGAACGGGGAGGAGCAATACACGTCCACCTGCACGACAACTGTAAAAGCCGCGACGATCACCTGGCATGCGGTGACGGGGATATCGATTTTCACCGCGTGATGGCAGCCCTCCCGCCGGGCGTCACGAAGGTCGTCGAGCCGAACACGTTCCAGGACTACGAACGAAGCCTCGAACACCTTGGGGCGGTCATTTCCCGGCCTTGTTGAAATGCTTCACACAACCTCCAGACAACACCCGGTTGCCAATAGAGGGGGGGTGACTTCACGCGAAGCCGCGAAGGAAGTTCGTCAACACCCACATGGACTTCGCGGCTTCGCGGCTTCGCGTGAGCCATGTATGGACAACTCAGGGAGAGGTTCGATCAGGGGGTGGGATTTACTAAGGCCTATTTTCTGAACAATCACGGCTCGCGCCCGATAAGCCGCTTCACCGCCGCGCGGAACTCCCGGAACTGCTTCGAGACCTCCGGGCCGGGTGAGCCGGGGTAGGCGTTTGCACCCCGGACAACGGCGCTCCACCCGTCCATCTCCATCCGCAGGTGCCAGTAGGTGACGTCGCAACAGGAGTGGGCGGAGACGTACTCTCGCTCCCATTCCCGGACGCCGAGCCGGTCGACGATCTCCCGGAACCGCGCCCATTCCTCCTCTCCAGGCGACGCCTCCATCACCACGCCGGAGTAGCCGCCGGCGCTCGCCCACTCGTAGAGGAGCCGGCCGGCCGCGAGCCTGACGTAGAGGGACGGCCCGGCGCTCCCCCCGATGTAGAACTCGAACGCCTTCGGGGGTGCACCGCTATGCATACCCGATCATACGAGCAGCACGGCCAAATACCCTGCGACCACAAGGCCCATGCAGCAGATCCCGGCGACGTCGGCCCTGCCGGGAGCAAAGTCGCGCATCGGCGTCCGCCTGCCGGAACGGTACCCGCGGAGATCGATCGTCAGCCCGAGGATCGTGGCTTTCCCGAGCGAGTTCGAGACCAACGGGATGATGATGGGGAAGAGCCCCCGTATCTTTCCGGCAAGACCGTTCCCAGGATTATAGGCGCGGGCAAGCTGCGCCTCGTGGATCCGCTTCCCTTCGAGCTGCAGGCTCGGGATGAACCGGAGCGCGATCAGGAGCATGAGGGTGTAGTCGACCGGCACCCTGAGACGGTCCATGAGGTGGACGAGGTCGCGCGGCTGGGTCGATATGATCAGGAGCTGGAACGCAAAGAGCATCGCGGCGAACCGAAGCGACATCGCAAGCGCAAGGTCGACCGCCCCCGCGGTGACAGGGAACGCCCCACCGATGACCGGGACCGACTGCGGAACCAGGTAACCGATGATCTCACCGCTCCTGATGGTGAGGATGGTAAGGGCGAGCAGGCTCACCGCGAGCATGAGCAGCAGCGGAACCTGGCGGAGGAGATCGCGGGCGAGCCCGCTCGCTATCGCCACAGCTACGACCGCCCCGGCAAGAACCGCGAGCATCGCGGTATCGCTCGTCAGCACCGCGAGGACAACGACGACGGCCGCAAAGATCAGTTTGGTGAGCGGGTGGAGGCGGTGAAAGGCGCTCTCCCGGATGACGTACTGCATGATTTCAGACATGGTTCCTCCTCATAGGTTCTGCTGTCGCGGATGACTCTTCCCTGCTCCATCCTGACGATGCGATCCGCATACTCCGCTCCAAGGCGAATATCGTGCGTCACCATGACGATCGTGTGGCCGTCCTGGCGCAGGCGACCGAGGATCTCCATGATCCTCCCCGACTCGCGGGCATCGAGCCCGGTCGTGGGCTCGTCGAGGACGATGATCTTCGGTTTCATGGCGATGACGCAGGCGATGGCCAGGCGCTGCCGCTCGCCCCGCGAGAGCGACCGCGGGTAGGCCGTCTTCCGGTGAAGGAGACCCACCTCGCGGAGCGCCGCGTCGACAGGCTCCTCCGAAGCGCCGGGGTCGATGTTTCTGAGACCGAACGCCACCTCGTCCGCCACGGTCTCGGCAAAGAGCATGGTGTCCGGGTTCTGGAAGACGAGGCCCACGTGACGCGCGAGTTGTGCTATCGGGACGGTTGCGGCGTCGAGTCCGTCGACGGTTACGCTGCCTTCGGTCGGACGGAGCAGCCCGTTGAAGTGCTTGACGAGCGTCGTTTTGCCGGACCCG
>NZ_FMID01000049.1 GCF_900095385.1 Methanoculleus chikugoensis
ATAACCACACGGGAAGTCCGTACCGATATCACCGGGGGCAATCCGAACGTGCTTCTCACAACTCCGGTTAATTTATGGACATGAGGGCGTGCCAGCCTGGCGGGAAGGCCATTGCCGCGGCACTCGCCTCTACACAGGGCGGCGTTTTCCACTACGCTCCGGCAGCAAAACAGGCAGGCTTTTCAACGATCCGCCGAAGGGGCCACAAAAGCCGTATACCGGGAGTACGGAAGAAGTGGAAGGATTCAGGGTTCAGTCCGCTTCAGCCAGGCTTCCCTCCAGAAAAGCAAGCACGACCTGTCGCAATCACTGTGCCTCTTCCCATCGCAGTAGACCCCCTCCAGAAAAACCGTAGGACTCCTTAATATTCTTACTTCACCGTTAGATTCAAGGGTGATTGACCTTACTTTTTTAAATACGCGGCATTTTTTCCCACAAAAATCCTCCATTTCCGGCATGAAGAGCAGACCTTTGTATTTCCCATTCTCATCAAGCGTGGAGCGTATTTCTTCTAAAGACCGGACCTGGACAAATTCACCGGGTTGCAGATCGAGTACCTCTTCCACAGGCATAACCTCCTTTTGGGTAACAGTTGGTCGATTTGTGCTGCAAGTGTCGTCGCTTAAAGGTGAAAGTATCGGCTGAACTTGCCTCCATAATGGAGCGACGTATGGAACTTGTTTAACAATAGGTACCAGAGGAGCCTTGATAGAATCATTCCATGCTCTCTGCATGCGGAACACATATGACGGCCGCGTAAATCCGTATACCTCCTGAGCCATGAAGGTACAGGGTATTGCACGTTGGTTCATATTCCCCCCGTTACTTTTACCAAGAAATTAACTCCTGGACACCACCGACCAGCAGTCACACACTTAAATCCATCCATTGCAATTATCAGGATTTTACCGGCATATCATGGACTATTTCCGGAAAGGGCGCAAGATTCAAATCACATTGTTCCATTTCATCCAGCAGCGCGACCGGCCTAAACTCCTGATTTGGCAGGATTCAGGTCGGCATAGTATATAAATCATTTGCTGCAGGTATGATTCCCGATACGTGCGGAGAACAATACAGGGTCCAGGAATTAACTCTGACCCCTGATTCGAAACGGGGCGGTGTACTGAATGATAACTGAAAAGAGTTTCAAATCATTTTCTCTCAAATACTCTATATCTCCAATCGACCCTTTTTTCAACGGAGTATGGTTGCCAATGAGGTCGTCCCAAAAAGGTCTCCGAACCTTCGCCATACCCTAATCAGAGCGCTTACTTCTTAGGAGTCTGCCATCTGAAACATATCCAGGGTATTGAGGGTGAAACGGCTTTCCGTTGGGAACTGCACCTCCGGTGCTCGAGCTCCGGTTCTACCGACCATCGCTTATCGCACCGTTAGGTGCGAGGAACAGAGCTTGAGCACCGCTGGGTGCGGGGGAAGGAGTTTGAGAAGTCCGAAGGGCTTCGAACGGGGTGTCCCCCTCCCGGTAACAGTGTTTTGGGATAACCTCAATGATTCTCACCGGCGACCCAAACCACAAGGCCTTAACCATCGAAGGCGGCTCCGCTGCGACGGTACCCGGGCGGAAACAGGAGCAAAATCCCGGTCCGGATGCAAACATCACATCCTCATGAATAAAAACAGCCATGTGACCGTTCGGATCGAGACAGTCGCTGCATCGCTTCATAGCGCCGGATCGATATCTCTCGAAAAGAAGGTTAGCTTACCGGCACAAAAACTATTTCGGAGTGAAAACTCAGGCGTCCACGGGCAAGGCCGTGCACAGGGCTGCCCGTGGCCGCCCTCTGCCGATCAAGGAGAAACAGGGAGGCAAAGACATCGAGAGAGCCTGCTCCCCGGCGGAGCAGCCGTTCGGCCGGCTCGGGCCGGTCCCGGATGTCGGCTGCTTCACGGTCACAATCGTTAAAACCGCCTCTGTAGAACGGCTTCAGCCGCCCCCCGATACCGCTCAGTCGACATGGGGAGAAGGTGCGATCCACCGGCGAGGTTTTTCCACAGGGCCAAAAAACCGTCATTACTCATTAATACCCCACATTGTGTCATATAGAAAGTTTTTTTTACATTTGGAAAGGTAATGGCCCTTCCATGGGCTATTCCATACAAGAACTGTCTGAGGAGAATGCGGAGGCCTGGGATGAGTTTAACAACCGGTGCCCGGAGGGGACATTTTACCATACCACAAAATGGAAGAGTACACTGGAAAATGCACTCAAAATCGACCTTAAGTACTGGATCCTCTGGAAAGAGCAGAAGATAGTCGGCATATTCCCTTTGAGGCACCGCACGATAGTATTTCTAAACGGGCTTGATCCTATCCCCTACTCAGGATTCAACAGTATCCTGCTGGATCATGATTTCAATCCCCGAGACCTGAATGAAATACTCGCTCTGTTCGCATCGAAGTACGCGTTTTGTTTATTGAATATGAATAATAAAACGCTGTTGGACCATATAGGATACAACCATCATCCCACCGACAATACAGGCAATATGGTATTGGACTTACAGCAGAAATCACCAGACAGTGTCTGGGAAAACTTCCCTGCCAGAAAAGGACAGAGAAAGTTTATTCGCAGGTTCGATGAGAAGGGATTTGAAATCCGTGAACTCCGCCGACAGGAAGATGTGAAAACGTTTTATCGGTACTATGCTGAAAACCTCATACGTATAAACGCAGATATTCTGCCTTTCACTTTTTTCCAGAAACTTCTGGAAACATATTCGCAGGATGAGATGCGTGTAACATTGTTATCGAAAGGGGATATGTATGCCGGGGGGTTGCTCACCTTCGTCCATCCCGCCAGCAAGACAGCATATTTCCAGTATCTCTCCCTGAATCGAAGTCTCCCTAACACATATCACCCCACCTACGCCCTCTTCTGGGAAGGGCTTAATTGGGCGTGGGACAACGGATATCAGAAGGTCTCCTTCGGCCGGCAAAATATGGATCCAAACAACGCCCGTTTTCGAATAAAGACAGATTTCGGAGCGGAATACCTGCCGATATATTCGAGGGCAGTCCTGTTCTCTAAAACTACCTCATTACTCTATCAACTCAAAGAAATATATCGTGGAAGCCAACGTGAACAGAACCAATAAACAGCGGAGCCTGACAGTGCGAGGGGATGTAAAAAGGCTTGAAAATGTAAATCGAACGTCCCGGACGCATTGGCCATCAACTCTATCCCGGGCACGGTTCTCCGTGTCAGTAACCGTTTACTCAAGGCTGAAGTCGCCTAAAACCCTCTCTGCCGGGCGGGGCCGACCTTCAAATTCCACGTGTGCATAATAACGGGGCCGGGGGCGCACATCACCATCAGGCATCTCGTACGGATTCCGCCTCCCGACATGTTATCCGGGTGCCGGCATGAGGCTGAAATAGAAGCCGGAGATCGCTTCTCGTCAGGTGAACCTGCAACCTGCAGGGTCTCATGACCGTTTCGGGCTGTGCTCGACAGCAGTGCGGATCGATGATGGGACACGGGACATGATGCCGTGCTTTACCATATCCTGCCATTTTTTGGGAGAGGTGGGGAAAAGCATAATATCTTCCATTCCAAGTCTGCGTGAGGGAGTCGTCTGCAGAGAATAGATCTGCTCAGGCAGGACAGTGAGATCTGGAACTTGTTTACCAGAAAGGAAGAGTACGATGCGTGCAGCCGTGACCGGTATGACCGGTTTCCGTACTACAGGAGTTGCCACCGGGACATATCCGTACCCCGGGCATCACAGTTGTTGACAGAAAAGGGCTACTATTGTGAATATCCGGAAGCACAGCCATTCGCAATCTGCCTGACACACGATATTGACACGGTATACAGGCCAATACGATCCAAAACCCTTGAGATCCTGAGTGCACTGAAGAACAGGGATCTCGCCCGTGCCGGTCGGATCGTCCCACAACTGCGCTCGAAAAAGTATCCTGAATGGAATTTCAACGAGATTGCCGCTCTCGAGGAGTCCTACGGAGCTCGCTCCAGTTTCTATTTCCTGGCCCTTGAAGAGGGGGACAGGACCTACGCATACGCGATCGAGGATCTGGAACAGGAGATGGGTGCACTCCTTGACAGGGGGTGGGAGATCGGGCTGCACGGAGGATGCGAGGCCTGCCGTGACCTTGAGCAGCTGCGGAGAGAGAAGCGGCACCTGGAAAAGGTTCTGAATCGGACGGTAGACGGATATCGAAATCATTTTCTCAAGTTCCGGGTGCCGGGCACCTGGGAACTGCTGGAACAAGCAGGGTTCCGATACGACACCACCCTCGGGTACCCGGACTGTATCGGGTTCCGGAACGGGATGTGCCACCCGTTCCGGCCGTTTAACATGAATACCAGCCAGGAAATGAATATTCTGGAGATCCCGCTCGCAATAATGGACCAGACACTGCTCTCCTACATGCGGTTGAACACGGAGCAGGCCTGGACTCAGACAGAGCGCCTTCTCGATGCTGTCGAACGGCATAACGGCGTACTCACCATCCTCTGGCATAATACGTTCATGACCGGTACGTCGCTTCAGTTCTACCGGAAGATCCTGAAGTACGGTCACGAGAAGGGCGCCTGGATGACAAGCTGCAAAGAGATTGAAGCATGGTGGCAGAAGAGCGGAATGCAGCCCCCTTGACTTCATGTTGCACCTGTCCTTAACACTCTACGGGCGCCGTTTACCCTATGATCCCGGCACCCTCTCCGACCGATCCGGGGACAATTTTCTCAAGCCCGCTATCGAAAGAGACCTAACCGCTCCATCCAATCGGTGTGCTTTGTGGGATTCGAACCCTGGATCATCCCTATGAGTTCGCTACGAAGCAGGGGATCTGTAAAGAAGATCAGGAGATAATAGGCAACCGCGGCTATACCTGCGATCCCAAACAGGAGTAAGAGCGGGAGCCCGACATATACCCCGAGCATAAGAGGGAGGGAGATGATGATGCTCAACAGCAGGTGCCGGACCAGACTGAGCATGCTGTCCCGGGATCCAGCCCCGGATTCCCGCAAGAGGTAGACGCTCTTCGCTCCCCATATGAGCATGCCGCCGATGGAGAAGATAGCGAGGGTTAAGAGAGGGTTACCGGAGGCGCCGACGACAGAGAAGATGGCCACCCATGCACATAGGGTCATGACCTCGAAACATGAATAAGTCTTCTGTTTCTCCAGAACTCCGAACAGCGTTGCAATCGGTGAGACAATGAAAACTGCGAAGAGCCAGGGGGCGAGGATCTGTGCATAGGTACCGGCGGTAAGCCAGTTCGCCCCGAAGACAAAGGTGAAGAGATCCTCGGCAAGGATGATGAAGATGATAAAGGGGAAGATACCAACGGCGATAAGCCGCGTATGGACCTCCTTGACGACGGTCTTCACACCACCGGTTTGATTCATCTCCTCGCTCGCTTTCTGATAAAACACCTGGGAGATGGCTGTTCCCACCATCGCCATCGGCAGTTTTACTGCCATTATGGCAAGAGCATAGTTGCCGAGGACGGTGGGGTTGAAGAAGTAGGCGAGCATGAAGGCAGGCAATTCCCAGGACATGCTGTTTGCAAGGTTTCCTGCGGTTCCATAGGACGCGAACTCCCTGTACCGGACGGCAAGTTCCCTCATCCGCCTCACCGTAACGGATTTTAAGTGTCTGGCGTCCTCCTGCGTTCCGAAGAGCATGAAGAGATCGGCAAGAGCAAAACCCGCCACCGAACTGAGGATAAGACCCAGGGGGGAGGCGATGAACAGCCCGCCTCCGATCTGGAACACTCGTGTCGAGACCGAATTCACAACAATGCCCTTGGAGAGTACGCCGTACCTCGCCTTCCGGGAGAGCCACCGATTCAGGATCACGAAGAGACTGTTGAAGGTGATGAAGACCGGGAGCCATATGAGATAATCGGCGATCATCGGCGTTTCAAAGACTGTCCCGAGCCAATCTGAAAACCCGATGAAGACAGCGCCGGCTGCGGCAGAGGTGCCTAAGATACAGACGATACAGAGCACGGAGACATTCATGGAGTCCTCATCCTTCTCCGGCAGCATGATGACATAATGGTAGGAGAGGGAGGAGATGACCACGAGCACCGCGGCAATAGAGAGGAAGAGCTGGGCGACGCCGAAATACTCCGGGGAGTAGATCCGCGTAACTACCGGGATGAGGAGGATGCCGACGACCTGCGCGAGCACGGTGCCCGTTGTCAGTTTGAAGATATTGCTGAGGAAACTTGCCACGCGATTCCCTTGTCTCCTATCCAATCCCGGAGGGGCTATATGTGTTTCGCCCTGCACTCAGAGAGGGTTCTAAAATTATAGACGGATACCGGGCAAGAGGTTCCGGAAGCATCAGAAACGAGGGAGGGGCGTCTGGTTCGATCCTGAACTCTGCAAGAAGCGCAGTGCCATCGAACGGTTCTCCAGCCGGATCGAGGCATTCAAGAAGATTACTTCCCGATATGAACGCTGTGAGACCTCGTTCCTCGGCCTGATCCGCCCGGCATTTGCTATCACGAACTGGAGAATTACGGGATGAACTCAATATCAACGCCACCAACAACCTCTTCCTCAAGGCAACCATGCAGATGCATGAGATCTTCCGGCAGAACCCGCAGATATGACGCCTCTTCACCTATGCGGAGATGTGCAGTGAAACATTCAGTGACGACCGGGACCGGTTCCCCCACGATGTGAACAACCACCGTGAGCCCTTTGAGCCCCGGGCCTCACACCGCCTCGCCGAGCACAGGGCTGCCACTCCGAGGACCCGATATCCAGCCGTTCGCTCTCTGCCTCACCCGTGTATCGACGGGGTTTACCGGTCGCGCTCCCAAGGTGTGATGCATTGCGGCCCCTGAAGGCCGGCGAGATCACAAAAACTCTCACCGGCACCCGGCAGTTCCGGTTGAAGGAACTTCCCGGGTTCAACTTCCGGGAGATCACGGCCCTTGAGGAGGGGTGCGGCGCCCGGTCGAGTTTTTACTTCCTCGCTCTCGCAGCCAAGAAGCAGCAGCTGGAAGCGGTCCTCGGCCGGCCGGTCGTCGGCTACCTCAGCCGAGCGGGGTTTTGCTGCGAAGCCACCATCGGGTATGCCGACGGCATCGGTTTCAGGGGCGGGATGTGCCATCCCTTCAAGGTTTATGACCTCAAGGCCGGCCGAGAGATTGATATCCTAGAGATCCCTCTTGCTGTTATGGACCGCACATCCGATGGTTATATGCGGCTCGACGCCGGAAAAACGTGGGAGCTCACCCGGTGCCTCATCGACACAACCGAGCGCAGCCTGCCATGGGGGGTTCACCCATTCTCCGGCATGATTCCTGCATGAAGGAGGGGCTGAAGATCTACAAGAAGATTCCGCGACACTGTAAGGGGAAGGGACGACGCGGGGCGGAAATTGCCGATAGATTGATATGACGGCAAATGACCTTGAAGCGAGAATTCTTGAGTTCCATGAGTACGGTTTGTGGAACGAACTTGCTGTTCAGTCTCCTCAAGGAACCATCTTTCACAATAGCGACTACTTGCAGGTGGTTGCAGATGCCTCCTCGAGTAAACTCAAAATCTATGGGTGTTTTAAAAATGATGAACTTTTAGGTGGGTGTTCGCTGTTTGTAAAAGACTGGGGCGGGGTCGTTTCTTATGCGGTATCATCGGGACCTCTCACCCCATATGGAGGTTTTCTCCTCCCGGGCCCGGACACCTCAAAAGTGCGCGAAAGTGAATTGGTCCAACACGGCATCATCAATACACTCTGTGACAGCATCCGGGAAGATCGCTATTCTTCAATAACCATAACCAACTCGCCGGATTTGGCGGATATTCGACCCTGTTTATGGCGCGGCTGGAAGGGAAGTGTGGCGTATACGTATTACATCGATTTAGAAGGCAATTTTTCTGAGAGATTTTCAAAGAGCGTTCGAAGAGAAGTGAGGAAAGCAGAAGATACTGGTTTGCATATTGAGAAACTCAATGATGCTGCGACGCATCATAAGTTACTTACTCAAGTATTTGATCGTCAAGATCAGGATACTCCAGTTGAAGAGAATTTTTTTACGAGCATGCTTGGCCTCACTGAGAGAAAGAAATGTGGCGGCATGTGGGTTGCACGAGATGAGTCTGAAAATATCTTAACATCCCGCATCTGGATCTGGGATAACAAAAGGGCATATGCCTGGAGTGCAGCTTCGAACCAGGAATTTCGGGACAGTGGGGCAAATCGGCTCTTATTTGTCAGTCTTCTTGAGGAGATGCAGAAGATGGGATTTCATCAGGTCAATATGATGCATGGAAATACACAACGCCTGAGTTATCATGCGGCAGGGTACAATCCAATTTTGGTGCCGTATTATAGCGTTGCAAGGAGGGATTTTGTCTATAACCTGGCATCGACTATCCAAACGGCAATAAAGAACCGCAGATGAGAGTGAAAAGCGGGACATTTGAAGGATATCCCCTGGGGCAGCCCCGAAAGTAAGCGTGAGCAGCGCCGGGTGCGAGCGGATGTTCTCTCCCAGACCCTCCCCCGAGCGGCGGCACCCGATGGGAAGCCGTTTCACCCTCAATACCCGGGATATGGTTCAGATGGAAGATTCCTAGGGAGTAAGCTCTCCGATTAGGGCATACCGAAAGATTCGGAGATATTTTTGGGACGGCCTCGCATCCTGCAAGAACCTCCCGGGAAATATGAGAGGCGGCTGAAGCATGGATGGGGGGATGTGATAGCGTAGTGGGGCCACCATCAAACCCGCAGACCGTCCCCGGGATCTGCTCGGGCCTCACCGAAGGGAATATATGCAATACCCACGATTTCAGGCATGTTCCACCGATGCGTAAAAGAGATATTGCACCAATCGCTCTGATGGTCTGGATGCTCACCGTGAGCAACCTTATGGGTATATCCTACGGCTCGGACTTAAAATATTTTATAGCCGTCGCGCTTGTAGGGTTCTTCGTCATTCTCTACCTAATTCACCCGGTGTTCTCAAAACCGGGGTACATCCGCAATATCTACCGTATGGGAATTGTTTGTGCGGCGCTTTTTTGTCTGATCATTATCCTGAGAGTACTGGAGTTGATCGAATACTTGAGTTGACCAGCATGCAAGGGCCGTTCCACTCCCTATCCAACGAGTTGCCCTTAGATACCGGGTATGACAATGAACGGGTATAACCATTACAGAATCGGCTCCTACCTCCTCATCGGCTTTGCACCTCTGCTTATCCTTGCAGCCGTACTCACCGATCCGCAGGAATACATGCAAAGCCCGTTCCTCATGCTGAGCGCGACCTGTTTCATCGGAGGAGGCTTTCTCTTCGCTCTCAGCGGAGATAAACCCATAGATGCACGGCTTGCCGGCCGACTCTCCGTGCAGGGCATCCCCACCCTCGGCCACATCATCCGTGACATGGGCGGCTCCGGGCCCGCGGTTTTTCTTCCACCGGAGAGCGAAGGTGGGAGCGTCACGCAATTCACTTCGACCCGGTCCGATTACAGATCCTTTGCGGCTGAAGGCGGCGGATTCACGTACCATAACGGGAGCACGGGCATCCTGACCCCTCCCCTGGCAGCTCCCCTCCTGGATGACCTAAAGAATGACAGCGATCTCGCCCTCCCAAAGGATTACAGTCTGCTCATGGGAGCGATCCGCGAGGTGTGCGAGGAAACTCTTTCGGTTACCGAGTGGATGGACATCCGGAGAGAAGGTGATCGGGTAATCTTCACGCTGCACAACTATCTGCTCTTTTCAGGCTGCGCTTCGCTTCACGCGGAGTCCCCTGAGTTCTGCATGCTCTGTCCATGCTCGATCTGCAGCCTGATCGCATGCATGATCGCTGAGGGCCTCGGGTGCGAAGTCAGCCTGAACCGGACTGCTCTGGACGATGCCGACCGCTCACTCCGAGTAGAGTTGTCCTGCGCCTTCGCGGAAAAAACCCCGCTACCGGCCTGATGGATATTCGAGGAGAGAAGAGTCGTTGCGGCATCAGTCCCCTGCTTCATCACCGGTCAGTGGGGGTAACTCTCATCATCTGCCGCCCGGCGATCCAGTACATACTCGGTGCACAAGCAGTTAATGGTTCGGCATCCCGAGTTCCACCGTTACCGGTGCGGCACCATGCCCCAACGGGATTCGGGAGCCCCGGAAAAGCCGTATGCGTCGGGATACGCATGCTGGAGGTCATAATCAGGGCAAAATATATATCCTTGGATCGCCTGTCAGGGACTCAACGTATCGGGGAGGGAAGGCAGTATTCACGATTACCCGTGCATGATACTATCTCTCGCAGATGCCGGCAGAGTTCCACCGATCCGGCTCGAGGGGGTGGGGACCTTCAGATCGACGATGAAGACCGGTTGCAGGCCCGGATCTTCCGCCCCGGGCAAAGATTCCGCAGGAGGAGCGGTGTGACATCGGTGCGGCTGCGAGCGGTCGGAGACGTGCTGCTCTGGATGAGGAACGGCAAGAGGCCATTTGCCCTGGTCCAGCACGAACTCCGGCGGAAAGATCTGCTCTTCGGGAACCTGGAGACGGTGCTCTCCGAGAGCGGAACCGAGAGGAAGAAACGCTGGGTCAATACAACCCCCCCGGAGGCGGGCGAGTACCTCAGAGAAGCCGGGTTCGACATCCTCAGCGTGGCGAACAACCACACGCTCGATATGGGCCGGGAGGGGTTTGAGAAGACCCTCGAAGGGCTTGAGGTCCGCGGTATCGCCTACGTCGGAGGGGGAAGAGGCGATGAAAGACTCCCGGGGCTGATCGTCGAGCGGAGCGGGATCCGGTTCGGTTTCCTCGCATACACGACCGGAAGGTTCCGGTCGCCGCCGGGTGTCACCGTCGCCAAACTGAAGAAGAAGAACGTCATCGAAGATATCAGGGCGCTGAAGGAACGCACCGACCACGTTGTCGTCTCCCTGCACTGGGGGATTGAGAACACCTACTACCCCTCGCCCGACCAGGTCAGGCTCGCTCACGCCTTCATCGACAGCGGGGCGACCCTGATCCTCGGGCACCATTCGCATACCATCCAGGGGCTGGAACGGTACAAAGACGGGCTGATCGCGTATTCGCTCGGGAACTTCCAGTTCGACACCGAGATCTTCAAGGAGGGGATCAACAGCACCATGATCCTCTCGGTGGAGTTCGACCGGCACGGCATCCGGGATTACACGACCATTCCCTGCGTCATCAACAGCGACTTCCAGCCCGGGGTGGCGGAGGGACGGACCAGGGAACTGGTGGAACGCTGGATCGCGAAGTGCTCCGAGAGGGTGCGCAACGGGGGCGTCACCCGCCAGTGGTGGTTCGAGCAGATCGGCGAGGACTACCTGGAGTACAACCTGGAGAGTTACCGTTACCGGATCCGGCAGCACGGTCTTGCGCCCCTGCTCGAGTGCGGGGTCTGGCTCTTCACGCCGTTCTGTCTGAACTGCTACGCGGGCCTGATCCGGAAACGGTTCCGGGAACGCAGCACGGGGGGACGGGCATGAAGGTTCTGCAGGTGACCCCGTTCTTCAAACCGCTCTGGGAGTCGGGCGGGGTGGCACGGGTCGCATACGATATCTCACGGGCCCTGCACGAGAACGGGCACGAGATCACCGTCTACACGACGAACCGGAGCATCTATCCGAACGATCTGCCGACGAATCGCGTCACCTCCGTCGACGGGATGAACGTCTATTACTTTGAGAATTTACGAAAATACGCCCTGGGTGTGACCCCGCCGGTGATGCCCTACCGCATGCCGGCGGTCGCGAGGCAGGAGATTCCCGGGTTCGACCTTGTCCACATCCACGACCACCGCACCATGCTCACCATCATCGCCTCGCACTACGCGAGGAAGTACGGGATACCCTACGTGCTCCAGGCACACGGGGCGCTCCCGCAGGATACGGGGTCAAAACGGATGAAGCGGCTCTTCGACCGGTTCTGGTCGGATACGGTGATCCTCGGCGCCGCGGGAGTTATCGCGCTCAACGAGACGGAGGCCGAGCGGTACCGCGAGCTGGGTGTTGCCGACGAGAAGATGGCGATCGTCCCGAACGGCATCGACCTCGCCGAGTACCCTTCCCTCCCTGCCCGCGGCAGGTTTCGTGCGGCATGGGGGATCGACGACGCTGCGAAGGTCGTGCTCTACCTGGGAAGGCTCGACCCGACGAAGGGGATCGATCTCTTGATCCGTTCGTTTGCCGTGGTCGCGCGGGAGGAGGGCGACGCCATCCTGGTGCTGGTGGGTGGAGACATGGGCCACAACGACGAGTTCAGGCACCGGGTCGGCTCGCTCGGTCTCGACGATCGGGTGGTCTTCACGGGGTTCGTGAGCAAGGAGGAGAAGATGGCGGCGTACACCGACGCGGACGTCTTCGTGACGCCGAGCTTCACCGGTTTTCCGGTCACGTTCCTCGAAGCGTGCCTCTGCGGGACACCCATCGTGACGACGGGCAAGGGGGATCTGCTCGGGTGGATCGACAACACCGTCGGGTTCAATACCCGGTATACACCGGAGGCCCTCGCCGGCGCCATCGGACGCCTGCTTACCGACGAAGCGTTGCGGGCAAGGTTCGGGGAACAGGCGAAAGAACTCGTCCGGACCAGGTACAACTGGGAGACGATCGTCCGCGACATCGAGACGTTTTACGCGAAGGTTGCCGGGAGCGCGGAAGGAGGTGTGCCGGCGGGGGTCTCGAAAGGGACAACACCAAAGGCCCCGGATACGTTGTAGGCGCACCCGGCCGGAGGGCGGGTGCGTGAGCACCGTTAGGAACGACTGCCCGTAGGACAGGAGTTCGAGCACCGAAGGTGGGTGTTGCGATGGGCGTTCGGAAGGCCGAAGCGAGGAAAAAGTCCGAAACAGTGGACCGTGGTGGCTATCGCCATACGGGGGAGGCGGCTCGCGGGGAGGGGGGAGTATTCCCCCCTCGCGGCGATAGCCCCTCGAAAGCCGTACACGGGGCATGCAATGTTCCGACTGAAACGGCTGTCCGCAGGATGCAACCGGCCGGAGTGAAACTGTCGGAACGTGCGACGGTTCATTAGTATGACGTTCCGAAACGCGACTGGCTGGAAGCGCCATGGTGCGAGCACCGAAGGTGCGAGTTGCGATGGGCCAAAGGGCCGGAGCATGAGAAGGCCAAAGGTCTTCGAGTTGCGACTCCGGCGGAACAGCGGGTCGGCACTATCAAAATTCTCCGAGTATCTCATCCACCCGCCCTCCAGCCGGTACAAAACTAAAAAAAGATTAGGACCGGGGCCGTCAGGCCCGATGGTATCGACCGGTTTACGCGCCGGCAGACGCAACCGTCATACCGTCCGTCCGGACGTTCTGGCCACCCTCGACCAGGAACGCCTTCTCGGAGGCGGAGGTTACCTCTCCCGTGTACTGGACGTTCTGGTTGTTCTTCGCCCAGACGAGCGTATCGACCCGGTCACCGGAGGCGTGGATGTCAACTTCGGCATTGCTGAACTGGCCGTTCGTGCCGCCGAGGCTTGCACCCTTGCCGTCGATCCCTGCCGGGTTCACGAGCTCGAAGTTCTCGATCCGGATGTTGCTCGCGAGGTCGACCTGAAGGCCGTAGCCGTGCGAGTCGATGCTCGTGCAGTTCTCAAGCACCAGGGCGGGGTCGGTCGAACGGCTCGGGATGCTGTAGTAGCCGGCCGGCTTACGGTGGGTGTAGTCGGTCTTCCCGGCGCCGGTGTCCTTGTCGACACAGTCGTAGAGTTTGCCGCCGTTCGTCGCGTAGAACCCATACAGCGAGTTGCCTTCCGCGACGCAGTTCTTGAACGTCACGTCGGCGTTCGGGGCGTAGTAGCCGCACCCGAAGTAGTGGGTCGACATGTCGCTCTGCTTGTAGGGCACCGTCGGGTAGGGCTTCTGCCCGTTGTTGTTGCTCACGCAGTTCTCGAGGACGGCGTTCGTCACCTTCGGGTCGAACTCGAAGTGGAACCCGGACTCCAGGTTACCCTCAGCAAGGCAGTTCGTCACGCGAAGACCGTCCATGTCGTTCAACTCCGCGAAGTCGAACCCGGTGATCCAGGGGTTGAACGCGCCTTTGCTCCCGCAGTTGATCGCCTGACAGTTATCGTAGCGGACGTCCTTGATCACCTTGTTGGACGACCCCCAGGCATTGTGGAGGAACCCGTAGGTGCCGGTGTCCACGGCCTTGCAGTTGATGAACTCGACGTCTTCAAGGGTCGGGGCATAGACCGCCGGATCGTGGATCAGGAGATAGACCGCCTGGATGCTCGTGTCCGCGGTTCCCGTGATGTTGTGAACTTTCGCGTGGCTTGCCCGGATGGTCATCACGCCAAGCCATTTGACGCCGCTGCTGTAGCCGCTGCCCTCGATGTGGAACCCGTCGAGGGTCACGTACTCCTTGTCGACGCTGATACGTCCGTCGCTGGTGAAGACGAGGTTCGTTGCATCCGGACCCTGTCCGGAGAGCGTCGTGCCTGCCGGCGGCGCGATGACGCCGGCGCAGTTGAACGTACCGTCCGAGAGGACGACGTTACCGCCGTCGGGCAGCGCGGCGAGCGCCGCCTGGATCTCGGCCTGGTCGTCGACTCCGTCACAGACATAGTCTGCCTGGTTCTTCGACAGCTCGGTGCTATCGCTTGCAGCCACGGTGAGCGTGGCCGGACTTGCGGACTCGGCTGCACTTACCGGAGAGAGTGCCGCAACAAAGCAGCACACGAGAAGTGCTGCAGCCAGTCTCAGTATATTCTGCCTGTCTGTCATGCCATTCAGCCTCTCTGTGAGGTATCACTACCGTCTTGCAATCGCCATATATATATTTTATTGTAAAAATAAAATTAACCTGAGGGATTAAACGGCAATATGGGCCGCACCGATGCGATCTGTTGTGGTGACATGGCATCATAACAGAGATCGTTTCCTGCAAAAAGATATTATATAACTAGTTTGATTAAAACCGAAGATTACAAATACTCGCGCTTCCCGCCACCGTTCGCCGGGAGTGACCCTTCCCCGAAACGGTTTCAGCCGGAACGGATGGGAGTTCGGTCTCGTGCGCCGGCACGGCACGGCCTCCCCGGCCATCGCTACGAGGCGACGGCGTGAAACGGCAAGGATTCCATACCGCTTGCGCGTATCGGGAATCGCGGGTGCCCGATAGAGCAGGAATACCATATGGATACGCCGGGAGGGAAACGGCCGGCCGGGTGGATGCCGCCGGCTCTCCGCAGACCCCACCAGGGTTCATCCGTCAAACGACGCTTCAGGGCACAATCTCTATATACAGCATCCTCATAGAGAGGGCCCCTATGCGCGTGGCGTGCCTGACCTTCTGGTTCTACGACTACACCATCCAGATGGCAAACGAACTTGCCCGGCACACCGAAGTGCTGCTGCTGCTCCCCGACTACAGGTCGGAAGAGTATGTGGAGAGCATCGACCCGGCCGTGAAGGTTCACATCTTCGGCTACTCGCGATACGCCGGGAGGTTCGGGCCGTCGTGCTACCCGATGCTCAAAGATATCGTCGCCGCAATCGACGACTTCGCACCCGACGTCGTCCACTTCCAGGTGAACAACCCCATGCTCTGTCCGCTCCTCCCGATGCTCCGGAAGTACCCGCTGGTGGCGACGTTTCACGACATCGAACCGCACCCCGGTGAAGACCGTCTCCTTGACGCAGGTTCACTGCTCTACCGGCTCACCCTCTTCGTATCGCGGGCCATGCCCGACCGGATCTTCGTTCACGGGGAGGCACTCCGGGAGACCCTGGTGAAGAACTACCGCGTCCGCGGAGAGAACGTGCACGTCATCCCCATCGGCGAGCACGAAGTGGCGCCGTTCGTGAAGTTCGAGCGGGACGACCTGGAGCCCGACGGCCGGCGGGTTCTCTTCTTCGGACGCATTCACCGCTACAAAGGGCTCGACTGCCTGATCCGGGCGGAGCCGCTCATCACCCACGAGATCCCGGACGCCCGGATCGTCATCGCCGGAACGGGCGAGGACTTCGGCAGGTACCGGGAGGCGATGGCGGACCGGGACGCGTTCGAGGTCCACAACTACCGGATACCCTACGAAGAGGGCGCCCGGCTCTTCCAGCAGGCGAGCGTCGTGGCGCTCCCGTACCTCGAAGCGTCCCAGAGCGGCGTCATACCGACCGCGTACGGGTTCCGGCGACCGGTGGTGGTGACCGACGTGGGGAGCCTGCCCGAGGTCGTCGACGACGGGGTGACCGGCTACGTCGTGCCGCCGCGGGATCCGGAAGCGCTGGCAGCCGCGATCGTCCGCCTGCTGAAGGACCCCGGGGCGTGCCGCCGCATGGGGGAGCGGGGTTACGCGAAACTGAAGACGGACATGGCCTGGTCGACGATAGCACGGTCTCTCCTCGCTGTCTACAGTGAGCTGGCAGCCGCCCGGGGGAGGGGAAACGTTCCCGCGGACGAGGCGTTCGCCGATACCCCCCCTGCCGCCGGGAACGAGCGTTGACCTCATCCTCCTCCCGCAACAGGGCCCGAACCGGCGCAACACATTAATAGGTTGCCGGGGAGTAGGTGCACCGATGCTGCAGGCGGCCCGTCGGGTGTCACCGAAGGAGAAGACTCGCTGCTCACACATAGCCGGCCGGAGACAGAACAAGGGATACCATGCACCTTCGAAACCCGCTCCGAATGAATGACTGGGATAACAGAACGTTCTTCTGGACATTCCAGGCGATCCAGTTCGTCTTCCTCGGGGTGGTCAGTCTCGATCTCGTCGGGTATTACATACCGATTGCAAGGGAGGGCCTGGCGTTCCTGTATCTCACCTTCCTCCCCGGAGTCCTCGTGCTGAAGGCGCTCAGGCTCCACGATCTCGGCACGATCGAGACGGTACTCTACTCCGCCGGGCTGAGCCTTGTACTCGTCATGCTCACCGGCCTTACCGCCAACGTCGTATACCCGGTACTCGGGTACACGCGGCCGTTCTCGTTTCCGATCCTCCTCCTCACACTCGTCGCCGTCATGCAGGTTCTGCTCTATCTCGCGCTCACCAGGGATAAGGGGCGTACCGGTGAGAGCCCCGGGCTCGCCGTCCCCTCCTCTCCTGCGGTACCGTTCCTGATACTCCTCCCGTTCCTCGCGATCATCGGGACATACCTGCGCGACAACTACCACATGGTCACGCTCCTCTTCCTGCTCCTCGTCCTGATCGCCGTCATCGGTCTCGCCGTCGGGTTCGACCGTTTCATCCCGAAGTCCTGCTATCCGCTCGGGATCTACGCCATCGCGTTGTCGCTCCTCTACCATACCTCGCTGATATCGGAGTACGTCTGGGGTTACGACATCCACCACGAACTTCACCTCGCAAACGGCGTGCTGATGCCGGGGCTCTGGGACATGGCCATCCCGTATAACACGAACGGGATGCTCTCCGTCGTCGCGCTCGTCCCCATCTACTCGCTCATATGCGATCTTGATCCCGTCTGGATCTTCAAGATCGTCTACCCCCTTCTCTTCGCGCTCGTGCCGCTCGGGCTCTACCGGGCGGTCGAGAAACAGACGGACGCAAGGATAGGGTTTCTCTCGATCTTCTTCTTCTTCTCGTTCTTCACGTTCTACACGGAGATGATCTCCCTCGCCCGCCAGCAGATCGCGGAACTCTTCCTCGCGCTGACCGTGCTCGTGATGATCGACAAGACCATGGACCGGGGGAAGCGGGCATTCCTCATGATCGCATTCGCGTTCGCCATGATCGTCTCGCACTACGGGCTCTCGTACATCTACCTCTTCTCGCTCGTTCCGGCATGGCTGCTGCTTGCCGTTCCCGAGCGCCTGCAGTCCCGGCTGCCGGAGAGGCTCGCCAGGGGCGTCGCCCTCCTGAGGCACGATCCCCTCGCTCCGCCGGGAACCGGCGGGAGGACGATACCGGTGAGGACGCTCATCCTCCCCTACATCATCATCTTCGCCGCCCTGGTCTACCTCTGGTACTCAACGGTCGCCGAAGGCACGGCGCTCGCTACCGTCACCGGCATCGGGGACAAGATATGGAACACCCTCTTTATGGACTCATTCAACCCGACAACCGCCCAGGGGATGCATATTCTCACCAGCCAGTCGACGACGCCCCTCCACGGCCTCGCGAAACTCGTCCATGTCGCCACCCAGGGCCTCATCGCCGTCGGGCTGCTTGCAACCCTCGCAAGACGCGAGCGGTGGCGCATCGAGCCCGAGTATCTCGCCGTCTCGCTCGTTTTCCTGCTCATCAACGTAGCCGGCATCGTCGTCCCGTTCTTCGCAAGCTCGCTCAACACCAGCAGGCTCTACCACATCACCCTGATCTTCCTTGCCCCGTTCGCGATCATCGGCGGCATAGCGCTGTACGAGAGGTTGACCGGGTGGATACGCGCAGTCAGGGCCGCCCCGTTCATGGGGACGGCGTACCAGGCCCTCTCCGTATTCCTCGTCATCTTCTTCCTCTTCAACAGCGGGCTCCTCTACCAGGTCATGGACGACAACCCGACGTCGATGGCGCTCGACACCGCCGGCGACAAACCGGTCTTCAACGGCAGGGAGGTGCAGGGAGCGGTATGGCTCTTCTCGGAGGGGAACGAGCGCCCGGTCTACGTCGACGGCACACGCTGGTGGCTTCTCTTAGGGTTCAACCCCGGCAGCCAGCGGTACGTTCCGGCAAATGCGTCGCTGCTGGAGCCCAACTCCTACCTCTACTTCGGTACGTACAACCTCGTGCGGGAGAGCATCCGGATCGAGACGCAGGAGCACGCGGTCACCACGGCAACGTATACGGGTGCGGACCGGTTCATCCGGAGCCACCACCGGATCTACGATAACGCCGGTTCCGCCGTCTACTACCGGTGAAGAACCGGGCCCGGCAGCGTATCCAAAAAAAATTATAGCCACCCTTTCTTCTTCAGGATCAGGCCGACGAGGAGCGTTCCGGCGACGTACGTGGCGAGCCACGCGTATCCCATGCCGATGAGGCCGAACCGGTTCATCATGGCGTAGCCGAGCCCGAGCAGGGCGACGCTGATAAAACCGCTGAGGACGACGAGGCTCCGGATATCGTTTCTGACCTTTGCGATGGATATGAACGTCTGGCAGATGGAGACGAAGAGGGCGGATGCGGCAAGCACGCGGAGCAGGGCCATCCCTTCGACGTAGTCCTTGCCGATCAGGTTGAGAATCTGCTCCCCGAAGAGGGAGAGGCCGATGATCGCGGGTACGAGCAGGAGGAACATGCTCGCGAGCGTCCGGAGAACGCTCCTCTTCATCTCCCCCCCGTGGCTCCCCTCGACGAAGAGCGAGGTCGTGAACGCGTAGGGGATCATGAAGAGGATCGAGACGATCGCGTAGGTGATGTAGTAGTTGGCGGTGCTCTCGGCCCCGAGCACGTTGAGCACCATGATCGGGATGAGCATGTTCGGGGCGGACATCAATATCCCGGCGACATACGCACCGGCGGAGAACTGCCATGCCTCCCGCAGGAAGACCCGGTCGACGCACGGCGTCGGCCGGACGGAACACCGAGCAAGGAGGACGAGAGCCAGGACGAGACCAAGGATGAACGAGAGGCCGAAGGCGCCGAAGATGCCCACCGCGCCGAGGAAGACCAGGGGGACGAGGAAGAGGATCCGCGTCCCGTAGAGCAGGTTCAGCGCGAAGTAGTGTTCGGACTTCCGCAGGGCGTTGAACGCACCCTCAAAGACCCAGGTGATGGAGTAAGCCCCGAGGATGACGAGGTAGAGCGGCGCGATCGTTCTGACGATGGCGAGCTCGGGAGCCAGGACGTCGACCGTTGCGATGAAGAAGAGGCCCGCACCGAGCGCAACCGCCGTAGGGACGAGGACGGCGGTTCCGATCACCCTGTTCTTGTCGCGGGTCGGAAAGAACCGGATCACCGACTGGTCGAGACCGAGGCGGGAGATGAGGATGAGGAGGCCCATCGACGACATCAGGGCGGTTGCAATACCCACGTCCGCCTGCGAGTAGAACCGGGCGGCGATCATCCAGAAGAAGAACCCGAACCCCGCTGCAACGAACGACGAGGCCATGATAAAGAACGAATTCCGGATAAGCGGCTGCTGTAGGTGCTGCCTGACCTCACTGAAATTCTTCGGGAGCGCTACTGCCATTCGGCCGCCCGTATCGGTCGGCACCTATATAGATGTATCCGCCGCTCCAACCCCGCGAGAGCCGGAGATCCTCCGGGAGAGAACGTTCAGGGCCGTGTTGCACGATGCGGCAACGGACGATGCCCGCCGGATTCGGAGAGGAGCGCCGTCCATAACCACTATCGCCACCAACTGTAGAGAAGGTAGGGGCGGCACCCGTGGCAAAACCCGGAGGAGAGGAGGGATCAACCGCTCCTCCCGGGAGACACTTTAGAGAGAAGAGGTCCTGCCGAAGAAGAAGTCGGCGAGCAGGGCAACATCCTTCCAGTCCACGGTGCCGTCTCCATTAACGTCGGCAGCCGGGTCGGACGGCGTTGTTTTCTGCGCCATCTCGGCAGCGATCGTCACGTCGACCCAATCGACGTTGCCGTCTCCGTTGAGGTCGCCCCTGACGGGGGCGGGGGTGCCGACGACGATCGCTTTGCTCATGACGTTGTTGGTCTCGTTCGACTCGGCAATCCGGTTGACGTCGTCGACGGTGGCCTTCACGGTGTGGGTGCCCTCGACGGCCTTCCAGGTTGCACCGCTTGAGCCGCCGTTCGCGGTCAGGGTAACCGACGCGCCGGGAGCGATCGCCGTGGCGTGGGTGTCGGACCAGACGCCGGGCCCTGCCGCGCCGTCATCGAACGTAAAGAGGACGCCGTGCTTGGTGCCCGCAGGCGTGGGGGCGGTGCCCTGGTTCTTGATCGTGGCCTTCAGCGTCACCGCATCCCCGGTAGCGGGGTTCGCCGGCGTCCAGGCGATGTCGGTCACCACAAGGTCCGGCTTCCCGGAGGGGGCCGGCGTGGTGGGGGTGGGGGTCGGGGTGGACCCCGACGCGGCCTTCGAGACCGCGATCTGCTCGGTGCGAACGTTGTTTGCATCGTTCGACTCAGCAATCCGGTTGACGTCGTCGACGGTGGCCTTCACGGTGTGCGTACCCTCGACGGCCGTCCAGGTTGCACCGGCCGAACCGCCGTTCGCGGTCAGGGTGACCCAGGAGCCGGGGGCGATCGATGCCGCGTGGGCGTCGGACCAGACCCCGGGGCCGGCGGCACCGTCATCGAACGTAAAGAGGACGCCGTGCCGGGTGCCCGCAGGCGTGGGGGCGTCGCCCTGGTTCTTGATCGTTGCCTTCAGCGTCACCGCATCCCCGGAGGCGGGCTTCGCCGGCGTCCAGGCGATGTCGGTCACCACAAGGTCCGGCTTCCCGGAGGGAGCCGGGGTGGTGGGAACGGTCGGGGTCGGTGCCGGCGAGCCGGTGGACGTCACCTTCACGTTCTGGAGGGTCGCCTGACCTGCCGGAACCGTGCTTGCGACAGTCACACCGGGGGAACCGGCGGGGAGGGTCTTAGAGACGATCTCCATGTCCTTCACGAGGACGTTCTGGGTCCTGTAGCCCTCGATCACGAACGGTTTTGCCGCATCGGAGACGATCTGACCGGAGAAGACGGTGTTAACGTTCTCCTTCGCCCAGACAAGCGTCTCCACGCGGTTGCCGGACGCATAGATGCTCACCTCGGAGTTGTCGAACTGGCCGTTCGTGCCGCCGAGGCTGGAACCCTTGCCCTTGTACCCGATCGGGTCGACCAGGTGGAAGTTCCGGATCTTCACGTTGTTCGCGAGGTCGACCTGGAGGCCGTAGCCGTTCGCGTTGATGCTCGTGCAGTTCTCCATCACCGTAGAGGGGTTGACCGAACGGCTCGGGATACTGTAGTAGCCGGCAGGCACCCGGTAGGAGAAGTCGGTTCTCCCGGCACCGGTGTCCTTCTCGACACAGTTGTAGAGCTTGCCGCCGTTCGTCGTGTAGAACCCGTTCATGGAGTTGCCTTCCGCGACGCAGTTGATGAACGTCACGTCACAGTTCGGGGCGTAGTAGCCGCACCCGAAGTAGTGAGTCGACATGTCGTTCTGCTGGTAGGCCCGCGCCGGGAAGGGTTTCTGCCCGTTGTTGTTGCTCGTGCAGTTCTCGAGGACGGCGTTCGTCACCTTCGGGTCGAACTCGAAGTGGAACCCGGACTCGAGAGTGCCCTCCGCATAGCAGTCCTTCACGCGAAGACCGTCCATGTCGTTGAGCTCCGCAAAGTTGAACCCGGTCACCCAGGGGTTGAACGCTCCGAACTTGCCGCAGTTGATCGCCTGGCAGTTCTCGTAGCGAACGTTCTTGATCACCTTGTTCGTCGATCCCCAGGCATTGTGGAGGAACCCGTAGGTGCCGGTGTCCACGGCCTTGCAGTTGACGAACTCGACGTCCTCGAGGGTCGGGGCATATACGGTAGGATCGTGGATCAGGAGGTAGACCGCCTGGATGCTTGCATCAGCGGTTCCCGCGATGTTGTGGATCTTCGCGTGGCTTGCACGGATGTTCATCACACCGAGCCACTTGACACCGCTGCTGTAGCCGGTTCCCTTGATGTGGAACCCGTCCAGCGTGATGTACTCGCGGTCGACGTTGATCCGCCCGTCGCGGGTGAAGACGAGGTTCGTCTCCGATTCACCTTCCCCCTTGAGGGTGGAGCCTGCTTTAGGAGAAATGATCCCTGCGCAGTTGTACGTACCACTGGAGAGGAGGACAACACCGCCGGATGACGGCAGGGCATTCAGTGCTGCCTGGATCTCCACGTGATCGTTGACCCCATCACAGACGTAGGCAGCCGCCGCTTTATCGGCTGCACTGCTGTCGCTTGCCGCGACAATCGTGGTGGGAGTCGCTTCGAGTGCCCCGACAATCGGGATGAGCCCGACAATCAGGAACACTGCAATAAGAAGCTTCGTTGTCCGTCTATCTCGCATTATCTCACCTCTTGGGAGATACTCCATTATCTGACAGCCGTCTTTTAAAAGGTTTTTTAAATAAAATAGGCTGATTTAAAAGATTTGAATTTTAAACAGACCCATCATTAGAGAGATAATCGATTATTTCCACCATTTTGGGAATTTATGCCCCGACGAAAAGTAATATATACAAATTCGAAATTTAGCGCATACGCCCCGCAGAATACGCACCTTGACCGGGGATCCCCGGAGGTATTCCTGACGGATGAACGGGGGCAGAATATCCATTATAATACTGTAACTAATATAAAACTCGCAGAATTGTGCGACACCCCGCGCCCGGCCGACCGCGGCGGCAACTACCCCCTGCCGCACCCCGGCCGGATACGGCACCGGTGATCCGGGAGACGGGCGGCGATCAGAGCGAGCCCGAGACGACCGCCACGTTCTCAAACGTCACCGCACCGGCAGGAACCGTATTCGTGAGGATGACGCCGTTGGTGAACGGTGCGAGGTTCGCGGAGACGATCTCCATATCCCTGATCCGGACGTTCTGCGTGCGATCGCCCTCGATCACGAACGGTTTTGCCGATTGCGAGACGATCCTGCCCGAATACTCGACGTTCTCGTTGTTCCTTGCCCATATCAGCGTCTCCGCCCTGTCCCCCGATGCATAGATGTTGACCACGGAGTTAGACAGCGGCCCCCCCTGCGATCCTCCGAGGTTCGTCGCCTTTCCATCGATCCCGGCCGGATTCTCCAGGGAGAAGTTCTTGATCAGGACATCGCTTGCGAGGTCGATATGAAGGCCGTAGCCGTACGAGTCGATGCTCGAACAGTTCTCAAGCACGAGAGACGGGGCTATCGATCGTGTCGGGGCGGCGTAGAACGATGCCGGCTGGACGAACCGGTAATCGGTCTTCCCGGCTCCGACGTTCCGGTCGACACAGTTGTAGAGTTTGCCGCCGTTCGTCGCGTAGAATCCGTGCCGGCTGTTCCCCTCGGAGTAGCAGCTGATGAAGGTGACGTCACCGCGGGGTGCGTAGTAGCCGCACCCAAAGTAGTGCGTGGATCGGTCGTCCTCGCGGTAGGGCTTTGTCGGGTAGGCTTTCTGCCCGTTATTTCTGCTGATGCAGTTTGTGAGGATGCAGTCGCGCTTCTCGGGGTCCCACTCGAAGTGGAACCCGGACTCCAGGTTGCCTTCCGCGAGGCAGTTCGTCACCCGGAGGCCTTCGATGTCGTTTAACTCCGCGAAGTCGAACCCGGTCACCCAGGGGTTGAACGCACCGTACCTGCCGCAGTTGATCGCCTGACAGTTCTCGTAGCGGACGTTCTTGATCACCCTGTTCGTCGACCCCCAGGCGTTGTGGAGGAACCCGTAGGTCCCGGTGTCCACGGCCTTGCAGTTGACGAACTCGACGTCCTCGAGGGTGGGGGCGTAGACGTCCGGGTCGTGCAGCAGGAGGAAGACCGCCTGGGTGCCGGCATCAGCAGTCCCCTCGACGGCGAGGACCTTCGCGTGGCTCGCGTAGATGGTGACCACGCCGAGCCAGAGATCGGGCTCGGTCTTCGGGTACCCGGTGCCCCTGACGTGGAAGTTGTAGAGCGTGACGGATTCGCGGGAGACGAGGAGCCGCCCGTTGTCGGTGAACTCGATGAACGTCGCATCCACCCCTTCCCCGCAGAGCATGGTCTTCGCACCCGGGTAGATGTTCCCGGCGCAGTTGAACGTCCCTTCGAGGAGGGCGACCGTTCCGCCCGAGGATAGTGCATCGAACGCCGCCTGGATCTCCGCCTGGTCGTCGGTGCCGTCGCAGACGATATCGGCCCGGGCCTTCGCTGCAGCGCTGCTGTCGCCTGCCGCAACGACGATCGTCGGCCCGGCGACCTCCGGGGGCACCGCCGGAGTCGTGGGAATCGGGGTGACCGGTGGAGGGGGCGGGGGTACCGGCACCGGAGGGTAAAAGTGCACGATCAGCACGACGGCGACGATCACCGTGAGTATGATCGCGACGGCGATGAGGATGCGCCGTTCTCTCGTCCCCAGCTGCAGTCCTGCCGACATGGAACTACCTGCCCGTTATTGCTGCTATCCGGGGATCGTGCGGAGCCGCGAGAGCCCGGCGACACCTCCCACCCCGGATCACCCACTATGGCACGGAAGTACCATTTAAGGGTTTAGCCGACTCCCTCCCGCCGGAGGGTTCCGCCGGGGATTCCGGAAAGAAAACGGCCGGCTCTGGAGGTCGAGGGATTTACGCATGAAGCCTTCCGCACCACGGGCGCCCCGGGGACCTATGCCGCACCGCCGGCCGGCAGCACCTTGAGATCCGTCAGGTCCGCACCCCCTTCCAGCGTCCACTCGACCGCCACAGGCCGGGGAGCATCGGAGACGATCGTCCCGGAGTATGCGACGTTTCTGTTGTTGACGATGGAGACCAGCGTCTGCGGCCGGTCGCCCGACGCGGAGAGATCGATGACCGAGTCGGAGATGCCCGCATCGATCGTCGAATTCACCGGGAGTTCGCCGGACGGGCACCCGAGCATCGCCCCTACACCGTTGATACCCGCCGGATCGGTCATGGTGAAGTTCCTGATGAGCGCGTTCTCCGTGCCGCAGACAAAGAGGCCCCAGCCGTAGGAGTCGAGGCTCCGGCAGTGATCCATCACGATGGACGGGCTCTTCGAGACGGGCAGGGACTGGAGGATGCAGTAAGATATGGGTTTTACGGAGCCGCCAGCGGTCGAGTTGCGGCCGGTCTCGCTCTCGGTGCAGTTGTAGAGGAGCACGCCTTCCGGGTTGATGACGAAGAACCCGAACGCACCGTTCCCCTCTGCCCGGCAGTTCACCAGCGCCACTTCCCCTCCCGGGAGGTAGAAGCCGGCGCCGAAGAAGTCGGGGTCGCCCACCAGGTAGTCGTCGGGATAGGGTTTCCGGCCGTTGTTGCGGCTCACGCAGTCGGTGAAGACGCAGTCGCGTTTCTCCGGGTCCCACTCGAAGTGGAACCCGGACTCCAGGTTGCCCTCCGCAAGGCAGTCCGCCACCCGGAGGCCTTCGATATCGTTCAACTCCGCAAAGTTGAACCCGGTCACCCACTGGTTGAACGCACCGTCGCTCCCGCAGTTGATGGCGGAGCAGTTCTCGTACCGGACGTTTTTGATCGTCGTGTTTTTAGTTCCCCAGGCGTTGTGGAGGAACCCGTAGGTCCCGGTATCCGCGGCCCGGCAGTCGACGAACTCGACGTCTTCGAGGATGGGGGCGTAGACGTTCGGGTTGTGCAGCAGGAGGAAGACCGCCTGGATGCTCGCGTCCGCCGTGCCCGTGACGTTGTACACCCGGGCATGGCTCGCGTAGACGGTGAGCACCCCGTGCCACCGGGTGAGGTCGAGGGTCGTATCCGTGCTCGCGTTCACGTAGCCCGAGCCCCGGACGTGAAACCCGTCCAGGGTGACCCGCTCCTCCGAGACGTTGAGGAGGCTGTTCCGGCTGAACTCGAGGGACGTATTCTCCGGCCCCTGCCCGAGAAGCGTCGCTCCGGCGGCGGGGATGAGGCTGCCCGAACAGTTGAACGTGCCGTCCGAGAGGACGACCGTGCCGCCCGGCGGCAGCGCATCGAGCGCCGCCTGGATCTCCACCTGGTCGTCGAGGCCGTCGCAGACGTAGTGCGCATCCGCTGCAGCGCTGCTGTCGCTCGCCGCCACAACGATCGGCGCCGCGGGTGCGGCGGCAACACCCTGGACGAGCAGAAGCCCGGCAACTATGCCGACCAGGAGAACGACCGGCAGGTCCGCGGCGGGTGGGCGTGGCCGGGATGGATCTGACGCTTTTTGACGCAGGCGGGTAGTCATCACGCTCCTCGGGCACATCGTACGGGCTACCGGGTAGAGGTGTCGGAAACTTCACCCCGATATAGCAGCAGAGATATAAAAATCCATGCGCGAAGAAATAGCCATACGCCACCATACACAGGGGTTCCGGCACCCACGCGGGCGGCGGTCGGAACCGGCCCGGATACCCGGGGCAGCCACCTGTCTTCATCGTGCCGCCGACTGCCGGCCCGGATCGCCCCCGGTGCCGGGGCGGAGAAATGCGGCCGAACCGGCCGAACGGCGGGGCGATGCGGGTCGCCGGTGGAATTGTATATAAAGAGATACAATATTATTCGGGAAATATGTCCAGCAAGAAGGAAGTCACCATCGGGATCACCATCAACCTCGAGAACTACGAAAATCTCCGTCTTGAGGTCGAGGGAGATGTAGAGACCCACGAGGATGTGGACGACCTTATCACATTCCTCGACGGGATCCTTGCCCGGCTCGGGCGCGGCGATCAGGCGACCGCCGAGCGCGTGGATGCATACCGTCGCCGCGTTCTCGCGGCAAGGCCCCCGGTCCAAGAGGTGCCTCTCCCGGAGAAGAAGGCGCCTGAGCCGGCAGCCCCGGTGACGGAACCGGCTGCCCGGGAGGAGGAGAAGAGAGCCTGCCCTCCGCCCGAGGTCATCGAGGCGGCGATTCCGCCGGCACCGGAGCACCCGGAGCCCCCCCGGGTGCCGAGACCGCCCGAGAAGCCGGAGGAGAAGCCCGCAGCACAGCCGGAGGCGGCACCGCCGCAGCAGGAACCGGTTCCGGCGAAGCCGTCCGGGGCTCCGGCGGAGGATGTCTGCGAGGTCTGCGGAGCAGAAGTGACGAAATCACAGGCAAAACTCTCTCAACTCTTCATGAGCAAAACGCTCTGCAAGAAGTGCATGGAACAGCCCTAATTCCTGCAGGATCCGCGCGATGAGGAGAACCCAACCTGGAGGATATAAATACTACCGTACCCGAGGATTGTATAATGAAGAAGAACCTGCTCATGTGGGACGAGACGCTTTTTCGGGACCCTGAAGTCTTCGAGATCGATTATGTCCCCGAGCAGTTCAACCACCGTGACGCCCAGATCCGGGAACTCGCGTATCAGGTCAAGCCCGGACTGCGGGGGGCGAGGCCGCTCAACACCATCTGCCGCGGCCTCCCGGGAACCGGGAAGACGACGAGCGTGAAGAAGGTCTTTGCCGAGATCGAAGAGGCCACGAAGAAACTCGTCCCCGTCTACATCAACTGCCAGATCGACAACACGAAGTTCGCCATCTTCTCCCAGATCTACCGCCGCGTCACCGGGCACCCGCCGCCGCCGTCGGGCACGTCGTTCAAGCAGGTCTTCGACGCCATAGCGAAAGTGCTGCAGCGCGAAGAGCAGGTGCTCCTCGTGGCACTCGACGACGCGAACTACCTCCTCTACGAGAACGAGATCAACCAGGTGCTCTATCCCCTGTTGCGCTCGCACGAGGCCTACCCGGGCGTCCGGATCGGGGTCGTCGCCATCGTCAGCGACATGTCCGTCACCCTGCAGACCGAGGTCGACGCACGGGTGGCGTCGGTCTTCCGCCCGACCGAGATCTACTTCCCTCCCTACTCAGCGGAGGAGATCCACGGCATCCTCGAGGAGCGTGTCCTGCAGGGTCTCTACCCGAACGTCCTCCGGGCCGAGATGCTGGATCTCGTGGTGGAGCAGACGATGAAGAGCGGCGACCTCCGCGTCGGCATCGACCTCCTGAAGCGTGCGGCCCTGAACGCCGAGCGGGAGGCACGCCGGTCGGTCGAGCGGGGGGATGTCTGCAAGGCATACGAGGTCTCCCGGTACCTCCACCTTGCGTTCTCGCTCCGGGCGCTCAAGGCCGAGGAGCGGGAGGTGCTGGCCAGGATCGCGGATATGTCGGCCCGCGACGATAAGGAGATGAACGCCGGCGACGTCTACCGGTTCGTCAAAGAGCAGGTGGGAGGGGTCAGTTACACCAAGTTCTACGAGATCATCCAGAAGTTCGATGCGATGCGGCTCTTAAACCTCCACTACCGCCAGGGAAGAGGGCGGACGAGGCTGATCAGTCTCCGGTACGATCCCGGGCGCGTGCTGGAGCACCTGGGGCAGGAGCAGACGATTTCATAATCCTTATCAGTTCCCCCGCCGTTTATACTCTGATGAGGTTTTCCACATGCTCAGCGTGAACGAACTGGCACTGGATATTTTTGAGGAACTCTTCGAATACGCCGAGGAGTTCAATGCCGTCCCGCACGAGCTCGACAACGGCGCACGCATTGTTGACTGCGGCGTCAGCACTTCGGGCGGGTACCTGACTGGGAGGCGGTTCACCGAGATCTGCATGGGCGGGCTCGGCGAGGTCGACATTACGATGGGCCGGATCAAGGAGTTCCCCATGCCGTTCATCGAGGTCAGCACCGACTTCCCGTCGATTGCGTGCCTCGGCGCCCAGAAGGCGGGCTGGACGATCAGCGTCAACAAGTACTTCGCGATGGGGAGCGGCCCCGCACGGGCGCTCTCCCTGAAGCCCAAGCACACCTACGAGGTCATCGAGTACGAGGACGAGTTCGATTACGCGGTCATCTGCCTCGAGAGCGACCACCTCCCGAACGCCGCGGTGATGGAGAACATCGCCGAGGCCTGCAACGTGGACGTGGCGAACACCTGCGCGGTCGTCGCCCCCACAGCCTCCCTCGTCGGCTCGATCCAGGTCGCCGGCCGCTGCGTGGAGACCGCGGTCTACAAGCTGAACGAGCTCGGGTTCGACACCAGAAAGATCACCGCGGGTATCGGCCACGCCCCGATCGCGCCCGTCAAGAAGGACGGCACGAAGGCGATGGGCTGCACCAACGACGCGACGATCTACCACGGCAGCATCATGCTGACGATGAACGCCCCGGAGATCAAGGACTACCTGGATCGGATCCCGAGCAACAAGTCCAAGGGGTACGGGAAGCCGTTCTACGATATCTTCAAGGAAGCCAACTTCGACTTCTACCAGATCGACACCTCGCTCTTCTCCCCGGCCGAGGTCGTCATCAACGAGCTCTCCGAGGGCAAGATCTACCATGTGGGCGCCGTCAACCCCGAAGTGACGCTGAAGTCCTTCGGGTTTATCTGAACTCTTTTTTTTAGAGGATACTTTCGTCAATCTCCCATCATGCATACTCCGGCGGAGGCCTCTATGAGCGCAGGCCACAACGGACGGGAGATGCCGCGCACGACGACACCGGAATAGGAGCAGGCAACACGTTTATCCGTCACGGTGCAAAACACTATAAGGCATCCACGGGGCTTGTGGTCTAGCCGGTTATGACGTCGCCCTTACACGGCGAAGATCCCCGGTTCGAATCCGGGCAGGCCCATTTCTTTTGTAGAATATCTCACACGGTTCTGAGCGCATAACGCTCCGGTGATCGTTCCAAAATCCCCAGGAGGAGGTTCATCCGCCCCCAATCACCCTCACGATCACCGCCACCACCCCGCCGACGATCCCGCCCGCCCCGGCGCCCTGGTCGAGGGCCTTCTTGCGATGAACAAAGCGCTCGCCGGGGATCTCCCGCCGGAAGAGCGCTCAAGGCTGGAAGCGGCGTGCGAGGAGGCCGACCGGGAGATCGACCGGATCGTGTATGCGCTCTACGGGCTAACGGAGGAGAAGACCGTGGTCATGGAGGGGGCGGGGTGACGTTCCGGGCCGGCTGAGTCCGGCAGGTTTTATCACGCAATAAACGAGGGGTTCCTCCCCGCCGCACCCCCGGCAGGAAACCGTCCCGGCCATATCCCGGAGCCCTTCCCCATTGATTGCCTCCTCTACGTCCGCACTTGAGGCATCCTTGAGAGCAGGGAAACGACAGAAACGGGTGTGCGCTGCTCGTTAGCGCACACAACGAGAGATTGGTAGCAGGAGACTATCGATGAACCACGATAGGATCGTAAAGGGATCGTAGCCTCCGCTGATCACCGCCCCTACCCCGTCCCCCCAGCCCCGAAAACCCACCACACTCCGGCACACCCGGGGATACCTATACAAGAGAGAACGGCGCATATCCCGATCAGGAATGGACACCATCACCGGCGAGCCCGGCGGGGAGTGTGCGAGGATCATCGGCATTCTCCGGGCGAAGAAGGCATACCTGGAGGAGACCTACCACGTCGGGTCCATCGGCATCTTCGGCTCGTGCCGGCGCGGCGAGGAGCACGAGGGGAGCGACGTGGATATCCTGATCGAGTTCTCCAGGGTGCCGGGGATCTTCGGGTTCCTCAGGCTTGAGCGGTACCTCTCCGAACTTCTCGATAGGCCGGTGGATCTGGTCGAGAAGAGTGCACTCAAACCCCGTATCGGCCGCCGTGTTGCAGAAGAGGTCATCTATATATGACGGCTCCGCGAAGCGCCCTTGATTACCTGGATGATATCCTTGATGCCATCGAAAAGATCGAGATCTTTACCCGGGGCATGTCGCATGAGGAGTTCTCCGACGATGATAAAACCGTCTACGCAGTCATGCGAGCGCTGGAAGTGATCGGTGAAGCGACGAAGTGTATCCCTCCCGAGATCAGGGAGAGCTGCCCGTCTCTTCCCTGGACAGAGATGGCCGGCATGCGCGACAAACTGATCCACACCTACTTCGGGATCAACAGGGCAATCATCTGGAGAACGATCCAGGACGATATCCCTCTGCTCAGGCCCGGAATGCAGGCCCTCCGCGATGGCCTGGCCGCAGAGGAGAACAGGGATCAACAAACGCCCGATCCGCGGGGCTTTTGAAAGTAACCGAACAAGTAACGCGCCTTCTGGCCTGTTTGAAGGAGAGACCATCAGGAGCTCGGGATGCCATGCAGTGCCCGGGTCTCAATCACCGACCCACATTCCTGTACGATTACCGGAGACCAGCGATTCAGGCAGGTTTTGTTCAGATGACGCATCCGGATTCCCCGAGAAGCCCAGAACAGAAATACCGACTGACAGAAAAGGGGAAGAAGTGCCTGGAGAGCAGAGAGTGATACCTGGGATGGAGGGGAGAATGCCTGCCGACACCATGCACGGCAGGTTTACGTCCTGGCGGTTCCCCCCTCACCTCCCATCCATCCCACGCACGATCACCGCCCCCACAAAACTCTAATCCTACCCCGCGCAAACATCCCATCAGGAACGCCCCGCCGGCGGCGCGAGAGACCCCGGCCACGCGCTCCGAGATCCGGAGGGATACACCCCATGCCACTCATCGCTCTCACAACCGTAGCGCTCCTCGCGCTCTGCATCGCGGCCGGCGGATCGAACGTCACCATAACCAGAACCGACGGCGACACCCGCGAGGGCTACGTCGACGTCACCGGCGGCCGGGTCTGGTTCCGGATCGTCGGTGCGGAGAGCGCGGGAACGCCCCTCCTTGTCCTCCACGGGGGGCCGGGGATGACGCACGACTACCTCGAACCGCTCGAGGCGCTCGCGGACGAGCGGCCGGTCGTCTTCTACGACCAACTCGGGTGCGGGAACTCCGACCGGCCCGACGATCCCGCTCTCTGGACGGTGGAGCGCTACGTCGCGGAGGTCGACGAGGTCAGGGAGGCGCTCGGCCTCTCCCGGGTGCACCTCCTCGGGCAGTCCTGGGGAGGCGGGCTCGCGGCCGAATACGTCCTCGCTAAAAAACCCGACGGCGTCGAGAGCCTCATCCTCTCCGGGCCGCTGCTGGACGCCGGCCGGTGGGTCGCCGACCAGCGGGCGAACCTCGCGGCGTTCCCCGACGAGATGCAGGAGGATATCCGGGAGGCGGAAGCAGGCGGGAACTTCGACTCACCGGAGTACCAGGAGGCCATAACGGCGTACTACACCCGGCACGTCTGCCGGACGGATCCCTGGCCCGAATGCCTGAACAGGTCGATCGAGCAACTCGCCATGCCGGTCTACCTCCAGATGTGGGGGCCGAGCGAGTTCACCTGCACGGGAACCCTCCGGGAGTTCAGCGTCACCGACCGGCTCGGCGAAGTCACGGTCCCGGTGCTCTTCACCTGCGGGGAGCACGACGAAGCAACGCCCGAAGCGATGGCATACTACCGGAGCCTGGTGCCAGGATCGGAGATCGCGGTCTTTAAAGGCGCCTCGCACAGCCACCACCTCGAAGAGACCGCGGCATACATCGCGGCCGTGCGGGAGTTTTTATGCCGGGTCGATGCGGCACACTGACCCGGGGGCAGACAAACCCACTCTTTTGCGCCCAGGAGAATCATATCACAACTCCGGAGTCTCGCGCGAAGGCGCGAAGAACGCGAAATCCAGAGAAATGCTGGCAATCCCCTTCGCGTCTTCGCGTGCAGCAACGTCGATGGAGGTAGCAGGTGCTATGCCTCAGGGTGAGACATTCAACAGAGCCCTATTTTAGCACTCGTGCAGGCCGGGGGCACATCAGGCGCCGCCGCTCTTCCCCATCCCGGAACCCACAGCGACAGACAGCATCGCGGCATCCCCATCCACAGGGAGAGGTTGCGCACCACGCTGTTGTCCCGGGCATCGAAACTTATATTACCCGGAAAGCAGGATCACCGCCGCGGTGCATCATGAAGTTAAGCGCAAGAAACCAGCTTCCCGGAAAAGTAAAGGCCATTGATGTGGGCGTCGTCACCGCAGAGGTCGTCATCGCGCTGGACGGCGGCGGCGAACTTACCGCGGTCATCACGAAGAAGTCCGTGGAGAACCTCGGGCTTACCGTCGGCAAGAAGGTCTACGCCGTGGTCAAGTCGACCGAGGTCATGGTCGCCATCGACTGAACAACCCACCCCTTTTACCCCGAGCAGGGCGGCAACGCATAAATAGGCCGGCAACCGTTCTGCCGGCATACCCACCGTGGGGCAACCATGGCACGAGAATACCCTCCCCTGCTGATTGCGGTCATCATCTGCGTCCTGATGACCGTGTTTGCCGCCACCCACGCCCTCCTCGCGAACGAGGGCACACCCCCTCCGGGACCGCCCGCTCCGCCTCCAACGACCCCAGCCGGAACCCCGGGAACGCCGGTCGCGACGGGCGCCCCGGTGCAGGTTGCGTCCCGCACGTTCTCGATCAGCGTCACCCCATCGTCCGCCACGGCCCAGCCGGGCGATACCGTCAGGTTCACGCTCACGGTGCACCCAGAAGACGGATTTGCCGCACCCATCGAGGTCAAAGTCACCGCTACGGCGCTCGGGGGCGTATACCGCGATAACCATGACCTCGGCACGATCTCCGTACCCTACCCGCCGCTCACCTACGAGGTCGTGGCCCCCGACCTCCCGCCGCTCGTCTCCACCGCGACCGTGGATGCCGTGGTCACGGCGACCGGAGGAGGCACCGTGCGGACGGAGCGGGTGCAGTTGGTCATCAGGAGATAGGGCACCGGCACGGCATATCGGCCGATATGGTCGTTGCAGCCGGATTGCGGCGCGTCCGGGCCGCATCTCTCTTCTCACACACCTACACCCCGGACACCCACCGGAGATATCCCCGAATTGCCCTCTAATCCCTCAAATCTCCCAATTTAAAGGACGGTTCTGAGCTACCCGCACGGCCTGCGGGACGGTTACCGGGGTCGACAGCCGCAACGGAGAATCGAGAGAATACCTACAATATAGAGAGTATTGTGCAAACCCCTTGATTTCCACTGGAGATTTTGGCAGGCGGGCCTGAACTGCCTGGTGAGGATGGGGCGATGTCCCGGAACCTGGTTCGGGATACCGGCGACGACCGCTCTGTCCCGGGGATAAACCGGAGCAAAATGGGGTTGGAACAGCAGATCAGCGCGGCTCCAAGCGTGGAGAGGACTCACTCCTCCACCGCATCGAACCAGACGGGGTCGGGACAGTCCGCCGGCCCGCCGTAGTTGATGGTGATCTCCTCGCCCCTCGAGATGGGGCGGTGGGCGGAGATGCGGATCGCGCCCCGGAGATGATCGCAGACGTGATCCGCGTTCGCGTGGTAGGAGTGGTTGTAGAGCGACCCGTAGCCCAGCGCCACGGCGGCGTGCTCCCCCCATGCGAAGTAGTAGTCGAAGAGGTGCGTCTTATCAAGGTGTTCCTGCTCGTCCGCTCCCCCGAGCACGATCACCGGGCAGGTCTCGATCACCTCGCCGGCCGCAAGATCCCTGCGGGCGAAGACGCCCCGCCCGCGGCACCCCGATGAACCGACGTATACGGTCTTTGGAGGGGAGAAGACCCCTCCCGTCTCCCTGAAATTGTCGATCATGGTTTCGCTGCGACTCCACATCTGCAGATAAGAGCGGTTCGCTCTGCCGGGCAAAAAGGCTGCGGGGGCTCCGTCACGGTAGACAGGAGTTCCGGCCCGGACGGAGCAGGAACTGCGGCATGCACCGACGGCGCGGCAGAAGGGTGAGCGAAAGAATGTTGTAGTCGCACGACTCCACTGACCCTTCAGGAGGAGAAACGATCGGGGACGTCATCGTAGCGCACGACCTCTTGAAGCGGTTCGGAGACCTCGTGGCGGTCGACCGTATCGCCTTCCGGGTCAGAGAGGGAGAGGTCTTTGGGTTTCTCGGCCCGAACGGAGCGGGAAAGACGACGACCATGAAGATGATCCAGTGCATCTCCCCGAAATCCGGCGGCACCCTGCAGGTCTTCGGCATGGACGTGGATACCCACCACCGCCGGATCAAGAGCCGTCTCGGGGTGGTGCCGCAGGAGAACAACCTCGACCCGGACTTCTCGGCCTACCGGAACCTGCTGATCTACGCCCGCTACTTCGGCATCCCGAAGCGAGAGGCGGAGAGGCGGGCCGAAGACCTCCTCGCGTTCATGCAGCTCGACGAGAAACGGGACGTCCTGATCGACAACCTCTCGGGCGGGATGAAACGGCGGCTGATCATCGCCCGGGCGCTCGTCAACGAGCCGGAACTGCTCATCCTGGACGAGCCCACCATCGGGCTCGACCCGCAGGCGCGACACCTGATCTGGGAGAAACTCCGGAGTCTCCGGGCGGAAGGAAACACCCTCGTCCTCACCACCCACTACCTCGACGAAGCGGAACGGCTCTGCGACCGGCTGGTGATCATGGATCACGGAAAGATCCTCGTCGAGGGCACCCCGGCGGACCTCATCCGGGAGCACGCGGGAAACGACGTCGTCGAGGTCGAGCGGACACAGAAGGTGGTCGCCCGCCTGGAGGAACTCGGGCTGAACTACGACCTTGCCGGGGATGTGGTTCAGGTCTTCACGGATCGCCCGAACGACGTTGCACGAGAACTGCTCGAAGCCTGCCGGCACGAGGCGGCGGTGACGGTCCGGCCGGCAACCCTCGAGGACGTCTTTCTGCGGCTGACCGGCCGGAGCCTGCGGGAGTGAGCGATGATCGTCGACATCACCACGAGAGTGCAGAGCGTCTGGCGGAGGAACTGGGACGCCTTCCTCAGGACATACAAGGTAAACTTCATCCCGCCCTTCGTCGAGCCGGTCCTCTACCTCCTGGCGCTGGGGTTCGGTCTCGGGACCTACATCGAGGCGGTCGACGGGATCCCCTACCCCGTCTTCATCGCACCCGCCCTCGTCTCGATATCGGTGATGTACTCGGCCTTCTTCGAGTGTACCTACTCGTCGTTCGTCCGGATGTACTACCAGAAGACGTTCGACGCCATCATCGCGACCCCGGTCGGCATCGACGAGGTGATCGCGGGGGAGATGCTCTGGGGCGCCACCCGGGGGATGATCTACGCCGCACTGATGCTCCCCGTGCTCCTCATCTTCAACGTCGTCGCCATGCCGTCGTCCCTGCTGCTCATACCCTTCGCGTTCCTCGCCGGCCTCCTCTTTGCGGGCATCGCGATGTGCTTCACCGCTATCACGCCGAGCATCGACGCGCTGAACTACCCCTCGTTCCTCTTCATCACCCCGATGTTCCTCTTCTCGGGGACGTTCTTCCCGCTCGACCTCCTGCCCGAACCAATCCAGTACTTCGCCCTCGCCACGTTGCCGCTCACGCACGTCGTCGCCGTCAACCGGGCAATCACGCTCGCGGCGTTCTCGCCGGTAAACCTCCTCAACCTCGCCTGGATAGCGGCGGCTACCGCGATCTTCTTCGTCCTCGCCATCAGGCTGATGCGAAGGCGGCTCATCGTGTGACGGCGGTAAAAAAAAGGGTTAGAACCGGGGTTTTCTGTGCTTCGGGAGGCAGTCGCGGCAGTAGACCGGCCTGCCCTCAGTCGGCTTGAAAGGAACTTCGCACTCTTTACCGCAGTCGGAACAGACCGCCTTGTGGAACTCACGGGGGCGGTCGTCATACGAACGGGGGCCCCTGCGGGGGTATCTCTCTTCCATTGGAACTTCACTCACTTCTGGAAACAGAATTCGTACTGGCTACTCAGAACCGGGGTTTCCTGTGCTTCGGGAGGCAGTCGAGGCAGTAGACCGGCCGACCCTCCGTAGGCTTGAACGGAACTTCGCACTCTTTACCGCAGTCGGAACAGACCGCCTTGTGGAACTCGCGGGGACGGTCGTCATACGAACGGGGGCCCCTGCGGGGATATCTCTCTTCCATATACTCAACCATGCAGATAATCTGCACATACACAACTACCTGCCTGCATATATAGGTGTTTCTTGGGGATCCGGGACCGGGGAACCCGGCCCGGAGTGGCCGGTGCGTGGCCGGGATGGGCGGGAACCAAAACCCGCCTTCAATGTGCCTGATTCCCGCTAAAGAGAGGATCGTGACGCAATGCTTTTATCGATACCATCCTATCGAAAGATCATCCAACTATGTACAGGATAACCGTTCTCTTTTGCAACCCGGCAGAACATCGGTTCTATTCCGGAAACGGAGTCGGGGGGAGTGGGCCGGCATGATCGACGAGGTCAACACCGACGAACCTCCCGATAGCAGACGCAAGGCAAAACACCGGGACAAAAGGACGTTCGGTCCGGTCCCGAACCTTGAGGAACACGTAAAGCCCGACTGGTGGCGGGGTATCTTCAATCGCCTCTACCTGAAGACCGACGGCGACGTCGTCGACGACCCCGGGATCACCGAGCGGGAGATCGACCGGATCGCCCGGGTCCTGCACCTCCAGCCCCACGAGAGGGTTCTCGACCTCTGCTGCGGCCAGGGCAGGCACACCCTCGAACTCGCGCGCAGGGGCTACAACGTCGAAGGCCTCGACCAGTCGCACTACCTGATCCAGCGGGCCCGGTCGACCGCGAAGAAAGAGGGGCTCCCCATCCGGTTCCGGGAGGGGGACGCCCGGCGGCTCCCGTACCGCACCGACACCTATGACGTCGTCCTCATCCTCGGGAACAGTTTCGGCTACTTCGATTCCGTCGAGGAAGACCTGCGGATCCTCACCGAGATCCGGCGCATCCTCAAACCCTGGGGGCGGCTGCTCCTGGACGTCGCCGACGGCGAGTACTTACGCGAGCACTTCCAGCCGAGGTCCTGGGAGTGGATCGACGATGGTATGTTCGTCTGCCGCGAGAGGTCGCTCTCGTTCGACGAACAGCGCCTGATATCCCGCGAGGTGATCACCGACGTCGAGAAGGGCGTCGTGGCCGACCAGTTTTACGCCGAGCATCTCTACACCCCCGAGGCGCTCCGGCGGCTCCTGGAACGGGCGGGGTTCTCCGGGATTGCCTTCCAGGAGATCGCGACCGAGTCGCAGCGCAACCAGGACCTCGGGATGATGGAGCGCCGCCACATCGTCACCGCGCACGTCAGGAAGGAATGGTCGGCGACGAAGACGAAAGGCCGGGAGACGGCAAAACACGTCGCGGTGCTCCTCGGCGATCCGGCCAGGCCCGACGCCCTGAAACCCTCCTGCGCCTTCGACGACGACGACTTCTACACCATCGACCAGATGAAGGCGGCGCTGCGGGAACTCTCCGGCTACCGGTTCACCTACCTCTCCAAACACGAGACGCTGATCCAGGATCTCCCGCGGCTGAAGGGGAAGGTGGACTACGTCTTCAACCTCTGCGACGAGGGGTTCAACAACGACCCGAGGAAAGAACTCCACGTGCCGGCGCTTCTCGAGATGTACGGCATTCCGTACACGGGAGCCGGCCCGCAGTCGCTCGCGTTCTGCTACGACAAATCGCTCGTGCGCGGGATCGCAAAAGAGATGGGGATCCCGGTGCCGGACGCCTGCTTCATCACCCCCGGCGACCGCACCTACGATGTCGGGATGAAGTTCCCGGCGATCGTCAAGCCGAACGCGGGCGACTCCTCCTACGGCATCACGCAAAAGAGCATCGCCCAGACCATCGAGGAACTCTCCGACATCATCACCTCGCTCCGGACGACCCTCGGGTATGACTGCTCGCTCCTCGTCGAGGAGTTCCTCACGGGAAAGGACATCAGCGTCGGCATCATCGGGAACCCGTCGGGCTACAGCATGGTGCTGCCCGTCATCGAGGAGGACTACTCCGCCCTGCCCCCGGACCTCCCCCGTATCTGCGGCTACGAAGCAAAGTGGCTCCCGGACTCGCCGTACTGGAAGGTCACGTCAAAGCCGGCGGATCTCCCCGAGGGGACCGAGAAGATGATCGTGCGGTGCTGCCTCGCCCTCTTCGAACGCCTGGAGTGCCGCGACTACTGCCGGTTCGACTGGCGGCTCGACGAGCACGGCAACCCGAAACTCCTCGAGGTCAACCCGAACCCCGGCTGGTGCTGGGACGGCCACCTCGCCAGGATGGCGAAGTACGCAGGCCTGAACTACTCCGAGATGCTCGGCCGGATCCTCAAAGCCGCCGAAGAACGGTTCGGGATGGAGCCGGAGAGGGATACGCGCGAGACCGGCAAGGAACGCCTCCCGTTCGACCTCAGCCAGGAGACGGCCTGACCCTACCACCTTTTTACGGTCCACCCGGACCGGCCGGCAACCATCAGTATATAATATCCTCCGGCGCATAGATCAGTTATATGGCCGACGAGTATCGAACCGCAACGGTCCAGGGAAGGGAGGTTCCCTACGATCCGGAGCAGTTGCGCAAGATCAGCGAGCACCCCTGCTACTCAGATAAAGCCTGCCACGCCTTCGGGAGGTGCCACGTCCCCGTCGCTCCGAAGTGCAACATCCAGTGCAACTACTGCATACGGGACTTCGACTGCGTGAACGAGAGCCGGCCGGGCGTGACGAGCAGGGTGCTCTCCCCGGAGGAGGCGCTCGACCTTGTTCGGAACGTCGTCAGGGAGTACCCGTACGTGAAGGTGGTCGGGATCGCAGGTCCGGGCGAACCGCTCGCAAACCCGGAGACGTTCGAGGCGCTCAAGCTGATCCACGAGGAGTTCCCGCACCTGATCATGTGCATCAGCACGAACGGTCTTGCGCTCCCCGAGTCGATCGAGGAACTCGCGAAGTACGATGTCGGGAACGTTACGGTCACGCTCAACGCTGTTGACCCCGCGATCGGTGAGAAGATCTACTCCTGGGTCGAGTACAACGGGAAGAAGTACCACGGGCGCGAGGCGGCCGAACTCCTCCTCGCCCAGCAGATGAAGGGGATCGAGATGGCGGTGGCAAAGAAGATGTTCGTCAAGATCAACACCGTCTACATCCCCGGGATCAACGACGAGCACATCCCCGAGATCGCGAAGAAGGTCGGGGAGATGGGAGCGTTCACCTTCAACGTCATCCCGCTCATCCCGCAGTACAAGTTCGCCGCGATCACCCCCCCGACGTCGAAGGAGAAGCGGGAGATGCAGGACCGGTGCGAACCGTACATCAAGCAGATGCGCCACTGCGCACGCTGCCGGGCGGACGCGATCGGGAAACTGGGCCAGGACGTCCAGTCCTGCGTCTACCAGCAGATGAAGGATGAGAAGAAAGAATAACCCCTTTTTTTATCCGCCGCTGCCACCGGCCATGAAGACGATCGAACTCCGGCCCGACCAGCCGTTCGACCTCGACCTGACGCTCGCCTGCGGGCAGGCATTCCGCTGGGAGAAGGCGGGCGGGTGGTGGCGGGGCGTCGTCGAAGGCCGGGCCGTCCGGATACGGCAGGACGGATGCCTTCTCGCGTTTGAGGGGGCGGACGATGGGTTCGTCCGCGATTACTTCCGGCTCGACCAGGATCTTCCCGCCATTCTTTCGTCGATCGACCGCGACGCGGCGATCGGCGCCGCCATCCGGGAGTGCAGGGGGCTGCGGCTCGTGAGACAACCGCCGTGGGAGTGCCTGGTCTCGTATCTCTGCGCCACGAACACGAACATCCCGGCGGTGAAGCGGCGGGTCGCGCTGATGGCGGAGCGCTACGGGAGGCCGGTAGACGGGCCCTCCGGCAGGGCGTACGCGTTCCCCGGACCGGAGGCGCTCGCCGGGGTCTCACGCATGGATTTATGGGACTGCAAACTCGGTTACCGGACGGACTACGTCTGCGAGGCTGCCGGTTTCGCAAGCGAAAACCCGGACTGGGCGGAGCGGGTTGCCGCCCTTCCGTTCGAGGAGGCGCGGCAGGCGCTGATGCAACTGAAGGGCGTCGGGCCGAAGGCGGCGGACTGCGTGCTGCTCTTTGCGTTCGGGTTTTTTGAAGCGTTCCCGGTCGACGTCTGGATACGCCGGATTGTGGGGGAGACGTATCTTCCCGACCTTGCCGGCAAAAACTGCACCCCGGCGGAGTACGAGCGGATCCGGCGATTTAGCCGGGACTATTTTGGGGAGTATGCCGGGTATGCACAGGAGTACCTCTACTGCGCACGGGGCCCGGCAAGCCGCGCGGGGGCGCCGTGATGGGTTCACGGTGCCGGGACATATACGATTATTCTCGTCATCAGGTTGCCGGGGCCACCGTTTTGCAGGGCTCTTCGGGGCAGAGCGGGAAGAGCCCCTTCGCTTCACCGCCCTCTCATCGAAGAGAATACCATGGGGTAATCATTATACCACATACACCCCTATAGAGCACTATGGTTACGACGATCCAGCTTCGACCGGAGACCAAGTCTCGCCTGGATGATGTGAAGATCCATCCGCGAGAGACCTACGACGAGACGCTGAACCGCCTCCTGGACATGGCATACGATCCGGAACCGCTCTCCGAAGAGTCCATGAAGAAGATTGAAGAATCCTTTGAAGACATCCGTGCCGGTAGAGTTCGTCCCTTCGAGGAGTATGTGCAGGAACGCGGCCTATGATATGGCGACTGCTCATCACGGCGGGCGCCGAGCGGGACCTCGATAACATCCCGGAATTTGATCGCAAACGAATTAAGGATGAGCTCTATGCTCTGGCGGATGAACCGAACCCTAAATCTTACGTCAAAAAGATGAAGGGGCATTCACGCAGCCCCCTGTACTCTTTTCGTGTTGGCCAGTATCGAGCGGTCCTCACCATCGAGGGTAATACCATGATAATCACCCTGGTCGAGGTCGGAAACCGGAGCAAGGTCTATCGGAAATATTGATCCAATACAACGGTGTGCCGGGGTGCTGAACGGAGCGTTCCGATAGCGCACGGGAGCGTGAGACGGGGTTCGGATCGCCATCCAGTCCAGAAAGCTCCCCGGGCGCGCGCCTTCTCTCTTCGGCACTGCGGTCGCACCGCCATCCACACTCCAGGCCCGGGCAGGCGATATCCCGGCGGTTTGTATGGAGTGCCTTTACCCCGCACGGGGCCAGAAACGACGTTCACTCCTTCTTACGGACCCGCTCCAGGACGAGAGCGACCGCCACGAGCAGGGCAAGGATGACGATACCGGCAAGGCCGAGGATGGCGACACCAACAATCTGGATAGGTACCCCGCACACCGAGACCACGGGTGAGGCGGTGGCAATGGCAACTTTTCCCATCTTCAGGGGCGGCACAAATTCCCCATCAGCACCGGGAGGCCGTTGCCGCGCCATCGTCGTGTTGTAGAGGTGCGCCCTCGTCTCCGGGGGCATGCCCTCCAGGAATTCGGGGCAGGCCCTCTCATAATACTCGCCGACGGAGGCGTTCTGCTCCAGCATCCGCTCGTATATCTCCGCGTGCGACTCGTCGAACGAGTAATTAATGGGGATCTCCCCGCCCGCGGCCGATCCCGGCAAAAGTGCGGCAACCGCGAACAGTGCGAGGAACAGCACGTAACTCTGTTTCTTCATGGTCGTCACGAGAAGGGCCGGGAGTCCGGCGGCCCCCGGCTATGACCAGTGATGGGTGCCGGGGGCATAAAGCCGTTGTGGGGCCTTACCCGGCAAAGCTCGCGATGAACCCGTTCTCCCGCATCGCAAGCACCTCCCCCGGCGCACCCTCGGCCACCACCTTCCCCTCCTCGATGAGGCAGAGGCGGTCGCCGAGTTCAAGAGCGTCGCGGAGGTTGTGGGTGACGACGATGCAGGGGATGCCGGCGTCCTTTATCCTGCCGCGGAGTTCGCTCCGCATCGCAGTCTGCGCCCGCATATCGACGGCAGCGAGCGGTTCGTCGAGGAGGAGGAGGTCCGGTTCGAGCACCAGCGCCCGGGCGAGGGCCACCCGCTGCCGCTGCCCGCCCGAGAGCCGGCCGGCGTTGACGTCCGCGAGATCGACGAGGTTCATGGCGCGGAGCTGGTTTGTCACGGAAAAGGCGATCTCCGGCCGCGGGACCTTCCGGCACCGGAGGCCGAACGCTATGTTCTCGGCGACGGTCATGTGCGGGAAGAGCGCGTAGGACTGGAAGAGGTGGCCGATCTTCCGGCTCTCGGGAGGAATACCGATCTTTTTTTCGTCCGAAAACAGCGTCCGATCCCCGAGCACGATCTCGCCGTGGTCCGGGGTGAGGATGCCGGAGATCAGGTTCAGCACCGTGGACTTGCCCGATCCGTTCTCACCGATGAGGACGAGGGTCTCGCCGGACCGGACGGAGAGCGTGACGTCGAGGACGAAGTCACGCAGCTCTCGGACGGCATGGACGGCGAGCATCAATACTTCCTCCGGGTGACGATCTTCACGGCAGAGATCACCGCAAACGATATCACGACAAGGATGATGGAGAGGCTGATTGCGGCGTTCATGTCTCCCTGCATGGTCGTGTAAATTGCAAGCGGCATCGTCTGGGTTCTGCCCTGGAAGTTTCCGGCAAACATGATCGTGGCACCGAACTCCCCGAGTGCCCGGGCGAACGAGAGGATCGCCCCGGAGACGAGTCCCCCCCACGCAAGCGGGATGGTGATCCGGAGAGCGACGGTCATGCGGGAGGCCCCGAGCGTCCGCGCCGCATCCTCGTAGAGGCGGTCGACCGTCTCGAAACTCGCCCGCGCCTGCCGGATGTAGAACGGCGAGGCGACAAAGACCTGTGCGAGGATCACCGCGATCGTGGTGAAGCCGATATGGATGCCGAAGATGTCGAGGTACTGCCCGATCACGCCCCGGCGGCCGAAGGCCATCAGCAGCGCGAGACCCGCCACCGCCGGCGGGAGGACGATGGGGAGGTCGGTGAGGGTGTCGACGAGTTCCCTGCCCCGGTAGTCGTGCCGGGCGTTCACCAGGGCAAGCGGCGTCCCGAAGAGGACGACAATCACCGTGCTCACCGTCGCGGTGACGAAGGAGAGCGAGAGCGCATCGAGCACCACCGGTTCGGTAAGCGAGCTGAGGAACGCCTCCGGCGATATGCGCAGGAAGAGCGAGACTACCGGCAGCGTGATGAAGAGGAGGAAGAGTGCAAGAAGGACGGCGGTGAGGAGGGAGAGCACCACCCTCCTCAATACCGTCAGGCTGCCGTGCGGGGAGATCCCGCGTTCAGGCAGCGATCGGGTCAAAACCATATTCCGTCAGGATGGCGCTGCCGTCCGGGCCTCGGACGAATGCTATGAACGACTCTGCTTCAGTCTTGCCCGGCGACTCCGCAAGGATGCCGAGCGGATAGGTGGCCACGACGTTGTATTCGGCCGGGATGTCGAGCCGGGTCACTTTCGTCAGGTCGTCTTTTGAGACGTCAGATTTGTAGACGATCGCCGCATCGGCCTCGCCGAGCGCCAGCTTGGGTACCACGGAACTCACCGCTGTCTCCTCGGAGACGACGTTCTTCATCACGGCGTCCTTGTAGGCCGGACCATAGGCAGGATCGGCGGCCATCTTCTCGAACATCTGCCGGGTATAGTCGCCGAAGGGAACATCCTTGGTGCCGATGACGATCTTCACACCGGGTTTGTTCAGGTCGGCGAGACCGGTGATCCCTGCCGGGTTATCGACCGGGACGATCAGGGCCAGGCTGTTCCCGAGGAACGGCGCCACGGTGCTGTTCTCCATGAACCCGCCGCCCTGGAGCGCCTTCATGTGCTTTGTACTCGCGGAGACGAAGATATCCGCATTCGCTCCCTGTTCGATCTGGGTGCGGAGGGTCTGTGAGCCGTCGAAGACGAAGTCGACCTTGACGTTCTCGTTCTGCGCCTCGTAAGCTTTGCCGATATCCGTGAAGGCCCCCGTGAGCGATGCGGCCGTAAAGACAGTCAGGGTTGTCTCTCCCGGGGTCTCCTCCGTGGTCGTGCATCCCGCAACCAGGAGACCGGCGATGATCATGAGCGTTACGGCAACGAGGGTTGCCGGGGTTGATACTTTCATAATAATGACACCTTGTTCATAAAGGATTACGGCACGGCATATTTAATTTAGCTCATTCGGAGCCCATATAAACGATATTCGGTTTACAGGTTCGACGAGCATAAAAATATGTTGTGCTGCCGGTTGCTGGATACGGGGGTTTGAGGAGATTCTTCATGACGACCGGCCCGGGCGAGAACCGGCCGTCACCCCGGCCGATGACGGTCGCACGCAGGTTGAACGATACGTTCGGGTCAGGCTCGCCGCCGTTTCACTTCGTCCAGGAGCTCGCGGCGGACGCTTTCAATCCGCTCGTTCACCATCTGGGCAAGGGGCTCTTCCCCTACATCATAACGCGAAGTCTCCCGCAACCGCATCTCTTCGAGCGCCCTCGTTTTCGTCAGTTCTCCGATGACCGACTGGGCCATATTCGAGTACTCGCCGCTGTCGACCTTCTCCTTCAGCCACCGGTAGAGGTGACCCGGGAGCCGCACACCCACCTGCTTGCTTGAGACGTTATCGGGAGACTCCATCTTCCTATTCAGGTATTCCGGCAGGACAATTATATTGTATTGTTTTTATTTTTTCAGCGAGATACCTATGGGTACCCATAGGTATCATTTAAGCGATCGGAGCACCCATAGGGAGTGTATGAGACAGAGCAGTGTGGTTGACCCGTGCAGGCCGGAAAGTATACCGGAAGCACGAAAGGGGTGGAGTAACACCCTCCCGGAGAGGAACAAACGTGCAGAGAACAGGGGGACGGGTGTGTGCGCGGGTTAGACAGGACCCGGAAGACGGCGTGCCCGTCGTGCGATACCGGAGCGGATGGACCTGCTCCCTGCCCATTCTGCGGGTGCCGGGACCACGTCAAGGAGATCATTACCGCCAACCCACGGGTCCATACCGTCCATCAATGCCTCAAATGCGGTCACTGGTTCGACGATCGGGGGGCGGCATGCCCCCGGTGCGGCTCCCCGGGGGAACTTCTGGGGAATGTCGATGTTCCCGGGTGCGGCATATATGCGCAGTATCGGTGCCGGAGATGCAGTCACGGGTTCATGCTCAAGATACGAGAAAGCACAGATGGCCACGGGCGCTAACGGCGAACCGAACCCCGCCCGCCGTCCGCTCCCATCACGGATCGTGCGCAGGCATCTATAATAGTGCGGTAAAAAGAGAAGGGACGAGTTACGTCCCGATCGTCCAGCTGCTCATGTAGGTCTTCTGCTCGGGCGTCAGCCGGTCGATCGAGAGACCGAGCGCGTCGAGTTTCAGCCGTGCCACAGCCTCGTCGAGGGCCGACGGGACGTCGTGCACGCCGGGAGCGAGTTCGCGGCCGTGCTTCGCGATGAACTCGGCGGAGAGCGCCTGGACGGCGAAACTCAGGTCCATCACCTCGACGGGGTGGCCCATGCCCTTCGGCGTCGCGAGGTTCACGAGCCTCCCTTCGGCAAGGACGTGGACGGCCTTCCCGCCGAGCACGTAGGTGTCGATCCCGTCCCGGTGGACGGTGGAGTCCGCGTGCGACGCAAGCCAGTCGACGTCTATCTCAACGTTGAAGTGGCCGGCGTTCGCGAGGATCACCCCGTCCTTCAGGCTCGGGAAGTGGCGTTCGGTGAGGATGCTCGTATTCCCGGTGGTGGTGGCGAAGATGTCGCCGAGCGGTGCCGCTTCATCCATCGTCATGACGTCGAACCCGTCCATGTGCGCCTGGAGCGCCCGCCGGGGGTCCACTTCGGTCACGATGACGCGGGCACCGAGGCTCCGGGCCTTCTGCGCAAGTCCCCGGCCGCAGTAGCCGTAGCCGGCGACGACGAACCGCTTTCCGGCGATGAGGACGTTCGTGGTGATCATGATCGACGCAAGCGAGCTCTCGCCGGTGCCGTGGACGTTGTCGAAGAAGTGCTTCATCGGGGTGTCGTTGACGGCGACGACCGGGAACTTGAGCGCCCCTTCCTGTGCCATCGCGCGGAGCCGGTGGATGCCGGTCGTGGTCTCCTCGCACCCGCCGACGATCGAGTCCAGCACATCCCGCCGCTCGGTGTGGATGCGGTGGATCAGGTCCATCCCGTCATCGATGGTGATTGCGGGGCGGGCATCGAGCACCCGGTCGATGGCCGCGTAGTACTCCTCGACACTGGCGCCCCGGCGGGCGTAGGAGTGAATCCGTTCCCGGGTATCGAGCGCCGTCGAGACGTCGTCCTGGGTCGAGAGAGGGTTGCACCCCGTGATGTATACCTCGGCTCCGCCTGCCGCGAGCGTCTCGACCAGCACCGCGGTCTTCGCCTCGACGTGCAGGGCCATACCGATAGTCATGCCGGAGAACGGCTTCTCCTCGACAAAACGTTTCCGAATGGACGAGAGCACCGGCATATACTGCCGCGCCCACGCAATTTTTAGATCTCCAGACTCCATAAAAACCACCAGACCGGTTATCCCGCCCGGATATTCTCCGGTTTGCCTGTAAAGGTGTCTTTCGTGAGTACTTAAAAGTAAGGGAGCAGCACGGGCTCCAGGGGATCGGGTTCGCCCGCGTGTATGTGCAATATCTATTGACGGCTATTCTCCAGGAGCATCCCGGAGTGTTCAGCCATTTGTAAAGGCCATGTTTTAGAAGTTTTCACCTATGCGCTCACGGATGTTGTATCACACGAACTGGACACGGATTTTCACCTGATATCGCCACGCGGGGAGGGGCTGACGGGGAGGGGGCACGCCCCCCTCCCCCTGTCCCCACCCCTCAAGGGCGATATCCCCACGGTCCACTGCACCGGGATTTTTCATGGCTCGGCTGTAGGTAGGCTCCACCCAGCTAAAGGCTTCTGTTTTACGTGATACGAAACAGGGAGTTTCAGACGGTTTTGCGTTCACCAGGGCATATCCTGGACTTTGCGACCCCCACCCCGCCAGGGCTCCACCAAACACCCGCAAGCCAACCCCGCTCACAAGAACAGCGAACTCTTATAGGCAAACCCTCATCACCTCCGCCCTCAAAACCACTACCCATGGTTTTGACCAAGCGGATCATCCCCTGCCTGGACCTCAAGGACGGGCGGGTGGTCAAGGGCACGCACTTCGTCGGCCTGCGCGACGCGGGCGATCCCGTGGAACTCGCCCAGCGCTACAACGAGCAGGGCGCGGACGAGGTGGTCTTCCTCGACATCACCGCCACCAGGGAGGACCGGGGCACCATCATCGACGTCGTGCAGCGGGCGGCCGATCAGCTCTTCCTTCCGCTCACCGTCGGCGGCGGCATCCGGACGATCGAGGATATGAAGCAGATCCTCCGGGCGGGCGCGGACAAGGTGAGCATCAACTCGAGCGCCGTCGCCGACCCGAACCTGATCTCGCAGGGCGCAGAACGGTTCGGCACCCAGTGCATCGTCGTCGCCGTCGATGTCCGGCGCAACTACGAGACGGCGCCGGGAAAGACGCCGATAAGCCTTGCCGACGGCCAGGAGTGCTGGTACGAGGTCGTGACCCACGGCGGCAGCCGGGGCACGGGGCTTGACGCCGTCGCCTGGGTGAGAGAGGCGGAGGAGCGCGGGGCAGGCGAGATCCTGCTCACCAGCATGGAGACCGACGGGACGAAGGAGGGGTTCGATATCCCGGTCACGAGAGCGGTCTCGGAGGCGGTCGGGATCCCGGTGGTCGCGAGCGGCGGCGTGGGAACGCTCGACCACTTCTACGAAGGGTTCACGGAAGGAAAGGCCGACGCCTGCCTCGCGGCAAGCGTCTTCCACTACGGCGAGTTCACCGTCCGCCAGGTCAAGGAGTACCTGGCAGCGCGGGGTATCCCGGTACGGCTGTAAGGTCGAGCGCGAGCGCCGCGACCGGGTGCTCGAGGTCGAACGCCCCGAGAACAGCCGGGTGGATCTCCCCGAACACCCCCACTATTCTTCCGTCGACAACGATATCCCCGCGGCGGCCGTCGAGGAACGCCGGGTCGGCCGACTCCGTGACCGTATAGGAGAGCGAGAGTTCCCGGCAGAGGACGTCCGCCGCCGCGTATGCCTCGGAGAAGTCGGCCGCCGGATGGATGCTGACCGCGGCGGCCTGCTGGGAGGTGACGCAGTCCTCGACCACGTCGCCCACCGCAAAGAGCCGCTGCGGGAGTTCGCGGTGCTTGTTCGCCTGGAGCATCTCCATCAGCAGGGGGAGGAGGTCGGTCCGGACCACCGTCTGCTCCTCGCTGATCGGGTGGAGAACCCGCAGGGTCCCCGGAGCAGGCTCGCGCTGCATGTTCGCGTAGAGCACCCGCTCGTTTGAGAGGGTGAACGGCATCATCTCGAGGTACCCGAGGCCGATCATCACCGACCTTACCGCTCCCGCGATGGCGGGGATCGGGTGCTCCTGTGCGACCGTGGAGGTCTCCGGGAGGACGGCGTCGAAGTTCTCGATACCGTAGGCGATTGCCACGTCCTCAAAGACGTCCCAGTCGTGGAGGATGTCCGAACGGTAGCAGGGGACGAGCACCCGGACCCGTGAGTCGCCGTCGGGCTCTGCCCCGAACCGCATCCGGCGAAGAAGCCGCGATATCTCCTCTCCCGTGAGGGAGAGGCCAAGAAGGGAGGAACACTCCGCGACCGAGACGACGCGCTCCGCGGGGGCGAGCGTGGGCATCTCCTCTCCCTTGACGGTGACGCTCTCGATCGTCGCTCCGGCCTCGGCGAGCGCCGTGCAGATGATGTTGACCGCCGTCATCACCGCTTTCTGGTCGGTGCCGGTGCAGTCGAGCAGGATGTTCTTTGTCGCCGACGTGACCCTCGTCAGCTCGCCGTTGATGATCGGCGGGAAGGAAAGCACCCGGTCGTCGGCATCGACGATCAGCGGGAAACGATCGAACTTCTCCACCAGGTGGGCATAGTCCCGGCCCTTCGGGTGGTCGGCGAGCATCTCCTCCATCGTCATCTCCCGCTCGAAGTCCAGCGGGACGAACGATCGGCTCCGGGGCGAGGCGATGTAGCGGAAGGGCGGCGTGATCGCGTCCAGATCGTGGACGCCGATCGCCACCTTGCCCCGACCGCGCCCGACCGCCCAGTGGAGGGCCTCCTGGAGGGCCATCAGGCTCTCGATCGCCTCCTCGTCGAGGTTGACGTTCCTTATCACCGCCGAGCCGAGATACGGCCGGATACCGGCAAGCCCCGGGTCGACCGAGAAGGTGATCCCGGAAGGGCGGACGGTGTAGGCCGGCAACCCCTCTTCGATACCGAGGAACCCGCGCATCGCCCGGGCAACGCCCTCGGGAGAGTAGAGGTCAGGCCGGTCCGGGAAGAACTCGACGTCCACGTGGTCTTCCTCGATCCGCTCGATGTCGGCCCCGATCATCGGAACGCGGTCGATGATCGTCTGCCGGTCGGTTCCGGCCAGCCGTTCCAGGTACCGGTAGGGTAACGTTATAATCGCCATGCTCACCGCCTCCCGCCGTAGGTGGGCGTCTCCCGGACCCACTCGACGTCGCTCCTGTATAGCTGCCGGAGATCCCGCAGGCCAAGCCGGAGCATCGCCACCCGGCTGATCCCGAGGCCCCACGCGAGGACCTTGTGCTCGATCCCGAAGGGCGCGGTCACCTCCTCCCGGAAGATGCCCGCGCCGCCGAGTTCCACCCAGCCAAGCCCGTCGACGTAGACCTCCGGCTCCACGGAGGGTTCGGTGTAGGGGAAGTAGCCGGGGCGGAACCGGACCTTCTCAAAGCCCATCTTGGCATAGAACTCCTTCAAGAACCCGAGGAGGTGGCGGAAGTTCACCCCTTCGTCCATCACGATCCCCTCGAGCTGCTCGAACTCCGCGAGGTGGGTGGGGTCGACCGCCTCCCGCCGGTAGACCCGGCCGATGCAGAACGCCTTCACCGGGGGGGTGGGGTGGCTCGCCAGGTGCTGGATGGAGAGGCTCGTCGTGTGCGTCCGGAGAACGCACTGCTCCGCCTTTGCGGCGCTCCAGGTGCCTCCCCAGCCGGTGGACGAGGTCTCGCCGCCGTGCTCGTGCATGTCGCGGACGCGCTCATAGCCCGCCGGGAGCGGCCAGCGCTCGCCGAGGAAGAAGGTATCCTGCATCTCCCGCGCCGGGTGATCCTGCGGCTGGAAGAGGGCGTCGAAGTTCCAGAACGAACTCTGCACGATCCCGCCCGCCATCTCTTCGAATCCCATGTCAAAGAGGGTGCGGCGCATCTCGTCGATGATGCGCTGGTAGGGGTGGGTCTTGCCCGGGTAGGCGCGCCGGGGGAGTTTCGTGACGTCGTAGCGCCGGAGCGGGAGATCCTTCCACTCGCCGGAGAGGATCTGCTCGCGGGTGAGCGTCTCGACCTCTTCCCGCAGGTCGAGCCCTCCGCTGAGGAGTTCGCGGCCGCGGGGCGTGATCGAGACGGTGTAGGCGACGGTCTCCTCCTCAATGGCGAGCCCGCGCTTCACGAGATCGCCGACCCCAACGCCGTCCTCGATCGCGCCGCTCTCGCTGAGGCGGGCGAACGCGGCCTCATCGGGGCCCGGGGCGGTCCGGCCGGTCTTCTCCACGACCCCGTCGCGGATGGCGATCCAGCCCTTCTTGCGCATCCAGCCGATCGCGATCTTTGCGAGCGGATGGCGCTGGAGGTCGCGCATCGGGATCGTCTCCTCGAAACTCTCGAGCACCTGCCGCTCGGGAAGGCCCTTTTCCATGTAGGCCCGCCCCTCCTCCGTCGGGACATACCGCCGGGAGACGTGTTTATCTACGTCCACAAGCCCCCGCTCCCCGGCGAGGTTCGCGTACTGCACCACCGCTTCCCGGCGGGCATCCATCTTCTCCGCAAGGACGGCCGCATCGACCGACCCGGTCGCCTCCAGGGCGACCAGGAGCCTCTTCTCGTTCAGCGTCAGTTCCACCGTCACACCTCCTCTGCAAGATGCTCGACTGAATCCATCTTATCCCGTAACTCCACAAGGAACGCCTGCACGCGCTCATACGTCTCCTTCTTGCACTGCCCGCAGGTGAGTTCGCCGCTCTCGCACCGGCGGCGGAGGTCGGCGAGCTCCACGTCGTCCTCGAGCATGTGGAAGAGATTCAGGAGATAGACCGAGCAGGCGTCCGGCTCGCCCCCGAGACGCTGTTGCTCCTCAAGCGTCATCCTCCCGCCGGTCATCGCCCCCATGACCTTCTTCCTGACCGATTTATCGGGCTCGTAGAACCCGAACAAACTCTCGGGCACGCTGCTCGACATCTTCCCGCCCTGGAGTCCGGGCATGAAGATGTGATAGGTCGACGAGGGGAGGTAGAACCCGAACCCGCCGTGAGCGATCTCGATCTTCCTGACGGCGTCCTCGACCTGCTCCTGCGGAAGGCCGGTGACGTCGACGTGACCCGCATACTTCTTCGAGCCGGGGAAGGCGCGGTGGACGGCTTCGAGAGCCGCCTCGGGAGCGTTCTTCGACCGGACGCTGATATGGTCGCCGCGATCCTCGACCGTGAAGAGCCTGAGTTTGTAGGCCACGTCCCGGGTGAGCCGGATGTGCGGGTCCTGGTCGAGGCCGACCGGGACGACGGTGGGCGCAGGGCCGGCGTCGAGCTGCGGGAAGAGGATGTCGGCAACCTGGGTGATGACGCTCACGGCATGGGAGAGCGAGGTATCGGGTCCAAACCCGTAGATCGCCGACATCTCCGAGAAGTTCACCTTCGTGGACGCCTCGAACGCGAGGTCTTTCAGGCGCTCGTTTTTGCTCTGGTAGTAGGTCGTGCCCTCGAATCCCAGGGCGTAGAGGGCTTTGAGATACTCCTTCCCGTACTCGCGGCACTTCTCCCACGAGATCCCGCGGACCGCGTGCGCCTCCCGGTCGGCGACGGCGACGTAGCCGTTCCCGCCCTGCCGGACGTGCCAGACGACCTCCTTCATGACCATCAGGTGCCCCAGATGCGGGAGGCCCGAGGGCATGAACCCGGTCAGCACGTGAAACGGGGTGCGCTTTTGGATGGCGTCGGCGACCAGGTTGTAGTCCCGGTGCCCGACGACGATACCCCTGCGCATAAACGACGGTACTTCGGGAAGCCTTCGTGCGACCTCACTGATCGGCTCGATGCCGAACTCGGCAAAGAGTCGATCCACATCAACGGTCTGGTTACTCGACCACGGGTTCACTTCAGAATGCATGTGCTGACGCTCACAGTTTTATTCGGGCGAATTCGACGTATCTGATATCGGTGTTATATATGCAGGCAAACAACATCTTTTTTTTGACGCTGTGAGCGAGCCTGACGGAGCGGGAGACGGCGCTCATCGGCGTGGAGGTTCCGGACGGAACCGCGTGGACGAGCATCTCGGAATGGCTCTTCTTTCCCGAGTAGACACGGAAGTGGTGGCCGAACTTGTAGCCCGTCCGGGGGATGTAGCCCTTCTCCCGCAGATCGGAGAAGACCCGCTCTTTTTCATGGATCTCGACGTCTTTTCCTGCCGCCGCATCGAGGAACTGCTCTGCGGTCATCTGTCCCCCGTCCTGCACGACCGAGAGGCAGCGTCTGCGCATGAGATAGATCGACTCGACCGGGCGGAGGAGGAGCCGTTCGGTATCGAGCCGCTTGCCGTACCAGTCCTCTTCGAGCGGGGTTCCCGGCGGCAGGTGGGCGAGCGCGTAGGTCCCGAAGAGCGTGGCCTCCACCGGCGTCGCGCATCCCGCAGGCTCCCCGACCCCGGGAAGATCCTGCACCCGCACCTCGTAGTAGGTCAACTCGTCCTCGTCGTCGACGACCGCGAGGAGGTACTGTTTGCGCATGTTGACGGCGGCAAGCACGTCCTGGCTTAACCGGTCGAAGTCGACGATGTCGCGCTCGGAGAGAACCCGGATCAGGTACCGGGACTTCCCGACGCCGGGCTTGTGGCCGCGGCGGAAGACGCGGAAATCCTGCGGCCCGGGCTGGATTACGTATCCCCGCTCGCGGATGTCGCGGTAGACGAGGTACCTGCGGATGAAGTTCGGCTGGCCGGCAAAGAGGCCGAGCAGGGCGTCGAAACCGAAGTCTTTCACGTCGATCTTGTTTCGTTCCATGAGGTAGAGTGCCTCTTCGGGAGAGAGGCGGAGGCCGGTTCCCTCGGGCCTGCCGTAGCCGCCCTGCTCGTAGAGCGTCCGCCCTTCACCGCCGAGGCGCACCCAGGTTCCGTCGAATGTTGCCAACACGTGCTAGAGGTATTGGAGGTTCACGTTCATTAATGGATTGCCGGGGCGAACCACTACGCTTTTTGCGTGCCGCGCCGCACCAGTGATCGATTCCATGACGGAAACAGTCCGAGACTTCTGGAAGCCGGGGACGATCCTCGCGGCACTGCTCATAGCGGTGGTGATGCCGGCAGGAATCGTCTCTGCGAGCGAGACCTCACCGGAGGTCGCCTGGAACGTGACGTTCGCACCGGAGAACAACAACAAGTTCGACGCCGTTGCGCCGACGGCGGACGGCGGGTTCATCGCCCTCGGTTCAACCCTTGCGGAGAAGTACGGGGGGAGCGAGAGCCTGCTGCTCGTAAAGACCGACGGCCGGGGTAATGAGACATGGACGGTGACGATGCCCGAGATAGCGCCGGCCTCCGTTGCGGAGACCGATGACGGGGGATATATCATCGGCGCCTACAACATGTCCACAACCGTGGTCGATCAGGACTTCAACTACCAGGGTTCCTCGTTCCTGATCAGGACGAATGCCGCCGGTGAAGAGGAGTGGCGGCAGGTCATTCCCGGGATGAAGGTCTCGTCCGTCGAGGAGACTGCGGACGGCGGGTACGCCGCGATCGGGTGGCTCTGGAACCCGCCCGAATCGGAGAACGAGACGACGGCGGTCATCGTAAAGACCGATGGTGACGGCACGCCCGCCTGGAACAGGACGTTCCCCGGGATCTCTGCGAACGTAGGAACCGTGACCGCTGACGGCGGCTACGTCCTCGGGGGCACCAAGTCGCCCTTTACCTACGACATCGGCGACGCCTTCCTGATCCGGCTGGATGCCGACGGGAAGACGCTCTGGCATGAGAACTACCAGGTCCCGATCATCTTCGACGTCAAGGAGACGGATGACGGGCGGTTCGTCTACGCGGGCAACTACTGGTACGGCCTCGTCGACGGAGACGGCAAGGAGGTCTGGCTCCGGAACATGGAGGGGCTGACCGGATACGCCGTCGAGTTGCGGCCCTCCGGCGGGTATGTGGTTGCAGGCACGGACGCGAGGAGCGGAGAGGGATTCGTCTTCGGAACGGATGCAGACGGAACGATCCTGTGGGACACGGCGTTCACCGCTACCGGGATTTACGGGGCCGCCAGCGCTCCCGGCGGATACACCCTCGCGGGCATCCGGTTCCTCTCCCCCGATACCAGCGCCGCCTGGCTTGCCGGCATCACGGAGGCGGTGAGCCCCGCCCCGACGGCGGCACCGGGATTCGGTGCGGCTGCTGCCGGGGCGGCGCTGCTCCTCCTCCTCGCGGGGAGGAGACGGAGAGGGTAACCCTCCTCCATCGCTTTTTTTGAACAGTTTTCAGGGCCCGCTTCAGGGCTCTCCTTTCCGGAAGTAGAGGAGCGCCCCCGCCCCCGCGATGATGAGGGCAAGCAAGCCCGGGATGAGGTGCGCGTACGGGATCTCCTCCCCGGCCGTGGGTTCCTGGCCGGTATCGGCGGCAACCGCCTGTGCCGCGCCGTCATCGGGTGCCGCGGCAAAGAGCGCATACGCACTGAAGTGCAGGACTTCGGCCGTGACGCTCCGGGCCTCCGGGAGGACGGCGGTGGGAACTTCCTCCCAGGTGCCGGCCGACCGGTTGTATCGCTGCACCACGAGCCCGCCCTGCACGCTGCCGTTGTAGACGGCGTCCCACTGCTCTTCTGTGAAGTTGAACGAGAGCGTCGCCGGCGGGGAGAAGGCGGCACCCTCCGGCCCGGCGGTGCAGGCGTACCCGGCAAACACGTACGCGCCGGGCGCCGCGGGCACGTCGGCCGGATCGATCGTCGCAAGGGTCACCGCGCGAAGCGGATTGCCGGCGGCATCGACCGCCCGGATGCCCTCAGCAATCATGAGGGTCGCGACCCCGTCGGCCGAATGGATCCTGGCGACCTGGTCGACAAGGCCGGTCTCTCCGAGGTGCAGGCTGCCGGAGTCGGCTTCACGGGGGGTGGGCTTCGGCGTGGGGTTGGGCTCCGGCGTGCTCCAGCCGGGGTTGACCGGGGCGGAGCCGCCGCCACCGCCTCCTCCTCCTCCCCCTCCGCCCGGGGGGTTCTGTATCGCGGTCGGGGTGGGCGTCTGGGTCTGGGTCGGCGTCACGTTAACCGTCGGGGTCGGGGTTACGGTCGGGGTCACGGTCGGAGAGGGCGTCGGCGTCACGCTAACCGTCGGGGTCGGGGTCGCGGTCGGGGGATGGACGGTTATGTAGCCGGGCTCTGCTGCCGTGCCGCTCCCGGCGGCGTTCCCTGCGGTCAGGGTGACGTCATAGGCACCGGGGCTCACGTAGGTGTGCACCGGGTTCTGCTCCGAAGAGGTTCCGCCGTCACCGAAGTCCCAGAGCCATGTTTCGGGCCCGCCGGTCGAGGTATCCGTGAACCTGGCGGTGAGCGGCGCAGTCCCGTTCCTGACGTCGGCCGAAAACGAGGGGTCGAGTTGCTCGTAGACGGTGATGTAGTCGTACTCCGTGTGCGTCGCGCTGGCTCCCGCGTTGTCACAGGTCAGGGAGACGTTGTAAACACCGGGACGATCGTAACGGTGATACGTGTCCCGGTGTACCGATCTCTCGCCGTCACCGAAATCCCAGAGCCAGGCCGTCGCGTAGTCCGGCAAATCACCATAGAAAGCGACCGTGAGGGGCGCAGGCCCCGACACCGGCTCAGCCCGGAAACGGATGACCGGCGGTTCCGGGGGACCGACGCGGATGAGATCGGTCTTCGTGACGGTGTCTGACCCGAACGCGTTGCTCACCGTGAGCGAGACGGTATAGTTCCCGGGGATCTCGTAGAAGTGCCGTGGGTCCTGCAAGGTTGAGGTGTTCCCGTCGCCGAAGTCCCATTCCCAGGTGCCCGGGTCGCCGGCCGACTGGTCGATGAACCGGACGTTGAGTACCGCCCCTCCTTCGCCGGGGTTTGCCGAGAACTCCGCTACCGGGGCCGTTCCGCTGAAGTAGGTGAAGGCGTAGACGTCCGAACCCTCGCCACGGCCGTTCTGCCAGACGACCCGATCGCCGCTGACGGCGGGGTAGAGTTGTTCGGTCGCGGAAGGAATGACCGGCACCTGCTTATCCTTCCCTGCGGTGAGGTCGCAGATGTAAACGTTCCACGGCCCGTCCCGCCTGTCCTCCCAGGCGATGAGGTCCCCGTCAATCGCCGGGGAGACCTGCCAATCGGGGTCGTCGGTGATCCTCTGCTCTCCGGCGCCAGGATCGTCGAGATCGAAGAGGTAGATGTCGGGAGCCCCGTTCCGGTAGTCCTCCCAGACAATCCGGCTCACCGATATCGACGGGTAGGTCTGTCGTGCACCGTTTCCGGTGATCCGGTGCCGCTCTCCGCTCCGGATATCGTACAGCCAGATATCCCCGTTCCCGGTGCTCTCCTCCCAGACGACGTACCGCTCCGAGAGCGCGGGCTTCCAGTCGGTCACCGGCGAGCAGGAGAGGAAGGTCTCGCTGCCGGTCTCGATATCATAGAGGCAGATATCCGTGCTCCCGCTCCGGGCATCGTACCAGACCACATGCTCCCCGTGAACGACGGGCATCCACTGGTCGGCCGGATCGTCGGTGAGCGCCGTCGTCACGCCGGTCGATATCTCGAAAAAGAAGATGTCCGGGCTCATGTTCCGGTTCTCCTCCCAGACGATGTAATCCCCGGAGACGGACGGATACCTCTGCCCCGTCCCCGCGCCCGCAACCTTCCGGCTTCCGCCGCCGGGGCCGCTCGAATAGTAGATCGACTTTCCGTTCCTTCCGTCCTCCCAGACAACCGTTCCCCCGTCGATGTCGGGATGTTCCTGCGACCCTCCATCGATACAGATCGAAACGATATCCCCCGGGGCCCTCTCCCCGGCCACGGCAGGCGATGCCAGTAATCCTATGGCAATGGCGGTACAGATAACAATCAGCGCTTTACATGCAGTCATTCTTGTATCACCGCGATGAGAACGCCCCCTTCGTCCCATACGATGGTGTCTGTACGCACGCCGGGGAAACGAGGTTCCTTCGCCGGCGTACAAACGGAAATCCTGTGGAATCCCGGAGAATCACCGGGAGTCCTCAGGATAAAGGGTTCGCGCGTTGCAGGATAGAATTAGCAATATAAATATCTTACCATAAAATAGAATGGGCTGAGAAAAAATATCCGATTATTATAAAAATTATGCAATATTTGCTGCCCCCGGGGCCGGCACAGGATAACCGGCAGCACGATCCCGCCGGAGCGACGTCACGGGGCGCTCAGGCTCCCGCAAGTTCACGGACCTTCGCGATATTCCCGGTATCGTCCCGCCGCCCGTCGACCGGCGTCTCGCAGATGAGGGGGAGGCAGCGGACGGCCGGGTGACTGAGTATATGCCGGAAGCCTTCCTCACCGATAGAACCGAGCCCGATGTGCTCGTGCCGATCAAGCCCGCTCCCGAGATCCCCTTTGCAGTCGTTGAGGTGGATGATCCGGAGATGGGATAGACCAATCCGGTCGTCGAACTCATCCATGACCGCATCGACGCCTTCGGCCGTCCGGAGGTCGTAGCCGGCGGCGAACGCATGGCAGGTATCGAAACAGATCCCGACCCTTCCTTCTGCGTCGATCCCCTCCACGATCCGGGAGAGATCGTCGACGGTCGTTCCCACGCTGTTCTTCTCCCCGGCGGTGTTCTCGAGGAGGAGCGTCACGCCGGCATCCCCGGCATCCGCAAACGCCCGGTTGACGGCGGCAACGACCCGCTCCTGCCCCGCCGCCGTCCCGGCGCCGCGGTGGTGCCCGAGATGGGTCACGAGATAAGGTATCCCGAGGAGAGCGCACCGCCGGAGTTCCCCGGTGAGCGACGCGACCGATTTTTCGTAGATCTCGGTATCGGGCGAGGCCGGGTTCGGGAGGTAGGGCATGTGGTCGACGACGGGCCCGATCCCCGCCGCACTCACCGCCGCCCTGAAGGCCGCGGCCACCTCGGGGTCGAGGTCCTTTGCCTTCCAGCCGCGGGGGTTGCGGGAGAAGATCTGAAACGTATCGCAGCCCGCATCAAGGGCCCGCCCGACCGCAAGATCGATCGAGCCGGCGATGGAGACGTGGCATCCTACCAGCACCATACCGTAATCTCTCGACCCCAAATCGCTTAGGCCTTCCCCCGCCCGACCTCGCGGAGCACCGCCGCCCCGAACTCCCGGGTGCCGGCGGTCCCGCCGAGGTCGGGTGTCCGGATGCCTGCACGGAGCACCCGGTCGACGGCCTCCTCGACAGCCGCCGCGGATGCGGGATCGCCGAGGTGTTCGAGCAGCATTGCGGCGCTCCGGATGGCCGCGATGGGGTTTGCGACGTTTTTGCCCGCGATATCGGGGGCGCTCCCGTGGACGGGCTCGAAGAGGGCAGCACGCTTTCCGATGTTCGCGCTCGGGAGCATCCCGAGCCCCCCGACAAGGTAGGCGGCGGCGTCGGAGAGGATATCGCCGAAGATGTTGGTCGTCACGATCACGTCGTAGCGGTCGGGGTGCATCAGGAGGTCGAGGCAGAGCGCGTCGATGTAGCAGAGCGTGCAGGGAACCCCCGCCCGGGCGGCCTCCGCGGTGCAGACCTCGACGAAGAGGCAGTCCGACTTCAGCACGTTCGCCTTGTTGCCGACGGTGAGACGGCGGCGGGACTTCGCGAGGGTGCAGGCGTAGCGGGCGATACGCTCGCTCCCCCGGCGGGAGACGACCCGGACGGTGCAGGCGCGGTCGGGTTCCGTCCACTCGATGCCGGAGTAGAGCCCTTCGGTGTTCTCCCGCACGATGACGACGTCGACCCCCTCGCCCCGGATCGGGCGGACGTTCGCGTAGAGGTCGAGAGCATGCCGGATCTGGAGGAGAACGCTCCGGTATTCGGGATCGGGCGGCGTCGTGACCGCCCCGAAGAGGATAGCGTCGGCCGACCGCAGATCGGCGATCGTCTCATCGTCGCAGGCGCTCCCGGTCCGCTCCCACCGGCCGTATCCCACCTCGACGTCGAAGAACTCGATATCCGGACGCACTGCCGCGAGGATATCGCGGGCGACGGGGACAACCTCGCGCCCGATGCCGTCGCCCTCAACGACCGCTACCTTCACCATCCCGTCTCCTCCACGCGGTTGCGACCTCTCTCGCCGCCGTCGCAATCTCCCAAGACGACGCTCCCCAGTGAACCACCGCGCCGAAGAGGCCGTTCCAGAGGCCGAGACCGGCACGCTCGCTCCTGCAGCACCGCGCGATGAACGGCTCGGCCGCAACCTTCTCAAGCGGGCAGATGGTCTCCACGGCGACCTCTTCGCCGTAGCACTCCCGCAGCAGTTCCCGTGCCGTCAGGCACCCCGCCACGCGGTCGCCGGGCCGGAGCGGGTCGGCGTCGACGGTGCGGGGGAACCCGGCCGCCCGGCAGGGGTAGACGTCGGCTTTGATCTCGCGGATGTCCCGGACGTGGTGCTCGAAGACGACCTCGAGGTCGCCGAAGAGCCCGGTTCTCTCGAGGTCGCCGAGCGTGGCCGAGAGATGGGGGCGGGGCGGGGTGATGTCGTAGACGTGGACGCGGAGGAAGGCCGAGAGGTCCGGGTCGAGCACGAACGTGGTCTGTTCCCCGTGGCCGCAGAATACGGTGCACCGGTACCCGGACCGCATTGCTTCCTGTACTAAGAATGTTCGATCCTGAACGTTCACGCGTTCCGGGTAGCGGTAGACATCGTCGCCGGAGGCGAGCACCCGGGCCGAGAGAACGTCGCGCATCAGGCCGGTTCCGTTCGGGTCGGTCTCCACCTCAAGCACCTCGGTGCCGCCGGGAGTCTCCCGGACGAGGTAACGCGAGAGGAAGTAGGCCCGCTTTCCGCACGGCGTGCCGTTCGCGGATCCGACAAACTTGCAGTGGGGCGGGAAGATCATCGGCACGACCTCCAGTAGGGAACCAGCCCTCCGGCCCGGAGGATGGCGACCATCTTCTCCGAGAGCGGGCGGGCGGGATACCGCATCCCGTCCACCTCCACCCACCCGCTATCGAGGTCGAAGGCGACGCGGGAGCCGTCGGTGCAGGCGACGGAGGCCTCGACCACCGGCAGGCCGACGTTGACGGCGTTCCTGAAGAATATCCGGGCGAACGACTCCGCGACGACTGCGACCACCCCGGCCTCGCGGAGGGCGACCACCGCCTGCTCGCGGGACGACCCGCACCCCATGTTCCTCCCGGCGACGATGACCGAGCCGCGGATGCGGCCGGCGAGCGTCGGGTCGAGGTCCTCGAAGACGTGCTCCGCCCAGACGGAGCGGTCCTTCGTCCGGAGGTAACGGCCGGCGATGATGAGGTCGGTGTCGATATCGCGCCCGAGGCAGATCGCTGGTCCAGCGCCCTGCATCACGCCACCTCCGGCACGGTTATCACACCGGTGATCGCGCTCGCTGCGGCGGTGGCGACCGACGAGAGGTAGATCTCGCCGCCCACGCCCATCCGGTTCTTGAAGTTCCGGTTGGCGGTGGAGAGGCAGACCTCCCCCTCCCCGAGCACCCCGGCATGCGCCCCGAGGCACGGCCCGCACCCCGGCGACCCGACGACACAGCCGGCATCCACGATATCGGCGAGAACCCCGGTGGCGATTGCCCGGGCAAGCACCGCCCGCGAGGCGGGGAAGACCAGGGTGCGGACGGCCACCTTCTTCCCCCGGACGATGCGGGCGAACCGGGCAAGGTCCTCGTAGCGGCCGTTCGTGCAGGTCCCGACGAAGACCTGGTCGAGGTGCGTGCCCGCGACCTCCTCCGCCTCCCGGACGGTATCCACCCGGTGCGGGACCGCGACGAGCGGCACGATATCGTCGAGATCGATCTCGACCGTCCGTTCGTAGCGGCAGTCCTCCGGCACCTGGGACGATGCCGTGACCCCGTAGTCCGCAAGGTAGCGGACGGTGACGGGATCGGCATAGAACATACCCGTCTTCGCCCCCGTCTCGACCGCCATGTTCGAGAGGGTCAGCCGCCCGTCCATGGAGATCGTCGCCGCCCCGTCGCCCGTGAACTCCAGCGCCCGGTAGGTCGCCCCCTCCATCCCGAGGTCTGCGACGTAGGCGAGGGCGACGTCTTTCGGCTCCGCAGGACCGGAGAGCCGTCCTGTGAGATTGACCGCGATCGTCTCCGGGACGCGGAACCACGTCTCCCCCGAGGCCCAGATCGCCGCCATATCGGTCGCTCCCACCCCGGTGGCGAACGCGCCGAAGGCACCGAGGGTGCAGGAATGGGAGTCGGCGCCGACGAGGATCGTGCCGGGCCGGACGACCCCTTCGCTCATCACCTGGTGGCAGATCCCCCCGCCGGCATCCGAGAGCGCGATCCCCGAGACCCGGGCATACTCCCTGAGCTCGGCCTGGAGCGTCGCCGTCGTCCCGGTGTTCGCCGGGACGATGTGGTCGAAGACCAGGCGCAGGCGGTCGGGGTGCGGGAGCCGCTTCACCCCCATCTCCCGGAGCGCTTCGTGCGCGAGAACACCGGTTCCGTCGTGGGCGAAGGCGATATCGACCTCGCGGTCGACATACCTCCCCGCCGGCGCCCCGAGGATCGCTTCGGAGAGCGTACTCACTGAAGGATACCCCCCTTCGCCTGCCGGAGGAACCCACAGAGCACCTCAGGGGTGACGCTGCACTTCCCCTCGCTCCTCTGTTTGATCTGCTCGAGCACCCATCGTGCCTCGTCGTCGGAGAGGTCGAACCCGTAGGCCTGTGCGATGTGGTCGAGCGCCTTCCTCCCCGTATGCTTCCCGAGGACGAAGCGCCTCTCACCGCCCACCAGTTCCGGCGGGACGTACTCGTAGGTCGAGGGGTCGCAGAGGATGGCGGCGATATGGATGCCGCTCTCGTGGGCAAAGGCGTTCTCGCCGACGATCGGCCGGGTGCGCTCCGGGGCAACCCCCGAGCACCGGGCGACCAGGCGCGAGACCTCCTGCAGGCGGCCGAGATCGTAGCGGTCGACGCCGCCCTTAAGCCGCAGGACGGCGAGCACCTGTTCGAGCGCCGCGTTCCCTGCACGCTCCCCGATGCCGTTGACGGTGGTGTGGAGCTGGAACGCCCCGGCGGCCGCGGCCGTGACGGTGTTCGCCGTCGCAAGCCCGAGGTCGTTGTGGCAGTGGATGCAGAGCGGAAGCGGGGCGGCATCGAGGAGGCGGGTGACGACCGCATGAGTCTCGAGCGGCGTGAGGCAGCCGACGGTATCCGCGAAACTGACGTAGTTCGCACCGCGCTCGACGCCGCGGGTATACATCTCGACGAGAAACGCCGGGTCGGTTCGCGAAGCGTCTTCGGCGGCGAACCTGACCTGCACGCCGTGGTCGGCGGCGAACTCAACCATATCGAGGGCGCCGTCGAGCACTTCTTCGCGGGGTTTGCGGTACTTGTGCCGGATGTGGAGATCAGAGGTCGCGAAGAATATGCTGACCATATCCACGTCGCAGTCGAGCGCCGCCTCGATATCGGGCTTGAGCGCCCGTGCGAGGCAGCAGACCCGGGCAGATAGGCCGGCCCGGGCGATGGCCGCGACGCATTCCTTCTCCGCCGCGGAGACCACGGGAAACCCGGCCTCGATCACCTCCACGCCGATCTCGTCGAGTAGTTGTGCAATCGCCGTCTTCTCATCACGGGTAAACGAGACGCCGGGAGTCTGCTCCCCGTCTCGCAGCGTTACGTCACAGATCTCGATATGCCACGGTTTCATGGGTCTCACCTTCAGGGCAGGCGCCTTCGATCACCACCGTTCGGGGGCCTTCATCCGGGAGGACGAGGGCCCGGCGAAGCGCCCCGATATCGTCTGCGGCGCAGACGACCGGGTTCGCCCAGGCGATGTAGCGAAGGATCTCGGGGACGGGGTGGCCGCCGGTCATCCCCATCCGGTTGTTCGCAAAGACGATACAGAGGAGCGGGAGTTTGCGTTCGTAGACGTCGATGAGGGCGTTCAGGCCCGAATGCAGGAGCGCGTAGTCGCCAATGAGCGCGACGCCCGGACCGGTCGCGGCCACGGCGACCGACGAGCCGAGGCCGTAGGTGGCGATGCCGATGCGGTACGGCGGGTTCATCGCGAGGATTGCGCACCCGGCATCGCAGGCCGCCCGCAGCCCACGTTCGCGGAGGATGGCAAGGGCCGGGTGGAACGGGCAGTCCCGGCAGAACGTCCGGTAATAGCCCCGGGTGGAGAACCGTTCCGGCTCCCCGGCGGGCTCGGGCGGGGCGAGCAGCCGGTGCTCCCGGAGGAACGGGCGGCCGGTCTCGTGGAGCGAGGCGAGCACGTCCGGGTCGGCTGGCGGCGGATAGACGGTGACGGCACGGTATCTGCCGCCCGAGAACCGGTTGAGAGGAGAGGAACGCGACCAGGCAAACATCTCCGCGGTCCGGCGGTCGGCCACCAGCGCCCGCCCGGTCATCGTGAGCCCGGGGTCGGCGAGGCATCCCTCCCGGCGCCGCCGGGGAGGGGAGAGAGGTTCGGGCACGTCCGCGTCCAGGAAGGCGGGCGTGACCCTGACGATGGCGACCCTCGAGAAGGTCTCCGATGCCTCGAACGCCGCGTCGACGGCAAGGCCGAGCGTCTCGCCGTCGGGCTCCAGCACCGGAACCCGGGCCACCTCGCCGTAGTAGCGGGAGTCCTGCACGACGTCTGAAGCCGCCGCGCCGACGTCGTCGGCGGCGACGATCACGACGCCCGACCGGAGGCCCTGGGCGGTGGCGTGAACGAGCGGGTCGGCACAGGCGTTGAGGCCGACGTGCTTGACGAAGACGGCGGCCCTCCGCCCGGAGAGGGAGTCGCCGAGGGCGTACTCGAGCGCCGTCTTCTCGTTGACGGTGTTCGAGGCCCCCGCCAGGGCGGCAACCTCCGATACCGGGTAGCCGGGGACGGCGTAGCAGCGGTCTGCCGACTGCCGGATCGCCCGGGCGAGCGCTTCGGTGCCTTTCATGCGTCCCTCCCCGGCGTAAGATCGCACCCGGTGCACGCCGCACACATCGTCAGCGCCCGGCGGGGATCGAGCCCCGCCCGGCGAAGGATCTTCCTGTGAATCTCGAAGAGCGAGAGCAGCCGTTCGGCGGAGGGGCGGGGGCGGTCGGCGAGAGCCGCCGCCGGGGTGAGCGGGCGAAGAACCGGGATAACCCCGATGGCGGCGAGGTCTTCCATCACCCGTTCCAGGTCGTCGTCGGTCTCCCCGAGACCGACGATGACGTTCGAGTAGACCCTCCCCCGCCCGAAGAGCGCGACGGAGGCCGAGAGCGATTCCCGGACCCCCTCCCACGAGAGCCCGGGGCACATTGCCGCGAAGAGTCCAGGGGTCGCCGTCTCGATGTTGAACTTCACCTCGACGACGCCGAGGGCGTGAAGCCGGGCCGGGGTCCCGGGGCAGGGGTAGATCGAGACGCCGATGGGGAGATTGAACGGGCGGAGCGCCGCAACGACCTCGAGGACATACGCCTCCTCCTCCTCGATCGAGGAGGCGACGCCGCTCGTGATCGAGATGGCATCGATCCGGTCGGCGACGCTCTCGACCATCCGGACGATCTCGGCGACCTCCTTCCGCCGGCCGGGGAGGTCCGGCACCGGGCAGTAGCGGCAGTGAAAGACGCAGGTCCCGCTGACCGTGACGTAGGCCTGGCGGGGGCAGTGGAGGGCGGCAGGTTCGAGCCGGCCGGCGACGACTTCGCCGTCGAGAAGGAGGTCGGCCGCGCCGCCACCCCGGTGGACGATCTCGATCGGGCTGTTATCGTCGATGCCGGCGCGGAGACGCCGGCCGCCGCCGGGAGAGAAGAAGAGAGAGCCGGGCGTGCCGGCCGAGGGGCCGGCGGCGGAGCGGGATACGTATTCGTCCGAAGGCTCGCCGGAGAGGCGAACGGAGCCTGTCTCAAGCACCCGGGCTTTCAGCCGAATCCATTCCATAGCGCCAGCGCCTCCTCGTATCGCGTGTAGAACGGGATCGCCGCAACCGCCCCGATCACGCCCCGGCCGTCCATGACGACGGAGAGACGTTCGTCATCAAGGGCGGCAAGGTCGGCGGCCGAGACCTCGCCCCGCTTCACGCGGCAGCCGAACTCTTCGAGCGGCGAGGGGTCGAACCCCCGCCAGACCGCCATCCCGGTCTCGTCCGAGAGGGTGTACTCTTCGAGGAGAACGCGGTAGTTCCTGATCAGCCCCTCGGGATCGGAAGTGGCGAACTCGCAGGCGATGGCGACGCAGTTCTTGGTCCGGTAGGGGACGGGGTAGAGCTGAACGATGGTGTGAGAGAGGTAGCGCGAACGGTCGTCCTCGACGGCGCGTGCGATGTTATGGGCAAGCGTCCAGGTGGCGCCCTCTTCAGGGGTGTCGGTGTCGTCGATACCGACGATCACCCGTTCGCGGCGGGGAAGCCAGACGGTTGAGCCCGCGAGCCGTCCGCCGCCGGCAGGGTCGCTTACGCAGCGGACGACGCCGCGAGCGCCGGCGCGGCAGACCGACGCCCCCACGCCCCCGCCGCCGAGACCCCGGTAGGTGACGGCGATCTCGTCTCCTTCGACAATGACGGCGGCGATCCCCGCCGGGAAGACCGAGCCCTCGAGCGCGAGGTCGGCGCTGCCGGCAGAGAGGAGGTAGCGGTTGGTCGCCCCAACGGTGCGGACGGAGCGGACGAGCGGGCTCTGTGCGTAGTGGCGCTTCACCCACATCGCGCCGCCGGTGCAGTCGAAGAACTCGACGAGTTCCACCTGCCCGCCGCTCTCGTCGGCCACCGCCACGATCTGCGGGTATCGTATCGTATAGGGATCAGAGAGTCTCTCCATAGAGTCCAGCCGCCTCAACGCCTTTGTTCCCCCAGAGAACGGCGCCCAGCGCTCCGATCCGCCCCTTCCGACCGGTCAAGTCGATGAATCGGACGCCCATCCGGGCAGCCTCTGCCTCCGCGTCGTCGACCGTAAGGAGTTCGGTCTTGACCCGCTTCAGGTAGGGCGACTCTTCCGCGAACGCGATCCCCCGGTAGACAGCGATGCCGGTGTCGTTGCTGACCGCTCCCGACTCGACGAAGTCGCGGACGTACTCGAGGAGTTCGTCCACCTTCCCGGGGCGAACCGCGAAGTTCAGGGCGGAACCGACGCAGTTGGTGGTCTTCTTCGGGACCGCGGGGTTCAACTGCACGAGGCGCATGTCCAGGTACTCGACCCCGGGGATCGTGCAGCCCTCGGCGCACTTGAGCGCGAGCACCCACGTGGCGCCCTCCTCGCGGGTATCGGTGTCGTCGATACCGATCGTCACCTTCTCATACAGCGGCGATACGATCCGCACCCGGCAGACCCGGGCGCCGCCGATCTTGAGATCGTCCTCGGTCGGATACTCCGCCCGGATCACGCCCGGCGCCTGCGGGAGGCAGGCGGCGACGCCGACGCCTGCTCCGGCGATCCCCGACCAGGTTGTCACCACCTCGTCCCCGACGACCTCGACTCCCTCAAGCGCCTGGCCGCCGATCTCCTGGCCGGCAGCCCCGAAATTCGCCGGGGATACGCCCAGCCGGGCAAGCATCGTCATCGTCGTGCCCTCGACGTGGCAGGACTCGACCGCACCCTTTGCCCGCACCCGGTTCGCCGCGTCCCACTCGATCGTCCCCCTGGCCCGGCAATGCTCGCGGATCTCCGCAAGACCGGCGTTCTGATCGACCATGGCAAGGAACTTCATCGAGAACAACGGGCCGAACCGGGCCCTGACCTCATCGGGTGTGAGCGTAATCATGATGTCACCGGAATTATCGTTAACAAGAATGTCGTTGATAACGGTATTTAAGGGGATCGATCGGGCGGGGCGGGGCGGCGGAGAACGGCCTCCGGGGAGGTGGCGAGAGGGGAAAGGGGGTTATTCCACGCGGGTGAGGGGGGCCGGGGCGGGGGGTGGTTCTTTCATAGTGGGGATCGACTGGGTGGTGGAACTGCCGGGAGGCCAAGCGAATTCGAATTTCGGACGGTTAGTCTATCATGCCTTCGGCCAACTATCACTACGCTCTCGGGACTCAAGCTCCTGCCCTGCAGCCAGTCGTACTCACATATCATTCCTGGAACATCGCTTACCCCGATGCACGGATTTCGTGGGCATATCGCCACGCACTGCCCGCCCCCCAGGGGGCGGGAGGAGCGCGAAGCGCGGGTGGTGGGGGGCTGTAGGTAAAACTTTACGGGGTAGAGACAGGGGAGGGGGCTGCACCCCCTCCCCGTCAGCCCCTCCCGCGTGGCGATATCCGATGGAAAGCCGTTGAAGGGCAAGTGAGGTACAGAATATTCCAGGTTCTAGACAGTTGAAGGAGTTCGAAGCGTGATTGATGGAAGTCTTCACCAGCCCATACCCTCAACAGCATGAGCAAACACCCACCAGCCCCAAAGAGCCACAAAAAAAAAGAGATTCAGAGGTAGTCCGCAAGGACGTCCTTCAGGTCGAACTTGAACGGCCCGAGGCTGCCGCCGAAGTTTCCGGCGCTGATGAACTTCACGCCCGGCACCTTGGTCGCCGCCCGGATGCCCTCGGCCATCGCGGTCTTGATCGAGTCCTCGTCGACGCCGTCGATGACGATCTCGTAGATGGCCTTGACGCCCTCGGGGACCTTGCTGCCCTCAACTTTATCCTTCAGCGTCGGGCAGTAAGCCTCGTTCGTGCTTGCGCCCATGAACTTGTACTTCTTGCTCCCGACCTTCGAGCCGCTCGCGACGATGCCGCCGGGGAAGGGCGTGATGACGCCGCAGACGCCGCTGATGGCGTCGACAGCTGCCTGGGCGGCCGTCAGAGCGGCCATCTGGTTCTCGCCCATGATGAAGAAGTTGCCGCCGGCAACACCCTTGACGGCGCCGAACTCCTCCTCGCCGATGTACTCGCCCTCCATGATCGGGATGGCCCAGACCGTCCTGCCGCCGACCTCGCGCTTCTCCTCGTAGCCGTCGCCGAAGAAGTGCAACTTGACCGGGAGTTTCTCCGGGACCTCGGCGACGACGTCGGAAAGACCGTCGAAGACCGCCGTCGTCGGCGCGGTGAGGATGCACTCGGCGAGGCGCTCAACGACCTGCTCTTTGAGTTTCTTCTTGCTCGCGCAGATCATGATCGCATAGCCGGGCCGCCCGTCGGGGGTGTCGTCGGGGGAGACGAAGCAGTCGATACCCGCCTCCGCAGGACACCCGATGGTCGAGGTGGCAAACCCTACGGCCTCCACTGCCGCCTTGTATGCCCATTCCTCGGTGACCGCGGTGATGATCGGCCGCGCCACCCAGGTCGGGAACGCCTCTGCATAGGTATCATCTATAGTAACGCCATTCAGTTCCATGGATAGAATACACCTCGTTTGCTACAGTGTCACAATGTGGACAGAATAAGGTTTCTTTTTTACCCGGGCGTGCGCAACGGGCCGGCCCCGGGCTTCATGCAACAAGACGGCGTGCAGCACCCGCCGCGCCGGCCGCCTGCCGGAAAGACCATCCGGGATGCGGCACGAGGAGCGCGGGCACAGAATATAGCCGGCTTCCGAGGCAATCTAAGGTTTCCACACGAAGAGTGAAGAGTCGACGGATACAGAAACGGTCACCGCTCAAGCCGCGCAAGGTACAACGGACCCTCCCGATCAAGCGGACGGCCGGTCCCACCCCTCCGGGCGGCGTTCCTGCACGCCCTCGACGCTACCGGGCCGGATCGACCACCGATTTTCACCAGAAACCCCGATTTCATATTTACGTCTTTTGATCCGGCATCATGCCTGAAAGCCCGTATAGTAAAGAGATTTCGATGATCGGGTTGACATAACAACCAATTTAATATATAATATTTGACGGATAATCATAGTTCTGAAATATAAGGCTGCCGGATTTCAGAAAGTTTATGTATATTCTTTGACAATTCTTTTTATATCGATTTTTAATCGATCAGATCTGGTGCGTGATACCATGGCATTTGCATTGCACATCAATATGGAACGATGTACAGGCTGCAACAACTGCGTGGTGGCATGTCCGGTCGACGCTCTCGAGCTCTACACTGAGGATCCAGCAACCAAGGATAAGATCTACAAGGTCAAAGACGGCAAAGCCGTCATCCTTGACTTCAACTCAGAGCTCTGCGCCGGTTGCGGCGTATGCGTCCAGGCATGCCCCTATGGAGTCATCAAGCTTGCAGGACCGTGGGAGAGCCGGGCCAAGGCCCGAAAAGCGGAAGCCCAGGAGTGATACTAAAATATGGCACTGTTTCCAAAGTATTCCAAAACGCGGGAAGGCCAGAACGTCGTCATGGAGCAGAGGCTCCTGAAGGCGGTCAACAACCTGATCCTGAACGCCGAGACCTGTACGGGCTGCGGCATCTGTGTCGATGCCTGTCCCGAAGAGGCGATCGTGCTCGGACCCGTCGGTGCAACACGCCGCGGGGCCATCGACTACGCCGAACCCGTCGACGTCAACCCCGAGAAGTGTTCGTACTGCGGCGTCTGCGTCATCATGTGCCCCTTCAACGCGATGACACTCAAGGTCGACGGCGAGGAGCGCCTCCCGATCCTTGAGCAGGAGGGATTCCCCACCTACGACATGGTCACCGTAATCGACGAAGAGAAGTGCGACCGGTGCACCATCTGTGAGGAGGTCTGCCCGAGAGACGCCATCAACCGCGACGTCCCCGCATTCGAGGGCGGCGACGAGGCCGGCAGGCCGCGCCAGACCGCACTGCAGACCAAGACGACGTTCACCGTCGACACCGAGAAGTGCGACGTCTGCGGTATCTGCGGCGAACTCTGCCCGAGCATCACCGTCGTTCGCAAACCCGCGAACCCCGAGACCGGCAAGGTCGAAGGCGATGTCCAGTGGGAGGAGAGCACCTGCGACGGCTGCACGATCTGTGTCGAGGCCTGTCCCCAGGATGCAATCACCCTCGAACGCGAGATCATCGGCACCAGGCTGCCCGGCAAGGTCGAGATCGAGCAGGACAACTGCTGCACCTGCACGTGGTGCGTCCAGTCCTGCCCGGAGGAGGCAATCACCGTCGAGAAGATCTTCGAGGGAGAGATCGAGATCAACCCCGAGAAGTGTCCCGGCGGCTGCTCGACCTGTGTCGAGGTCTGCCCCTGCAACGCGCTCTACCTGCCGACCCCTCTCCCTGCAAAGGAGATGAAGGGTCAGATTGAGCCGAACATCGCCATCAACAAGGACTTCTGTATCTTCTGCGGCGCCTGCGTCAACGCCTGCCCGAGCGAAGATGCGATTGTTCTCCGGCGGACTGCTATCAGGATGCAGGACAAGGATACGGACCTCTTTAAGAGCATCAAGGAGAAGCTGCTCACCACACGGACATCGAAGGTGAAGGAGACCACTCCCGGAGAGGTCGAGATCAAGCATCTGGGAAAACCGGAAGAGGCGTGAGGGATAGTCAATGGCAGTAAAGAAAGACTACAAGGACCAGAAACTCGCTGAGAAACTCCGGGACAGGAAGTACTACATTCCTGACAGCAACCCCGAGTTCATCAAGGATGTGGAGAAGATCGGGCAGACGGCCGCCCACATGTGCTACCAGTGCGGCACCTGCACCGGTTCGTGCCCCTCGGCACCCCGGAGTTCGTACCGTATCCGGCTGTTCATGCGCAAGGCAATCCTCGGTCTCGAGGAAGAGGCCCTCACCGACCCGGACCTCTGGCTCTGCACCACCTGTTACAGCTGCACCGACCGGTGCCCCCGCGACCTCGCGCCGACCGACGCAATCATGGCGATGAGGAACCTCGCGTTCAAGCGGGACATCGTTCCGCGCAACTTCCTCCAGACCGTCCAGCTGATCTACAAGAGCGGGCACGGCGTCCCGAACAACGACGCAAACCGTGCAGCCAGGAAGAAGCTCGGACTCGAGGAGGAGCCTGAGACGACGCACAAGTACCCCGAGTACCTGCCCGGCATCAGGAAGATCATCGACCACTACAAACTGAAAGAGAACGCGGACAGGATTCTCGCGGAGGGAGAGTGAAACCATGAGCGGAAATAATCACCAGTACGCATTCTTCCTCGGGTGCATCGCCCCGAACCGGTACCCCGGCATCGAGGCTGCGGCCATTCAGACCAGCAAGAACGTCGGCATCGACCTTCTGCCCCTGAAGGGTGCAAGCTGCTGCCCGGCACCGGGTGCGTTCGGTTCGATCGACCTGAACGTCTGGTACGCGATGGCGGCCAGAAACGTCGTGCTCGCCGAGCAGATGAAGATGGATATCGCCCTGGTCTGCAACGGGTGCTACAAGTCGATCTGGGAAGTCAACCACAAACTGAAGCACAACGACGAACTCCGCGACGGAGTCAACGAGGTGCTCAAAGAGATCGACATGGAGTTCAAGGGAACCGTCGACGTCTGGCACCTCGCCGAACTCTACTACGACCCCAAGGTCGTGGGCGTCAAGAAGATTGCAGACAGCGTCAGGCGCCCTCTGACCGGCGCGAAGGTCGCCGTCCACTACGGGTGCCACCTGATGAAGCCCGGCAAGGAGCGGCACTTCGGCGACACCGAGAACCCGATGTGGATGGAAGAACTCGTCGCCGCGCTCGGAGCCGAACCGGTCCAGTACCGCAATAAGATGCAGTGCTGCGGTGCCGGCGGCGGTGTCCGTGGATACGACCTGACACACGCTCTCGACATCACGAACGAAAAACTGATCAACCTGCAGGAAGTAGGCGCGGATGCGCTGACCGAGGTCTGTCCGTTCTGCCAGCTCCAGTACGACAGAGGACAGGTCGAGATCAAGGACAAGTTCGGCATCGAGTGGGGGCTCCCCGTCCTGCACTACAACGAACTCCTGGGACTTGCTCAGGGCATGAGCCCGGACGAGCTTGCACTCGACCTTCATGCCGTCGATGTTGAGCCGTTCCTGAAGAAGATCCTCTGAGGTGCAAATACATGGCAGAAGTCAAGAATAAAGAGGCAAGGATTGGCGTTTTTCTGTGCCACTGCGGTACCAATATTGCAGGTACCATTGACATCGAGGCAGTAAAGGAATACGCCAAGACAATCCCGAACGTCGTCGTCGCTGACAACTACGCGTATATGTGCTCGACCCCCGGGCAGAACAAGATCGCAGATGCCATCAAGGAGCAGAACCTGACCGGAGTCGTCGTCGCGGCCTGTACGCCCCGTCTGCACGAGCCCACGTTCCGTAACGCAACCGCGGCGGGCGGCCTGAACCCCTTCCGGTTCGAGATGGCGAACATCCGCGACCAGAACTCGTGGGTGCACATGCACCAGCCCGAGGAAGCTACCGAGAAGGCGAAGGATGCAGTCAGGATCGCCGTAGCAAAGGCGTCCCTGCTCGAAGACCTCGTCCCGAAGAGCGTCCCCGTCGAGAAGACTGCGATGGTCGTCGGCGGCGGTGTCGGCGGCATGCAGGCAGCGCTCGACCTTGCGAACGCAGGCATCAAGACCTACCTCGTTGAGAAGAGCCCGACGATCGGCGGCAGGATGTCCCAGCTCGACAAGACCTTCCCGACGCTGGACTGCTCGCAGTGTATCCTTACCCCGAAGATGGTGGATGTTTACCGCAACGAGAACATCGAACTCCTCACCTACACCGAGGTCGAGGCGGTCGAGGGATACATCGGCAACTTCGACGTGACCCTCCGGAAGAAGGCACGCGGTGTCCTCACCCCGGCAGAGGCGGAAGCCCGCGGCATCGTCGGCGGCGGCTGTACCGGCTGCGGCGACTGTGCCGAAGTCTGTCCGGTCATCAAGCCGAACCCCTTCGAGCTCGGCATGGCGCCGAGAAAGGCGATCTATATCTACCACCCGCAGGTCTCCCCGCTGATCTACACCGTCGACTTCGACGCCTGCGTCAAGTGCGGTCTCTGCGTCGAGTCGTGCGGCGACAAGAAGGCGGTCGACCTCGATGCGAAGGACGAACTCATAACCGTCAAGGTCGGCACCGCCATCCTCGCCCTGGGATACGACATCTACCCCATCGAGAAGAAGTTCGAGTGGGGCTACAAGAACTACGACAACGTCATCACGTCGCTCGAGTTCGAGCGGCTGATCTGTGCGTCCGGACCGACCGGCGGTCACCTCATCCGCCCGAGCGACGGCGAGACCCCGAAGAAGATCGCGTTCGTCCTCTGTGCAGGCTCCCGTGACAACACGGATACCGGCAAGCCGTACTGCTCGCGGTTCTGCTGCATGTACTCGCTCAAACACGCCCACCAGATCATCGAGAAGATCCCCGGCGCGGTGCCCTACATCTTCTACATGGACATCCGGTCCTTTGGCAAGATGTACGAGGAGTTCTACTACCGTATCCAGAACGAGGGTGCGAAGTTCATCCGCGGCAGGGTGGCAAACATCACCGAAGACCCGGTGACCAAGAACCTTCACGTCAACGCGGAGGACACGCTCCTCGGCCGGCCGATCGACATGGAAGTCGACATGGTCGTGCTCGCGGCAGCCATCCAGCCCTCGGCCGAGACCGAGAAGACCCGCAGGCTCTTCGGTGTCTCCTGCTCGCAGGACGGCTGGCTCCTTGAGGCTCACCCGAAGCTGAACCCGTGCGGAACCACCACGGCCGGCGTCTACCTCGCCGGTGTCTGCCAGGGACCGAAGGATATCCCTGACACGGTCGCCCAGGCTGAGGGTGCGGCATCCGCGGCATCGATCCCGATTCACCGGGGTGAGGTGGAGCTCGAGCCCTACTTCGCCCAGTGTCTTGAGGACAAGTGCGCCGGATGCGGACTGTGTGTCAACCAGTGCCCCTACCAGGCGCTCTCGCTCGTCGAGAAGGACGGACGCACAGTCATGCAGGTCACCGAGGCCAAATGCAAGGGCTGCGGCACCTGCGGCGGGTTCTGCCCCGGCGGTGCAATCTGGATGCAGCACTTTGCAAGCCCACAGATCGTCGCACAGATCGACGCATTCCTCCTCGGAGGTGAACAGTAAATGGCAGACGAAAACTGGAAACCCAAGATCATCGCCATCATCTGCAACTGGTGTTCCTACGCCGGTGCAGATCTTGCAGGCGGCGCCCGTATTCAGTACCCGCCCGACATCCGTGCCATCCGCGTGATGTGCACGGGTCGGATCGACCCCCTCTTCATCCTGAAAGCATTCCAGGACGGGGCGGACGGCGTGCTGGTCTCCGGGTGCCACTTCGGCGACTGCCACTACCTTGAGGGCAACTACAAGGCAGCCAAGAGGATGTTCCTCTTGAAGAGTGTCCTCAAGAACATCGGTCTTGACGACAAGCGTCTCAGGATGACCTTCGTCTCTGCATCAGAGGGTGCAAAGTGGGGAACGGTCATGACGGACGTCGTCAAGACCATCAACGAGCTCGGTCCGAGCCCGCTCAAAGAGTTTGCCAGATAATAATATAATAATCCAATAATAACAGACAGGGGATAAATAACAATGGCAATCAGAGTGAATTTGATTACGGGTCGTACCATCCAGCAGGGGGTGTCCATGGAGGCGGGGAAGGAAAAACCCGCCTACACCACCGCCTGCGGGATCATCGAACTCGACCCGGCGGACTTTAAAAAGCTGGGAGCTTTCCGCAACACGAACGTACGCGTCACAAGCAAGTACGGCAGTGTCATCGTCAAGGCGGTCGAGGCGACCCAGGGCCCTCATCCGGGTGTAGCATACATCCCGATGGGGCCGTGGGCAAACATGGTGGTCAATCCGAACACCTACTCCACCGGCATGCCAACGTTTAAGGGTACGCCTGTTGAGGTGGAGGTCGCCAAGAACGAACCCGTCCTCAGCTCGCTGGAACTGGTGCGCAAGGGGTGCAGGGGTGAACTAGCATGACCAAGACTGTAACCGACGTTATCTGCCCGTTCTGCGGGACGCTCTGCGACGACCTTGAGGTCGTCGTCAGCAACGATGGACAAGAACTCCTCGAGGTCTACAACGCCTGCGCCATCGGTGCCGAGAAGTTCCTCCACTCCCAGGCCAAGGACCGTATCACCCGTCCCCGCATGCGCCAGGAGGACGGGTCCTGGAAAGAGATCTCTTACGACGACGCGATCGAGTATACCGCCCGGATGCTCACCGATGCAAAGAAGCCGCTGATGTACGGCTGGAGCTCCACGAACTGTGAAGCCCAGGCCGTGGGCTCAGAGATCGGCGAGCTTGTCGGAGCGGTCATGGACAACACGGCGACCGTCTGCCATGGCACGTCGCTTATCGCGGTTCAGGATATCGGCATTCCGAGCTGCACGCTCGGTGAGGTCAAGAACCGTGCCGACCGGATCCTCTTCTGGGGATGCAACCCGGCACACGCCCACCCGCGGCACATGTCCCGCTACTCGATCTTTCCCCGCGGATTCTTCACCGGCAAGGGCCATACCGGCCGGAAGGTGATCGTCGTCGACCCGCGGCCCACCGACACCGCAAGCGTGGCGGACGTCCACCTGCAGGTCGAGCAGGGGCGCGACTACGAACTCCTCAACGCATTCCGCGTGGCGTTCAAGGGCGAGCAACTCCCCGACGTCGTCGCCGGCATCCCGAAAGAGAAGATCTACGAGGCCGCCGAGACGCTCAAGAGCGGCCGGTTCGTGATCATCTTCTTCGGCATGGGTGTGACCCAGTCGCTCGGGAAGAACCACAACATCGACGAGGCCATCGCGGTCACCCGTGACTTAAACGAGTACACGAAAGCGGCCATTATGCCGATGCGCGGGCACTACAACGTCACCGGCTCCGGCCAGGTCTGGGGCTGGCTCTTCGGGTTCCCCTATGCGGTGGACCTCTCCCGCGGATTCGCCCGCTACAACCCCGGCGAGACGACCTCCAACGACCTGCTCCGCAGGGACGAGGTGGACGCCGTCTTCGTCCTCGGCAGCGACCCCGGCGCGCACTTCCCGTTCAGCTCGGTCAAGAAGATCTACGACCGCCCGTCGGTCGCGATCGACCCGCACGAGACCCCGACCACCGAGGTCTGCAGGGTCCACGTCCCGGTCGCCTTCGTCGGCGTCGAGGTGGGCGGGTGCGCATACCGGATGGACAACGTGCCGATTGAGACCAGGAAGGTTGTCGAACCTCCCGAGGGCATGATGACCGATGAAGAGTTCCTGAAACACGTCCTTGCGCGTGTCAAGGAGATCCAGGGGGAGTAAGCGATGGCAGAGTATCTTATCAAGAACGGGTTCGTTTTCGACCCGGTTCTGGGGATCAAGGGCGACAGGGTCGATGTCGCCATCAAGGACGGCAAGATCGTCGAGACGACGGCTCTCAGCAGCCCGAAGGTCATCGATGCCGCCGGTAAGACCGTTATGGCCGGCGGTGTCGATATCCACGCCCATGTTGCCGGCCCGAAGGTCAACATAGGCCGCAACTTCCGCCCCGAAGACAAACTCTTCGGCTACAAGGCAAGAAGCGGTATCGAGCGGATGCAGGGCGGGTTCTCGGTCCCGACAACGATCCGGACCGGGTACAACTACGCACGCATGGGGTACACGACCGTGATGGAAGCGGCCATGCCGCCGCTCTACGCCCGGCACACCCACGAAGAGATGCGGGACACCCCGATCCTCGACCAGGGTGCCTACCCGGTCTTCGGGAACAACTGGTTCGTGCTCGAGTACCTGAAGAACCACGAGATCGAGAACGCCGCCGCCTACATCGCCTGGCTGCTTCGCGCCACGAAGGGTTACGCCGTCAAGGTCGTCAACCCCGGCGGCACGGAAGCCTGGGCCTGGGGCCTGAACTGCGAGAACGTTCACGACCCGGTTCCCTACTTCGACATCACCCCGGCCCAGATCATCAAGGGTCTCATCGAGGCGAACGAGTACCTGGGTCTCCCGCACTCGATGCACATGCACGCGAACAACCTCGGGAACCCCGGCAACTACACGACGACGCTCGACTCGTTCAAGCTCTCCGAGGGGATCAAGCCGAACAGCAAGTTCGGCCGCGACCAGGTGATGCACCACACTCACGTCCAGTTCCACTCCTACGGAGGCGACTCCTGGGCGAACGTGGAGTCGAAGGCGAAGGAGATCATGGACTACGTGAACTCGCACGACAACATCACCATCGATATGGGTCAGGTGACGCTCGACGAGACCACGACGATGACCGCTCGAGGTGCGCTGGATCAACCCGACCATCTCCTACGCCGAGAAGTTCATGGACCACGCGATCCTCGCCTCGATCATGCGGGTGCCCGCCGTCCCGCCGCTCGATCCCTGGTACGCCGGGGGGACGCTGGACGTCTACTACTACCTCGGCTACTGGACGGGCGGGGCGCTCGGGCTTGTATCCGGCGTGCCTTCGACGGTCGCCTTCAACCTCGCGCTCCCGACGGTGCTCGGTCTTGCCGTCGTTGCGCTCTACGCTCTCGGGTACCTCCTCCTCGACCGCCACCGGTGGCTCCCGGTGGTTGCGCTCTTCCTCCCGAACCCCTCAGCCTTCTATCACATCCTCATCGGGGACGCCTGGTTCGATGTCCTCTGGGGGAGTACCCGGACGATCGAGAACACCATCAACGAGTATCCCCTCTTCTCGATGCTCTGGGGCGACGTGCACCCGCACGTCATGAGTTTCTTCAACCAGGGGTTCCTGCTCTTTCTCCTGGTCTTCGCCTACCTGCGGTGGGGAGAACTCTCCATGCGGGGGAGGGCAATCCTCTGCGGGCTTGCCGCCCTCTCCCTCGGGTCGATGCCCGGGTTCAACTCCTGGGACGTGCTGGTCTACGCCCCGGTCACGCTGGTATTCGGCCTCCTGATATGGCGGCGCTACGGGAACCTTCGGCCGGACAGCCGGAAGTCCTGGATGGTGCTTGCAACGGTGCCGCCGTTCGCGATATTGACGTATCTTCCATTCTACCTGCAGCTCAACAGCCCCGGCGTCGCGGGAGTCGCAATCGTCCCCACGCCCTCCGCACCGGCGGAGTTTCTCCTGGTTCACGGGTTCTTCCTCGCGGTGCTGATCGCCTACTGCGCCCCGGATATCCGGAAGCGCCCCTACCTCCTCATCGCCGCGGTGCCGTTCGTGCTCGCGGGCTACCCGGCCGCGGCCATCGCCGCCGTCCCGCTGGTCTACCTCGCCGCCCGCCGCCGTTTTACGGCAGTCGAAACGCTTGCGATGCTCGGGCTTGCGATCGTCCTCGTCACCGAGCTCATCTACCTCGTGGACAACATGGGAGAGACCTACTTCCGGATGAACACGGTCTTCAAGTTCTACCTTCCCGCGTGGTTCCTGATGGGGACGGCGAGCCTCGTGGTCCTCGGGGAGTGGCTCCGGGGCACCGGGATCGACCGGCGGATCCCGGAGAGGATGGAGAAGGCGCTCCCGGTGCTGGCCGCGGTGCTGCTCCTCATCGCACCCTTCGCGATCAACGTCGACTTCGGCTACGGGAGCCACACCCTCGACGGAGCGGCATACCTCGAAGGCTCGAACCTCTCCGATGCGGCGGCGATCGCGTTCCTCCGGACTCTCCCCGGCGACCACGTCATCGTCGAGGCGGAGGGCGGCGACTACACCTACTACTCGCGGGTTTCGTCGTTCACCGGGATCCCGGCCGTCATCGGGATGCCCTTCCACGAGTACATGTGGCGGGGCGACGAAGGCCGCATCAGCGAGCGGAGCGCCGATGTGCGGACGATCTATGAGCAGCCCACCCGGACCGTCGACCTTGCGCGGGCATACAACGCCACCCTGCTCTACGTGGGTGCGGCAGAGCGCGAGCGCTACACCGTCTCGATCCCGACGGATGCGCTCGAACTCATCTATGACGCACAAGGAGTCCAGATCTACCGGATCCCTGCATAAACCGCCCGCGACGACGTCCATGCGGGCCGGCGCGAAAACAGCGGAACCCTGCCCCCGAAAAGGGGGTAGAATGACAAACCTTTATCACTCCTCTTATTGACATAATACAGCGCATTCGATCAGCTACGCTACTGATGAATGATGACGGAGCAGCAGAGGGCTGCACCCGAACGAGGTGAGTTATGGCAAAGGCATACGTAAAATTCGAGATTCCGGAAGAGATCCAGAATAAGGCCCTTGAAGCCCTTGAGATCGCAAGGGACACCGGTAAGGTGAAGAAGGGGTCCAACGAGGCAACAAAAGCAGTCGAGCGGAACATTGCCCAGCTGGTTCTCATTGGTTCGGACGTTGAGCCAGAAGAAATTGTGATGCATCTGCCGCTGCTCTGCGAGGAGAAGCAGATCCCGTTCGTCTACATCTCCAAGCAGAACGACATCGGCTCCGCAAGCGGCCTCGAGGTCGGTTCGGCAGCCGCCGCGATCGTCAAGTCCGGCAAGGCAAAGGACCTCGTCGAAGAGATCGCGAAGCAGATTGCTGCACTGAGAGAGTGAGGTAGATTATGGCAAACGACGGAACGCCCGCAGAAGTTATCGAGATCATCGGCATGACCGGGATGCATGGCGAAGCCCAGCAGGTCAAGTGCCGGGTTCTCGACGGTCCGAACAAGGGGCGGATCATCACCCGCAACACGGTGGGCCCGATCAGGGAGGGAGACATCCTTTCGCTGCTCGAGACCGAACGTGAAGCGAAGAAACTCTCGAGGCGGTAACCATGGTCGACAAGTACGTCTGCACGTTCTGTGGAGAGGTTCTGGAACCCGGAACCGGCAAGATGTTCGTCAAGAAGGACGGAACCATCTACTACTTCTGCAGCACCAAGTGCCAGAACAACTACAGGCTCGGCCGGGTGCCGCGCCGCGTCGAGTGGACTGCGGCCGGACGGAAAGCCCGCGGTAAAGAGTGATCGGGATGGACCGCACCTTCGTGATGGTCAAACCCGACGGCGTCCAGCGCGGGCTCGTCGGGGAGATCGTCTCCCGGTTCGAGGCGAAGGGCCTCAAACTCGTCGGGGCGAAACTCGAACTCCTCCCCGAGGAGCGGGTCGTCGAGCAGTACCGCGAACACCTGGAGAAGCCCTTCTTCCCGGGCCTTAAGGCCTACATCATGAGCGGACCCTGCTTCCTGATGGCCTGGGAGGGGAAGGGCGTCGCCGCGGTCGTCCGCAGGATGGTCGGCGCCACCAACCCTGCAGAGGCCGAACCCGGTTCAATCCGCGGCGACTTCGCGCTCGATATCGGGCGGAACGTGATCCACGCTTCCGACTCCCCCGAGAGCGCCGCCCGCGAACTCGGCATCCACTTTGCACCGGGCGAACTGGTCGATTACTCCCGGATCGACGAGCCCGTTCTCTACGAGTAAACGGCAGAGCCGCCGGGTTCCGGCGGGAGCCGTTTCTTTTTCCTGGAAAATTTGTTGCGGAGCGGTGCGTGGGGTTCTTGCTTCCGCGCGGATTATGGGATATCGCCCGGATCTTTGGCTGCACAGCGCCGGGTTACTGGAGTTGTGTATGAAACAAAGGAATTTGCACTGATAGTCCCTATATAGGGAAGAGTTTTGGGGTGAGTTGCGGCAAAGCGGTCAATACGAGAAAAGACCCCGTGCAGTGGACCGTGGGGATATCGCCACGCACTGCCCCCGCCCCTCAGGGGCGGGGGAGGAGGCCGAAGGCCGGGCGGGGTGGGGGTTACAGGTATGGTTTTAGGAGGGGAGACAGGGG
>NZ_FMID01000048.1 GCF_900095385.1 Methanoculleus chikugoensis
GGATATTACTTTTGATTCTTCGTTTCCGGTTGTATTGTCGGATCTCCCGGGCATCGTAGGCTGCATCTGCGGAGATGATCCTGGGACGAACTTGCACCTCGGGAATCTCAAATGCTTCGAGAGTTGGCTCGTAGAGCCGGGAATCATGGGTATTTGCCGGTGCAACCGTGCAGGCAAGCGGGAGGCCGTTCCGATCGACCAGAGCACTCAGTTTACTCCCGTTTACCTTTTTATAGCCATCATAGCCGGTCGATCCCCTTTTTTTGCTTGGATATCTTTGGTATCGGTCGCACAGTGTGAGAGATCGATTTTTTTGATCTCGTAGCCAGATTGAAGAAGGTCGAGGAAGATCGCCTGGTACACGCCTTTCTCGCAGAGTTCGAGGTGGTACCGGTGAACCGTCGATTTGGTGCCGTAGTTCGCTGGAACATCGAGCCAGGAGCATCCGGTGGTCA
>NZ_FMID01000021.1 GCF_900095385.1 Methanoculleus chikugoensis
GTTTCTCCAAGCTGCCCCCATGCCGGTGTGGTGCTCTGCGCGATCATCCGGTCCGGGATGGTTGCTGAACCACATGCCCCTCCGTCACGGGCTTTTTTTGGTCTGAAATCAAACGGATGGAGGGATGAAGACTCAGATCGAAGAGGCCCGGGAGGGGACCATCACCCCCCGGATGGAAGCGGTCGCAGCGGCCGAAGGGATCGAGGCCGAAGACCTCCGCTACTCCGTCGCCGCCGGCGAAGCCGTTATTATGATTCGAGGATCATGCTCGGTCGGCATCGGCCGCGGGCTGCGGACAAAGGTCAACGTCAACCTCGGGACCTCGACCTCCCGGGTTCGCCCCGAAGAGGAGGTCGAGAAGGCCCGGATCGCCGGGCTGCACGGCGCGGACACCATCACCGACCTCTCCACCGGGGGCGATATCACGGCGATCCGGCGGGCGATCTCTGCCGCCACCACCCTCCCGATCACCACGGTGCCGGTCTACCAGGCCGCCGCCGAGATCGGCGTCGAGAGCATGACCGCAGCGGATATCCTTGCCACCATACGGCGTCAGGCAGAGGAGGGTGTCTCCTCGTTCGTCCTCCACGCCGTCAGCAGGGAGATGATCGACGCCGCCTGGGACGGGGAGCGGATTATGGGCGTTGTCTCGAAGGGAGGGTCGATCACTGCCGCCTACATGCTCACCCACGACGCCGAGAACCCTTTCGTCGAACACTTCGATGAGATCCTCGCCATCCTCCGGGAGCACGATATCGTCCTCTCCCTGGGCAACACGATGCGGAGCGGGTGCATCCACGACGAGATGGACGAGGCCCAGAAGGGCGAGATGCGCTGGAACGCACGGCTTGCCGCCTACGCCCATGAACACGGCGTCCAGACGATCGTCGAGGGGCTCGGCGGCCATGTCAGGGCCGACCGGATCCCCGTCTACCTCCGGCGCTACCGGGAGCACTCTCCCGCACCGCTGTTTGTCGCCGGCCCCCTCCCCACCGATACCGCCGTCGGCTACGACCATATCGCCGGGTGCGTCGGCGCAAGCATCGCAAGCGGCGCAGGCGCCGATTACCTCTGCTACCTCACCCCGGCCGAACACCTCGGCCTCCCGACCCCCGACCAGGTCAGGGAGGGGCTCATCGCCTTCAAGATCGCCGCCCACATCGGCGACTCGATCAAGTACGGCATGGACGACGAGGACCTCGCCCTCGCCCGTTCCCGCTCCCACCTCGATTGGGACGGGCAGGTCGCCCATGCCATCGATCCGGAGACCGCACGGGCTCTCGCCCCCGAACCAGGGCCGTGCACGATGTGCGGGGACTTCTGTGCGGTCGCCCTGATGAAGCGGCTCAGGGAGGAGAGGTGAGGGTGGGGGCATTTTCTCCCCCTCTCCCTGAACGATCGCTCTGAGTTATAGGATATTCGGGCCGAGGGAGGCAAAATTTAGACGAGCAGGATTTCGTCGCGCCTACTGCATCGATTCTCAATTACCGGCACTTTCACCGGAGGAGATCATCGATCGTGTTTCGCACCAACCGGGAGCTTGCGTCCCCGGGCACGGATTTTCCCGGATATCCCCATGCACCGTCCCTCCCCCGGAGGGGGCGGGGGCTTTGAGGCGGAACGTCGGGTACCCGCCTGCGGGGAGGGAGAAAACCCCCTCCCCGGTTCCCTCCCCCCGGGGCGATACCCACCTCACCCAGGGTTTATGTGGTGGCAGGTGTCTCTTCCCTCCGGTGTATGATGATGAACATCTCCCGGCTGAAGTACAGGGTCGAGGTCCTCGGCGACCACGACGAGATCAAGCGCTACGGGCCGTTCAACGAGCAGAAAGCACGGGAATTCTTCGAGGTCGAGGAGAGCCTCGGCGGGACAGCCCGGATTACACGGCTGGAGAAAGGGATCCGGGAGATGTGGAAGGTTATCGCTGAGTGCGGGAACTGGGGCGACCACGAGAGAGGGCCTCATGAAGAGAAAAGAGTGGAGTTACAGGTGCAGTGATAGGCCTTCACCCGGGTATCTCGCTGCCTCACCTCCGCGGCCTCATCCCGGCGGCCGAGAAGACCTCCTCCACCCCTACCCGCTCCATCATCTCGCCGAGCCGTTCGCCCAGCAGTGCGTTCTCCCTGAAGTAATCGAGCAACTTCGTGATGGTATCAAGGATCTCTTCTTCAGCGACCAGCCCGTCGGCCTCGGTGCCGACGCGGAGCACCCTGCCCGACCTCCCGCCGAGGAAGAGGCGCAGTCCCTCCGAAGCAACACCGACCGCACCTTGTGGACAGACTGCAACACAGTCGCCGCACCCGATGCAGGTCTCCCCCGAGAAGAGGACCTTGCCGCCCACGACCCGGACGGCTCCCTCCCGGCAGACCTTCTCGCACGCCCCGCAGCCTTCGCACTCATCGGCAAAGAGGGGGTACCGTCTCCCCGCTATCCCGATATCGTTGAGCTGAACCCTTGTGCAGTTGTTCGGGCACCCTGCAACGGAGATCTTCAGTTTCCGGGGGAGGTCGCATCCCCCGTATCGCTCCTCGATCGCCCGGGCGAGCCCCTGGGTGTCGTAACACCCGTGCCTGCAGACAGTGCCCTTGCAGGCGACGACCGACCGGAGGGTCGCCCCGGTGCTCCCGGGCTCTATCCCGGCCTCCCGGAGCCGTTCTGCAACCTCCCCCGCGTCCCGCCGGTCGATGCCGGGGAGTTCCACGTTGAGCCGGGCCGTCATCCCGACCGTACCGTCCCCGAACTCCTTTGCGATCCGGGATACCGCCGCCATCTGCGGCGCGGTCATCACGCCGGCGAGGACCTTCCCCCGGACGGCGATCTTTCCCTTCTCCCGGAGGCGGATGACCCCCGGATTCCGGGTCTTCTTTATGTCGGTCATATTCCGGCTGAGTGGTATGGCGGGATTCCAGGTTAAATCATCCCTGCGGGAGACGCAAACCGCATATACCCGGGACCCCGATAGCGGGGCGTGAACCTCATCCTGCAGGCGTGCGACGTCCTCCTCTGGGCAGGGCTCCTCAAAGGACTGCAGATGGCTCTCTGGCCCCGGCTCCGCCCGGCACTCGGGGACTACGCCTACCCGGCGGCCTACCCCGCCTCCCTCCTCCTCTTCGCCCTCGCGACCTGGTACTGCGGCCTCTTCCGCGTCCCGGTCGCTCTCGCTCTCCTCGTCTTCCTTGTCCTCGGGGTATGGGGCATCCGGCGGGGCGACTACCGGATCCGCGAGATCCGGGGGCTCCTCTCCTGGGACGCGGTCTTTCTCGTCGGGTTCCTCTTCGCGCTCGCCGTCAGGTTCACGAATCCAGTCATCGGCTACTTCAGCGAACAGTACATGAACCACGCCTTCATCGCGAGCATCATCCGCGAACCCGTCGTGCCGCCGCTCGATCCCTGGTTTGCAGGCGGGCACCTCACCGTCTACTACTACCTCGGCCACTGGCTGATGGGTTCGCTCGCCATCGTCACCGGCACACCCTCAGAGGTGGCCTTCAACCTTGTCCCGGGGACGGTCTACGGGACGGCGTTTGTCATGCTCTACGCCCTCGGCCACCTCATCCTTCCCCGGTGGCGGTGGCTCCCCCTCGCGGTCCTCCTCCTCGTCCCTCCCTCAGTCGTCTGGTTCCTCGCCACGGGCGCCGGGATCTATTCGGCCTTCCAGGAGACCAACTGGATCATCCCCGGCGGTCGCGTCGAGTTCCCGGTCTTCTCCCTCTTCCTCGGGAACGTCCACGCCTTCGAGATAGCGGTCTTCAACCAGGTCTTCCTCATCTTCCTCCTCGGGTTTATCTGGTGCCGGTGGCGCAGGCTCGACGCGCGGGGGCGGTTCGGCCTCACCCTCCTTCTCGGCCTCTCCGTCGGCTCGATGCCGCTCCTCTCCTCCTGGGACGCCCTCGTCCACGCCCCCGCCGTCGCGCTCTTCCTCCTCGTGCTCCTCCTCTCCGACCGCGACCGCTCCACGTTTGCCGCCGCCGTGGCGGTCCCTATCGTCGCCTTCTCCGCCTACCTCCCCTACTACCTTGACCTCGAGCCCGCGGGCGTGGGCGGGATCGGGTGGGGCCTCCCTCCCACCGATCCGCTTGCCTTCCTCGCGGTCTGGGGCGGGTTCTTGGCGATCGTCTACGCCGCCGTTGCCCCCGGTATCCGGCGGGTTCCGGTGGCGCTCGCTGTAGCCGTCCCTCCCCTCGCCGCGGGCTACACCGCACTCGCTGTCCTCCTGGTGCCGCTCGCCTACCTCCTTCTCCGGCGGGAGCGATCGTTTGCCGACCTCCTCTGCATCGCTGGGCTCCTGGTGCTCGCTCTCTCCGAGGTCTTCTACCTCCAGGAGATGCTCGGGGGCGACTACAGCCGGTTCAACACCGTCTTCAAGTTCTACTTCGACGCCTGGATCCTGCTCGGCACCGGGGCACTCCTCCTCGCCGGAGGATGGCTTGCCGGGCGCCGATCGGTCCTCCCGGAAGCGGCACGGAAAGGCGCTGCCGTCGTTGTAGCCGTCGCTCTCGTCGCCGCCCCGGTCGCCCTCAACATCGATATCGGCCGGGGGCTCCTCGGGATCGACTACCCCCCTGCGGGCTACCACACCCTGGACGGCTTCGCCTACCTCGAGGCCACGCGGCCGGGGGAGGCCGCGGCGATCGACTATCTCCGGACGCTCGACGGCGATCACCTGATCGTCGAGGCGGAGAACGGCGATTACGGCTACTACTCGAGGATCTCGTCCTTTACCGGCATCCCGACGATCCTCGGGCAGATCGGCCACGAACTGACCTGGCGGGGGAACGGAGCGTGGTACACCGGTCGCCCGGCGGAGATCCGGGCGATCTACGAGGATCCCGAACGGACTCTTGCGCTGATGGAGAAGTACAACGCGACCCTCCTCTACGTCGGCGAGCCCGAGCGCGAGCGCTACGACGTCCGGCTGCCGGACCGGGGGCTCCGTCTCGTCTACGACGAGGGCGGGGTCCGGATCTACGAATGGATCGGGTAACCTTTATGCCTCCCGGCTCCCTGGTGGGGCTCATGGCACGAACAACCGTAATCACGGCGTCCGTCGCGGGGGTGCGGGCGTGACCCCGGAAGCGGCCCGCGCCGCGGAGAGGGCGACGGTCGCGATCGCGGCCGAGAACTTCGGCTTCAGTACGGAGGCGATCACGGTCCCGGCGGGAGCGGAGGTGACGATCGAGTTCGACAACCGGGATGACGGGGTTCCGCACAACGTCGCGGTCTACACGGACTCTTCGGCGGCTGAGGCGATCTTCGTCGGCGAGATCGTTACCGGCCCGACCCGGACGACCTACATCTTCACGGCGCCCGAGACCCCGGGGAACTACTTCTTCCGGTGCGACGTCCATCCCTCGATGCACGGGGCGTTCATCGTGGCGTAGGGAGGGACCACCCTCCTTCGCTTAATTTTTCTGCCCGGTCTTTGTCTTGATACGCAGGTCGTAGTTCCTCTGTATGCTGTATGCTATCGCGAAGAGTGCCGGGACGACGACTGCACACATCACTGCATCGTGGAGATACCAGGGCAGGCCCAGTCTCCCGATGATCACGGCTGCCACCGCGAATGCGGGCATATGGAAGAGGTACACCCCGTATGCGGCATACGAGACCACCACAATCCCTGCTCCCCGACCCCGGAACCCCGCTCCAAACCGGGAGCATGTGACGCCCGACCGCGCCGCGACGATGCCCGCAACGAAGAAGAAGTAGTACTGGAGGAGGCGGACATCGACTATGTTGAGGGTGAGGTGCAGGGCCGCAAGGAGAGCAAAGATACCCCCGGAGATGAGGATTGTGCCTATCGTTGTCCTCGAAAACATGATGATCGCCGGGTAGAGGAGGTAGAGCAGAACGATAAACCCGATAAACCAGAGCGTGAAGACCGGGTCTGTGAATGCCGGTGCGAGCAAGACCTGCAGGCAGAATGCGTTGATCAGCCACTCGATGAGGGAGAGATCTAGCGGAGGGAAGAACCTGAGGACCTGGAAGCAGATGAAGAACGTTGCCAGCGCGACGACGTAGAGCGGGTAGACCCGAAGCACCCGCTTTCTGTAGAACCTGATGATCTCTTCCCGGGTTCTGATGACACTGTTGTTTGCGTAGATCGTGTAGCCGGACACAAACGTGAACCCGGCAAGCGCCAGGGATGAGAGGAGCGCGATCAAGCCATGGTGGCCGGTGAAGGGATGGTACACGAGGTAGTTGTAGAGATGGATGAAGACGATGAGCAGGATTGCACCAGCCTTAACGCCGTCCAGAACAATTATCCGGTTCATGAGCTCCTCCTGATGAAGAGATAACCGGTAAGAGGATGAGTTTTTCGATTCAGGGTTAGAGAGCGGCGCCCGCGATGATCGCCATGGCGTAAACGATCACCGTTGCATGCATGAGCGGGAGCGCCCGCATCGCCGCCTCCGGGCTCTTCCCTCTATGGGCGATGTAATTCGCCGCTCCGAGGAGGACGAGTCCCGCGGCGAACCCGGCGAGCGTTACCGGTCCGAGCGCGAGGCCGAAGACGACCGCCATCGCGGCATGGACGGCCGAGAAGCCGAGAACCCAGGTGGTTGCGCCCTTCATCCCGTAGAGGACCGGAATTGTCGCCATTCCCCGGGCGCGGTCGTTTGCGATATCGGCTATGTCGTTGGCCCCGAGGTGCGCAAGCGTCCAGGGGTAGAAGAAGAGGAAGAAGAGGAGAGCGGTCGCGTCCGGGTTCCCGTACACCAGATAGCCGGCGACGGGGAAGAGGGCGAAGTCCGTCCGCCCGACCATCTGGGCGAGGGGGATGGTCTGGTTGCGCTTCTTCGTCTGGTAGAAGTACTCGACCAGGTAAGAGTAGCCCATGATCCCGAGGACGTAGAGGTTGTGCGGCGAAGGCAGAGTCACGGCGAGCGCGGCCGCGAGGCCGGCGAGGACGAGAAAGACGGCGAGTGCCGCTCTCGGGGAGAGTTTTCCCGCCGGGATCGGCCGCTCGCCGAACGGCCGCCAGTAGCGGGTGAGCGAGCCGTCAACATCTCTCCTGTCATACTCCCGGTCGATGTAGTCGTTCAGGACGAGCCCGGCCGTAAACCCGAAGAGCCCGATCAGCGCCGCCCGGCCGACGAGTACCCACGAGAACCCGCCGTAGGTCTCAAACGCGAGCGCCAGCCCCGAGCAGAAGAGCAGGGGCCAGACGAAGAAGAAGTGGGCCCGGGTCAGGTCCGCGAGCGCCGCGAGGGTCTCTCTCATGATCGATGTCATGAACTCCACGTTTTGGTTTAAAAAGCGTTGCAGGTCCTGCCCGGGATATGCCCGCGGACCCCCCGGTCCATGCTTCTTTCCGGAGATTTGTACAGATCCGAACTCATTTCGGGTGAAGATCATCTCTCCCGAACACCTTACCGGATATACCGGGAAGAGGTGGTCATGAAGATGAAAGACAGGCACGAGAAGTTGCAGGGTTTTTCTCTCCGGATAAAACGGCGGAACTTCTGTTCAGGGGTGTTTTGAGATGAGCAGCGGCGCTTCGATCCGCGGTGTCCGGGACCCGGAGGCGGTCCGGGAGTTCGTCCGGCGCCTCTCCGGCCCGGACCCGGAACGGAGGAAGGAACCACGGTCCGGGTAGCCCGGGCCGAACCTGCCTCCGGAGGGTTTTGGATTTAGCGATGATCCGAACAGTTCTCTCGTTTTCAGGACAAAACCGAAGAGAATGCGGGGAGAGTACATACCTCCCGAACGACACACAGGATATGTGGCGGCGGAGTCCGCCGGGAGACAAAAAAGGGATGAAGCCGGAGAAAGCAGCCCCGCGGGGGGGCGGAGAACCCGGCGGGCTTCTTGCCGTGATCGCGCGGTTCGAGACGGGTGACGGCTGCCCGGCACTCTCCGGCCCGGAGTTCCTCCGGATCGTTCCTCCCTCCGGGGAAACCTATCCGGCATCGAACCATGCAGCCCGAAATCCTGGAGGTGATCCGGTGTAGCCGTTCGCTGAAATCGGCATTCTCCCGGGTTTTCACGCGGGTCAGGGGATGAAATCCTCATGGTAGAGCCTCACTCTGTACAACGTACCAGATCCAACCATCATCATCCGATAAACGACTCTTTTTCGAATTCCCGTGAGACTGAGACATACTACAGGGTGAATGGGACCCTGTTATATGTCTCGTCGAGCGCATCGGATTCCCACGAAGGAACGTGTGCCGCTGCTCGTCATGGAACCGGCTGTCTTTCGGCTCTTCCTCGTTTTCCGAAATCTCTTCGGAGAACTCCTGTTTTTCCGAAGAGTCTTCGGCTCTGGTTGATTACGGCCGAACTGAATACCCGTTTTACGAGAGATGCAACCGGCTGACCCGGCCCCGAACGAACGCGCCCGGGTTGTTGGGGTCGAAGGCGGGCAGTGTCGCTTCCGGCACCTCGCGCTGGAAGGGCTTGCCGGAGGATGCATCGTTACCGGACTCTCCGGCCGATTCGATCCGGTCGTCGTCCGGATTAGCGATGAGACGCACGTCCTCGGCCGGGGGACGGCGCAGAAAATTCAGGTACGTGCGGTGTAATTTCGTGAAAAGATTGTCGGAACGGGAGTATGGTGAATCCGGATTGGTCTGGGAGATTTGCTCCGCCCTACTCGCCGGCATTCCTTCTCCTGCCGTTTACGCCGGTGCTCGTCTACATCCTCGTCATCAGGAGATCCGACGAGGCATAAAGTGGGCAGGGTTCTTCTGCCGTTTGCCGCCCTGGTGTTCTGCCGGGGCGCTCTCGCCCATATGCCCGGCACCGGTGCGGCGCCCGGAGCGGATTCCGGCTACGCCGTCCTTCTGAAAGGCGGCGGGAATGAGGAGATCCCGGTTTGTGCTCTGATGGTATGCACCGGGAACAGATTACGTTCCACCAAGCTGATGGAATGCTGATACGGGTTCATCCCGAAAAGATCATATCGTTGCCGTATGAAACATATGTGTCGTATGAGACGCCGGGGATGTGCAGGAAACCTCAGCAGGAGGGCCGAGGATTACCTCGAGGCCATCCTCAACGTCACGCTGGAGAAAGGGTACGCCCGCACCAAGGACGTGGCGTGCGAGCTGGAGATCAGCCCGTCGACAGTCGTGGAGATGTTCCAGAAACTTGACGGTATGGGCCTTGTCGAGTACCGGCGCTACGAAGGAGTGGTGCTCTCGCCTTCGGGGCGCGAGGTTGCCGAGGCCGTCAAATTCCGTCACGATACCTTGAAGGAGTTCCTGATGGCCATCAACGTCCCGGAGAAGATTGCCGATTCCGACGCCTGCTCTATGGAGCACGAACTCCATCCCTCGACGATCCAGCAGATCCGGTTGTTGCTGGAAGCACTTCAACTGGATCCCGGGATCTCTGAGCGTATCCGGCGGAATACGCCCAGACAGGAGGAGCAGTCCGCGTGACTCCTGTTCTCGCCGCGATAGCGGTTTACCTCCTTATAAACGCCGTTGCATTCTTTGCATACTACCGCGACAAACGGTCGGCAAAACGCTCGGCGTGGAGGACGCCGGAGAAGACGCTCCTCGTCATCGCGCTCTTCGGGCCGTTTGGGGCATTCGGCGCGATGCATGCCTTCCGGCACAAGACGCAGAAGCCGCTCTTTCGGCTCGTGCCTTTCTTCCTCTGCCTGCACCTCGTGCTCGCCGCCGCGCTCATCACGGGTCTCGTGTGACCCCTCATCAATGAATGAGGGTTTACCTGATGACAAAGGTATAATCAATCCGTTGTCTCACCATATCGTATGGCGTACGAGTACGGGCCGCTCTCCCGCCCGCTCAGGGAGACCCTCGCGGCGTTGCAGGACGGGCTCATGCGCGAGTACCGCCGGGAGTACCTGCCTGCACACCGGCGTTCGGCCCGGCGATCGCGGCGGCTCCGGCGGATACGGGGATGGTGCAGGGCGACCGGCCGCCTGGCGGAGCAGGCCGCTCGTGTGACGGAGCGCACCCTCCCCCGGATCGAGCAGGAGACCGGGCATGCCTTCCGGAGCCCGGACGGGCTTGCCCGGGTTCTGATGGCCCCCTCTACAAAACGGCTCTTTTCGGAGATCCTCGCCGGGTTCCCTGAAGACGTGCTCCCGCTCCGTGCAAACGACCTGGCAATGCTCGGGAAATTCGCCGACGACGCCCACGCCCTTGCGCTCATCGGCGACGTCACCCTGCGGCTGAAGGTCCTCTCCGGTGAAGACGCCGGGGCGGCAGGCCTCGCGGCTCTCTCCGACCGGTGGGGCCTTTTCGAGAGCCGGATCGGTTCCGGGCCCCGCTGCCCTCCGGATGGCGAGAACCTCGAGCAGGAGAAGGAGACCCTTGCCCGGGCGGTTCTCGGCCTCATCTACGTCGAAGGGGGTACCGATGCGTTGCGGGCGGTGGTGCCGCTCCTTGCCCACGATCGGGACGGATAGGGATCGGACAAAGGCTATATACCCGCCCTTCCCATCCCGCGGCGGGAGACTCGTCCATGGATACCCGTGCCCTCCGCGACTTCATCCGGCTCGGCCGGTTCCCCTTCCTCCTCTCGGGTTTTATCCCGTTCACCGCCGGGGCGCTCCTCGCGTCTCTCCTCGGGGCGCGGTTCACCCCGGCGCAGTTTCTCGTCGGTTACGCGGCGATGGCCGCGGCGCACCTCTCCGTCCACTACAGCAACGACTACTTCGATACCGACGCCGACCGGTTCGTCGAGACGACCCCGATATCCGGGGGGAGCGGCGTCCTCGCCGTCAACCCCGGCCTGAAGCCCGCCGCGTTCCGGGCAGCGGTCGTCCTGATGGCGGTCTCGATCCTGATCGGGTACCTCTTCGTGACCGTCTATGACTACCCGTTTGTCTTCCTCGTCTTCGGTGTAGCGGGGAACCTGCTCGGCTGGTTCTACACGGCCCCGCCGATTGCGCTTGCCTACCGTAACCTCGGCGAAGTCACGAACATGATCACCTTCGGCCTCCTGATGCCGGGGGCGGGCTACTTTGTCGCGATGGGAACGCTGGATGCCGCCTTCTTCGCGTTCGCCGTCCCGCTCTCCCTCTACGGGCTCGTCTTCATCACGAGCGTTGAGATCCCCGACCGGGAAGGCGACATCGCCGGGGAGAAGCGGACGCTCATCGTCCGAAGAGGCCGGATCTTCGGTTTTTCGCTCATCGCCCTCGCGGCGTCCCTCGCGACCGCGGCGCTCGCCGTCTTCGCCCTCACCGGCTTCTTCGCACCCGTGGATTTCCGGCCGGTGGCGCTCTTCTCTCTTATCCCGCTCGGGATTGCTCTGTGGGGCTTCTCGAACCGGTGCACCGAACGAGCACCCGCCCTCCGGTATGCCACCGCGAATATCGTGGGCTACTTCCTCTTCCAGGGGCTTGTTGTCCTCTATTTTATCCTCGCGGCCTCTCGTGCCTGACCCGGCCGAACCTCCACCGTCCGGTCGAAGGGGACCTCGAAGGTCGTAATGCCGAAGTCGAGGACCCCCGACCCCGTCACCCGGAGCGTGACCTCCCCGTCCGCGAGACCCCGGAGGAGCCCCTGCACCAGCCGCAGGTTATCGACGGTCACCGGGATGGAGACTGCCGTCTCGGCGTTGGGCTGGATCGCAAACCCTCCCCGCTCCCCGTGTGCGAGGAAGACCCATCGTCCGCCGTCGATAAAGTAGACATCGAACGAGACCCGGGTTAGGGTGGCACCGATGGGGTTGGGGTTGTCGATGATGAAGTGGGGCAAGAGATCGGTGCTCCCCGGGGTGATGTTCTCTATCCCGACCCCGCTGAGGGTGATGGTCGGCTCCTGGAGCGCGGGAGCCATACAACCGGCGCTGCAGAGCAGGACGGCGATAAGGAGGGTGACGGCGGTGCGCCGTATCCCCCCTGCCGGGATAGAGGTCTGCCGCGACATCCCGTTCCCCCTCTATGAACCGTCCCCGTAGGAGAGCACCGGCTCGACGGGAACGTACTTCCTGACGACGACGTTGTCGGCATAGAAGTGGTGCGGGTCGCCGGAGTACCACGCGGACGACCCGATCAGTGCAAGGTCGTCAAAGATCACATCCTCCGGCACCGGTGAGCCGTCGGCAAACCGCAGGGGTGCGCTCCCCAGGTACTCGCCGTCCATCCATGCGTGCTCGGTGGCGTTCGGCGTATCCAGGACAACCCTGATGTGGTACCAGGTATTGTTCTCCGCCCTTCTATCGGCGGAGAAGTTCCGGTGGTCGCCGTCGTAGTGCTGCACCGACCCGTTCCTGAGGTGGAGGGCGTAGAGCCGGTCGGTCCCGTTCCAGGCCTGGATGTAGCCCGAGCCGCACCACTTCCCGAACTCACTGACCCTGAAGTCCCCCTCGATGACGATCGGGCCCGCGGAGATATTTGCGGTACAGACCCTTCTGTCGTTGAACTCCGGGAGATCCGGTCTGGTGACGTTGATATCCCCGGCATATGCGCCGCTGCGGACGACGTCGGACTGAACGAGGGCGCTCGAACCGCAGGACGACCACCGCGAGAGGTCGCCGCGCTCGTAGTCCTCGAAGAAGAGGAAGACCGCGTCGGGGTCGCCGGCGTCCCGGGCCTCGGGGTTGCCGTAGAGCATCGTGACCGCCGTCGCGTTCGCCGGGAGGGCGAGCCAGACGCGGGCGTGGGAGCCGGCGGCCGTGTTCTCGATCCAGTAGGGGAGAGGAGTCCCGTTCGTGTCTGTAAACCGGATATCGGCGAAGTCCGGCCGCATCCCGGGGAGGTATGTGGCGTTGAACGAGACCGCAAGCCCGTCGATGGTGGAGGGGTTCTCGACCGAGACCATCTGGCGGTGGGTGAAGACCCCGGCGGTATCGCCGCCCAACCAGTAGTGTGCGGTCACGTCGGCGTGCGGGATCTCCGCAGCCGCCCCGGCGATGAGCAGTGCGACAATCCCTCCAAGAACGATCCAGGTAGCGTGCATGGTGATCCGCCCCCGTGGGAACCCCCTCCTATATCCATCTAGCGGCCGCCGCACCCCAATACTGATGCTTCGTGGAGGCGACCGATCAGTACCGTGAACGAGACCATCGCGATCATCGGGGGAGGGCCCGCCGGGCTCTTCTGCGCCCTGCAGGCGGCGGAAGAGGGACGAGACGTCGTCGTCTTCGAGAAGAAGCCCGCGCCGGGCAAAAAACTCCTCGTTGCCGGGTCGGGGCAGTGCAACATCACCCACGACGGGGAGATCACCGACTTCCTCTCCCGTTACGGCGACCACGGCACGTTCCTCCGGCCCGCGCTCATGAACTTCACCAACCGGGACCTCGCCCGGTTCTTCGCCGACCGGGGCCTTCGCATGGAGACCGAGCCCGGGGGGAAGGTCTTCCCGGCGACCCGGAAGTCCGCCGACGTCCTCGCCATCCTCCTCGCGGAGTGCGCCGCCCGCGGGGTGGAGTTACGGTGCAGCGACCCCGTCGTGGCCGTCGAGCGCGATGATGACGGGTTCCTGCTCACGACGAAGACGGGTACCGTCCGGGCCGCCACCCTTGTCATCGCCACCGGCGGAGCCTCCTACCCCGCCACCGGCTCGACCGGGGACGGCTACGCCTTCGCCCGGGCCCTCGGGCAGCCGGTAACAGAGGTTGCCCCGGCGCTTGCCCCGGTCTACGTCGAGGACTACCCGTTCGCCGATCTCGCCGGGATCTCCTTTGAGCACCTCACCCTCTCCGTCTACCGCGATGGAAAGCGCGCCCGCCAGCACACCGGCGACCTCCTCTTCACCCACACCGCGCTCTCGGGCCCGGGGATCCTCGACCTCTCCCGCGCTGTCCTCCCCGGCGACGTGCTCCGGGTCACGTTCCTTTCCGGGGCGACCTCAGAGGAGGTGCGAAAGCGCCTCGCCGATGCGGTCGCAGCGGGCGGGGCCCGGCAGGTGAAGACCGTCCTCTGCGGTCTTGCCCTCCCGGAACGGTTCGTCCGGCGACTCCTCGACCTCGCCGGGGTTCCGGCGGATGAAACCTGCGCCCACCTCGGAAAGAAGGCCCGGAACGCGCTCGCCGCATCGCTCGCGGAGTTCCCGTTCCGGGTGGCGAGGCTCGGCGGGTTCAACGAAGCGATGGCGACGCGGGGCGGAGTCGCCCTCTCCGGGATAAACCAGAAGACGATGGCATCGAAGATCGTCCCGAACTTCTACTGCATCGGCGAGGTGCTCGATATCGACGGCGACACCGGCGGCTACAACCTCCAGGCCGCGTTTTCCACTGCAGCCCTCGCCGCACGGCATATCGCCGGCGGTAACGCCTCCCGGTGACCGCAACGACCCCGGTTCTCCCGATCCTGCATCCCGAGATCCATCTCTCGCGTGATGCGCGTTCTAACCTCTTCTCCCGGTCGTAACCCGGCAAATCCCATATCCGCCATATATATCCCCGCAAGAAAAATAGAAGTCCTGATATATCTAGGACTTCATTAAAATATATTGGGAAAATAACGTGGTTTGGGGTATTCTTAACGCGATTTTCCTTCTCTCCCTCCTCATCCCTCAGGGACACCTGATCTATGACGGCGGAGGAGGGGATAGCGGGTTTGGCACAGTCGGAGAAGCAGGGGCGAATGGGATCGCCCTCCTCTCCGAACCCCCTCCGGGAGATACCGGGGACGCGCTCATCGACCAGGTGAGCCGGACGACGTTCGCCTGCGTCGACGGCGCCCCGCGCCTCTTCCCGGCGGGCATCAACGCGACCCTTGCCCACGGGGTGGGCGACTGCACCGATCTCGCGCTCCTCCGGGCGGAAGTCCTCCGGCGGAACGGCGTTGCCGCCCGTCCTGTCCACGGCATCATGATCTGGGATACGGAGGCGTTCCGGACAAACGCCCTCCACGTCGAGATCCTCGGGAAGGGCATCGCCGTCCACGACTGGGTCGAACTCGGGGACGGCCGGACGATGGGCGCTTACGAAGGAGATCCAGCTGTCAGGTGCGTAAAGATCGGCGAAGGGGTCTGTTTCCAACCTGTCTTCGAGTCGCTTGGTTACCTCTAGGAACGTTCAATACCGGGTGCGTCATACGCACGGTATGAGCTTACTCACGGGACTCCTGGCTCTGATCCTGGTGATCATCCTTGCGTTCGTCCTCTACAAGGTCGTGAAAAGCGTCACCACCCTCATCATCAACGCCGTCGTGGGCGTGATCCTGCTCTGGCTCATCAACCTCCTCGGCCTGATGAACCTCGTCGGCCGGCCGGATATCCCGATCAACATCATCACCGTCCTGATCTGCGCAATCGGCGGGGTATTCGGCGTCCTCATCACGGTGGTGCTGCACCTCCTCGGGATACCGCTGACGCTGTAAGAAGCACCTACACGGCCGGGACGGCAATCGGTGCGATCGTCCGGGCGAACTCCTCGATCGTCGGGCCGAACCGCCCGGCATCGACATCGCTCTCGACCGTCACGGCCGAGGAGACGAACCGCATCCTCTTCGCCTCAAGGCTTCTTCTCACGATCTCGACGGCGCTCTCCGCCCCGGAACCGCCCATCTCCACGAGCACCGAGAAGGGTTTTCCCGCGGCGCCCGTGACCTTCGAGAGATACTCGTTGACGTAGGGCGGAACCTTCCGCGACCAGACCGGGGTTGCGACGACCAGGAAATCGACGTCGGCAAGATCCGTCTTCACCGGGCGGATCTCCGCCCGCATCCCGAACATCGCCATCATGCCTTTCCGAAACATCCCCGTCTCCGTAACCGGCTCTATCCTCGCAAGCCGGCCCCCGACCTTTTCTGCAAGCGCCTTCGCCACCTTCTCCGTATGCCCCTCGCCGGAGTAGTATACGATGAGGATCATCACCATCCCTCCGCGGGGGGATAGTGCACTCATCGCATATAGAGCAGCAGGACGCGGAACCATCATAACCCTCCGGCGGTAAGATCTGGGCATGCAGGAATATGGCCCCGGTATCGTCGGCGAAGTCCGGTTTTCCCGCCGGGACGGCGGCTACTACGTAGAACTCTACGACCGGGAAGGAACTCCCGTCGGAAAGACCGGGCTCTGGGTGACGGAGGCAAAAGCAAAAGAAGCAGCCCGGAGGCTCGCCGCGAACCTCGGCGGGGGGTGAGCGTCACCGGCCGTCCGGGTGCGCCTCGGCGTAGCGGACGAGGCCGGCGATGCATTGGTTGTGGGGCGTCGCGATCCCGTGGCGTTCCCCGAGAGTTGCGACATATCCGTTGAGGAGATCGATCTCCGTCCGCCGGCCCAGCCGGAGGTCGTGGTACATCGAGGGGTAGACGGCGGCGAAGTCGGGCACCTGCACGCGGAAGAGGTACGCGAGGTAGTCGTCGGCGGTCGCCCAGGGGAGCCGCACCCCTTCGGCACCCGCGACGGCGAAGGTCTCGCGGACGAGGCCGTCGACGATCCCGCGGATCTCCTCGTCGGCGGCCACCCCGACCGGGGCGCGGAGAAGGGCGCAGATCGGGTTCACCGCGATGTTGAGGAGGGCTTTCGCCCACTTGCCGGCGCGGATATCGGGTTCGGCCTCGACTGCGATCCCGGCGGAGCGGACGATCCCGATCAGCTGTCTGAGGTTCTCCCCATCGCCGCCGGACCAGAGCCCGAGCCGCATCGGAGCGCTCTCGCTCAAGACCCGGACGTGGCCGGGCCCGGGGATCGAGAAGTTCGTCGTCACGGTCCCGCCGATGACGGTATCGGTGTACTCCGCGATGATATCCTCGTTCCCGATCCCGTTCTGGAGGCTTGCCGTCGGCCTGCCCCGGATCGCCCCGGCGTACTCCCGGGAGATCGTCCGGGTGGCGGTGCCCTTCGCGGTGACGATGACGAAGTCGACCCCGACCGTGACCTCGTCCGGCCCCGTGACCGGTATAATCCCCCCGACGGTACCGTTTCCCCAGATCCCCTCCATCACGAGGCCCCGCTCCCGGATCGCGTCGGCGTGCACCGGCCGGCAGGCCGCGTAGACCGTTGCGACCGCGGCAAGTCTTCCGGCGAGCGAGAGGCCGACCGCCCCCGCGCCGAGGATCAGGATAACCGGGCGTTGCAGCGACTCCATCGTTCCCGTAACTGCTGTTGGATCTAAAAGACGATAACGGTGTACGTTGCAACCCCGGCAACCGGATGGCGAACGCTTTTCGTCCCGGGCGCCGAGCTACCGTACCGGATGAAGCACGTCACGAAGGCAGACGGCGGGCGGCAGCCGTTTGACCCACAGAAGGTGCAGCGGACGCTCCGGAAGATGGGCGTCGGCGCGGAGGACGCCGAACGGATCGCCGACGAAATCGAGGAGTCGGTGCCGGACGGGGTGAGGACCGCCGCGGTTCTCCGGATGATCCGCGCCCGGGCAAAGGCCGTCCGCCCTGCCGTCAGCCACCGGACGAACCTCCGGAGAGCGCTCGGCCTTCTGCGCTCGAAACCGGACTTCGAGGAGTTCGTGCGGGTTCTCCTCCGTGAGCACGGCTATCGGGTCGAGACCGGATGCGTGCTCGCCGGCCGGTGCGGGGAGCACGAGGTGGACGCCGTCGCAGAGAAGGACGGCACCACCATCTTTGTCGAGGTGAAGCACCACGTGAGCCACCACCGGGTGACCGGGCTCGACGAAGGCCGGATCGCCCGGGCTATCATCGAGGACCTCCAGGACGGGTTCCGGTCGGGACGGTGCGTCGTTGCGATCGACGGCGCCCTGATCGTCTGCAACACCAAACTCTCGGAGCACGCGAAGCGCTACGCCACCTGCCGGGGGATCGGGCATATCGGGTGGGACTACCCGGAGGAGCGGAACCTCCGGACGATGATCGAGGAGACGCAGTCCTACCCGATCACGATCGTCGCCGGGGTGAGCCGGTCGGTCTCCACCAGGCTCGCCGCCGCTGGGGTCGTCACGGCAAAGCAGATCGCCTACGGCGACGCTACGACCATCGCCCACGACGCGGAGATCCCTCTCAAGGAGGTGCTGCTGATCGCCGGGCGGGCTCGTGCCATCCTTGAGGTGTGAATCAGGCTATCGCCCGGAGTTGCTCCTCGGTCGGGTTGATCAGGACAATCTCGGGCTGGCAGTTGAATCGGAGTTCCACTCCCGCAAGAGTCGAGGTGCAGACCCCGCGGGAGACGTAGGTGGGCGTCCTCCCGTCGCCGCCGAAAAGACCGGCGAGTTCGACAACACCGAGATCGTTGAGCTGCTTGACGACCGGGAAGAGGAACTGGCCGCCGTGGGTGTGGCCGGAGAGGATGAGGTCGGCGTCCCAGTCCGCCCGGCACGAGGGTTCGTGGATGAGGTAGAGGGTGCACGCATCCGTCGCCGGCACCCCGGGCGGGTCAGCCATCCCGGCCCACCCGTCGTCGATCCCGACGATGACGATCTCCTCTTCTCCTACGGGAACGCGGACATAGTCGTTCCTGAGGACGTGCACCCCGTTCTCTTCAAGCGTCGCGGCAAGTTCGTCGGCAAACGCGGTGTCGGCGGAACCGTCGTTCAGGGCCGAGACATCGTAGGCGCCGGCGGCGACCACGGCCGACGTCGAGGTGGCGAACAGCCTCTCGATGCCCGTCGGCCCGTCGATCCCCACCCGGTAGTCGTGGTTCCCGAGCACGGCGTAGGCCGGGGCGTCGAGCGACCTCCATACCTCCTGGGCTGTGAAGTCTTCCTCATCGCCGGTGGCGAAGTCGCCGCCGATCAGGACGAGCGAGGGGTTTAAGCGGTTGATCTCATCGATCACCTCCTGGACGTGATCGATGTTGGACTCCTTGACGTGGGGATCGGTGATATAGACGATGCCTTCAGGTGCGCCGTCGATCTCAAGAACGGTCACCTCGACGGCCCGTGCTTCCCAGGCCATGTAGCCTGTCATGGAAGGAAGCAGAATGAGCATGAATATTGCCATATGCCGTGCGCTGGGTGCCTTCAAATTCACTGCATTTTATTCGATCTTTTAAATATAAATATGATCCGCAGGATCGGATCCGGACGGGTCAGCGGGTGCGGGCCGGATCGATCGGATCGCCCATGATCTCGGGGGGTTCCGCACCGGGGGACGGTTCGGCGAAGAACCGGTCAAATCGATCTTCTTCGCCCCTCGCGAGGACGATAGCGGCGCCGGCGGCGACGATCGCTCCCCCGACCAGATCGACGACGAGATCCCACATGGTATCGGTGTTGCCGAACTGGAGGCTCGTGCCGAAGACCTGGTCGACCGCAAACTCGTAGATCTCCCAGACGGTCCCTGCCGCGAGCGTCGACATCAGGATAAAGAGGATAACGGCCGGACCCGTCAACCGGACCTCCCCCCGGCGTTCGGCAAGGAGTGCGAGAAATAAGGCGATAAGGCCGACGGTGACCGATGCGACGAGGTGAGCCAGTTTGTCGTAGTAGGGCGCGAAGGTGACGTAGTACTCCGCGACGTGCCCCATGACGTGGATATACAAGGAGACGGCGACGAGGAGGTTGATCTCCCAGGGAAGGCAGAGGCGCAGGTTCCTCGTCATGAGGGACGGTGCCGTCGTCAGGAGAAACGCGACGGTTGCCGAGAGCCCGAGGAAGTACTCTCCCGCCAGGATGCATGAGGCTGCGGCGAGGAGGATGAGTCCCTGGATGGTGTAGGCGAGGTAGATCCCGCGCGGAGGGTTCGGGCATACCATGCGGACGCCGGATGGATACTCCCGGCAGATATACATAACCGTCCCGGCGGCAATCTCCGGAGGTTCCGCCCGGGCGCCGCCGCATCCAACCGGAGCGGGGCAGCCGCCCGTTGCGCGTGCGGGAGAATATTTGATTACCTAGCAGTTGTATAAATTGGACACACAAAGACCGGACACTCAGGAAGATGGGGTTGATGAACTGACAGATCCTACGAAGCGCAAACCCGGATCCGATGGAGGAGAGTCGGGCGATGAGGTCATCCGCGTGCGCCTGCCGAACAAGAGGAACCGGGAGATGTTCGGGAGCGCCGAACTGATGCTGGGCGCAAACCATATCAAGATCCGCTGCTTCGACGGGGTGACGCGCACCGGGCGGATCAAGGGCAAGATCAAGAAGAAGGTCTGGATCCGGGAAGGAGACGTTCTGGTGGTCGTCCCCTGGAGTTTCCAGGACGAGAAGTGCGATATCATCTACCGCTACACGAGACCCCAGGTGGAATGGCTCCGGAAGAACCGGTACCTCTGATATCTTTACAACGTTTTTCTCATACGGCAGAAGCAGGACGAAGAGCGGGCAGGTGCCTTTTCCTGTGTGGGTGGTGGATTAAAAAAGGTTAGATGTCGTGGATTCTGATCCTGTACTCTTTGATGACGAGGTTATTGACATTCTCCCGTTTGTATCTGTTGTCCGCGGTCTTCTGCATCCCGACCGAACTGCCGGTCAGGTAGTTCTCCCATGCGACCGAGTAGTTACCCGACGAACCGCTCGTATACTCCACCGTCACATTATCTCCAGGCGCAACCGGTATCGATTGCGTATCCGAACCCTCCAGGCTCATTCTCACCGTCGCCATCCCGGACTTCGCCATCAACGTGTCGGTGGTGATGTTCATGATGTAGATGACGAACGTATCCGTGGCGTTGTCGTAGAACCACCGCGGCTCGGCAAGCATCGCCGACCCTGTCGCCCCATCCTGGCGTATCATCACCGCGCCGTTCTCCAGGGTGGTCACCCCGGTGCCCCGGTCGGACCGGTAGGTCAGTGCGCCTACGGTGTAGTTCTTCTGGAACGCAGGAGTGCCGTTCGTGACGTTGATGAAGCAGCCGTACTCGGTGGCGTTGATCACCTCGAACGTCCCGCCGCTCACCTGCAGCGATGTCTCCTTGTAGGGCACATTCTTGAAGCAGAGGCTCTTCATGTCGTTCTGGATGACGATCATCGCCCGCTCCATGTTCTTCACGTCGGTGTTGCTCTGCTCCTTGACGAGCACCGGGTAGCCGTAGAGCGTGACGAGCCCGATGCCGCTGATGACGATCCCGAGGATCAGGACGAACCCGACCGCCTCCGATACCGCCTTCTCATTCATCTTCACGGTTATCTCCTCCTAAACCCCGCTTGAGTCATAGTGGATCATGTTCCATCCCGCGCCGGTGGTGTTGCCGGTCACACCCCTCGTCGCTCCGATGCCGGCGATGGCGATCTTGCTCTGAATGCCGCCGCCCTGCACCTGGATCACCTGGCTTGCGCCCGTCATGCCTGCACTCACGAAGTAGTCCGCCCCGGCCACGTCGTCGGGGATGTCGAACTTCGTCGCTACCGTCCCGTTGCCGGGCGCAATCACGTAGAGGTCGACGATCCGGGTGCTGACCCCGTTCCCGATATCCACGAAGGCGTGATAGCGGAGGTTGTTTGCCGGCCCCTCCATGAAGACGGTGTTGACGGTGAAGATCATGACGACCATCAGGAGGAGGAGCACGCCGCTGACGATGACGTACTCCATCAGCCGCGAGACGCCCTCCTCGTTCGGCGGCTCAGTAATACACGTTCTCATTGTACTCCGTCACCCCGTTGTAGTAGTGGATGGTTACCGGGTGCAGGTAGTGGCCGGAGACCTCCACCTGCGATTCAACCGAGAAGTTGACCACGGCATTCTTTCTCTCAAGCGATATCGCGACGATGTCCTGGCGAACCGCCCCGGTGGTGAGGTTGTTGGCCCCGCCGAATGTATCGACGTAGTCGAACACCGCCTCCCGCAGATCCCGGATGTCGTTCTTCGGGAACTCGAGCACCCCTTCCGCGGTCGTCTGCCCGACGAGCACCGACTGATTGATGATCAGCGCGAGGAAGAAGAGCCCCACGGCGACGAGAAGCCCCATCAGGACGATCCACTGGCCGTCTTCGTTCATGCACGCCATAACAGCACCTCCACGAGGACGGCCTGGGAGCGATTTTCGATGCTTACCCCTGGTAAAACCGCAGGTCTCTCTGAGAGTTGGACCCACCGCGTCACCCGCACGGCGGATTCCCTCCCCGTCCAGGTGTTGTCGGCTCCAACAAACTGGTACTCTCCAACGCTGTCGCCGGAACGGTAGGTGACGCTTGCGCTCATGTGCAGGTCATCGGTATCGCCTGCCGTCATGTTGCAGTAGTCCAAGAATGCGGCCCTGAAGCCGTCGGAGTTATTATCGGCGATGAATCTCTCCAGATCGCTCTTATCGTCATCTTTGGCGTTGGGCGTATCCATCATCGCGAGGACGTCGCTCCCGAGCTGCTCGAGTTGCATGTCCGGGATGTGCGTATCGCCGGGGGTGTAGATGCTCGTCGTGCTGATGACGATGTACGCGGTGAGGAGCATGATGAGCCCGGCCGCGACACCCTCCATCGTGTAGAGCTGACCTCCATCGTTCACCATATCGCCACCTCCAGGACAGCGGGCTTCAGGGGGGGGCAGGTGACGTTATCGTAGTCATACAGGTACGTGCCGTTCATGAATGTTCTCTGTGGCACGCCGTCGTCGAAGGTGAACCGGATATCCAGGATGCTGTTCTGGTCCAGGGTGAAGATCGAGGTGGCCGCCGGTTTCAGCACCAGGGAGATGTTGTCGGAGACGTTGGTCCCCGGCACGAGATCGTTTTGAGTCCGATCGAGGAAGAGGGTGTAGAGGTCAGGATCCATTGTGTTATAGGAGAATGGGATCTTGGTGAACCGCGGCATCGGCGTCGTCGGATCCATCTTCCAGAACGTCACGTCCTTGAGCGTCGCATTCGTGGCCGCTGCGGTCCCGTTCAGATACCTGCCGAATTCGGTGATCGTGATGTTCACCGGCTCGGTTCTCGGGTCGATCCGGTAGGCCGGGCCTCGTTCCGGGTCCAGCAGCTGGCTGAAGTTCAGCCGGACGGTGAAGACCCGTGGTTTCGAAGCGTCGAGCGCGGTCTCGTTGAAACTGCTGTTGTAACTGATATTCGCCACCCCCGGCTCCTTGATCTTCACCGCCCGGCGGATGTAGCCGTGGCCGGAAGGTGGAGTGCCGCCGGTTGCATTATTGTACGTCCAGTCCTCGCTCCGGAGCGAAAAGTTGTACGAGTAGGGGACATCGCCGAAGATCGCCTTGCTGCGGTAGTCGTCCTCGGTGAAGAAGGTGTAGTTGAAGAAGGCGTTAACCTTCGTCGAGAGGAGGATGTTCGGCGTATCCTTCGAGACTGCGAGCCCCATCCGATCGATCTCGTCCTTATACGCCTCGGTCTTCATCTCCCACGGCGGGTAGACCGGCCAGCCGGGATCCTCGGCGAGGATCACCCCTGTCCTGTAGGCGACCGCGTCGTAGTCGATGCCGCTGCTCTCGAGACCCGCAAGCAGCCCCGGAACCATGCTCACCACCATGATCAGGGCGAGCATGAAGATCGTGAACCCCGCGAGGAAGTCAAGCGACATCACGCCGTCGTCGGTCGTCCTTATACGATCACCTCCCCGGTATCCGCCCGGAACGCGAGGCTCTCCATCCCCGCGTCCGAACGGATGTTGATGGTGTAGACCCCCTCCGCGAGCACGATATCGACCGTGCTCGCATCGAGGCGCACCATTGCCGGCCGGATCACGTCTCCCTGCGCCGCGAGGAGGTCCTCCGGGGAGAGGATCCCGGTCATATTCACCTCGTCATCGGGCAGGGGAGCAGGAAGCGAGGTCTCTCTCCAGCCCGTGATACCGGAGGTCAGCCAGCGCACCTCTTCGCCGTCCTTAAGGCCGATGGCCCAGGCGGCTGCCCGGCCGTCGAGGGTAACGCGGTTCCCGAGCACCTGGTGCATCGAGGTGCCGGTGATGTTCAGGCCGCCTTCGACACTGAGGATATCGAGTTCCGCGAGAGCTTCGGTGAGGGTATAGCCCTCCGGCTCCGGCAGATCGATGGGTGTGATGCCGCCGCTCGACTGCGGCGGCGAGGATGTGTCGAGACAGCCACACGCGGTGCAGAGGATACAGGCTGCGGCAAGCAGGGCTAGAACTCCCCCGGGAACTCTCATGTAAAGCAGTCATTATACCCGAGGGCATATAAATAACTACCACTCTTGTACTTTCAATGATTTGCCCATGAATCGAGATATTGGAAACGTGCAGACGGCCTAATGCAAAATTATTTCATCCTCCACATCGATCCGTCCGACGGGGCGGTTCCACCCGTATATCACCGGCGATCCGGGCCGCGGGCTCCGGCGCGCCATCGTAACATATATCCGAAAGTTCATAACAACATCTCAGGCAGGGTAAACATATGTGTAGCACCATCCCCCCCGGTACGCCGGGAGAAGCACATGGCCGGTTCGCCGAAGCGGCCGCCTTCCACGGCCACATCTGCCCCGGTCTCGCGACGGGCTATCGGGCGGCAGAGGTCGCCCTCGCACGGCTCCGTTCCGGGCGGTCGGAGGACGAGGAACTCGTCACCATCGCCGAAACCGATGCCTGCGGCGTCGATGCCATCCAGGTTCTCACCGGCTGCACCGCCGGAAAAGGAAACCTCCTCTTCAAGGATCACGGTAAGCACGCATTTACGTTCATCAACCGTAAAACCGGGGCCGCAATCCGCGTGGTCTCGAACCCGTCGTTCAACGTCGACTCGCTCGACCCCGACCTTGCGCCGCTCAGGGCGCGGGTGATGCAGGGGCTGGCGACCGATGCGGAGCACACCGAGTTTCACAAGCGGACGGAGAAGATCGTCGAGGCCATCATGAAGGCGCCCGCCGAGCACCTCTTCATCATCCACGAGGTCGATGTCGAGATCCCCGAACGGGCCCGGATCTTTTCGTCGGTAGCGTGCGCAAAATGTGGTGAGATGACCGCCGAGTCCCGCGTCAGGGTCGAAGACGGGAAGTTCGTCTGCTACGCCTGCTCGCGGGAGTATTCCCGGCACCTCTGAGGGCCCACCCCTCACCGCACTATTTTTGTTATCGGGATCTCGAGGATGTCTTCGGCGCCCGCGGCCTTGAGCGGCGGGATGAGGCAGTTCACAAGCCCTTTCTGCACCACCGTCTGGATGCTGAAGTAGTCGATGCCGTGCAGCCTGCCGACGGTGGGCTTCTTCATCGCGGGGAGGACCTCGATGACGCGGTCGAGCACGGCCGAGGGCACGTTCATCGTCAGGAGCACCTGGTGGCGCGCCTCGATCACTCCGAGGAGGAGAGTCGTGATCTCGTCGATCTCCCGGCGCTTCTCCGGGTCGAGGAGTGAGTCGCGGTTCGCGAGGAGCGCCGTGTGCGACTCCATGATCTGCCCGACGATCTTGAGCCCGTTCTTCTTGAGCGTGCTCCCCGTCTCCGTGAGGTCGACGACGACGTCCATCAGGTCGGGGACCTTCGCCTCGGAGGCCCCGTAGGAGGGAAAGAGCCTGACCGGAACCCCGAGATCCGCGAAGAACCGTTCCGTGATCCGCGGGTACTCGGTCGTCACCCGGCTCTCCGGGCGGATGGCGGCGACGTCCTCTATCGGTTCGTCGCGGTGGACCGCGACCACGATCTTGACGTTCCCGTCGCCGGTCTTGCTGTAGGAGAGGTTTGCGACCTCGACGACATCGGCCCCGCTCTCCTGCACCCAGTCGAGCCCCGATATCCCGAGATCGAAGTAGCCCATCTGGACGTAGAGCGGGATCTCCTGCGGCCGGAGGATCTTCACCTTCCCGATCCGGGGATCGTTGATCCGGGGATTGTAGTCGCGGTCGGTCCGCCTGACCTCGAGGTCCGCCTCCTTGAAGAGCTGGAGCGTCTGCGCCTCAAGGCTCCCCTTCGGGAGCGCAATCGTGATCATAAGAGGTGATCGGGCAAAAAAGAGTTAAAGGTGGTGATATGGTTCTCTCAATCAATGGTGTGGACGACAAGCCCCGAGAGGAGTTTCGGCTCGAACCAGGTGGACTTCGGGGGCATGACACCGTCCGCGTCGGCGATCGCGAGCACCGTCTCGACCGGCACCGGCTGCATCGCTACCGCGAAGGCGTATTTGCCGGAGTCCACGAGTTTTTCAAGGGCCGAGAGCGGTTTCGCCCCGCCCATGTAGTGGAGCCGGGGATCGCCCCGGGGATCCGAGATCCCGAGCATCCCTTCGAGGACGTCTTTCTGGAGGACCGAGACGTCGAGCGACCCGATCAGGTCGCCGGGGTCAGCGACCGGCCGGGAGACCTCGTACCAGGTTCCCTCGATGTAGAGGTGCATGACGTGGAGAGGAGCGCTCCCGGCCGCGAGCGGCTGGATCTGGTAGCCCGCAGCGTCGATCTTCCCGTAGGGGCGGACGGTCCAGCCCGCTTTCGGGAGTGCTTCGAGGAACCGCCCGGGCGTGTAGTCCCCGAGGTCGGTGACAAGCCTGCTGTAGCCGTGGATGCGGACGCGGTCGTGGGCGAAGAAGACCACCATGAACTTCCCGGCCTCTTCGGTGAACCTGCCTTCGCTGCGTCGCCTCTCCGCCACGTTCACCGCCGATTTGGCGCGGTGGTGCCCGTCCGCGATGTAGGTCTCCGGCACCGCCGCAAAGAGCCCCTCAAGGCGGGCGAGAGCGGCCTCGTCGGCGATCCGGTAGACCTCGTGGAGCACGCCCGATGCGGTCGTGGTGCTCCCGTCGGGCTCTCTGCCGTCGATGAGGGAGCGGACGTGTGAGAAGATCTCCCCCGGGTCGCGGTAAAGCAGGAAGACAAGCCCGGTGTTTGCGCCGACCACATCGATGTGCCGGGTCCGGTCTTCCTCCTTGTCGTACCGGGTGAGTTCGTGCCGCCGGATCGTCCGGTTCTCGTAATCCTCCGTCCCCACGCAACAGACCAGCCCGACGAACTCCTCGCCGTCCTGGACCGCCCGGTAGACGTACATCCCGGGTTCCGGGTCACGCTGCATCAGGCCGTCCGCGAGCATCCCGTCGAAGACCTCCCGCGACCGCCGGTAAACCCGGTCGTCGTTCGGGGGTATTTCGGGGAGCTCGGCATCCGGCCGGCTGACCCGCAGGAAGCTTAAGGGATTCTTCTCGATGCATTCCCGGGCCTCTTCTGCCGTCACCACGTCGTAGGGCACGGAAGGGATCTTTTCGGAGTACCGCCGCCCCGGACGGACCGCCGCGAAACGATAGATCTGAACCATAAATACCACCACTCGTATGTGCCTACTATTTTGTTTCCTGAGACTATATTAGATAGGGCACTCCAGGAGGGAGAGGCCGAAACTATGATGCCGCTCCAACTCATTATTCGCCGGGCACAGCCCGCAGACATTCCGCAGATAGTCGCCGTCGAGAAAGCAGCCTTCACCGACCCCTGGGACGAGAGGACGCTCCAGGAATCCCTGGCCTACTACCCGGAGACGTTCTTCGTGGCAAAAAACAACGGTGACGTGGCCGGCTTCGTCGCCGGGGGCGTTGAAGACACCGGGGAAGAAGTGTACGGACATATCATGAACCTCGCCGTCTCCCCCGGATACCGGCGCCAGGGGATCGGCCAGCACCTCATCCGTCGCCTAGAGCAGGAGTATGTTGTTTTAGGCGCGAGCGCCGTTCAGCTCGAGGTTCGGGTGACGAACACCGGGGCGCAGGAGTTCTACCGCCGCCTCGGTTACCGGGAGGTCTTCCAGGTCGCCGCATACTACGCGAACGAGGAAGATGCTCTGGTTATGATGAAGTGGTTCCGGTTTTAGGGCGCGATGGGCCGGAGCAGTCCCCCGCGCTCCAGGTGGCCGCTACTCACTGATCCCGGAGAGGATCTGACGTTTCAGTTCCGGCAGATCGTGCTCGACCACATTCCAGACTGCATCGCGGTCGATGCCAAAATAGTGGTGAACAAGGACATTCCTCATCCCGATGATATCCGACCATGGGATTTCTGGATTTTCGGCCCTGAACTCTGAAGAGATTCCCCTTACGGTTTCCCCGATGATCTGAAGGTGGTGAATCACCCATACCTGTGCCATTTCGTCATCGTAGAAGTACTTGCGTCCTCTGGAAGATATCCTCTCAATCCGTTCGATGGCCTCGATAACATCCAGCAGCCGTTCACGATCGTCTCTCATAAAGGCCGGGCTTCCTGTAAGACCCTTGATCGAATACGCTCCCGGAGTCCCGCTTCCGTCACCACGTCAACCTGGCGCCCGAGCAGGAGCGAGAGGTCCACCGCAAGGCCGCCCACGTCAAGGAGACTCCGGTCGGGATCGAGGTCGATCAGAATATCGATATCGCTGTCTTCCCGGGCTTCGTTCCGTGCCACGGATCCGAATACCCGCACGTTCTTTGCTCCCCTCCGGTGCGCGAGAGATAGGATCTCATCCCGCTTCTGGGCGAGAAGGGTGTAGATGTCGGCTCCCGGGTTCATCTCAAGTAGTTACGACGATCTCGCACAATAAATGTTATCACGACCCCCGCGCCACGGCGGCGCCGGGGAGTTACCCCCGCCCGTGTTCCCGGTGGGCCCGGGCGAGGTGCTGGGCCGCGAGGGCGCCGAGGAGGGAGAGTTCGCCGGCGAGCACCCCGGCGGCGACGATCTCCGCAAACGCTTTTGCGTGGGTTCCCGGCGGGTCGCCGCCCCCTGCGACGCCGAGCATCGCGAGGCACTCGTGCTGGGTATCGATCCCCGTCCCGCCGCCGACCGTTCCGACGGGGAGGGACGGGAGGGTGACCGAGACGTAGACCCCGCCGTCCACCCGGTCGACGGTGGTGATAGCGGTGCTCCCCTCGACGACGTGGGCGGGGTCCTGGCCGCAGGCGATGAACGTGGCGGCGACGACGTTTGCCGCGTGGGCGTTGAACCCGAACGAGGCCGCCCGTGCTGAACCCACCAGGTTTTTGCGGTAGTTGACCTCAACGAGCGTCTCTGCATCGGTTTTCAGGAGATCGGCGACCATCGCGTCGGTGAGCCGCACGCCCGCGACTACGGTCTTCCCCCGGCCCCGGACCAGGTTGATCGCAGCCGGCTTCTTGTCGGTGCACATGTTCCCGGACGTGGCGACGAGGCGGGCCCCGGTCTCCCGCTCGATGAGCTCGCCGACCTTCTGGCCCGCGATCGTCACCATGTTCATACCCATGGCGTCTTTTGTGTCGAACTCAAGCCGGACGAAGACGCTCGTCCCCGCGACGTAGGTGACGGCTTCACGGAACTCGCCGTGCTTCGTGGTGCTCTCTGCAACCTCGCGGATCTCCGCGACATGGCTCTCGACCCAGGCCGCCACATCGCGGGCGTGAGGGACGTCGCGGGCGGCGAAGACCGGCGCCCGGGTCATCCCGTCCCGCATGACCCGCACGTCCGCGCCTCCCGCCCGCGTGACGAGGGAGCAGCCGCGGTTCACCGACGCGACGAGCGCCCCTTCGGTCGTCGCGAGCGGGAGGTAGTAGGACCCGTCGGCGTACTCGCCTTTCACCCGGATCGGTCCCGCGACACCGAGCGGTACCTGGACGGCGCCGATCATGTTCTCGATGTTGCGCTTCACGACCCGGTCGATATCGATCGTGAACGACCCGACCTTCGGGAGGGCGGTGCCGGTCTCGCCCTCGACGAACGCCCGGCGCACCCGGACGGCCTCCTCGGGGGGGAGCTCCTTCTCGAGAGCGTAGAGTTTGAGAGACCCGTCTTTCAGCCTCTCGATATACTCATCCATGAATAAGTATGAGAGTTCATATCTAAAGATGGCTGGTGGTCGATGTGGGAGAAGAACAGTGGTGCCTTGCGGTGCCGAGACGAGAGGCTGAAGGGACGCGGCGCCGGCTGCTCGAGGAGGGTCTCCTCGACCGGCGGTTCCGCCCGCGACCGGAGGGCGACGCGATCCTCTTCCCGGTGACGGAGGAGGTTCCGGGCGCCCTCCGGTGCGAGTTCGAGGGGGTGCCGGAGCGTATCGACCTCCCCCGCCACGAACTCGTGGGAGGGATTGCGATCATGCAGGAGAACGATCCGGAGGGCGCGGAGCGGCTTCTCGCATCCCGGCCCTCCCTTCATTCCGTCCTCTTTCCGGAGACCGCTGTCGAGGGAGAGTACCGCACCCGGCGTTTCTCCGTCCTCGCCGGCGCCCCCACCACCCGCACCCGGGTGACGGAGTACGGCCACTCCTTCGACGTCGATCTCGCCCACGCCTACTTCTCCGCCCGGCTCTCGACCGAGCGGCAGCGGGTTCTCGGGGCGATGGAGGAGGGGGAGCGGGTCCTCGACATGTTCGCCGGTGTCGGGCCGTTCGCGATCACCCTCGCCGGGAAGGCGGGGCTCGTCGTCGCGGCCGACCTCAACCCCGCCGCGGTTCACCTCCTGGTCGAGAACATCGCGCTCAACCGCACCGGAAACGTCATCCCGGTGCTCGCAGACGCCGCCCACCTCCCCCGGCTTGGGTTTCCTCCCTTCGACCGGATCGTCATGAACCTCCCCCTCGCCGCGCCGGAGTTCCTCCCGGCGGCGGCCGCCCTCTGCCGGGACGGCGGGACGATCCACCTCTACGCACTCGAGGAGGAGGAGGGCGAGTATCTCCCCCAGATCCGCGAGGTTACCCGGGGAGAGGTCGCCGAGCGGCAGGTCAGGACCTACTCGCCGGGGAAGTGGCACGCGGTGTATGATATCACCGTGGAGAAAGGGGCAGAGTGATCAAGGTAGGGGAGTGCCTCCCCCACGGTCTGCCATACCGGTTCTTTCCTCTCTCATCCCGGGTGTCGGGGTTCACAAAAGAAAAATAGGAATATAGAGCGTGTTCGGGTCCTTCGCTGCGCGAGAGACCCTGTCACCCCAAAAAGGGTGGACTTATTCTGCCGGCACGAACTTCGTGCCGTAGTGGATGGTGCCGCTCTCGCCGTCCGCCGCTATCCGGCGGAAGACACTCTTCACCCGCATCCCGATCTTCGCCTCCTCAGGCGAACAGGCGACCTGGGTGGTGAGCCTCGGCCCCTCGTCGAGCTCGACGACCGCGAGGACGTAGGGGGTGGTATGCTCGAACTGATCGCTTGCCGACCGGATCACCGTGTAGGTGACGATCGTTCCTTCGCCGGTGAACTGGTGATCGACGATCTTGCCACTCCGCCGGCAGTCGGGGCAGAGCGACCGGGGCGGGAAGAAGTGCCGCCCGCAGGTGGTGCACTGCGTCCCGACGAGGTTGTAGCGCTGCGGGATCTTTCTCCAGAACCGTGAAACCGACATGGTTAGGCCCCCAGAATGTGCACGACGACCGTCGCGCCGGTACCGCCGACGTTATGCGCCATACCGATCTCCGCGTCCACCTGCCGACCAGTGGCCTCGCCGCGGAGCTGGCTGACGATCTCGTAGATCTGCTTGATCCCGGTCGCACCGACCGGGTGGCCGCAGGCCTTCAGGCCGCCGCTCGTGTTCACCGGGATATCCCCGTTGAGGGCTGTCGCCCCGTCCGCGGTGAGCCTTCCCGCTTCGCCCTTCTTGCAGAACCCGAGGTCCTCGATTGCGCAGATCTCCGCGATCGTGAAGCAGTCGTGGACCTCCACCATATCGATATCCTTGTGGGTCAGCCCCGCCTGCGCAAACGCCCGCCTGCCTGCGGCGACCGAAGCGTCCAGGGTCGAGATGTCCCGCCGGTCGTGGAGCGAGATGGTGTCGCTCGCCTGGGCACTTGCAAGCACCCGCACCGGCGAGTCGGTGAACTCACGGGCGCGGTCGAGCGGCACCACCACGACCGCCGCCGCACCGTCGGTGATCGGCGAGCAGTCGAAGAGCCGCAGGGGGTCGGCGACCAGAGAGGAGTTCAACACCGTGTCGACCGTGATACGGTTCTGGAACTGTGCGATCGGGTTCCTTGCGCCGTTCTCGTGGTTCTTGACCGCGACCTGTGCAAGCTGCTCGCGTGTGAGGGGGTAGCGGTGCATGTAGTCGTTTGCAATCATCGCGTAGAGCCCGGGGAAGGTCGCCCCGGCGAACCCTTCCCACTCGCGGTCCGCGGCGCTCGCGAGCATGTCCACGCTCGCCCCGGTCCCGACGTCGGTCATCTTCTCGACGCCCGCCGCGACCACGACATCCTCCATGCCGCTCGCGACCGCGATGACTGCCTGGCGGAAGGCAAGCCCGCCGGAGGCGCAGGCCGCCTCCACACGGGTCGAGGGGACGTGGTTGGTCGCAAGACCGGCGTAGTCCGCAATCAGGGCGCCGATGTGCTCCTGCTCGACGAACCGGCCGGCACTCATATTCCCGACGTAGAGAGCGTCGATCTTCTCGCCGGTGACACCGGCATCCTCGAGCGCCAGCGCCCCCGCCTTCACGAAGAGGTCGCGGAACGAGGTTCCCCAGCGCTCCCCGAACTCCGTGCACCCGACTCCGATTACTGCTACGTCTCTCATTTCTGCATCACGATCTTTCCTTTGTGTTTGGCATACAGTGCATAGTCGAGGTAGGTCGGATTTGCGAGGAGTTTCTCCACGCTCGGCGCCGCCGCCCGGTCGAACCCTGCGGACTCGATAGCGTCGGTCACCGTGATGTCGAAGGCGTCGCTCCCGGCCCCGGACCCGAACGAGGTGACGAAGATCCGGTCGCCCGGTTTTGCCGTATCGAGCGTAGCCGCAAGCCCGATCATCGACGCACCCGAGTAGGTGTTCCCGAGCCGCGGGACGACGAGGCCGGGCCGGATCTGCTCATCCGTGAACCCGAGCATCTTCGCCACCCGCTGCGGGAACTTCGCGTTGGGCTGGTGGAAGACGGCGTAATCGTAGTCTTTCGGGCTTGTCTTCATCGCATCGAGCATCAGCCGCGCCGCACCCTGGACATGCTTGAAGTAGCCGGGATCGCCGGTGAACCGCCCGCCGTGACGAGGGTAGTTCTGCCCTTCGCGCCGCCAGAAGTCGGGCGTGTCGGTGGTGAACGAACAGGTGTGGTTGATCTCGGCGATGACATCCTCATTGCCGATGACGAACGCAGCCCCGCCGGCCGCCGCCGTGTACTCAAGCGCATCGCCGGGAGCGCCCTGCGCCACGTCCGCACCGATGGCGATCCCGAGCGGGATCATCCCGCTCTTGACCATGCCCATGCAGGTCTGGATACCTGCCGTTCCCGCCTTGCACGCGAACTCGTAGTCGGCGGCGGTCATGTTCGGGGTCGCCCCGATCGCCTCGCCGACCGTACAGGCCGTGGGCTTGACCGCGTAGGGGTGCGACTCGCTCCCCACGTAGATGGCGCCGATGGCGTCGGTGTCGACGGCTCTCCGCCGGAGGGCGGCGCGTGCCGCCTCAACGGCGATCGTTGCGGTATCCTCATCGAGATCGGGGACGGACTTCTCAAAGACTCCGAGCCCTCTCATGACGTCGTTTGCATTGCCGCCCCAGACCCGCGCGATCTCCGGGACTTTGATCCGGTATCGCGGGATGTAGACGCCGTACGAATAAATGCCTACCATAACTTTCCTCGCAGTGAACTGATGATCGTCTCGATATCCACCTCGGTGCAGAGTACCGTGATCCGGTCGCGCTCCGCGAGACCCGGGATCAACGGATGCACCTCGTCCGGGCTGATCCCCTGCAGCACCACACAGCGCGGTTTAAAGGGCGTGACCCGGATTGCCACCATGGGAGACTTCCCGGTCGAGACCTCGGTGAAGATGAGGGCACGCTCCGTGCTCCAGCCGTAGATGCGGTTGAACTCGCTCGAAGAGAGCTGAAGGATCGCATTGAGGCTGTTCACCACCGTGTAGCCGTAAACCGTCTGGTCCATCGAACCGCAGAGCGTCGTGGCGCCGATGACTTCGGCGAAGTCGGAGAGGGCCACGGGAGACGCGTACTCGTGGATGTCGTAGATGACGTCTTCGTCGAACTCACTGTACAGAATTTTTGCAAATTTGTTGATGTAACGACCGCCGTTGTCCTCGTCGATCGAGAGGATCGTGTCGACGATCTTGCCGACGATGGCGGTCCCCGGACTCTTTCGCCGTCCGCTTTCGTAGTCACTGATAACTGAGGGAGAGACCTCAAGACGCTCGGCAAGCAATCCCTGGGGGATGTTGAAACTCTGCCGCCACTTCTTCAAGGCCTGACCCGGTGAGTCCGAGAGTGTGATCTCTCCTGCCATCTTCTCGGCAAGCTGATGCCGCACCCCGGATTTCATAGAGCTAATGTCAGCATCCCCGACTTAAATAATTAGCGTATCCCACTTCGTGAAATGTCGAAGTCAGGTGGGTGCGGGATCGTTGCGCAACTCGTATATAGTATGCATCTCAATTCTGATACAATGGTTGAAGCGGAAGATCTGCAGTCCTTGAAGACGATTGCCCTGCTCGGCGGGTGTCGGGGCCCGATATGGCTCTCGTCGCAGTCGCTCGGAAACGAACTGGGTATCAGCCCCCAGACCGCCTCACGACGGCTGATCGCGCTTGAGCGGCAGCAGTTCGTCGTCCGAACGATGAAGCCCGACGGCCAGTACGTCGCCGTCACCCGCGAGGGCGAGCAGGCGCTGAAGCGGGAGTACGCGGATTACGTCCGGATCTTCAACCCGGATCAGAGGCGGTACACCCTGACCGGAACCGTGATCAGCGGGCTGGGGGAGGGCCGCTACTACATGAGCATCCCGCATTACAAGGAGCAGTTCGGCGGTTGTCTCGGGTTCGAACCCTTCCCCGGAACCCTGAACATCCGGCTCGATGCGGCGAGCATCGTGGTCCGTAACCAGCTCGATCACGCCGGATGGATCGAGATCCCCGGGTTTACTGCCGATGAGCGGACGTTCGGCGGCGCCAGGGTGATCCCCTGCCGGATCAGGGGGCAGAGATGCGCGATCGTCGAGCCCTCCCGCACCCACTACCCGGAAGATACCATCGAGGTCATCGCCGGGTGCGAACTCCGCAAAGCCCTGAACCTGAACGATAACGATACGATTGAGGTGGAGATTACCCATGATTGATGCAGCCATACAGGCCCTCGCGAGGGGCGAATTTGTCCTGTTATACGACTTTGACAACCGCGAGCGCGAGACGGATTTCGCGATCCGGTCGGACGCCGTCACGCCCGCCCACATCCGGCAGATGCGCAAAGACGGCGGCGGGCTGATCTGCACGGCGGTCCACCCCGTGGCTGCGAAGAGGCTCGGCCTCCCGTTTGCGCACGAAGTCCTGCGGGCCTGCAGCCTCGTCGAGAGGGACGGGGAGGTTCCGTACGACCCGAAGAATCACTCCTCGTTCTCCCTCTGGGTGAACCACCGCGAGACCTATACCGGGGTGACGGACCGTGACCGGGCGCTGACGGTCACCGCCATCGCGGACGAGGTGAGAAAGTCGCTCAACGGCGGCGGGCACGACTTTGCGGCGCACTTCCGGACGCCGGGGCACATGGCGCTTCTCCGGGCCGCCGACCGGCTCCTCGACGAGCGGCGGGGGCAGACCGAGCTCTCGATCGCGCTTGCCGGCATGGCCGATATCACCCCGGCGGTCACGATCTGCGAGATGCTGGACGACGAGACGGGGTTCGCCCTCTCGAAGGAGGGTGCGATGGAGTATGCGAGGAAGCACGGGCTCGTCTTTGTCGAGGGGAAGGACGTTCTGGACCGGTGGGAGTCCCTGAAGCAGCAGGAGTAATATTCACCTTTTTTCGAGCCTGCACCATCTGCCGCTTGAAAAGTATTCCCCGGGACATTTTAGCACATTGCCCCGAATGTGCCCGGGCTCTCCGGTTATGTTGCAGAACGGCATGGCGCGTGTGTTTTCAAAAAAAATATATACGATTATACGGCATCATAATCGGATGAAAAGAGATGCTGTGGCATATTTGAATACGAGAAAGAAGGGGGATTTCGCAGCACAAAAGGAGGAAGTAGAGGATTTTTGCAAATACCGGTTTCAGATTGTTGAAATCTTCCACGACCACCGGGCAAACGCAACCCCCCCGGAGAAGCGGAAGGGCTTTGCGGCGATGCTGGAGTATTGCAGCGCCAATAATTGTCCCGAGATCATCATCTACGACCTTGCGGGCCTCGCGAGGGATCCGGACGCCGGGCTTGCCGCGCTCAAGACCTTAAACGAGCAGTACACCGTCTACTGCGTGAACAACGATTTCTTCGGGTTTCGAGACGAACCGGAACAGAGAAGAGCGGCGATCGGTAACTTCATCGAGTACATGGAGCAGTACCGCGAGAGTGCCCGGAAAACCGCCCCGGCCGTCTCGAAGAAGACGAAGAAAGATAACGGGCGCCCCATCGGGAGGCCGAGGGCGCTCAACGAGGGGCAGGTCGAGGCTCTCCTCACGGTGCGGCAGGCCGGGACGAGCATCAGCCAGATCTGTCGGATGTTCGACGTCAGCAGGAGCACGGTCAGCAAGATCCTCGCTGACTACCCCGAACTGAAGGGGGAGTGGAAGGGCGCCCGGCAGGAGCCGGAGGAGTGACGCGGCACCGTCTGTTCACATCCCATCTTCGCCTTTCCAAACGTTCGTCTCTCCTCAGTCTCTTTCCGTGAGCCTATGCTGCTGCCCTGTCACGTCTCTTTACATCAGGCCGGTTTGGGAGTATCTGCCCTTACGAGCGAAGCGTCACATTGCCGGGACCGTGTCCGCAAAAAAAAGAGTTTCGGAGGTAGAGTCTCTACAGCTGCACCTGAGTGAGAGCGTCGTAGACGATCTTACGGTAGAGATCCGGCTGCGTCCCGTACTCCTCCTGGGCCTTCTTCGAGTCGTCGGTGGTGCCGAACGCGTCGAGCCGGTCCAGGGTCTCGCGGGCGGTATCGAGCACCCAGAGGTCGCGGGTCTCGCGGTCCACGACCGCGATCGACTCCACGCGGACCGAGACCAGGCAGTTCCCTTCCGGAGTCGTGTAGAGGTTCGGTTTCCCGACGACGGCGACGAACGCGGGCGGCTCGATCCGGGCAAGCTGCTGCATCGCCTCGGGCTGGTAGGAGCCCGCCATGATGAAGAAGGTGCCCGTCGGGTCGACCACTCTTCCCCGGTAGAAGATGTTCTGGTCGCCCTGCCGCTGCTTCTCCGTGAGCGTCCCGACGACGAAGATCCGGTTGCTCCGGATCCCGCTCGGGAGGATGACGTAGGTCGGGCTCTTCTCGTCGTCGCCGTCCTTGAACTGGTAGCGGGTCTCGCGGAGCTCGGATGCGAAGACCCTCCGTGCCGGTTCGCGCTCGAACGTGCTCTGGGGTTTCATGCAGGCTCACCCCCGGCGCGGTTCAGGAGTGCAGCCAGTTCCGCGGGCTCAAACGCGATCGGGGTGCAGGAGTTGACGAGCAGCCTGCCGCCGAATTCGCTCCCGCTGCAGGTGTAGTAGCGCCCGAGCACCGTATTCCGCATCCGGTAGAAGATCTCGTCCATGCCGAGCGGGTTCGTCTCGGCGATAGAAACGGCCTCTTCAAGGGTGATCCCGGTGAGGGCCTCGACGACCTCGCGCTGCATCAGAACGTTTTTAGCGCGTATCCCGTCGTCCAGGACCGCTTTTATGCGGAGGTCGTAGCGGAACTCGGGCTGGATCTCGTGCACCGGGCAGTAGTTCTGCCGGGAGAGCGTCCGGTTGCAGCCCTCGACCGGGCAGCGCTTGATCAGGCCCGAGCCCGGGGCGATGTGGACGAGAGCCCCCCGGATCTCGGTCTCGGTTCGCCCGACCTCGATATCGCCCTCGTCGGCGATGTACATCGCGGTGTTCAGGGCGAGGGAGAGCCTCCCGTTGTACTCGTCGACGGTGGCGTAGAAGATGTTATAGACGGTATCAAGGTCTAACTTATCCTTTCCCTCTTCCTTCCAGATGACGAACTTGATGGTGCCGGTCTCGTCACCGAGGAGCCCCGTCTGGAGCATCCGGTCGTGCGAGGCGTCCCAGTCCTGGATGAACTTGGCCCGCACGCTCCCGACACCGGGTTTCAACTCGGTGATCGGCGTGATCGAGGGGAGGAGCGGGGTATCTTCCTCCACCCGGGAGATCGTGGTGCCCGAGTGGATCTTCAGGTTCGGCGCGCCCTTGTACTCGTCGACGACCGCGGACTCGAGCCGGTACCAGTGGCCGTACTCCATCGCGGGGGCGTTCGCCCGGGCCCAGGTCACAAAACGGATGGCGCCGCTCGAGTCGGCGATGATCCCGGTCTGTGCGATCGAGGGTGAGACGGGCGGGGTCAGGGCAACGATCTTCCCCTCGATCGTGACCCACTCGCCGGGGACGATCTCGTGTATCGGGCGGAGCTCAGTGGAGGAGCTTCCGATACCGGTGACGTTGTACTCGCGGGCGAGATCACCTGTCACCGTTCGTTCGGCCTCGTCGACGTTGACGCCGAACTCCTCGACGAGACGGCGGAGGCGTGATTCGATCTTCTGCTGATCGGGCTGTGCGCCTTTTGCTTCAAGTTTCCGGGAGATTCTCTCTGTTACCTCTGATAGGTTCATACTTACATCTCCAGTCTGTACTTCACTCTTGAGGGTATTAAGACTCGGCCCGCGATGTGAAAGTAATCGGGAAGCACGCGCCAGGGCGCCTCCTGATGCAGCCGTTCCGGGAAAGGGGGCGTTCAGAGCAATACCCCTTGTATCCGGATACCGTCCTTCCCCCTTGCCGTTCGGGAAGACGGGGTTTGCGGGCACTGTGGGGTTGTCGGCACCTGTGGGCAGGTCGCAGGAGGCCGAGCCGGACACTTGAATGTATAAATAGGGGCAAGGACAACATCAGCTGCATGGCATTGACTGCGAACAGTACAATCGCGGAACTCCTTCGGGAGAAGCCCGAATCGGCACAGGTACTCTTCCGGTTCGGCATGGGTTGCCTTGGCTGCGCCATCGCAAACAACGAGACGATCCGGGAAGCCGCCCAGGCGCACGGCATCCCCCTCGAAGAGATGCTCTCCGCTCTCGGCGTCGCCGAAGCGTAACCGATTATAATCGTTCCCGGAGACGCTTGAGTTCGGCGAGAGCGGCCTCCGGGTTTCTTTTCATGTAATCTGCGATCTGTGGGACGTGCAGGAGCGTACAGTCGGCGCACCCCCAGATCCTGCCGCCGTTCGAACTATCGACCCATTCGCCGAGTTCTTCATCCGCACAGGGGTAGCAGGGGCAGTAGCAGTAGTCGCACCGCTGTCCCGGAAAGTGGCAGGGGTAGTAGGGGCAGTTCTCCATCTGCCACTCCACCCAGTGCTCCCCGCCGTAGCGGCTGTAGATGAAGAACGACGGCTCGCTCCGTTGGATCTTCCCCTGCTGCCGCGCGAGGGCCTCCGGGAGCCCGCGGAGAACCGCCGCGTGAACCCTGCTGCCGACCCCGGTCAGGGTTCCGGCGTAGGTGTATACACGGGGAGCATCGCGCTCGCAGGCGACGACGACCGCGTCCGTCGTGGTTCCCGGGAAGTCGTAGCCGAGGTCGTGGAGCGCCTGGGCCTTCGCCCCCGTCACGGTGACGATCGTCTCAAGGAGCGCCGAATCAACCATCCCCTCCCGGCTGTGGATGATGATGTTGATGGTGTGCGGGGCGGTAGGGGGCGCCGTCGGGTTGGTCACCCCGGCGGTGATGAAGACCGTGACGAAGTCGTACTGGAGCACGCAGAGGTGATGCATCCGAACAGCGGTCATGAGGCCGAAGTAGTCCCGGAAGACGCCGTGCCGGGCGGCGAGAAGTTCCAGGTGGCGCCCCGGCTCGTCCTCGAAGTCGTGCGGCACCGTGTGGTTCAGGATCGTCGTGACGTCGGCGATACCGCCGTGAACCCCGGTGCTCGCCGCCCTGAATCGGCCGCGAAGAAAAAGAGTGTCGTCCCTGACGAAATATCTCATACGACGGAGTAATGGACCCGGTCTTTCAGTTCCTGCTGCTTGCCCGCGTTCCAGCCCGCAACGTCCTGGAGGTAACCGGTGACCCTGCTGATCTGGACGACGTCGTGGCTCCCGCACTCGGGACAGACGGCCTTGCCGCAGAGCGGGCAGTACTCGATGCTCTCGACGATGGAGTGGTGGCAGTCGCAGTGGTCGAGCGGACACATGATCTCAAGCGACGTCTCGCCGCAGTGAGGGCAGGGGTTCTCGTCCACGACGAAGTGGCAGGTGTGGCACTTGTACCGCCGCTCTCCCGCAGGGATTTCATCGAGGCTCTGGTATTTCTCTGCCAGTTTACGTTGTTCGGGACTCCAGTTCATGATACCAGTATCTGCGGGAGAATATATATCACTTTAGATGCGGGATAGGCCGCATCCGCCTCAGATCACTCATAGGGTTCGTCATCTCCCCTGACGGGGATCGGAACGGAGAACTCATCACCGGCGGATGCGGGAGAAGCGTTCGGCTTCGGCGCCCGGGTTCTCCGCCTCGTAGATGCTCCTTCCCACGATGACCCCGTCGACCAGCCGGGCCACCGTGTCGAGGTCGCCGCCCTGCGCCCCCACGCCCGGCGAGTAGATCGCCTTGCTGCCGACGATCTCCCGGAGCCGGGATATCCGGTCCGGGCGGGTTGCCGGGGCGATGATGCCGTCGGCCCGGCAGGAGACGGCGAGCTCCGCGAGGTGTTCGGCCACGCCGCCGTGGAAGAACTCGGTCGCCCCGGGATGGCTCATCTCGGCGACGATGTAGGCCGCTCCGCTGTGGCTGTGCGCCACCTCGACGCAGGTCCTTGCGGCATCGGCTCCCACGAACCCGTGGGCGATCACGGCGTCGAACCCGGCGGCAAAGACCGCTTCGCAGATGAGGCGGTTGGTGTTCGGGATGTCCGCGACCTTGAAGTCGGCGATGAGCGGGAGGGCGAGATCGGCGAGATCTTCGACGATAGAGAGACCGGCCGCGAGGACGAGCGGGTAGCCGACCTTGATCGCGTCGATATAGGGCGCACACGACTCCGCGATGCTCACCGCCCGTTCCCGGTCGAGGACGTCGAGGGAGAGGATGAGTTCGGTCATCGTTCCAGCCTCTCCAGGGTTGCCGCGACGAGGAGCGGCAGGTTGATCGTCGCATCGCCGTAGACCGTCGCGGCGGTGGCCTCCCCGGTGAGTTTGCCCCACGACCGGGCCTCGTCGAGCGTCGCCCCCGAGAGGCCGCCGAGGTCCGGCCGGTCGCCGGTGAGCTGCACCGCGTAGTCGAACCCGCTTTCGGTCATCAGTTTACTCTGCAGGATGTAGTTCTTCGGGACACCGCCGCCGACGAGGATCGTGCCGGCCCGCTCGGCCTCGAAGCACCGGTCGAGCAGCCCGGACATGTCGGCAAACGCGCTGACCGTGACCTTGTGTGTCTGGGAGAAGAGCCAGTACTGCAGCCCGATCATCGAGTCCTGGATGGCCGGGCAGTAGACCGGCACCCCGACCTTTGCCGCCGCGGAGAGGATCCCGGTATCGAGCCTGCTTCCTATCCGGCCGAGGAGATCGGAGATCGAGACCGTCGAGCCTTCCGGGATGGAGGAGTAGACGTCCTGCAGGAACTCCTCGAACCGGATGAACGCCTCGTTCGGGAGGAAGATGTCGTAGATCCGGTTGACCCCCTCCTCGCAGAGTTCGGTATCGGAGACTTGAGCGGTCCCGTGGTAGTGGTGGCACCCGATCGCCTCGATGACGTCGTGGGTGAGGTTCGCCCCCGTCGAGACGAGCACGTCGATATGTCCTCTCTCGATAAGGTCGGCGACGATGCCTCCCATGCCGCCGGGCACCATGGCGCCCGAGAGGCCGAAGAACTTCAGTGCTTTCTCGTCGCGAAGCATCCGTTCATAGATGTTGACCGCCTGCCACAGCGATCCCCCGTTGTAGGCTCCGGCTTTCCCGAGTTCGTCGACGAGTTCGCCGACCGTCATCCCGGGGTGCACCCGTGCCTGCTGAACCGCTTCCCCGTACTTGAAGGTCATGATACTGTTACACCAGTTTCCGTACGAGGTTATTGGCATTCATGCAAGATAATGGATCGTCTTTTCCCGGGGTCGCCGGGAAGTGTCCGTCGACTGAAAACTATGTTCTGCTAAAAATAGCAATGTCGCGGGGGCCCGGTGACCGGGTCCCCGCTGCCAGACAGGGGATGACTGGTTATTCGACACGGGATGATCCCACTTGTCCCACCGTGTCGGGGTCCGGTATGTCCGGACCATCTCTCGAGAGAGCGGACTTTCGGGCCGGAAACGGAAAGGTGTCCAGAGGGTTACCTTCGTCTTCGTTCCGTGCATACTCGGCCGCGAACTCGTATAGCCTGCCGCAGAACTCCGCCCGTCAGGGGTGGCACCGATGCGGGCGGACCGGTCCGGGCGGACCGGTCCGGGCAGGCATACTTTCGCCGCAGATAGTCGGCACGGGATCACCAGGGACTAGTTAACTCCCAAACGTTATATATCTTTTTTTGTAAACTTCATTCGATTGACGCGATGGACGACGGATCTCACTCCCGGCCGGATTGAAGCACGATCTCTTCCCACACCGGGACGCCGCGAACCAGCGGCCGCGCGAGGTGCCGGCGGGCGGTGGGGGGCACCTCGTACCACCCGGGCTCGATCTGCCGCTCGATTCGCTCGGTCTCGGCATCAAGGCTGCGCTCGCCGCAGACCCTGCACTTGTAGCCTTTGCCGGTTCCGGCGCTCGTCATCCGTTTTTTGCAGGCGGGACAGACCGGCGGGCGGATCCGGGCTGCGTCGGCGAGACGGGCGACGCCGAGTTTCTCGAGGTTGAGGCTCCCCCCCTTGTAACTCCCGGCCGCGGCCACCACGTCGCCCGGGACGAGCGCTCTCACGACGCCCCGGAACCCCTTGGTCGGTTCGTAGGCCATACAGCGGAGGTCGACGCCGCAGTCCTCGAGGAGAAACGAGACGTGGCCGCCGGGCCCGGTGGCCGCGATCTGTGCGACCGTGCCCCGCACCAGGTACGACCGTCCCTCCCGGAGCGTTGCGATCGAGCCCGGGATCAGGTGAGCATCGGTTCCCTGGTTGGTGGCGTAGACCTGCTCGCAGGCGGGCTCCTCCGAGCGCACATATGCACGCGCCTCCTTCACCCATGCCGGGCTCTCCCCCCGGATGCCGAAGAGGACGGGGTCGGGGGTATGGGGCACCCCGACCACCACGCCGTTCTCCCGGTCGACTGTGTCCCAGGTATGGGGGTAGGTCTCCTCCTCGGCGCGAAAGAGGCTCGCCGCATCCACCTGCCGCGGCGTTCCCCATGCCGGGCGCTTCCGGTAGGCGAGGAGCTCGTAGGTCAGGTCAAGAAAATCGCTTGCTATTGCCGCCGTTGCGCCGATGAGCCCGCGCCGGTTCTTGTAACCCCGGTAGAGCGCCCCTGCCGCTTCGAGCACCGCGACGGCCTCGTCAACGGTGCAGTAGTCCCGGAGCGCCGCGTAGTAGAACTCCGGCGGCGGCCGGACGCTCGCCACCACCACGCCGGGGTTGGTCTTTTCGTCGTCGAACTCCGCGAGTTCTTCGACGCACGCGGTGGCGAGTGCGAAGGCCGTCTCCGGATCGCCGGCCGCCTCGATGGCGATTGCCGCATTCCCCCGGGTCTTGTGGATGACGTTCGGGTTCAGCCTGACCAGGCGGGCACCGACGATGCGCAGCCCCTTCCGCGCGAGCCGTTGCACCAGGACCGCGCCGAGGTAGGTGGTACACATCCCGGCAGGCGAGTCCGTATCGTCGATCCCGATCCACATAACCCTCTAGTTTATATCGTCTCCGACTATATCGATTCTTACGGGTTATGTCGCAGGATCGCCTCCCCCAGATGGTCATCAGCATCATGCTCCTTGCAAACTTCGATGTCTCGGAGCGATGCAACATCCGTCCGCGGAGTTTCGACCTTATCGCGAAGAGAGGCGATAACCTCGTCATCATCAAAGTCGCCTCGCATATCGACAGCGTGAGCGCCGATATCGCCTGGGATCTCAACCTGATTGCCCGGCACCTGGAGGCCACCCCCCTCATCGTCGGGGAGCGGGCACGCGATACGGATCTCGAACGCGGCGTCGTCTACATCCGCTACGGGCTCTTTGCCCTCAGCCCCGAGACCCTCTACGACTACTTTGTGGAAGGGCTCTCGCCGATGGTCTACGCCTCCCCCGGCGGCCTCTACGTGAAGATCAAAGGCGACCTCCTCCGCGAGGTGCGGGAGCGCTCCCGGATGTCGCTTGGAGACCTCGCGTCGCACCTCGGGGTCTCCCGGCGGACGATCAGCAAGTACGAGGGCGGGATGGGCACCACGCTCGACGTCGCCATCAGGCTCGAGGAACTCTTCAACGCCCCGCTCGTCGAGACGATCGAGCTCCTCGGTTACCGCACCCCCGAGCCCGAGAAGCCCGCCGAATCCACGCCCGGCGACGTTCTTGTCGACCTCGAACGCATGGGGATGGAGATCCACGCGATGCGGCAGGCTCCGTTCCAGGCGCTGGCGCTCTTTGATGAGCACACGATCCTGACGGCCTACGGCACGTCCCAGAAGGTCGTGAAGCGCGCTTCCCTGATCGGCAACATCTCGCAGATCACGAAGACGTTTGCAATGTGCGTCGTCACGGATTACAAAAAGCAGAAAAAGATCGGCAAAACGCTTCTTATCGGAGAAGAACATCTCCACACCCTCGAAGACGGCTCGGAACTCATAGATATGATAAATGAGTGAATAAATTTATATAGAACCACAAACCTACCTTTCTATCGCTTAACAACGGTGATACCTATGTCAAGTCTTGGAGGACAACCAATCCTGATTCTGAAAGAGGGTAGCCAGCGTACCCGCGGTCGTGACGCACAGTCGGGCAACATCGCAGCCGCAAAGGCCGTGGCAAGCGCCGTACGGACAACGCTCGGACCCAAGGGCATGGACAAGATGCTCGTCGATACCATCGGCGACGTCGTCATCACGAACGACGGTGTGACCATCTTGAAAGAGATGGATATCGAGCACCCCGCCGCGAAGATGATGGTCGAGATCGCCAAGACCCAGGACGACGAGGTCGGCGACGGCACCACGACCGCCGTGGTGATCGCAGGCGAGCTCCTGAAGCGGGCCGAGGACCTCCTCGACCAGGACGTGCACCCCACGGTCATCGCTCACGGCTACCGGATGGCCGCTGACAGGGCGCAGACCATCCTCGACGAGATCGCCGTCGACGTCAAGCCCGACGACATGGCGATGCTCAGGAAGATTGCCGACACCGCCATGACCGGCAAGGGCGCCGAGGCCGCAAAGGAGAAGCTCACCGAGCTCGTCGTCAGGGCAATCACGATGGTCGCCGATGCCGACGGAACCGTCGACACCGAGTTCGTGAAGGTCGAGAAGAAGGTCGGCGGGTCCATCGAGGAGTCCGAGATCGTCGAGGGCATGATCATCGACAAGGAGCGTGTGCACCCCGCCATGCCCCGCGCCGTCAAGGACGCGAAGATCCTGCTCCTGAACGCTGCCGTCGAGTTCAAGAAGACCGAGGTCGACGCCGAGATCAGCATAACGAGCCCCGACCAGCTCCAGATGTTCCTCGATGAAGAGGAGCGGATGATCAAGGGTATCGTCGACAAGGTCGTTGCGAGCGGCGCAAACGTCCTCTTCTGCCAGAAGGGCATCGACGACATCGCCCAGCACTACCTCGCCAAGGCCGGCATCTTCGCCGTCCGCCGTGTCAAGAAGAGCGACATGGAGAAACTCGCACGCGCTACCGGTGCGGCAGTCGTCAGCTCCATCGACGCCATCGCCCCCGAAGAACTCGGCAAGGCGGGCAGCGTCGAGGAGAAGAAGGTCTCCGGCGAAGAGATGATCTTCGTCACCGGGTGCGAGAACCCGAAGGCCGTCTCGATCATCATCCGTGGCGGCACCGAGCACGTCGTCGCCGAACTCGACCGCGCCATCGAGGATGCTCTCCGGGTCGTCAGCGTTGCCGTCGAGGACAGGAAGTTCGTCGCCGGCGGCGGTGCGCCCGAGATCGAGCTCTCGCTCCGGCTCCGCGAGTACGCCGCAACCGTCGGCGGACGCGCCCAGCTCGCTATCGAAGCGTTTGCAAACGCCCTCGAGATCATCCCGAGGACGCTTGCCGAGAACGCGGGCCTCGACCCGATCGACATGCTCGTTGCGCTGCGCGCATCCCACGAGAAGGGCGGCGCGAGCGGGAAGTACATGGGACTTGACGTCTTCAACGCCGCCTCCGGCGATATGCTCAAGGGCGGTGTCGTCGAGCCCCTCCGGGTGAAGACCCAGGCCATCGCAAGCGCTGCCGAAGCCGCCGTCATGATCCTCCGGATCGACGACGTCATTGCCTCATCCAAGTCCGGCGGTCCCTCTCCTGAGGAGATGGCTGCCATGGGCGGCGGCATGGGTGGCGGCATGGGCGGCATGGGCATGCCCCCGATGTAAGATCACCGTACCGTCCTGCGATACGTCCGGGGCCGCTATCCGGCTCCGTCATCTCTTTTTCGCGCCGGTTCTCCACCGTCAGGGGTGGATTCGCAGTTGTTCGGCCGACCGTCACGCGGCACCCCCGAATGGACGGTTATAGAGTGGGCATGTACTGTTCTCTCCGGTGCCCAACGGCAAAATAATCTTCCCAAACATCCTGTTTTGCGTCAAAATCGTTTATGATAAATAGTTGCAGATATACCTCTCCGTAAGAGAGTGATCCTGCCCCGCAGGTATCGCATGAGGAGCGGAGTGCGTATGTAATGAAGGCGAAGAGTCCCGTCCGGCCGTCGCTTCCGCTCATGGCCTACCTTCTGCTTGCGATTCTCCTCGCGACGGTTCCTGCCGTCTGCCTGCTCTCCGTCGTCGACTCGGCGGCGGTCAGGCAGGAACTGGAGGCGAATGCCGAAGCGTCCCGGAACCAGACCGAGTCCGCCATCGTCCTTGCGGTGAACCTGGTGAATGCCGGGTTGAAACTCTTTGATAAGACGTTGGACCACGAGATGGAGGAGGCGTTCATCCCGGTTCTGGCCGAGTACGAGCGGGCGGGAAGGGATCCGGAAGAGATGGATCTCGACCGGGTCAGGGAGCGCCTCGGGGACGGGATGGACGTCTATATCATCAACGAATCCGGCGTCATCGAGTACACATCCTATCCTCCGGATCTTGGACTTGATTTCAGGCAAATCCCCGACTTCTACGACCGGGTAACGGAGATCCGTCTCGGGGATTCGTTTGCTGCCGACAGGGCCGTCTACGGGATCGCGTCCGGGGAACTCCGGAAGTACGCCTACATGCCTTCTCCGGATCACCGCTACCTCTTCGAACTCGGTCTTGCGGGATCCGAGTTTCAGGAGTACCGCACGGCGCTGAAGTACCGGGAGGCCGTCCGGAATCTTGTGGACAAAAACCCGGACGTTGTCGAGATCCGGATCTTCGACAGCCTGGGGGAGATGATCGTCGGCGAGGCGCATCCCGACGACGACCGGCGGCTGGAGATGGTCAGCAGGGCTTACCGGGAGAAGGCCGTGGTTGAGGCGGAGAATGCCACTGCAGGTGAACTGGTGCGCTACGTCTTCGTCGATATGGCGGACGCCGATTACGCATCGGACATGAGCCTGGTCGTCGAACTGACCTATACCACGCAGAGGGCGGAGGCCGAACTCGCCGGAATCTTCAACCGGCATGCGAGCGTCCTGCTCATCGCGTTCTTCTGTATCGGCTCTCTCTCAGCCCTCGCCGCGCACCATCTGACGCGGCCGATACGCATCCTCGTCGAGGACGTCGATGCCGTCGCCCGCGGCGATCTGGAGCGTCCCATACGAGTGAGCGGAGGCGAGGAGTTCATGCATCTCGCAGAGAGCGTACGGCGTGTGGTCGGATCTCTGAAGGGGACCATCCAGATGATCCGGGAGTCGGAGGAGGCGATCGTCCGGCACAGCCGTCTCCTCGAAGAACAGGTTCGGGAACGGACGGCCGCCCTCGAGGCGTCGAACCGTGCGGCGACCCTCTATCTGGACATCATGGGGCACGACATCAACAACGCGAACAACGTCGCAAACCTCTATGCCGACCTGCTCCAGGCCGAACTCGAGGGAGGACCCGAGGCCGAGCTGCTCGGGAAAGCGAGAAAGGGGCTTACGAAGAGCATCGAGATCGTCCACGACGTCAACACCATCCAGCAGGTTCAGGGAGGCGTGCCGTCGCTTCGCCCGATCGATCTCGATGCCGTTATCAGGGCCGAGATCGAGCGCTCTCCCGCCCCGATAACCTATGCCGGCACCACGGCCTCCGTCCTCGCCGACGACCTCCTCTCCGAGATCTTCGCGAACCTCATCGGCAACGCGGTGAAGCACGGCGGGCCGTCAGTCGAGATCGCCGTCCGGGTCGCGGAGCGCGGGGAGGAGGTTGAGGTCTCGGTCGAGGATACCGGGCCGGGCATCCCGGACGCGGTAAAGGCGCGGCTCTTCGAACGGCTGGTCCGGGGAACCCACAGCACGGCGGGGACGGGGCTCGGGCTCTACATCTGCCGGATGCTCACCGAACGCTACGGCGGGAAGATCCGGGCGGCCGACCGGATGGCGGGCCGGCCGGAGGAGGGCGCAGCCATCCGGTTCACCCTCCGGAAGGCCGGAGAGGAGGGCGGTTCATGACGGCGGCCGGGGGGAGGAGTCCGCGCCGGTTCGGCACGCACCTGATGCTCGTCATGATCCTGATCACGCTCCCGGTGATCGGGCTGATCTCGGCCCTGGACTACCGGCAGGTCGCGGAGAGCCTGATCGCTGAGGAGGATCGGTTCCGGGAGCAGACGGAGCGGGGCGTCATTCAGTCGATATGCCTGGTGGACGCGGGTCTGACCCTCTTCGACTGCACGCTTGATGGGCAGATGGAGGAGGCATTCATCCCGGTTCTGGCCGAATACAGGCGGGCGGGAGGGGATCCGGGAGAGATGGATCTCGCCCGTGTTAAAGCGCAGCTCGGGGATGAGGTGGACGTCTATATCATCAACGAATCCGGCGTCATCGAGTATACGACTTATCCGCCCGATGCCGGTCTCGATTTCAAGTCCATTCCTTACTTCTACGACCGGATAACGGAGATCCGGCTCGGCGACACGTTCACGGCCGACCGGGTCGTGGCGGAGCCGGCGAGCGGGCGGTTGCGGAAGTACGCCTACATGCCCTCTCCGGATCGCCGCTACCTCTTCGAGCTCGGACTCGTCTGCAGTCCCGTCGGGATGGACCGGTTCGAGCCGAAATACCAGGCGATCCGGGAAGACCTGATGCGGTTGAACCCCGCGCTCGAAGAGATCCGGATCTTTGACTGTTACGGGAGATCCGTCAACGCGACCGATTCGGAGAGCCCGGTCGATCCCACCGTCGTCGATATCGTTGCCCGGGGGGTCTATGAGGAGAAACAGGACCGGACAATAGCCGATCCGGGAGCAGGGCGGATCGTCCGGTACCTCTTCGTCGACCTCTCCGCTGCCGGATCCCCCTCGGACGCGAGTCGGGTCGTCGCGTTAACCTACACTACCGCCCTGCTCGATGCCCGGCTCAGGGGGATCTGCCTCGCCCACGTTCTCCTCGCGCTCTTCGCAGGCCTTGCCGCCTGCTGCATCGCGGTCCCGGTCTCGCGGCAGGTAACCCGCCCGGTACAGGAGATCGTCGACGACGTCAACACCATTGCCCAGGGCGATCTCGATCACCGGATCCGGGTATCCGCGGGAACGGAGTTCACCCGTCTTGAAGAGAGCATCAGTGCCATGGTCGACTCGCTCAAAGAGAATATCCGGCGCCTCCGCGCTTCGGAGGAGACGGCACGGGATTACAGCACCCGGCTTGAGGAGCGGGTCCGGGAGCGGACGGCCGACCTCGAGGAGTCGAACCGTGCGGCAACCCTCTTCCTGGACATCATGGTCCACGATATCAACAACGCAAACACCGTCGCCATCGGATATACCCGGTTCCTCGTCGACGTGCTCGAGGGAGAACGGCGGGAGATGGCCGAGAAGATGCTCTCCCGGCTCGAACGGAGTTCCGCGATCATCGGATCCGTCGCCACCCACCGGGAGGCCCTGGAGAGCGAGAACGCGCTGAAACGGGTGGATCTCGACCGGGTGATCCGCGCGGAGATAGCGAACCACCCCACGTCCCGGATCCGGTATGAGGGGCGCTCGATTGGCGTCCTCGCCGACGACCTCCTCTCCGAGGTCTTCGCGAACCTCATCGGCAACGCGGTGAAGTTCGGGGATCCGGCGGCCGAGATCGCCGTCATGGTCGAAGACCGCGGGGAGGAGGTGCTGGTCTCGGTCGAGGACACCGGGCCGGGCATCCCCGATGAGAAGAAGCAACGCCTCTTCACCCGTTTCGGCGGCGGGGACAGCGCAATGAGCGGCCTGGGTCTCGGCCTCTACATCTGCCGGATGCTCATCGAACACTACGGCGGGAAGATCCGGGCGGACGACCGGGTGGAGGACCGGCCGGAGGAGGGGGCGGCCATCCGCTTTTCGCTCAGAAAGGCGCCGGGAGAGTAGCGCCGGCTCGCCTCCTCATCTCCTCCGTCGGGAAGTCCTGCCCCGATCGCGAAAGGTTTAGTGGAGGGGATGCCCACTGGTTATCATTCTGGTGTGATCCCGATCAGTTGAGACCCATGAAGAGCGACCGCATACCCGACCCGGAAGACTGGCCGTTTGTCTATCTCCTTATCGCAACCATCCTCCTCATCGTCATCACCACCATCGGCCTCCTCGCGGTCCACGACTACATACTGGCGGAAGAGAGGATGGCCTCGGATCTTGAGACCCTGCAGGACGTCACCGAGAAGAGCGTCAGAGAATCGATCGTGGATGTGGATACCGGCCTCAAACTCTTCGACGACTCCCTCAACGAGAGGATGCGGGACGGGTTTTCGCTCTTCCTCCGGGAGTACGAACGTGCGGAGGGGGATCCGTCGAGGATGGATCTCTCTGCTCTTAAAGAACGGCTCGGGGGCAGGATAGACCTGTACGTCATCAACGAGAGCGGCGTCATCGAGTACACGACCTATTCCCCCGATCAGGGCCTCGATTTCAGGAATGTCCCGGGTTTTTATGATGAGATCACCCGGATGCGTCTTGAGGGCGAGTTCTCTCCCGATCGCGTGGTCTACGAGCCTGCAACCGGGCAGGTCCGAAAGTACGCCTATATGCCCACCCCGGATCACCGGTATCTCCTCGAGATCGGTCTCGTCCCGGATGCGTTTGTGATCGAGCGGAACCGGTTGCGCTCACAGGAGAGCATGCAGGAGTTCGTTGCCATGAACCCGTACCTCGATTCGATCCGCGTCTACGATATCTTCGGCAACCCCGTCGGGATGGCCGACGGCCCCACCGATGCCCGAACGCGGGAGTTCGTCACCGGGACGGTCATTCCCGGCCGAACCGATCACGAGGTGCAGGATGCAGAGCGCGGAAAGCGGATCCGGTACCTCTTCATCGACCTCAAAGACCCCGATTATCCGTCCGATCCAAGCGTCGTCGTCGAGCTGACGTACGACACGGGGCTCGTGCAGAACCAGCTCGATCGGATGCTCGTCGAGCGCGCTGCCGCTGCATCTCTTGCCATCGCCCTCTGCAGCGCGGTCATCTTTCTTGCGGCCCGTCGTCTCACGCGTCCCATCGAGGAGATCATCGACGACGTCGATATCATCGCGCAGGGGGATCTCGACCACACCGTCCGGGTCTCGGCGACCCGGGAGGTCGTGCGGCTCGAGCGGAGCATCAACACGATGGTCGCGAGCCTTAAATCGGGCATACAGAATCTCCGGAAGTCGGAAGAGACGATACGGGAGTACAGCGAGCACCTGGAGGAACAGGTCGAGGCGCGCACGGCGGAGTTGAAGAAGTCGACGGAGAAGGCAAATCTCTACCTGGATATCATGACGCACGATATCAGGAACGCCACGAATACCGCGAGCCTGTATGCGGATCTCCTCATGGATGAACTCGAGGGGGAGCAGCGGAGTTACACCGGGAAACTGCGGAAGAGTCTCAGAAAGAACATCGAGATCATCCGGAACGTCAACACCATCCGGCAGATCCAGGAGGAGGCCGTCGTCCTCCGGCCGGTCGCTCTCGACCCCGTCATCCGGGCGGAGATCGAGCATTACCCGGACGTCTCGATCACCTATGCCGGCACCACGGCTACCGTCCTCGCCGACGACCTCCTCCCGGAGGTGTTTACAAATCTCATCGGCAACGCGGAGAAGTTTACCGGCCCGGGAGGGCAGATCGCCATCCGGGTCGAGGAGCGCGGGAAGGAGGTTGAGGTCTCGGTCGAGGACGACGGCCCGGGGATCCCCGATGAGAAGAAGCCATACCTCTTTACCCGTTTCAGCGGCGGAGACGGTGAGAAGGGCGGCCGTGGCCTCGGGCTCTACATCTGCCGGATGCTTATTGAGCGCTACGGCGGGAAGATATGGGCGGACGACCGGGTGGCGGGCCGGCCGGAGGAGGGCGCAGCCATCCGGCTCATCCTCCGGAAGGCTGCCTGATCCTACCCGACGATCTCCTGCACCCGCCCGACCTGGCCGTCCCGGAGCCGGACCTTGATCCCGTGGGGGTGAAACGACGAGTTCGTCAGGATCTCGGCGACGACGCCTCGGGTGCGCTTGCCGGTCTTCTGGTCGCGCTTGAGCACGACATCCACCGTCATCCCGGGTTTGATGGCGGCCCTGTTCTGTCCGTTCATGACAAAAGGTTGTGGGGGGTCACTCTTCCCCGCCGTTCTCTTCCGCTCCGTCCCCGTTCTGCCCCGGGACGATAGTCTTCATCTGCGGGAAGAGGAGCACTTCCTTGATCGAGTCCTTGCCGGTGAGGAGCATCACCAGCCGGTCGATCCCGATGCCGACGCCGCCCGTCGGGGGCATCCCGTAGCCGAGCGCGTTGATGAAGTCGTAGTCGATCATCTGCGCTTCGAGATCGCCCCTCCGGCGTTTCGCGTCCTGCAGTTCGAGCCGGGCCTTCTGGTCGAGGGGATCGTTCAACTCCGAGAAGCCGTTCGCCATCTCCATCCCGGCGATGAAGAGTTCGAACCGCTCCGTCATCCCTTCCTTCGAGCGGTGCTTCTTTGCAAGCGGCGAGTTCTCGATTGGGAAGTCGTAGATGAACGTCGGCTGGATGAGGTGCTTCTCGCCGAAGTGCTCGAAGAAGAGGACCAGGTACTCGCCCCGGGTCACGGCGCTCTCGCAGCCCTCGACGCAGTGGGTAAGACCGAACGCGCGGAGTTCTTCGAGGCTCATGGCCCCGACATCAATCCCGGCGTACTCGCGGACCGCCTCCTCCATCGTGAGGCGGCGCCAGGGCCGGGAGAAGTCCAGGTCGTGCCCGGCAAACGAGCAGGTGGTCGTCCCGAGCACCTTCTCCGCAAGGAACGAGAAGATCTCCTCGGTGAGGTCCATCATGTCGTTGTAGTCGCGGTAGGCCTCGTAGATCTCCACCATCGAGAACTCCGGGTTGTGGTTGGTGTCGATGTCCTCGTTCCGGAAGTTCTTCGCGAGTTCAAAGACTTTATCGAACCCGCCGACGACGAGGCGCTTGAGGTAGAGTTCCGGCGCGATCCGGAGGTAGAGTTTCTGGTCGAGGGCGTTGTGGTGGGTCGTGAACGGCCGGGCGTTCGCACCACCGTAGATCGGCTGCAGGGTGGGCGTCTCGAACTCCAGGTAGTCCCGCTCGAAGAGGAACTGCCGGATGAGCGATAGGATCCTGCTCCGCGTCCGGAAGGTCTCGCGGCTCTCCTCGTTCATGATCAGGTCGAGGTAGCGCTGCCGGTAACGGGTCTCGACGTTCTTGAGCCCGTGGAACTTTTCGGGAAGCGGGCAGACCGATTTTGTGAGGAGTTCGAACCGGTCGACCCAGACGGTGATCTCGCCCATCTTCGTCCGGAAAACGTGGCCGACGACGCCGATGATATCCCCGGCGTCGATGTACTGGCGGAAGAGGTCGAACTGCTCTTCGCCGAGATCGTTCTTTCGCAGATAGACCTGGATCCTGCCGGTCGAGTCGCCGATATCGGCGAAGATCGTCTTGCCGTGCTGGCGGACGACGTAGACGCGGCCGGCGGTGCTGACCTCCTCCTCGCTCTTATCGTGCTCGATTGCGGAGAACCGCTCCTTGATCTCCAGAACGGTATCCCTGCGGTCGAAGGTATAGGGGTAGACCGTCACCCCGCGTTCGCGCAGTTCCTGTATCTTGTCGATCTTTGCCGTGTCAAAACAGGTGTGATCTATATCGCTCATTGTACAAATCGCTCCATTCGTCCTGCAGCCCGGAACCCGGCCGGAAT
>NZ_FMID01000017.1 GCF_900095385.1 Methanoculleus chikugoensis
CTTACAGTATAGCGTGAACAGATCGCGACCGTCAGATACGTCCCCCTGCCCATCCAGAAGAGATGGATCAAGCATCACAAAGGATTGCCGGAAGCTGTCCCGCGCCTCCTGTTTATTCGGCTACAGTAGCCGGACCGAGACCTCGTGGATGCGCTTCTCGACCCCGCCCTTCACCCAGGGATAGACGGCGTCGTAGACGTAGGCGATCTTCAGACGGGTAGCCTCCCGGTGAATAGGTTGTGGGGGGAGGTGGATAAGGGTATTCGTTTTGGGAACGACTTCCCCAAAGGGGAAGGGGTTCAAGCACCGCAAGGTGCGAGGAACGACTGACCGAAGGGTGCGACGTTCCTCGGGAATGCAAAGGGCCGGAGCAAGAGCACAAAAGGTGCGAACGGAGTTTGAGAAACCCAAAGGGTTTCGAAGAACGACGTTCCGACAGGAACGGAGCGGGCACCGGCCCTGTCGGGGGGCCATTATGGCACATTTATTCATTGTGGCAAATGTGCACACCAATAAATATCATGACGATCCACGGAGATGCATGTCTTCCGCCACAAGCGACGCCGGCAGCCAGATCAAGCGCATTCCCGTGAAAGAACCCACCTGGAGGGACCTGCACGACCTCAAAGAGGCCGGAGAGAGCTATGATGAGCTGCTTGGCCGGATGATCCGGCGCGAGCGTGACTATCGCGACTGGAAGATGATCGTCGAGATTGAGGAGTCCGGCGAGTTCGTAGTCTTCGACCCGGACGACCTCCTGCAGGATGACTGAGGCACTTGGGAGCAGGAGAGCGTGTTCACCGTTCTGATCGAGAGGAAGGCACGGGAGCTCTTAAAGCGTCTCCCCAAAAAGACCCGGCGCATCGTCGTCGAAAAGATCCAGGAACTCGCGGAGGACCCGTTTCCGGGAGGGAACAAAGAGAAACTTGAGTATCCCCATCCCCCTGCAGTCTACCGCCTCCATATCAGCAGATCCTTCACTGTTTTTTATATCATCGAGCATCAGGAGAGCATCGTCAAGATCGAGAAGATCGTGACGATCGAGATGGCGCACAAGGAGTATTCACGCCGGTGAGACCCCGGCCGGGTGCTGGCCGCATCCCCACCCCCACGGCAGGGGAGCGCGATCCAGCCGTACCCCTTAATTACCGCCTGCCCCCAAGATCAACGTACGACCTATGGCTCCCGCTGCATTGAAAGAACATAAATCCGCCCTCACCGCCGCCGCGCTCCTCATCTTCATGCTCGTGGCGGTTCTCCTCCGCGCAATCCCCCACGCCGCGCTCGTCGACGGCTCGTTCACCAGCCTCATCGGCACCGACGCCTGGTACAACCTCCGCCAGGTCGAGGCGATCGCGGCGAACTACCCGGGCTACGCCTGGTTCGACCCCATGACCGCCTACCCGACAGGGAAAGAGGTCGCGTGGGGGCCGCTCTTCCCGCTCATCACCGCCACCCTCTGCATCGTCGCCGGGGCGGCCTCCCGGCCCGAGATCGTCTACGTCGCCGCGTGGGTTCCCCCGCTCCTCGCCGCCGCCGTCGTCCCGGTCGTCTACCTCACCGGGAAGGCCGTCGCCGACAGGACGACCGGGCTCGTCGCCGCCGGGCTCATCGTGATCGTCTCGGCCTCGTTCTTCGCGCGGTCGATCTTCGGGTTCGTCGACCACCACGTTGCGGAGACCCTCTTCTCCACCCTCTTCTGCCTCGCCTACATCGCCGCGCTCGCGTATGCCGCCCGGCACCCGGTCACGCTCCGGGAACCTAAAACCATCCTCCCCGTCGCCCTCCTCGGCCTCGGCGCCGGGGCCGCCTACCTCCTCGGCCTCCTCGTCATGCCGACGATCATCCTCTTCGCGCTCATCGCCGGGATCTTCACGGTGCTCCAGGCCGTCCGGAACCACCTCGACGGCACCGGGCCGGAGGGACTCCTCATCGTCAACGCCGTCACGTTCGCTCTTCCCGCAATCTTCCTGCCGCTATCCGGGTTCATGGTCGACGGGATGTCGCTCTCGCTCTACTCCGTCGCCCACGTCTACGCCTACCTCCTCCTGATCGCCGCGACCGCACTCCTCGCCGGGATCTCGCTGGCGCTCAAAGGGAAGCAGAACGAGTACCTCGCCGCCCTTGCCGCACTCACCATCGCCGCCGTCGCCTTCCTCAACCTCACCCATATCGGGAAGGTGATGGGGAGCGGCCTGATAACCTTCTTCGGCCGGGATATGACCGCCACCGCCATCCGGGAGATGGCCCCGTGGGATGCCGGAATCGCGTGGCAGAGTTTCAACGTCGGCCTCCTCCTCATCCCCGCCGGGCTCGTCCTCCTCGCCCTCAGGTTCCGGCGCGAGAACCGCCCCGAACTCCTCTTCACGATCGTCTGGTCGGTCGTCATCCTGATCGCGACCATCCAGCACCTGCGGTTCGAGTACTACCTCGCCGTGAACCTCGCGCTCCTCGCCGCGGTCGTCGTCGCGTGGGCGCTTCAATTCGGGGTCGGGAAGACCGCCGCGTACCTCCGGGAGCCCGAGACCAAAAAGAAGAAAAAAACGGTTCCCACCGCCGAGATCGCGGCCGTCGCCATGGCGGTCCTCCTCGTCGGAACCCTCGCCGGCGCATCGGCCTCGGAGAACCTCGGCTACGCGCAGAACGGCGTTTCCCGCACCATGCTCGCCGACGACTGGCGAAACGCACTTGAATGGATGGGCGAGAACACCCCCGACCCCGGCGTGGACTACTACGCGATCTACGACCCGAATACCTTCGCCTACCCCGAAGGGTCTTACGGCGTCATGTCCTGGTGGGACTACGGCCACTGGATCACCTTCATCGCCCAGCGGATCCCCGTCACCAACCCCTTCCAGGACAACGTCCGGAGCGCCACCGGCTTCTTCCTCGCGACGAACGAAGAGAAGGCCAATGCAGCCGGCTCACGCTACATCGTCACCGACGGCAGGATGGCCGCCGACGGCTTCCCGTCCATCGCCTACTGGCACGACACTGCCGCACTGGTCGACCCGTACGCAGCGGGACTTCTTGTAGCGGTCCCGGGAAGAGAGGACACCTACAGCATCGAATCGTTCTACAAAGCTGCCTACTACGAGACAATGGTGGTAAGGCTGCAGGCCTTCGACGGAACGCTTGTAGAGCCGGAGAACGCACTCTACGTCGAGTACGACACCCGGTCGGTCCCGGAGACCGGGTATCCGCTCCTCACCGGGAGCCAAAAGATAAGCCCGGCAGAGGCAGAGGCGGCGGTCGAGGCCTACGCGGGATCGGGCAAGGCCGCGGTCTTCGGGAGCGATATCCGCTCTCCGGCCGGAACCGTCCCGGCGCTCAAGCACTACCGGCTCGTCTACGAGTCCTCGCCGGACTCCGCGACGAGCGTGAAGATCTTTGAGCGCGTCGAGGGCGCCGCGATCCCGGGCGAGGGCGTCATCGAGGTCGCGGTCGTCACCAACACCGGCCGGGAGTTCGTCTACCGGCAGGCAAGTGAGAACGGGACGTTCATCGTTCCCTACTCCACGACCGGAAACCCCTACGACGTGAAGACGATCGGGGGATACCGGATCGGGAACGAAGAGATCACGGTGACCGAGGAGGCCGTGACGCGGAGAGCGTAGCCCCCCGGACAGCGAGGAGTCTTCGCGCCGCAGTAACGTTCGTCGCGACCGCAAGGACCACGAGCGCCGGGAGGACGAGACCCGTCACCAGCCCGGCGATGATGACCGCGATCCGCTCCGGCCGGGCAAAGAACCCGGCCCGGCACTCGATCCCGAGCCCCTCGGCGCGGGCCCGGGCGTAACTGACCATCAGCGAGCCGATTGCGGCGAAGAAAGCAGCCTCGACGCCCCAGGGCGTCCCCGCCCCCGCGTAATACACGACGAGCCCCCCGTAGACCGCCGCCTCGGCGTAGCGGTCCAGGAACGAGTCGAGGAACGCCCCGAAGGGAGAGGCGGCGCCGGTCACCCGGGCGAGCGCCCCGTCGAGGGCGTCGAAGACGCAGGATGCGGCGACGACGAGCCCGGCGAAGAAGAACGATCCGGCGGCGCAGAGGACTCCCGCGGCAGCCATCCCGAGAAACCCGAGCAGGGTGAGGGTGTTCGGGGTCGCCCCCGTCCGGGCAACGAGGGCCGCAATCCGCGTGAGCGCCCCGTTCAGCCGTCCCCGGAGGTGCTCCTCGATCACCGGCCCGTCACCCCGAAGAGCTGATCCGCGACCGCTGCCGACCCTGCCATGGCAGGAGATCGTCGTTCCCGGGAGATAAGGGTGTCTCCGGGTGGCGGCACCGTAATAATTATATTCATAATAATTATATCTATAATCATTATGAGGTTCTACGGCAGGGAGCGGGAACTCCAGCTGATGGAGCACCTCTACGCCCGGACTCCCTCCTTCCTCGTCGTCACCGGCAGGCGAAGGGTCGGCAAGACCGAGCTCATCAAGGAGTTCTGCAAAGGAAAACCAGCCCTCTACTTCTACGTCGATGGGAACAAGAGCATCGAAGCCCTCATAGAGGAGTTCGGGAGGCTGACGGCAGAGGCGCTCAACCTCCCCGGCTACATCAGGACTGACACCCCGGAGACATTCCTTGAGTTCCTCTTCTCCTACGATCAGCCGCTGATCGTCGTCTTCGACGAATTCCAGCGATTTTTGAAGGTTCATCCCTCGTTCATCTCTCAGATGCAGCGGTTCTGGGATATGAAGGGACGGGACTCGCACCTCTTCATTATCGTCTCCGGCTCGTCGGTCGGGATGATCCGGGAGATCTTCCTTGAAGGAAACGCCCCCCTCTTCCGGCGTGCCGACAACATCCTGACGCTTCGGCCGTTCGGCCCCCGGGAGTGCCTCACAATCCTCGACGACCTGGGTGTCCGGGACCCGGCGGACCAGCTTGACCTCTACCTCCTCTTCGGTGGGACGATCTACTACTACACGTTCCTTGAGAAGTATGAGTGCACCGACCTCGAGAGCGCTCTTGACCGGCTCGTCCTCGACGACCTCGCCCCCCTCCGCCGGGAGATGAGCGATGTCGTGGTCGAGGAGTTCGGGCGGGAGCATGCGACCTACTACGAGATCCTCGCCGCCATCGCCGGGGGGAAGAGATCCCAGAAAGAGATCGCCGACGTTGTCCGCCTTCCTCCGACCTCGCTCCCCCCGTACCTGCGTGACCTTGTTGACCTCCTCGGGGTCATCGAGTACCGGGTGCCGGTCACCGAGAGGGGAAAACGCTCGAAGATGGGCAGATACGTCTTTGTGGACAACTTTTTCCGGTTCTATGCCCACTACATCTATCGGAACATGAGTCTGTACGAGAGCGGGCGCTTCAGCCTCCTGAAAGACCGGATTCTCCGGGAGTGGAAAGGTTTCTCGGGCCGGGCCTTCGAAGAGATGCTGCGAGGCCTCCTCGCCCGGGACCTCGCGGAGAGGTACGAGGAGATCGGTCCCTGGTGGAACCGCCGGGGAGACGAGATCGACCTCCTTGCCCTCGGACCGGCAGGAAACCTCGCCGTCGAGATCAAGAATCGCGACCTCTCCCTTGCTGAGGCCCGCGGCATCCTTGCCACCCTGGAGGAGAAGATACCGCTCGTGAAGGGACTCCTACAGCCAGCAGCCACCGGCATCGCCGCCCGCACCGTCGAGGGCAAGGCGGCGCTCCGGGCAGGAGGGTTCTACGCCATGGACCTCGAAGACCTCGGGCTAAGACGTTGACGCTCTCCCCCTGGCGATGGATCGGGGATTTCCTGGACCCCGGACCTGTGCCGCGATCACAAAAACAAGGAAGCGCCTAGGACGTCCCACCGCACCCGCAGGTGCAACCCGCCGGTCTCCTGGCGGCGACCTTTACGCTCACGATGCTCGCTTTGAGCGACGCCATCTCGTCGGCATCGATGCCCTCGATGACCGCGGCGAGGTCCGGCTCGCTCACGATATGCTCGAGCGGGAAGACCGTCTCCCCCTGGACCGTGACCCCCGTAAAGCCTGCAGCGGCGATATGGCCGAGATACTCTTCCTTCGGCAGCGCTCCTGCAACGCAGCTGTTGTAGAGGAGCGCTGAGTCCCGAACCTGCTCCGGGAGCGGCGCCGCGAGCACGATATCGGAGACCATGAGCCTCCCGCCGGGGCGGAGGACCCGAAGCGCCTCCCGAAAGACCTGCGGTTTGTCGGGAGAGAGGTTGATGACGCAGTTCGAGATGATCACGTCGACTGAACTGTCTGCCACCGGCAGGTGCTCGATCTCGCCGAGGCGGAACTCCACGCTCGTGCGGCCGCTCTTCTTCGCGTTCTCCCGCGCTTTATCAAGCATATCGGGCGTCATGTCGACCCCGATGACGCGGCCCGTCGGGCCGACCCGCTCCGCCGCAAGGAAAGAATCGAACCCCGCCCCCGACCCCAGGTCGAGGACGACCTCGCCTTCCCGGAGAGAGGCGAGCGCCACCGGGTTGCCGCATCCGAGCCCCAGGTTTGCCCCCTCCGGCACCTGTTCGAGGTCTTCCTCCGAGTAGCCGAGCCCGAGACTCACCGAGTCTGCCGTCATACCGGTGCCGCAGCACCCGATACCGCACCCGCACCCACCCTGTTGGGCGATCTCTCCGTAGGCGATGCGCACCTGTTTGTGAACATCCTCTTTCTTCATCGCGATAACTCCTGGTCAGTCTTGCTCTCCTCTGCCTGCGAGATCCTCCGCCATGGGGGAGAGCAGCGTCGTCACCATGCCGTTGAAGTGGCTCGCCTTGATCAGCGTGATGCAACAGACGTCCCCTTCCTCCCCCCAGAAGACGACCGCAAGCCGGTCGCCGGGAGCGATCCCCGCACGCTCGCGGATATCCTTCGGGAGCACCACCTGCCCCCGTGCGTCGACGCTCATGACCGCCTCGATCGTGCAGGAGGAACTCCGTTCAGCGCTCTGTGTGGGTACCATACGGCTCACCGGATAGGGTTGTCGGCGGCAGCATATCCATTTATCGGAATATTCTGAATTTTCAGAATACCCCGTGCGATCGAGGGGCGCCGACCTCCGGCGACGATCCGGGAAGGGGGCGCTACCGCCCACAAAGCCGATCGTTCCAGTCAGGGCGGGCCCGAACCTCCATCCGCCGGCCACGGGGGCGGAGCGCGGCGCACTTATATCCCGGGAGCGACAAGAGTTTGATGATCACCAGGCCGAGACCATGGATGCGAACATGCGGGAAGCAGGGCGGTGGCTGCGCCAGGGGGAGAGGGATCTCGTCAGCGCGAGGAACAGCTGCCGGTCCGGCGATTTTGAATGGGCATGCTTCCAGGCACAGCAGAGTGCAGAGAAAACCCTGAAGGCCCTGCTCTATGCCCGGGGATACCGGAGGATCCTGACGCATTCTGTCTACGAACTGATCAGGGAGATCGGCGAGTACGAGCCCTCGTTCCTGGCGCTGAAGAGTGAGGCAAAGGCACTTGATGCCGCTTATATAACGACCCGATATCCGGACAGCATCGTGGGGAACCTGACACCATCGGAGTACTACGACCGGGAGGATGCCGAAGAATGCATCGAGCATGCGGATTCGATCTGCAGTGCCGCGAGAGAAGCGCTCGCCGGGTGATGGAGCAGGTCCGGGTTCTCGCCCGCGAGATCCGGGCGCGCCGGCGTGTCAGCGCCATCATCCTCTACGGGTCGTTCTCACGCGGGGACTTCCACGAGGAGAGCGACGTCGACCTGATCGTCGTCGGCGACTTCCCCGAGCGTCCCCACAAACGTGCGGCCTTCATCATCGGCCTCACCGACCTCCCGGTCGAACCGCTCTGCTACACCGACGAGGAGTTCGCCGACCTGATCCGGGAGGAGAACCCGTTCGTCCTCCAGGCACTGGCCGAAAGTACCCGGGTGTAGCCCCTCACGTGCAGACGATCTGCTCTTCTTCCGGCTCGCCTTCGAGATACTCGTGCGCCGAGAGCGCCGCCTTCGCCCCATCGCCGGCGGCGACGATGATCTGTTTGGCCTTGACGCAGGTCGCGTCCCCGGCCGCAAAGACCCCGGAAACGCTCGTATGACCGTTTTCGTCGATGACGATCTCACCCTGCTCGTTCAGCGCCACGAGATCCTTGAGAAACCCCGTATTCGGCGCAAGCCCGATCGCGAGGAAGAGCCCCTCCACGTCGAGATCCGTCTCCTCACCGGCCTCGCTGTCGCGGATCGTGATCCCGGTCAGGCCCGCGTCCCCGTGGAGCGCCGTCACCTCGTGGTGGGAGAAGGTCTGCACCCCCGCCTTCTCTGCCCGGTCAATGTAGACCTCGTCGCAGCGGAGAGACCTCCGGGCGATCAGGGCCACCGAACTCGTGAACTTCGTCATCTCGATCGCGGTCTGAAGCGCTGCGTTCCCGCCGCCGACGACGGCTACCGGTTTACCACGATAGAGCGGGGCGTCGCAGATGGCGCAGATCGAGACGCCCTTCCCCATCAGCCGATCCTCACCCGGGACCCCCAGTCTCCGGGGCTCCTTGCCCGGGGCGAGGATGAGCGTCCGGGAACGGTAGACGGTTCCCGAGGCCGTCCGGACGAGGAACGCCTCATCCTCCTTGCGGACCTCCCCGACACTGTCGAGCTCGAGACGGACCTGGAACCCCCGGACCTGCTCCTCGAACTTCCGGACCAGTTCCTCGCCCGAGATCGTCGAAAATCCCATATAGTTCTCGATGGTCCAGCTCCAGGCCGCCTGACCGCCGACGTTCTCCGCTATGACGACGGTCTTCATGAGTTTCCGGGCGCAATAGACCGCTGCCGTCAGCCCTGCCGGACCGGCGCCCACAATGATCGTGTCGTGGACGATCTCCTCCGGCGGCGTCCCGAAGAGCTCGCGGAGCCGCTTTGCATCAAACCCGACGACCACCTCGTCGCCAAAGACCGTGACCGGCACCCCCCGCTGCCCCGAGATCGCGATCATCTCGCGGGCCGCCTCGCGGTCCTTCCCGACGTCGACGATCTCAAACTCGACGTCGTGTTTCCGGAGGAACGCCTGAACCATCCGGCAGTACGGGCAGTTCTCCGTCGTGTAGACCTTAACGCCTGCCATGTGAGGGAATATCTCGGGAAGAGTATTTAACTTACGGGGGTGCGGTGCAGGAACCCCGGCCACGGCGGCACCGAGCCGAAAAGAAAGAGATTATTGGATTTCGCGGAACATCCGTGCCGGAACCCCGCAGATCGGGCACTTCTCCGGCGCCGCCCCGATCTCGAGGTTGCCGCAGACCGGGCAGAGGAAGACCTTATCCGCATCGAGGTCTTTTCCTTCCCGGACGGCCTCGAGCGCCTGGAGGTAGAGGTTCGCGTGCACCTCTTCCGCCTTCATCGCATGGGTGAAGACGATCGATGCCTCGTTCTTCCGCTCCTCCTTCGCCTCAGCGACGAACGGGGGGTACATCTCCATGAACTCGTAGTTCTCGCCCTCCATCGCGCTCTTCAGGTTCTCCTCGGTGCTCCCGACGGCGTTCAGGATGAAGAGAAGGCGTTTCGCGTGGACGGCTTCCGCTTCGCTTGCCGCACGGAAGAGTTTTGCCACCGCGGGATACCCTTCGGCGGCTGCCTTCTCTGCAAAGACCGAGTATTTTCTGTTCGCCTGGGACTCCCCGGCGTACGCATTCTGAGCGTTCTCATCTGTCGGCATGGATGGATCATTGCGGGACGCTCGTATTAAACTTTTCACCTTGTCTCCGGAAACCCTATGCCGCCGGAGCACCTACCCCCGGTGAATGCATGGCAAACGGGTGCGCCGGATCTTTCTCATCGTCCTCGCCCTGAACCTCGCCGTCGCGCTCGCCAAAATGGTCTTCGGCCTCCTCGCCGGGTCGGTGAGCATGGTAGCGGACGCGTTCCACTCGGGGTTCGACTCTCTCTCGAACGTCGTCGGTATCGTCGCCCTTTACTTCGCCGGGAAACCCCCCGACCCCGAACACCCCTACGGTCACGGCAAGATCGAGGCGCTCGGCACCCTGCTCATCGGGGTGATGCTCCTCCTGACCGCCGCCGGGATCCTCTACGAGGGCTACCAGCGGCTCGTCGAAGCCGTCGCCCCCGAGATCACCGTGGTCACCGTCGGGGTCATGGTCGGGACGCTCGTCGTCAATCTCGCCGTCTCCACCTACGAACGGAGGAAGGGCGAGGAGTACCGGAGCCAGATCCTGGTCGCCGACTCCCGGCATACGAAGAGCGACGTCTTCGTCTCTTTAGCCGTCCTCGGGGGGTTTATCGCCGTCGGGCTAGGGTTTCCGGCGGCCGACCCGGTCATCGCGTTCGCCATCGGCCTCCTCATCGCGAGGATGGGAGTCGGGGTTCTCTACGACGCCGCCCGGGTGCTCACCGACACGATGGACCTCCCCTGCGACCCGGCGCTCATCGAAGCGGTGGTGATGGATACTCCGGGGGTGACCGGCTACCACGACTTCCGGTGCCGGGGAAAACCGGACGAGATCCTTGCCGACATTCACATCACCGTCGATCCGGCCCTCCCGGTCTCCCGGGCGCACGATATCTCCGATGAGGTGGAACGCCGGCTCAAAGGGGCGCTGCCGGGGCTCGCCGAGGTCGTCGTCCACATCGAGCCCGACGACTCAGCCTAAAATCTGCCCGAGTTCGTAGCCCTTCCGGTAGGCCGCCTCCATCACCTCGGGCCGTGTCCGGATGTCCCGGATGGTGTCCATGTCGTTCTGGAGCACCTCGTCCCAGTAGGGGCAGTCGATGATCTCTCCGAACGCCCGGGCGGTCATCTTCACGCCGAGAAAGACGTTCGGGATGTTCATCCCCGCGATCGATATGAAGAGCATCTTTCGTTTCTTCCGCCTCTCAGGAGAGATGAACGACCGCCCCCGGTGGTATTTTGCCATATAAAAGACCTGGAACCGATCGATGAACGATTTGAGCCTTCCGGGGATGCCCATCGTCATCACCGGGGTGGCGATGATCAGGCCGTCCATCTCGCGGAACTTCCGAAAGACCTCCTCCATCTCATCCTGGATAAGGCAGGTTTCGCTCCCCATGCACTGGAAGAACTCCATGCAGGGCAGAACGTCCATGTGCGCGACCTCAAGCTTCTCGACCTCGCACCCGGCCTCCTCTGCACCCCTGATGGCCTCGTCGAGGAGACGGGCGGTGTTCCCGTCGAGAATGGGGCTCCCGAGCAGCGCGACAACCTTCTTGGGCATGCAGCAGGGTTGCCCACGGCTCTATTAAAAGGATCCGGATACCCGGGGCCGGAAGGGGAACTGCTAAATATCTTGTGGAGCAATTACCGCTCTGGTGAATTTCTATGGCCGAACCAGAGACCAACAAGACAGCGAAAGCCGGTGAGAGGCCGGGTCCCGGCCGGTTCATCTGCATCGACTGCGGACGGGAGGTCCGGATCGACAGCACCGACGAGGACCTCGTCAAATGCCCGACATGCGCCTGCGAGATGTACAACTGTCTCCCGATGACGCATATCAGGCCGGACATCAAGACACCCGAGGACGTCCTGAATCCGCCCAAGAGAAAGAAGACCGGAGAGCCGTAGAGGTGAGTGAAATGGTGAACGTATCGGCGAAAGGGCAGGTCTACCACTGCGAGATCTGCGGAAACGTTGTCCAGGTGCTCGAAGCCGGCGGCGGCGAACTGATCTGCTGCGGCGAGCCGATGGTGCTTGAGGAGTGATCGGTATGGAAGAGAAGAAACTCGAAGAGAAGATCGGGAAGATCCCCGTGATCTTCAAGGAACTCAAAGAGACCGACCCCGACCTCTACGGAAAGGTCATGGGGCTCGATCAGGTGATCTGGGCCGACGGCGCCCTCTCCAGGCAGACGAAGAAGGTCATCGCGATCGCGATCGCCGCGGCGCTCCGGGACGGGCACGCCGTCCGGGCGCAGATGGCCGGTGCCGCGAATCTTGGCGTATCGAAGGAAGAGATCGAGGAAGGGCTCAGGGTTGCGTTCCTGCTCGCGGGGATGCCGGCCTACGTCCACGGCAAGACCGCCCTCGAAGAGTACCTGGGCAACCGCCCGCGGAAGTGATTCATGGAACCTGCAGAGTTGCTCCAGATGCCGGTCATCGGTGAGAAAGCACCGGAATTCGACGCGCTGACCACTCACGGACGCCTGAAACTCTCGGACCTCAAGGGAAAGTGGGTCATCCTCTTCTCCCACCCGGCCGACTTCACGCCGGTCTGCACCACTGAGTTCATGGCGTTCGCCGCGATCGCCGACGAACTCAAGGAACTGAACGTCCAGCTCGTCGGCCTCTCGATCGACAGCGTCCACTCGCACCTCGCGTGGGTTCGGAACATCAAGGAGAAGATGGGCGTCGAGATCCCGTTCCCGATCATCGCCGACCTCGACATGAAGGTCGCCAAAACCTACGGGATGCTCCACCCCGGGCAGAGCACCACCTCGACGATCAGGACTGTCTTCTTCATCGATGACAAGGGCGTCATGCGTGCCATGCTCTACTACCCGATGTCCAACGGCCGCTCCATGCCCGAGATCCTCAGGATCACGAAGGCCCTCCAGACCTCAGACGCGCACGGCATCGCGACGCCGGCGAACTGGGAGCCCGGCGAGAAGGTGATCGTCCCGGCGCCGAAGACACCCGAAGAGATCGAGAAGCGGATGAAAGAAGGCTACGAGTGCAAAGACTGGTACCTCTGCTTCAAGAACCTCTAACCTGTACTTTTTTTGCCCCCGAACGGACAATACTTCCTGTATGACCATCGACGTCCTCGCGTTTGCGACCTCGCCCCGCCGTCACGGCAACTCCGAGACCCTCCTCGACTGGGTGCTCGCGGCGATGGCGGAGGAGGGGGCCGCGACCGAGAAGATCGCCGTCACCGAGGTTGATATCAGGCCCTGCCGCGGATGCAATGTCTGCGAGACGCTCAACCGGTGCGTCCAGCGGGACTACATGGACTACGTCTACGACCGGATCGTCGCGGCCGACTGCATCGTCCTCGCCGCCCCGATCTACTGCATGGGGCTCCCGGCACAGGCGAAGGCACTGGTCGACCGGGCGCAGGTCTTCCGGTCCCGGAAGTACGTCCTCCATCTCCCGGTCGCGGCGCCCGAGCGGAAAGGGAAGCGGGTCGGGATCTTCCTCTCGACCGCCGGGCAGAACTGGGACTACGTCTTCGACGCGGCGATCCCGTCGGTGAAATGCTTCTTTCACGTCGCCGACGTCCGGAATAAGGATCTCCGGTACCTGATGGTGAACGGGGTCGACGAGAAGGGCGCGATCGAGCGCCACCCGACCGCGAAAGCCGACGCGGAGAGCCTCGCACGGGAGGTCGCCGCGCACCTGCGGGAGGTCGGGGCGGCATGACCATAAAAGTCCTCGGCATCTCCGGCAGCCCCCGGCGGCACGGAAACACCGAGACGCTGCTCGACGCCGTGCTCGAGGGGGCCCGGGAAGCAGGAGCCGACGTGGAGAAGATCGTCCTCCGGCCGCTCGAGTACGCCTCATGCCGGGGATGCAACGCCTGCCATAAAACGGGGGTCTGCGTCATCGAAGACGACCTCACGCCGGTCTTCGAGAAGATCGCCGCCGCCGACGTCCTTGTCCTTGCTTCCCCCATCTACTCGATGGGGATCACGGCGGAGGCGAAGGGGCTGATCGACCGCGCGCAGTATCTCTGGGCGCGCAAATTCATCCTGAAGAATCTCTACTACGCTCCCGACCGCACCCGCCGCCACAAGGGGATATTCGTCTCGACCGCGGGGCTCGGGTGGGAGAACGTCTTCGACGCGGCGTTCCCGGCGATCACCGCCTTCTTCAACACCACCGGGTTCGAGTACTGGGACAACGTCATCGCCAACGATCTCGACCGCTACGGCGGGATCGCGGGGCACCCCACCGCGCTTGCGGAGGCGCGGGAGAAAGGGCGGGACGTGGTCGATCTCCTCGGCAGACGGCGGCTCCCGGATGACGCAAAACCCTGACTCGTGTTCGTCCCGGATAGCGCCCGGCGCCCCGGGATACGACGGGTGAAAAAAATATTCCCCCAACACCGATCCCGTGCACGATACCCCTCTCCGCTCCCGGGCGCGCTGATGAATATTTTTCGTCGCCCGGCAACCAGAACAGATTAATACGTTTTGATATTCCCATATTCAATATCAGCCCGCACGATGCATCTTGGGGCAGCAGGAGAAAACACGCGTGACCCCCGCCGAGCCTCCGGAGCGCCTGCACGGCGCGCAGCCGGATTACCGGATACTGGAGGGCATGGAAGACGCTGTCCTGGTACTCGATGAGGACGCCCGCATAATCTGGGCGAACGCGGCATCCCGGAGGGTACTCGGCGTGCACGAGGGAGAAACCGGACAGGCGGGGGCGGTGATCGAACTTGCCGATAAGGCTCTTGCGGCACCCGGAAACGGGACTCTGGAGTTCAAGTGCCGGCTCAAGAGCCCGGGCGGTGAAGAACAGGGATACCGCTGCTCGGGGTGGAGAACGCCGTCCGGGAGAGGCTGGGTGCTCCGGCTCCGGGAAGCCCCGGGCACCGGGGATTACGAGGCGATCGTCGAGTATACCGGGACGGCAACGATCCTCATCGAGGAGAACGGCACCATTTCAGTGGCGAACACGGAGTTCGAGCGGCTCTCGGGATATTCCCGCGCCGAGATCGTCGGGTTAAAGCGGTTGACCGATTTCGTAGCATCCAATGATGAACGCCGTCGGCTGAAGGAGTATCATGCCCTCCGGCGAAACGATCCCGCAACCGCACCGAAGAACTACGCCATCTCGTTCATCGACCGTTCCGGCAACACCCACACCGTCGAGGCCACCATCGGCCTGATCCCGGGAACCGCCCGCTCCGTGATGTCGCTCCTCGACGTGACCGAGCGGAACCGCGCGGAGCAGGCGCTCCGGGTGAGCGAAGAACGGCTGAACCTGGCACTCTCGGCGGCGGACGACGGGCTGGTCGACTGGGACGTCGGCACCGGGACGATCTTTTACAGTCCGCGGTGCTTCACGATGCTCGGCTACGAACCGGGAGCGTTCGTGCCCACGATCCCCGCCATCCTCGCACTCGTCCACCCGGACGACCGCGACAGCGTCGAGGCGGCCCTCACCGGGATGACCGCAGGAGTTCGCGACCGCTGCGAGATGGAGTTCCGGATGAAGTCCGCATCGGGAGAATGGATCTACGTGCTCGACCGGCTCCAGGTGGTCGAGCGCGATGCCCGCGGGAAACCGCTCCGGATCGTGGGGGCGCATTCCGATATCACAACGAGGAAGGAAGCGGAGCGAGAGCTCCTGATCGGGAAGGTCTCGCTTGAGTCGTCGTTTGCCGCGATCGCCATAGCCGACCTCGACGGCTACATCACGCACGTCAACCCGGCGCTGCTCGCGCTGGGCGGGCTGACCGAACCCGGGGAGGTTCTCGGACGGCATCTCACGGAGTTCTGGGTGGACCCGGCCAGGGTCGAGAGGGTGCTTGCGACGTTTGCGGAGCGCGGCAGGTGCAACGGGAAACTGGTCGGCAGAAAGGCCGACGGGACGGAATTTACCGCTCATATCACCGCGACTCTCCTCAGGGACGACTCCGGAAACCCGATCTGCATCATGGCCACCGCCGTCGATATCAGCAAGGAGATGCGCATGGCGCAGGCGCTCCGGGAGAGTGAGGAACGCTACCGGACGCTTACGGAGTTTGCACCGGACGGCATCTTCCTCGTAGGCACCGACGGGGAGGTCCTCTTCGTGAACAGTGCCGGCAGCCGCCTGGTCGACGCAGACCCGGAGAGCCTGCGGGGAAAGAACATCAGGGAACTGTTCCCGCCGGATCTCGTTGATGGATGGCTTCCGGCGCTCCGGGCCGTAGCGGAGTCTCCAGGGAAGATCTTCACCGCGGAGGGACAGATTCCCGGCGATGACGGGGGGATATGGCTTGAGGCGCGCCTCATCCCGATGGTTGAATCCGACGGCACCGCCCGGAGCCTGCTCGGGATAGGCCGCGACATCACCGAACGGAAACGGACGGAAGAGCAGCTCCGGTTCCAGGCGCAGGTGCTCTCGCAGGTGGAGGACGCCGTGATCGCGGCTGATACGGATGAGAGGATCACCTACATGAACCGGGCGGCAGAGCGGCTCTACGGCGTTCCTTCCGACGAGGCTCTCGGGAGATCCACCTCAGAACTCTTCACCACCGAGTGGCTCCGCCCGGACGACGAAGAGGGGGCGAAGAATCTCCTCCGCTCATCCGGAACCTGGCGCGGCGTCGTCGGTCACCGGAAGAAGAATGGAGAGGTTATATCCGTCGACGAGACGCTCAGCACGTTAAACGACGATTCCGGACGGGTTACCGGGACGCTCTACTCCCTCCGCGACGTGACCGGGCAGCGACGTGCCGAACTCGAACTCCGGATCAAGGATATGGCGATAGCGTCGGCACTCGAAGGCATCTCGCTTTCCGACCACGACGGTAAGATCATCTACGCCAACCGCGCCTCTCTCGCCATACACGGGTGGGAGAAGGAGGAGATCGTCGGGCAGCATGTCTCGGTGCTCTGGGGGGCTCCGGGGGAGATGAATCAGATCCGAGAGGAACTTGTCCGGAACGGCACCTGGTCGGGCGAGGTGAAATCGCGACGAAAAGACGGCTCGACCTTCCCCATGCAGCTCTCCCTCACGGTCGTCACCGATGAAGCGGGCAGGCAGATCTGCACGATGGGTTCGGGGATCGACATCACCAAACGCAAGCAGGCCGAGCAGGAACTCCGGATCAGGGATATGGCGATAGCATCGTCATTGAGCGCGTTCACCGTCGCCGACCTCGACGGCCGCCTGATCTACGTCAACCGGGCGTTTCTCTCCATGTGGGGCTACGACTCCCCGACCGAGGTGATCGGGAAGCGGGTCACGGAACTCTGGCAGAACGAGGAGGAGGCCCGGAGTGCGTTTGAGAAGGTCGTCCGCACCGGCAGGCACATCGGAGAGCGGATCGGGAGACGGCGGGATGAAACGACGTTTTATGCCATGTTCTCCGGAAGCCTGGTCAGGGACGGCGACGGAGTTCCCCTCTGCATCACGGCTTCGCTCACCGACATCACCAGCCAGAAACAGGCCGAGGCGAACATCCAGGCCCACAACCGCGAGCTCTCGGTCTTAAACCGGATCATCGGGGTATCGACGTCCGCGACGGATCTCGAGGAGGCGCTGGAACGGGTGCTCGCGGCAGTCCTCTCCCTCCTCGATCTCTCCGGTGGCGGCATCTACCTGATCGAGCCGGGGAGGGAGAGAGCGCGACTCGTCTGCGTGCAGGGTCTCCCCGAAGGCTTTCCTCCACAGCCGTGCATCCCCGACATCACCGCCCGGCCCTACGCGGAGGTGCTGGTGGCAGGAAAGCCCCTCTTCTTCGACGATCACCCGGATCTCCGCTACCCGGGGGAGGAAGAAGGAACACTGCACCAGTCCGCCAGCATCCCGATCACGGCACACGGGAGGGTCATCGGGGCGCTGAATGTGGTCTCCGGGGAGGGCAAGCGGTTCATCGCCGCCGACCGCTCCATCCTTACGGCCATCGGGAGAGAGATCGGCACCTCCGTCGAGCGCACCCTGCTGATCCGGCAGCTGGAAGTGGCCGAACGGGAGGCAAACCTCTACCTCGATATCCTCAGCCATGACATCAGGAACGCCGAGAACGTCTCGGGTCTCTACGCCGACCTCCTCGTCGATATGCTCGAAGGGGAAGGAAGAGATTACGCACAGAGACTCCAGAGCAGTATCCGCAAAAGCGTCGAGATCCTGCGGAACGTCTCGACAATCCGCCGGATCCACAAGGAATCGGCCGTGCTCGCGCCGGTAGACCTCGACAGGGTCATCCGGAACGAGATCAGGATCTTCCCGGGGAGCCGGATCCGTTACGGCGGTACGAGTCTTGCGGTCATGGCCGACGCGCTCCTTCCCGAGGTCCTCACGAACCTCATCGGCAACAGCATAAAGTTCGGGGGGCCGGAGGTCGAGGTCACCATCCGGGTGGAGGAGAACGACGGCGAGGTCGTGGTCGTTGTCGAGGACACCGGGCCGGGGATTCACGACAGGATGAAAGACGCCATATTCATGCGGTTCGGGCAGAGCCGGAGCCGCAAAAGCGGCCAGGGTCTCGGACTCTACATCACCCGGATGCTGATTACGCGTTACGGCGGCCGGGTATGGGTCGACGACCGGGTGCCGGGCCGTCCGGAATGCGGTGCGGCGTTCCGGTTCACCCTGAAGAAGGCCTGAAAAAAAGGGTGGTTGCTCAGAGGAGGAGCGACCAGAAGAGGAGCCCGGCAGAGGCGACGATCAGCACGGCAAAGACGACCGGGTTCCAGGCGAGGACTTTGCGCCCGTCGAGGACGCTGATCGGGAGCATGTTGAAGGTCGCGATCATCGCGTTGACCCGGAGCCCGACGAGGCCGACGAGAGCGAGGAGCCCGCCGCCGGAGAGAAGCATCAGCGCCGCGAAGGGTATGCAGAGGAGGAGGTTCGTGATCGGGCCCGCAGCCGATATCCGCCCGTTCTCCGCCCGTGTCGCGTTCCCGTAGACGTAGGTCGCTCCCGGCGCCGCAAAGACAACCCCGACGAGTGCCGCCATCACCACGGCGACGAGGAGCATCTGGTTGTCCTTCTGGAACTCGGCCCAGTAGCCGTAGCGCATCGCGGCGAACTTGTGGGCCAGCTCATGCAGGACGAAGGCGACGCCCACCGTGACGAGCGACATCACGAAGAAGAAGACGAACCCGGTAGGGTTCACGCCGCCCCGGATGTAGATCAGGGTGAAGGCAATCGAGATGGCAAGCCACGCGATCAGGAGATCCCGGCGTTCGCGTAGCGGTATTCGTTCGAGCATATTCGGTACCAGGTTTGTCCCGGCACGATAATATCCTTCGCCTCACCGGGCGCGACCCGTCAGGTTTATTCCCCGGCCGCGGTCAATCATGTAGTATGACTCTAGATGCCGTCAGGAACGAGATCCGCGAGATCGACGAGAGAATCATCGATCTGGTTGCGGAACGGCAGAGACTTGCGGCGAGGATCGCCCGGATCAAGCAAGAGGAGGGGCTTTCCATCCACGATCCGGCGCAGCGAAAGGTTGTCCTCGACCGGGTCTTCACCTACGCCGTCGAGAGCCGGATCGACCCGGTCGCCGTCAGGAGTGTCTTTGAGATCCTGGTCGGTATGAGCGAGGAGCGACAGCGGGAGTGCAGCGGCGACGGCAACCTGCCGTGAGAGGAAAGGTACGGGCTTCCGGGGTCCAAAGACAAGCCTCAGGTCCTGCGATACGGTCTCACGCGAAGACGCGAAAGCCGCGAAGATGAGGGGAGCGTTTATCACGGCCTTCGCGTGAGTTGAACATGAAGGAAAGGGGTTAGAGGGTGAGCATCGTCCCGACGCCCTGGTCGGTAAAGAGCTCGAGGAGCAGGTTGTGCTCCTTGTTGCCGTTCACAACATGAGCGCTCGTAACGCCGCTCCTGACCGCCTTCATGCACCCGTCGAGTTTCGGGATCATCCCGCCGGCGATGATCCCCTCGCCGATCATCGCCTCCGCCTCAGTGAGCGAGAGGCGGTGGTAGACCATCGTCCGGTCGGCGTTCATCACGCCGTCGACGTCGGTGAGGTTGACCAGTTTGAATGCCCCAAGAGCGATCGCGATCTCGGCGGCCGCCGTGTCGGCGTTGATGTTCAGGCTCCGCCCCTGCCGATCGATGGCGATCGGGGCCACGACCGGGATGTAGTTCTGGGCGAGGAGACAGTGGAGCACCTCGGGGTCGACCTCCTCGATCTCACCGACCTGGCCGAGATCCACCTCCTCGATGACCTCCCCGACCTTCACCCGCTGCGGCTCCATCTTCCGGGCGATGAGGAGGTTGCCGTCGTTGCCGGAGATCCCGACGGAACGGGTGCCGCAGTTCGCGATGAGGGAGACTATGCCGTCGTTGATCTTGCCCACAAGGACCATCTGGGCGATCTCGAGCGTCTCGGCGTCGGTGATCCGAAGCCCCCCGACGAATTTGGGTTCTTTTCCCATCGCCTGCATCTTCGCGGTGATCTCCGGGCCCCCGCCGTGGACCAGGACGACCTTCATCCCGACGTAGCGGAGAAGAACGGCGTCCCGGATCACCGTCTCGAGGATGCCCTGATCGACCATCGCGTGGCCGCCGAGTTTGATCACGATCGTCTTGCCGTAAAACTTCTGAATGTAAGGGAGTGCCTCCATCAGCACGTCTTCTCGTTTCATGTCGTATACTTCCCGTTGATCTCTACGTACTTCTCGGTGAGGTCGCACCCCCACGCCGTCGCGATGCCCTCGCCCGCGGCAAGGTCGAGGTCGAACGCGACGGTCTTCCCCCGCATCGCGGCCTTCGCCGCTCCGAGGTCGGCAACGATCTCGCCGCGGCGGACGAGCGGTATCTCCCCGACCGAGAGCGAGACGGCGTAGGGGTCGAATTCCACGCCGGCCCTCCCCGCCGCCGCGACCACCCGGCCCCAGTTCGGGTCTTCGCCGTAGATGGCGGTCTTGACGAGCGGGGAGGCGACGACCGTCCGCGCCACAGCGGCGGCGGCGTCCTCGTCGGGGGCGCCGCGGACGGTCACCTCGAGGAGTTTCGTCGCCCCTTCGCCGTCCCGGGCGATCTGGACGGCAAGGTCGCGGCAGACGGCCTCGACGGCCCGTGCAAGTTCATCGCGGTCAACCCGTCCCGCGGCGCCGGTCGCGGTGCAGAAGGCGACGTCGTTCGTGCTCGTGTCCCCGTCGACGACAACCCGGTTGAACGACCGCCGGGTCGCCTCGCGGAGGATATCCCCGAGGACCGGAGCCTCGACCTGGGCGTCCGTGTAGATGAACGCGAGCATCGTCCCCATATTCGGGGCGATCATCCCGCTCCCCTTGGTGATCCCGCCGACGGCGAACGACTCCGTCTCGACGAGAGCGTGTTTTGGGAAGGTGTCGGTCGTCATGATCGCCTTCGCCGCCGCGTCCTCGGCCTCACCGCTCCGGGCAAGGAGCGGTGCGACCCGCCCGCATTGATCCGTTATGAGCGGGAGATCGAGGTAGCGCCCGATCACCCCGGTGCTCGCGACACCGACCGACTCCGGTGCAAGGCCGAGGGCTCCGCCCGCGATCTCGCACATCCCGACGGCGTCGCGGTAGCCCCGCTCGCCGGTGTAGGCGTTCGCGCACCCGCTGTTGACGACGACGGCATCGAGGGTCCCCCGGCGCATCCGCTCCATCATCACCTCGACCGGGGCCGCCCGCATCCTGTTCGACGTGAAGACCCCGGCCGCGGTTCCGCTTGCCCGGATCAGGGCGAGCCCGAACTTTCCTTCCTTGATTCCCCAGGCACTGACGCCTTCGACTCCGCAGATACTCTTCACGACCTTTCCTCCGAAGACATCCCGATGCCCCGGACGATATCCGCCCGGGTGACGATCCCGACCAGCCGCCCGTCGCGGAGGACCGGGAGGCGGGCGATCCCCTCGTGGAGCATCTGGGCTGCCGCATCGGTGATATCGGCATCCTCGTCGATGGCGACGACCGGGCTGCTCATCACGCGCCGGACCTCCAGGCTCCCGATATCGGTGAGCGCTCGCTTCGTCTTCTCCCAGTTGATGAACTCCCTGACCGGGACCTCGATGATCTCGAGCGGCGAGGGGAGCCAGAGGTCGTCGGAGATCTCGCCGACGTCGAGGAGCGAGAGGATGTCCGTCTCGGTGACGATTCCCGCCACCCGGTCGCCGTCCATCACGGGAAGCCCGCCGATATGGTACTTCCTGAGCAGTCCCGCCGCCTCGCTGACCAGCGAGTCGACCCGGACGGTCACCGGGTCCGGGGTCATGACATTCCTGACCTGCACCACCTTCATCACCTCAGGGGAGCATCCCGGCGGAGCGCAGACCCGTGTCTTCCGCAAACCCGCACATCAGGTTCATGTTCTGGATCGCCTGGCCGCTTGCGCCCTTGACCAGGTTGTCGATCGCCGAGACCGCGACGACCCGGTCGCCCTCGCTCTCGACGGCGACGTCGCAGAAGTTCGTCCCGCGGACGGCCGCGAGGGTCGGCCGCTGGTAGCGGACGAAGAACTCGTCGGCGTAGAACTTCTGATACAGCGCCTCGACCTCGTCCTGCTCCATCGGTTCGTTGAGGAGGATGTGCGCCGTCGTCAGGATGCCCCGGTTCACCGGGAGGAGGTGCGGCGTGAAGTAGCACCGGGCGGTCGAGCCGAGCCGGGCGGCTTCCTGCTTCATCTCCGCGAGGTGGCGGTGGGTCGTCCACTTGTAGGCGCTGAAGTTGTCGCCGACGTTTGGGTAGTGGGTGGTCGCGGAGGGGGTGTTCCCCGCGCCCGAGACCCCGGTCTTCGAGTCGTAGATGATGGTATGGGCGAGTTTCGCGAGCGGTGCCGCCGCAAGCGTCGCACCGGTCGGGAAGCAGCCCGGGTTCGCGACGAAAGCGGCTCCCCTGACCTCGTCCCGGTGGAGTTCGGGGATGCCGTAGGGCGCCTCGAAGTAGGCCGTATGGGTCACGCCGTAGGTCTTCTCGTAGACATCCTTCGCAAGACGGTAGTCGGCCGAGAGGTCGACGGTCTTTATCCCCCGCTCTGCAAGCGTCCCGGCAACCTTCATCGCTGCCGTGTGGGGGACAGCGAGGAAGGCGAAGTCGGCATCGATATCGCCGGCCTCGGTGTTCCGGAAGACGAGATCGGTCAGTCCCCGGAGATGGGGGTGCACCGAGGCGACGGGGGTGCCGTCCAGTTTCCGGGACGTCGCGGCGACGACGTCTGCGGACGGGTGGTGCAGCAGGAGCCGCATCAACTCGCCGCCGGTGTATCCGGATGCACCGATAATCGCAATTTCCATAAGAAAGAGGTGTCGTTCTAGAATCTTAACTTTTGGGGCTGAAGGGGCGAAGCGGGAAGTTCCCGGCCTTTAGGCCGGGGATGAAAGCGGAGCCATCCTTCTTCCACTTTCGCCCTGCACGGATCACGTATATCTTCTTTCAGATAAACTCTCTTGTTGTCTATGCTTATTTCCTACAAGTATCGAGCGTATCCAGATGCAACCGCTGAGGCGCGATTGAATACCGCACTCGATACCTGTCGGTGGCTCTACAATAAACTCCTCGAAGAGTGCACTACCGCACGAGAGGCCTGGATCGCTCCGACGATACGAGGAATGCAGGCGCGGATCGTCACGCTGAAAGAGGAGAACCCGTTCCTGAAGGATGTGTACTCCAAAGTGCTTCAGATGGTGAACTACACTCTCTGGAGTAACATCCGTGCTCTGTCGCAGACAAAGAAGAGAGGACGCACGATCGGCAAACTCCGGTTCAAGAGCGCATCCCGGTACCGCACACTCAACTACAACCAGTCCGGGTTCAAGATCGACCGGGAGCATAGTAGGATTATCTTCTCGAAGATCGGGACAGTCCCATTCAAGATGCACCGACCATACTCGGGGGAGGTGAAGGGCGTCCTGATCACCCGTTCTGGTGATAGATGGTACGTGATCATCCAGGCAGAGCGGGGGGCTTCTGAATCAAAGCGTGAAGGACGGTCTGTCGGGATCGATGTCGGTCTGAACGCATTTGCGGTCGATAGTGACGGCGCGGTGATTGAGAACCCCCGGTTCTATGAGCACTCACGTGACCGGTTCAGGAAGTTACAGCAGAGTATTGCCCGGAAACAACGGTTCTCGAAAAACTGGAAGAAGACAAAAAGAAAACTGGAGGAGGCGTATGAGCATATCACGAACCAGAAGAACGATTTCCTGCACAAACTCTCCCGTCAGTATGTTGACACCTACGCAACGATCTGCGTCGAAGACCTGAATATCAAGTATCTGAAAGAGAACGGCAAATCGCGCGGGCTCCGGAGAAGTATCCTCAGTGCATCATGGGGACGATTCTTTTCGTATCTCTCGTACAAGGCTGAAAGTGCCGGTACGAACTTCATTCAAATCAATCCCGGAATACGACGCAGATGTGCGCAAACTGCGGAAGTATTGTAAAGAAGGATCTCTCGGTGAGAGTCCACGATTGCCCATATTGTGGGTTTGTTGCCGATAGAGATTACAATGCTGCGGTGAATATCCACCGCGTGGGGATGGAACAGCCCCTTTGAGCCTGTGGAACCAATACCGCTACATCACGTTTCTGTGATGCAAGTATTGGCCATGAAGCAGGAAGCCCCGCCCGAGAGCGCGGGGTAGTTCACGGCTTTGTGGTGCAGCGTTCGTAGAGGCGGGCGGCCACGGACTCGATCTCGCCTCTTCCCTCGAGTCCATCGAGGAGATCCGGCGGGAGGGCGGATCTCCCGTAGACGGCGCCCGCGTATGCCCCGCAGATGAACGCGATGGTGTCGGTGTTCCCCCCGACGTGCGCCGCGGTGGTGAGGAGAACCATGATGTCTTTGATCCGGCTGATCAGGAAGAACGCGAGCGGGACGGTCTGGTAGACGGTGACGTCGTTGCCGATCACCGAGAGCGCGCTCTCCAGGCTGATCCCCTCGTTTGCGAGGCGGACGGCGTCACGGATCTTGTTGCCGAGGGCGACGTCTTCGAGGGTGGCGTGCTTCCCGGCAAGAGCGAGGGCGTCCGGGCGGCCGCGGACGGCGTGGTGGACGAGCATCGCGACGGTGACTGCTCCCGCGTGGGCCGCCGGATGGGTGTGGGTGACGCTGCAGGCCTGGACCACCCGCTCGGTGACGTCGATGGGGTCGCCGTAGAGGAGGCCGAACGGGACGGAGATCCCGGTGCAGCCTGCGGTGTTGGAGGAGACGCCGCCCGATCGTTCGCCGGAAAGGAGGAGGTGCCGGCACGCGGCGTCCACGGCAGCGTCGGGGAACCGGAGTTCCTCGTGCATGTACATCTTGGCAAGGGCGGCCGCGTATGCCGGCTCCGAGTAGGTGCCGTCGGCGAGCATCCCGGCGACGAGGAGCATCATCTGGGTGTCGTCGGTGAACTGTCCGGGTTTCAGCCCGGCGTTCGGGTGTCCCCGCCAGGCACGGCGGTAGCCCTCGTGGAGGCGCTGGAAGTCGGGCGGCGTGCTCTCCCGCGCCATGCCGAGCGCGTCCCCGATGGCGGCCCCGAGGAGGCAGCCCTTGAACTGATCGAGCATTTACGTAGTATCTACGTAAGGTTGGTCTTAAGGGTTGTTGTTCGGCGCGCGGGGGAGAACGGGGGCGGGCCAGGTTTATCTCCGGCCCTCCGTTTTATGCCTATCCAGACTGCGCATCACGATGCCCACAATCAGGCAGATGACCGCTGTACCGAAGAAAACCTCCAGGTACAGCCCGGCCTGCAACCCTAAAGAGAAGAAACTCTCATACCCGGGCACCCCGGCCGTCCCGATCGCTTCTGCAAGGGCATCGAAGAGTATGCCGAGGACGGGCAGTTTCTCCGCGAAGACTGGCGGTGCGGAGCCGGGCAGTCTGTCCGGGCCTATGAACAGGGCAATCAGGAACGGCACCTGGAGCAGTGACCCGGCTGCAGCACATAGTCTTCTACCACTCGTAGCAACGTTCCCGAACAGAAAATACGCCGTCGCCACGGCAGATGCCGAGACCGTAACCATCGAGAGCAATATTATCCCGGATACCAGCGGGGTAGCGGGAGCGCCTGCGTAAACCGTAGCGATCGTGCCGGACGCCACCGCCATGATTCCTATCCCGAGCGAAACCGCCGGGCGCCGCTTTTCCTGTCCCAGCTTCCCGACCAGGGTTATGAGAGCGAACGGCCACGCGAGGACGAAGGCGGCGGCCGGAAAGAAGAGCAGACTCACGGTGCGTCCTTCCCGCGGGACCTCCGGATAAGGACGTACCCCACCGCGAGCACGATCACGGCCCCGAGAGCGCACGCGAGGTGCACGGGGTTGTAGAAGATGCTGAACGCACTCCCGGATCCCTGATACGTCGTCGTATCTGCGGGCTCGCCGAGCACGGCCTCCCGGCCCTTCCCCGCATCGGCCTGGGGTTCTCCGCCCGGAGATGCGCACGCTATACCGCTGCCGGCCAGGATGAAGAGTAGCAGGGCGATACAGATCAGCCCTCCCCGGCCGGTACCGTTTATGAATTGTTTTTCGTTCATCGATATTCACCTGCCGGTGCGCCCCCGGATACCGATCCCGGTGCTCACGATGGAGACGTCGACACTCGTCTATAAACCTTTTCTGTCACGATCGTCTACACGTCGAGGATTCGGGGACCGATCCTCGGCTCAGAAACAGCCGTGGGGGCCGGGAGCGGGCGCCGCGCCGAACGACTTACACGGCGGCGAGAGCAGGTAGCCGGGTTGTTGAACAACAAAAAGAAGGCATCCATAACTCCGGTCCTATCCCCGTCTCCGGCACAGAGCAAAACCCGCCCCGACACCGATAACCACGAAGGCCGCCCCAAACCCCGGTGCCGTCGTCCGAAGCGACTGCCCGGGCGCCAGATTCGAGGGGATCTGCACGATGTCGGTCTTCTGACCGGTTCGAACGGTAATCTCCCAGACGGTCCGGTCGCCACCGTAGATCTTCAGCACGATGTTCTCGACGCGGGCGCCCGGGAACTGCCCGGAGAGGGCCTGCGCCTCCGCTTCGGCTCTCCCGACCGTGAGGTTCTCCTCCGAGACGTAGGTGGTGGAGGCGATCTCTCTTCCCGAAAGGACGACAATGTACTCCGTGAATACGCCGGTGTCGCTGATGAAATAGATCTGCGTCCGCGAAGGTTTGGACGTAGCCTCCTCGTAGCGATTCGGGGATTGATTCTCGATGTACGATCGCAACCCGTCGTCGTTACTGAGTGCCGGGAACTTCGCAAAGATCTTCGGGAACCGGAGCTCCGCGGCCAGGGGCATCGCCTCGTCGCGGCCGATGATCCAGATGCGTTCGATAGACGGTTCGCCGCCGTGTTCATCGGCTATCCGGTTTAAGTAGACGAGCTGTTCTTCGCAGGCATTCGCTGGCACAATGTACACGTACTTGTGGGTGTGATCGTACGTGCCCTCATGCCATCGGATCTCCCCGTGTTCGGCTATGAATGAAGTGATCGTCTCGTTGGTCTTCGCATTCGGGTGAACCCCGAACAGAATCCAGGTTTGGTTTCCCTGGCCGGGGAGGGGGGTCACGACTGCGCCTGCAGGGATGTTGCAGATGAGCGCCGCAACGGTGAGACCGAGCACCAGAAGGGGGATACTTCTCGACATAAAAATGGGTTAGTTGTACCTCGGAACTCCTCCGAGGAAAATCTGTGCTCTGAAGCCTTCATACCAGGAAATACCATCGTCGATCGGATCGTTCGGATCCGGAGCGAAGGCAATACGCAGGTTCCGACGCGCCTGCACATCGAGTCTACCTGATCGGCCCCGCGCTAAAAGTGGTCTCGAGCGGGCCCGGAACCGGGGCCGCGCCGAGCAGCAGATATAGGATCTCCGCTCCGGCAGGCCCACGGCCGTTCCGGTCATCACTCGCCGATCACCGATGCAGCGACCTTCGTTATCTCACCCTCGGGGAGGCTCCCCGTCATGCAGAAAGATTCGTCGTTCCAGCCCCACCGGAGCAACCAGAGGGAACCTTCCGAACGGTCGTCGTTATCAAAGACCAACCGGCCCAGGATACCGTCGCCCTGGATGGTCCACTCTTTGCTCCCGACGACTGTCGGACCGGGGCACGGGGCGTCCGCGGACGAAAGCCTCGTTATCTGGAGGTCGCCGGCGGTGCTGGTGTAGGTGAGCGTGATGCTGCCGTCAGGAGAGCGGGTGGCGTTTTCGAAGGTGTAACCGTCCGGGAGGTAGGACGGTTCGGGGATATCGGGGCCGAATATCTCGCGGGCCACATCGAGCGTATCCGCGTACTCGGGCGTGATCGTGGCCTGCTCCGTGCCGGTGCACCCGGCAGCGGCCAGGAAGCAGCAGAGCAGGAGAAACGCGGGGATAGTTTTCTTCATGATGGTTCCTCGGGACAACGATCCCGGTATTCACGATGGAGACGTCGACGCTCGTCTATAAACCCTTTCTGTGCCGCGCGTCTACACATCGAGTCCATCCGATCGATTCCGAGCCCGGAACAATCGCAACAGGCCGGAACCCGGGCTGAGCCGGAGAGGAACCCTTCATCCCGGTAGCCACCCGCCGACCGGAACCCTGATACCGGGGACTGTCCAATATTCTGGACATATGTCTAAAATATTGGACATTCGAGAGGACCACCTCAGGATCCTCTCCCTCTTCGCCCGGGGCTACGATCGCGAGATGTACATCCGGGAAGCCGCCAGATACCTTTCCATCAGCCATGGAACGGCCCAGACGGCCCTTGAATACCTTGAGGCAAAGCAGGTCCTCCGTTCTGTCACCAGAGGCAGGACACGGTTGTTCTCCCTGCGCCGGGGCGATCACGCGCGGGACTTCTGCACCCTTGCAGAGGTCTACCGGAGGATCCGCTTTGGGGAGGAGGAACCCTTCCTCGCCGGAGTTCTCAGCCGGATCGTCCCCCATATCGAGGGAAGCGGTGCAGTCTTCGGGAGCCACGCCGAGGGGACCGCGGACGAGGAGTCCGACCTCGACCTTTTCGTTGCCGGTGAATGCCGGGTGGAGGAGATCGAGAGAATCGGGAAGACCTACGGCATCAAGATTCACCTCACCGTCTACCCACTGGATATCTTTAACCGTGACCTCCATACGGATCCCTTCCTCCAGGAGGTGCTCCGGAACCACGTGCTGATCAAAGGCACCGAACATTTCGTCGAGATGGCGGTGGGATGATGGACCAGCTCGTATGGTGCGGCCGGATCAAGAACGGCATCTCCCTTACCGCCCCGAACGAGACCCTGGCGTCGGCATACCTGAAGAAGGCCGAAGAGGCCCTTGAGACGATGCAGACGATCACCGCTCACGACTGGAGGATAACGACCGCGTATTACGCGATGTACTTCTCCCTATACGCGGTCCTCACGCGGATTGGAATACGGTGCGAAAACCATTCCTGCACCATCCTGCTCATGGAACGGCTTCTCTCCGATTATTTCGCTCCTGCCGAGGCGATACTCGTGGAAAAGGCAAGGGGAGCACGGGTCGATGCCCAGTACTACGTCTCGCGAGAGATTCCCGACCTTTTCTGCGAAGAACTTATCCGGGCCGCCCCTCGATTTCTGGTGAAATGCACTGGCATCGTCGACGGGATGAGCGAGAAGGCCATCGGGACTCTGAGGGGACGCCTGGCGGAGGCGTTACGGGAGGAAGGGTGAGGGGGACCGCCTAAAACGAGAGAGAACCATGAGACTATCATTACTACTGAGAGGCGCCGCCGTGCTCCTGGTGGTGCTCGCCGGGACTGCGCCGGTGGCTGCCCTTGACGACCTCACGGCCGATCCTGCACGGATCGAGGAGATGACGTATGACCTCTGCACGTTCGAGCGGGCATTAGGATCGGAGGAGAGAACAGCGGCGGCGACCTATATCGCCACCGCGATGGAGGAGCGCGGGCTCTCGGTCAGGACCGGGAGGTTTTCGTACAGCAACTGCTACTTCGATCCACCGCTTGCCCTCTCCTCAAACATCATCGGTGTAAGGGAGGGGGCGAGCGACCGGATCGTCATCATCTCCGCGCACTACGACACCGCCGTCCCGGAGACCCCCGGCGCCGACGACAACGCCGCGGGCGTCGCAACGATGCTCGAGGTCGCCGGGATCCTCAACGACACCCCCCTGAACCATACCGTCTACTTCATCGCCTTCAGCGGTGAGGAGACCGGGCTTGAAGGGAGCACACGATGGCTCGCCGACAACCCGGACCTCCACGACCGGATCGTCGCCGCGATCAACCTCGACTGCATCGCCTCCGGGGACCGGCTGCTCGCGTCGACGCTCCCCCAGCACCGGTGGATCCTTGGCGCGCTCCCGCCGTCGGCGTGTATCGAGGAGACGCCGGAGCAGCTGCTCGACGCTGCACGGGGAGACGAACACGCCTTCCGTGCCGCCGGGATACCGGCGCTCCGGCTCTACGAGCGCGACAGTCATGCAATCATCCATACCGCCGACGACCGGCCGGAGAGGCTCAACTACACCCTTGCCGCGGAGTGCGCACGGATCGTCGCCGGGACGATTGTGGGGATCGATACGGCCGGAGAGGCCCCGGAGGTCGATCTCAGGATTGAGGATGGGAAGGTCGTCTTCAGAACATCGGAAGATACGCCGGTCGAGGTGCTCGTCGACGGCACCAGCCTCGGGGTGCTCCCGTCCGGGTCGGTCACCCTCCCGGGAGGACCCCACGTCGTGCAGGTGGTCACCTACGGCCCCACCGGGGCGAAAGCGGTCGCGACGGTCATGGGGGAGGGGGTAGAGATCGTGCCGCCGGCGGCATCCGGGAACGCCGTCACCATCCCCTGGGGAGCTGACCCTGGCGAAGACCCAATGATCCACCTCACCTTTGCGGCCGTCCCGCTCTCCTACCGCCTCGACCGGCCTGAAGAGGTTGTCCGGGTCGACGGTTACTTTGACGGGATCCTGATCCGGGATCTTGAAGACGGTCATGCGATAATCCCGACCCCGGGGCCGCACTCCTTCGCGGTCGTGGCCCACGGACCGGACGATGCGGTCCTCGGGGCCGACCGGGCCGACTTCTCCATCTCGAGCTACGGGATGGTCGACCTCGACGGGGGAATTTTGCAGGTCGATGAGCCCGGCGGCGTTACCTGTTCCGCGTCGGCCCACACCTACACCTACAATTACACCCCCGGCGAGCGCTACCACATCACAGTGGGGTGCGACTACAGAGATACCGCGGATGCGTTCCTGCAGACGGCGGAGTTCCGGGTGGAAGGCCCCGGCGACCTGAAGTCCGACCGCCGCTTCTTTGACGTGCCGGTTCTCAACGACTCCCGGCGAGAGGAGATCGGGTTCTGGCTGGAGCCGGAGGGGCCGGGCACCTATAACTGGACTATCTTCTCCAGTGAGGGCGATCGGGAGGCTACGGGGACCGGGAGCCTCGTCCTCCGGTAACCCGGCGGCATTCGCCCCGGATTCGGGGGCTGATGCCAGGACTGTCCAGCACCCCGGGCCAGCCCGGGAGACCCCCTCTCTTCCACCCGGGATCACGGACAGGGATTACATGTCGGATGCACCGGTGACCCCTCCGGCGCTAGGTCCTCCCCGGCCCCATAACGTCCATCAGGCTCTTTACGGGACCGGCGAGCCGGTGCAGGCCGCGGAGGGCGTCGTCCCGCTCGTCATAGACGACGTGCACGACTTTGTGCTCCCCGCCGACCTCGACGGTCCCGGCCTGCTCAATGACGAGCGACGTCGAGCCGCACCGGACCGTCCCGAGGATCACGTCGCCGCCGACCGTGAACGCGGCGGAACTCCCGGGCTCCCCTGCGACTGTCCCCTCGAAGAACCACATGCGGGGCGGGGCGACTTCAAACGTGCCCGACTCGTTCTTGACGAAGGCCCGGGCGTCGTCGGCGACGGGACCCGGCATCGGTTCGAGGTCGAGCACGAACTCCCGGCCGGGGAGCCGGAGCGTCACCGGGCTCCCTGAACCCGCGTCGGCGACGAACGCCGCCGGGGCGGCGGTCACGAGGTCGTAGTTCCGGAGGGGCGGAAGGTTGGTGAGGTTCACTTCACCGGTCGGTTGAACCGGGCTGAAGTAAGCGGGATCAGCCACGAGGACCTGCGTCGTGGGGCCGGACGGCAACCCCGGCGCCGCCACGCACCCGGCGTCGGGAAACGTCACGTTCTCCCCGAGCAGGATCATGCCGGGGTGCTGCCGTGCGATCTCCTCGGTGATCGGAACCCTCTGTGGGGTTTCGATGACCGGGGTGTACATCGACATATCTCTCGGCTCAACCCAGTGGTCGAACGTATCGAGCCAGTTCGTGTATCCCCCGGTGGAGGGCGCCGGAGCGGCAGCGGAACCCGCCGGGAGGAGGAGCGCCAATATCAGGAGTATTTTGATTACCCGCATAGCCGGTCACCTCATTGGTTGAGAGAGATCTCGACATTCTTCTATAAACGATTTCTGTGGCGCGCGTCTACGCGTTGGACCGGCCGGATCGGTTCCACGTCAGAAATCGGTACCCTCACCCGCATCAGTACTTCATGTACATCCCAAGCACCGCCGATCCACCATCGGACGTCGGGATGAGGGCCACAACCCTGCTGTACTCGTCCAGCCGCTGCGTCGACGTCCATGACGCGGCTCCGTCCTCATCGAACCTCTCCACCCGGAGCAGGGCACCGCCGTAGTCGTTTTCGGCGAGGACCGCCGAGAGGTATCCGCCATCGGGAGTCCAGGTTACGGGAGCGGAGGCGTTGATCGTGCTCCGCCGGAGGATGCTCCCGTCCTCGCCGAGCGAGACCTCCAGAACTCCCGCCGGCTCCCCATCCGTGACCCCGGCAAGGAGGCTGTAGCCGCCGGTCGCATCCTGCCGCACCGCCGAGAGGAGGTACCGCTCTCCGGGGCCGCCCTGGACTGTCGTGTTCCAGACCGGTGCGCCCCGGTCGTCGAACTTCACCGCTATTATGGCTCCGGGCGCCTCTGCAGCCTCTCCGGAGACGAGGAACCCTCCCATCGGGTCCGGGACGATGATCGGGATCGAATCCGGACTCACGCCCCCGGCCGGCTGCTGCCAGGCGACGGTGCCGTTAGCGTCGATCCTCGCAACCCGGTCGCCACCAGCCACAATCCAGCCTCCGGCACTCGAGGGTGCGATCGCCCAGTACTCCCCCTCCGCGGCAAGGTCCGTGCGGTGCCGTTCGCTCCCTTCCGTGTCCGTCAGGATGACGAGGCCGCGGGAGGCCGCGGCGGCGAACCCCCGTGCATCGATATATGCGATCCCTGTCCCGCGGCGGTCGTCCGGCGTCGGGTAGGTCGTATCCCATATGACCGTCCCTTCCCGATCCAGGAGAATACCCCTTGGCACGGGGTGGAAGTCACCTGTCTCCGAGACCGACCCGGCGATCGCGTAGCCGTTGGGAATCTCGACGATGGAGAATGCCTCGTCGAACTTCCCGCTGTCGATGACGGTGAACCACTCCCGGTCCCCGGCATCGTCCAGTTTCAGCACCCAGACGTCCCCCTCCAGCGTGCGGTGGCCCGGTGTCAGCGGCCGATCGAAGCACCCGGCGGCGACGGTCAACAGGATGAGCGCGGCGACCACTGCCAAGGTCCGGATTTTCCCCTGAGCTGTTTTCATCGAATCATGCTCCTCGGGGGTTGTAAAAAGGTGTAGTATGGAATATAAAGCGCTCAGAAATCATATACGCTCCCGAGGACTGCAACCCCATCGTCCGACGTCCGGATGATCGAGACAACCGATCTATCATCTCCGATGTCGTACGATGCATCCCATGCGACCATTCCCTCGTCATCGAGCCTGACGACGTGAAGGGGGGATCCCGGATAGCCCTGCGGCTGGAGTCCGATAAACTCGGGAACGATAAAACCGGCATATGCGTATCCACCGTCTTCCGTCGCGACGACGACCCGGGAGGCATTCAATGGTCTTTCCCCGATCAACCTGCCGTCCACCGCGGCAAGAGAGGCTTCGGTCGTCTCCGTAAACCGCCCGTCAGCCGTTTCATTCCCTGCATCCTGGACGGTGCCATAGACGAGATCGTAGGTTCCGGCAGGAGAGATGCGGACAACGTAGAGGTCATCGCGCGACCTGCTCCCGAGCGTCTCATCCCAGACGGTATTTCCCCCGGCATCGAGTCTCGCAACCCATACATCCGCTCTGGCGGTCCCTCCTGCGATGAAACCTCCCGAGGGTATCGCGGCGATCGTATCAACGTTCCGGTCGGTTTCAAACGCTGCAGTCCATGCGATCTTCCCGTCCTCGCCTACCCTGACGATCCTGGCATCCCCGGCTGCGGCATACCCCCCGCCCGGCGCTCCGACGACCTTCCACCAGTCGCTCCCCCCGCCGAGCGGCGTGCTCCAGAGGGTGTTCCTATTTTCATCCACCCGTGTTAGAAACCCAGAATACGTGGCAACGACGTATCCGCCGTCCGGTGCCTCGACCAGCGAGCTGCCGTAATCCGGCGACGTACCGAAGGTCATGGTTGATATGACATTCCCGTCTCTGTCGAGAGTAACGATGCGGGGGACCGGGCCGTTCACATCGGCGTTCGTTCCCGTGCCCGTGATTGCGTACCCGCCGTCGCGGGTCTGAATCATCGCCTGCCCTCTGCCGTTCGGGTCGCCGTCGACGAACGCAGTCCACTGGAGGGATCCGTCCGAATTGGTCTTGAGGATCCATGTGTCCAGAGTGAGGTCTCTATGCCCCCTATCAGTGCATCCGGCAAAGAACGGTATGGTTAACGCTAAAAGAAGAATGAGTATTACATATTTTGCACTTCTTCGGGGATAGTGAAAGGTTGTGGTCTCCATGATTACAGCCTGTTTTCCCAATTTCTCATTTACTCGAATTAAAAAAGAGGTTACTGTTGAATGTAGGGCACCGACATGACAAGCTGCCCGATATTCGGGTTGCTGTTGTAAATGTCGATATCATGGTTCCAGATATTGCTGGTGTAGATCACGGAGGTCATGGGCCTGTACTGATACCCATGAATTCCGTAGAGCCAGGCATACGTGTAACCATCATTCCAACAATAATTGAAGTAGATCTGGGAGCCCGTGACATCAAACAGGGCACGGTCTTCAAGGGTCCCGTAGTATAAAAGCCTGAAAGCGTCATACTCGATGTCCGTCACCGGGCTCGGGTGATCCTCGTCGTAATAGCGCAGCTGATACGTGGTCGGGCTGCCAGGCCAGACACCCACCTCATAGAGGTTATTGCCTCCATTTACCGAGTAAGGTAGGTTTGCACCGTCAAGTCCGGTTCCGCCGTACACATCCGGCGAGCACTGGGCCAGGATGAAGGTATCCCACCGGTCTGTTCCTGCTAGCATCTTATCCATATCTTCCTGACAATCCGCAACACCAAGGATCTGCGGCTGGACGATCACAGCGTCCTCCTCCCGAAGATCACGCTGTTCCATCAGTATTTCGTCGCACACTCGTCTGAAATGCTCACCGACAATCACTTCCTTCAGAACGGTTCGGTCCTTCTCGTCAGGTTGAACATCTGTGGCCTTCTCCAGAATGGAGATAATGTCCTCAAGGTTTTGGTCATATTTCTCCATGATTTCCGATAACAATTCAGAACATCTCACTGAACTCGCACGATCGGATACCACCAAATTCTCTGCGGCAATCACACGGATGTCTTCGTCGACAGGTTCGAATAATCCCTGGACTTTGGCTTGATCTTCGATACAGATCGGATCGTTTTCCGTCCAGGCACTCACTGCAGGCACCACCACGCTCACCAGCATTACTGCCAAGAGTATAGAGAGAGCTCGCATTCCGATTCTTTTTCCCATGTTTTCTACCCCTCTGCTCGTTTTGGTTTCCAGAGGCAGGAGAGGCACATGTTTAAGTACGCAGAACGCTTACGTTCGCATTGCCTCCGGGCTTGCGGGGCGCGTCATCCGGGCGTCAGACCTGAGGATGGGCGACCCCCGCACACAAACGGGTACCGCACGCGGCACCCGATGCGATTCTGGGTCTTCAGAACATATAAAATCAGCAGGCACCGTTCGGCTGGAACCGAACACATCATAAACCTTCTTATGGCAGGACAATAATCCCTGCCCCTGGATGCAGGATCCACCCTGGATTCCCGGTAACACCTAACGAGCTCGATCAATCCGCATCATTATCATCCACTAAACCCCAATCACTCTTTAAAATCGACGCAATTAATTTACTCCTCGTTATGTGTAAACGCATAACGAGCCAGTTTGTGCTTATCAACAAAACTCATCCTTTTCGAATTTCAGTTAAAATGCAGCCATTTTGAGCACAACTCGTTATGAGTTCTGGGAATGTAGGATCCACTGTCGGGCACCGGGATAATGACCACGGCCCCGCCACGCTCGTCGAACCTCCCCCCACGGAACCGGGCACCGTCGCAGTTGTTCCCGGCAAGGACCGCCGGGAGATATTCCCCCGGGAGCTCAAGTTCCCGGAGCAAAGGCGTTGATCGTGTTCTGCCGGTCGGACAGGTCTATTTTGAGGAGAGGAAAATGCGGTTATATGCCGTTGGATTGCCCACGTTGTCAGGAAGCGCAGGATCGGGCAGATGCGGGTCGACCGGGTCCCGGAGTTCGTCGTGGCCAAGTGAAGCGCCCCAGACCCCGCAACCGTCCCCCAGCCGCGTGATGATCATGTTCTCCTGCTGGTCCTCGAGATCCAGAAAGAAGACCGCTTCGTCTATAGGGATCTCCCGTGGCGACCCATCGATGACATAACTCGTCTCGAATGTCGTTGGAACCGGGAAATGCATCGCGACATAGGTGCCGTTCCAGGCCGAGAGGTCGTCACGCATCCTGCCGCCGCTTTCGGGCGCTTCCGATCTGCCGGAGTGGAACAAGAACCCCGATGACCGGGAGCAGGACGTCGAGCCCGAGTATATACGCCCAGACCTCGATTGCCGGGAAGAACGAGCCGTGCACCTGGAACAGGGCGAAGGCGACGGTGCCGAACCAGAATAGAATCAGTAGCGGCAGGCAGAAGACGACCACGACGAGCCAGGCATACTCCCGCACCGGGATGCTCCCCCCGGCGAAGAACGGCCGAAAGAACCAGACGAGGAGAGCGGCGGTGAAGAGGGCCGCAAGGGTAGAGATCCCCCACAGGGAGAGGCGGAGCCAGCGAAGCAGGACCGGCATGGAGAGGAGGACGATGACGAAGGCAATCAGGGCATACTCCTTTGTCGCGATCCGTCCCCGGTCCCGGCCGGTGAGGCGGGGCCAGGCGTACCAGAGAAGGAGAATGACAGCGGATGTGCCGAGGAGATAGAGATAAACCGGACCCAGGGAAACTACGGTCTCCAGGGTCATAAGAACCGCCTGAGTAAAGCCGAATTCGGTCATGCCGGTGCTCCGAGGTCTTCGTTCATGGGCGGTGCCCGGCTACAAACATCTAAAAATATGAGAGGGGGAGCAGGTTTCACCGTTTCCCCTCATCAGCAAAGACATATTCGACATACGGCTCCTCTACACCGTCCCGGAGTGCAGTTCCGGAAAACGCATAAACCGGCCGGACCAGATCCTGCACGAAACCCCTTGGCTCCATCCAGTAACCGATCGCGACGTGCTCGATCGTGATCCGGTCGTACTCTTGCCCCGTGTGAGGGCGGACAGTCCATGCTGCACGAAGATCCTCATACGCCTCCTCGGGAGACCGGAGGCTGACATTCCCGTCCGGCGCCACCTCCCGCCAGGTCTTCACGAGCCCGACGACCTCACCGCCGTCACCCAGGATCGCCGCGAATTCGTCGCCATAGACCGGCAACCCGTCGAGCGACCGGCCGAACCTGACTGCCTTGGTGATGTCGTACGACACCTTCGGCTCGGTGGCACCTGCTTCCCAGACCTCCTGCTTCTGGTTCACCTCGGTCTTCACGACCCGGGCGTCCGGCGATTGCATACCGGTCTTCTCAAGGAATGCGAGAGCAATCTTCTCCGCGTCCGCGTCCGAGGGAAGATCAGGCTGCTCGGTCACTTCGGTCGGGAACTCTCTGTCAAGGATGTGGTAAGCCACCCCGCCGGAATGCGCATACACCGACATATGCTCCTCCGGCTCCTTCGAGACGTCGACAAGGAAGAACTCCCCGGTCACCTCGCTGACCGCTTTCGGTTCTCCCGAGAGCCCGAATCGCTCCGCAATCTCCCGGACCCGATCCTCCGTGACGGTAACCGGGACCACCCGGTAGAGCGTATACGAGCCCTGCACTTCCGGGAACTCTGCGGCGAGAGAGTATGTACCTTCACCTGCGCCCGCCACGGCGGGGAGAGGAGTCACGGGAACCTGACCCGGACCAAAAACCCACATGCACCCGACTGCGACCGCCAGAGCAAGACAGACGAGTGCACCAACCATCTTTAATGCCATACTAAGACCTCAGTTTAGTTGCACTGGAATAACCACCGGTAGATCTCACTGTCAACAGGTGGATCGGTGATCACAGATCCCTCTCCCCAGATGCGATCGTCACCACAAGCGGCGTTCTCACCAATGATACCGATCCAAACGTTGCTCTGGTGGGTCTCATCCAACGCATGATACCACGCGTGACGCACCTTATAATTGTTAAAGAGTTTGTTTGCGACGGCCGCTCCATCCTCGGCATAGTCGTAGCCGACCGTGTCGAACCCGCAAACCAGATGAGCGCCATTCAAAGCCCAATGTGGCCACGCTTTGAATTCTCCGGGGACCTGAGCGGTATGGCACGAATGTAGCAAGATCCATTCCAGATCCTGATCGCCCCAATTACAGTCATGAAAGTATACCCAGGCGAGAACAAGCGGGAGACCATCCAGAAGGATGCAACTGTCGTCACCGTGTCCTGCCCAGAAGACGAGGTCTACGCTATCGACATGGGCTGCATCTGAATCCCAGTCCCACCGTTGGATGTCTCTATCCCAGTCGCCTATATAGAAGTTACACCCCCACCCGGCATTATCGAACACTTCATAGAAGCCTTCGGCAATGGCGGGTGAGTTTGGCAGGTTGTTCCCGGTGTTATAGTTCTGTTTGTACTCCACCCCGAATTCCGGGAAGATCGCGTCGGAATCGTCGCCCGTCCCGGCACTGACCGGGGCCATGCATGCCATCCCCATGAAAGCCGTTACCAGGAGCACAGAGAGCGCCCGCGCTCCGATGTTTCTGTTCATTGTCGTTTTCCTCCAACCTTTTCCCCGGAGGCAGAAGAAGCACACGTTTAAGTATGCAGAACGCTTACGTTCGCATTGCCTCCGGGCTTGCGGGGCGCGTCATCCGGGGCGTCAACCGGGGATGGGCGACCCCCGCACACAAACGGGTACCGCACGCGGCACCCGATGCGGTTCTGGGTCGTTAGAACATATAAAATCAGCAGCCATCGTTCGGTTTTTTCCGAATTCATCATAAATCTTCTTATGGCAGGACAATGGTCCCGACCCTTGAAGACAAGACCCGACAAAACTTCAGAGTCCCGAACAGCCGCACCTTTACCCATCCACCACGCAGCAGATCGCAAGGTTTAAGATTTGTTCGGCCAGAACCGAACGACGACGGCGGGCTTTATAAGATTCTCCCTCGAATTCGGGTTTAGTTCCGGGTGCAGGAACGCCCGGGCGCACCTTGAGGGATACTTATGAAACGATGGATCTACATGCTGGCAGCACTCTTCCTGCTCGCGGCTCTGCCTGCCGCCGCCAGCGCCGCACCACTCACGCACAACTATGACTGTTCGGACACGACGCCGACGGCCTACGACGCACGGGTGGATCAGGCAGCGATGTACTACTCCAGCTCGTCATCCACGAATGCACACGCATCGACGGCTTACAGTCAGTTCAGGTCGGATGCTGTATTCTTCTTCAACGGTCACGGCCTCTACTACGACGACTCGCATAAAGGCGGTGGGATAAAGTTCTCCTCGGAATCCTGGATACTTGCCGACACCGACGGTCATTACCCGGGAACCGACCGGTACTACATAACTGATTACGGAACCGACATCAGGGATGTCCTGCTCGCGGTCTACCTCGCCTGCCATTCGTCCCATTACAACCCTTACAACGGAGATCTTCTCCAGCAGACCATGAACAAAGGCGCAGACATCTGCCTGGGGTTCGACGGCGAGGTCGAGGTCGAAAACGGAAAGTGCTGGTCCGGGAGTTTCTGGGACCGGTTGCGAAACGGGGAGACCGTTGCAAGCGCCGCAAGCAATGCAAAGGACGACTGCTACTTGCACTGGCCGTTCGGTTACCACGGAGTGGACACCTATGAGATCTCCGGCAGTTACAACAGTTGTCTCACTCCCGCTCGCTACGGAGTCTATTAATGAGGTGATTCAATCATGAAACGGATACACATTGTTGCAATGCTATGCCTCGTCGTCGCGGTCTCGGTCGTGTCGGCGGCCGGCGCCAGCGCTCCGATCGGGGTGGATACTGCGAAAGAAAGAGCACAGGACTTTCTCAACGCACCCGACGTAACCGTCCAGTACCAGAAGACCGAACGCCTGAATCTGGGAGAGTACTATGTCTTTGGTACCGGAGACGGACAGATTTACGTCAACGCCCGGACCGGGGTGATCGAACGTGCCACGTTCGACTCCGCACGGAAGGATTGCCGCGATGTCCGGCTGGATCGGGCCGCAGCCGAAGCAACGGCAAGGGCCTACGCCGAAGAGAAGTACAGCGGCTTTGCGAAGAAGAGTATGCAGCTTACCAGATCGAACCTGGTCTCTCACGGCGATGCGGGCAGCGAGTATTCGTACATCTGGAGAGAAGAGAGCAGTGGCGTCCTCACGCCGAACACGGTCGTCGTGAACCTTAACCCGAGCACTGGCGAGATCGTCTCGTACATCGGGATCCAGCGGGAGATCGAATGCCCGCTTGAGCCGAAACTTTCCCGGGACGAGGCGCTGAAGATCGCAGCCGGGCAGTTCCCGGGAATCCGGGTGACCAGTGCAACGGCCGACCTCTCCGTTGAGTACACCCGACCGGACGCACAAACGCTGACCTGGGTGATTACGATGAGAGGCGAGCCAGAGGACCACGTTCTCCAGGGAGGGCTTGTCGTCATCGACGCACAGACCGGAGAAGTGCTGATGGTGAGTCCATACCTCTAAATCACCCCTTTTCCTAATGTGATACAATGCACTCGAAGACGTGGGTATGGCTCGGTATCGGTGTCGTTCTCATCCTTGCTGCGGCAAACCTCGCCATACTTGCGGCCTTTCCCCCGGGGCACCAGCACGTGCAGGAACCGCTCAAACGGGTGGAATGGATACTGCCGTTCGGGCCGGGGTTCGAATACCGCGGCCCCTACGAGAGCCCGCTGATCGTCTACGACGGGACGAACGAGACCTGGCACCTGCAAAACGCCACAGCCTGGAACAGGACCATCTCCCTCGATGACCGCTACAGCCTTGACCCGGCGCATCCGGAGGACATCCGCTACACCCCCGATATCGCAATCGAGGGCGACAAAATCAGCCTCGACTTCTTCGTCCGGAACCTCGCTGGTGAAGACTGCGCCCGGGCCGATCTCACCGTGACGACGGGGATTGAGCGCCTGAACGCCACCACGGGATCGCCGGAGGGGGATGTCCTCCGCAACGCCATGACTATGCTGCCTGTCAACGATCTCGCTGCCGGGGAGTGGCGCGAAGTGCGGGTGACGGCGGACCTCCCGCGGCCCGGCCCGGAGGAACTCCTCTACCTGACGATCGATCTTGCCGCCCCGTATACCCTCACGACCCCGAACGGCACGTCGGTCACTTTCGATCCCCGGGAGATGAGCAGCGTCGTCTCCGGCCCCTCTCACACCGGAGGGGGCACGAACGACCCCAGATATAATCGGGCTCACCTGCCCCGGGCGTCGGCGACGTTCGTCGTAGCGGGGAGAGATGTACCGGAACTGATTCCACCGCCGACTATCCGGGCGGAGTGAGTTTTGCGGAGCTGTTTAGGAACGTTTTTAATCCTCCTGCAGGAGAGTATCTGATTGTTTCAGGCCAGACCATGGAAGACGTCACGCTCGACCGGGACGATATCGTCGCTCTCTCCTCCGACGCCCGGGTCGCAATCCTCAAATCGCTCGATACCCGGCCCATGACGATGAGCGAGCTCGCCGACGGGCTCGGTCTTGCCAGGTCGACCGTTCATGAGCACCTCAGTGTTCTCGCCGACGCGGATCTCGTGACTCACGAGAATGCCCGGAAATGGCGGGACTACGCCCTGACGAAGAGGGGGCGACGGATCCTTCATCCCGGGAGGGACCACCGGATCGTCTTCCTCCTCGGCACGTCCCTCGCTGTCATGACGGCCGGGGTGCTCTGCGTGACATCGTATCTCCACGGTTTCGCCGTCCAGGGGGGAAGCGTCGTCAGGGACCCCCTCCTCCTCTACGCGGGCGAGGCGCTCCTCGGTGTGACGATCACGCTCTGGTACATAGCTCTGCGATGCCGGCGAGGAATCTCCCCCATACCGGAGTAGTTTCTCTCCCGTCCGCACACGAGCCCGTTAAACCACCCTCCGAATCATCTCCGCCTTCTCCACCCCGAGCAGAACCGTAAAGGGGTACCGGCGCCCACCTTGATGAACCGGACGGAGCGGTGCCCTTATGAACGGTGCGGTCATGGATTTCCTGGTAGTCGCGGACCAGATCTTCATCCTGGTCCTCCTGATTGCCGCAGGCTACGTCGCCGTCTCGACGAAGATCGTCGACCCCCGGGCCACCCGGGGGCTCTCGGGGCTCCTCGTCAACATCACCATCCCGGCGCTGATCGTTGCCTCGATGCAGGTGCCCTTCACCCCCGAGCGCCTCGTCGGCGCCGAGATCCTGATCCTCGCGACCGGAATGCTCTACGTCTTCTCGTTCGCCCTCGCCTGGGCGGTCTCGAAGGCCATGCGGGTCCCGGCCGCAGAGGAAGGCGTCCTCCAGTTCGCGATCGTCTTCGGGAACGTCGGGTTCATGGGGTTCCCGGTCGCCCTGACGCTTTTTGGAGAGGAGTCGCTCTTCTACGTCGCGATCTTCAACCTCGTCTTCAACGTCCTCGTCTTCTCGGTCGGGATCGCGATGCTGACCGAGGGGAGGGGGAAGGGGTTCGACCCAAAACTGCTCGTAAACCCCGGGATCGCGGCCTCCATCGTCGGGCTCGCTCTCTTCCTCGGCTCGGTCGAGATCCCGTCGCCCTTCATCGACTCGATCGAACTCCTCGGGGGGGTGACGACGCCGCTCGCCATGATCATCGTCGGGGCGATGCTCGCGACGTTCCCGGCCCGGGAGATGGTCGGGAACTGGCGGATCTGGGCGGCGAGCGCCGTCCTCCTCCTCGCCGTCCCGGCGGCCTACTGCTACCTCCTCGCCCCGATCTTTGCCGACCCCTACATCAACGGGATCATGATCACGATGGCCGCGATGCCCGCCGCAGCAAACACCGTCATCTTCGCGGAGCAGTACGGCGCCGATTCCCGGCTCGCGTCGCAGATCGTCTTCGTCTCGACGATCGGGTCGCTCGTCACCATCCCGCTGATCGCGACGTTGATGTTGTAGGGCAGGAGCGAGAGCGACCCGAACGCCGACTGCAGTTATGGGGCCGTCCCGGCTCCCTCGGTTGCCTCAATCAGGTAGTACCCGAGTCTCCTGAGCAGGTCATCCTGCTCTCCTTGCGAAAGCGTTGACTCCCCGGCGTAGATCTCTCTGACGTCTGTAACAAACCGGGTCTTCTCTTCCTCTGAGAGATTTGTGGCCGCATCCCTGATAAAAGCCCAATCCTCCTCGCTCGGTTCACATTTCTCCGGTTCGATATCCCTCCACGATGAGGGGATCGGGACGGCCTGCGGGAGTCTCGAATCCCCGGCCACCAGGATGACGGTCAGGTTCCCGGCCCTCCCGGGCTCTTTTGTCGTGGCGGGCTCCTCTACCGGGTCCTGCACGGCGCCCGTGCCCGGTGCGTGGAGGAGGAGCAGGGCCGCGAGCAGCGCTGCCGAAAGAGAGAGGAGGAGCCATATTAACGATCTTCTCTTCATCTGAGCATCCTCCGCAGACCGCGCTTGCCCTGTATCATAGGCCTTCTCTCCCCCGCACACGAACACGGCAACAGGTTTCCGTAACAGGTCGTCAAGAATCTCCCAACAGCGGCAAGAGCCGTCACCGTAATCCCGTAGAGACATACAGCCCTGATCCTCATGAGAAGTCGATACCTCCTGCGATAACCCGGTAGTCAGCCGGAACCGGGACGAACCCGGACTCAGTGCTCATAACGGCCGTATTCACCGTTGTCGTCCAGGTATTCTCTCTCATCAAGCGTTTCGTGCCCCCCACTCCCCGGTAGTCGAGGCTGAACGTGACCACCGCTACATCCTCCGGCGGTGGGACGAAGCCATCGAGGAACACGACGGTGGTGTAGGTCCCGCTCGATAACCGGCTGAACTCAGCGACGCTCATGTTATCGGGGGTCGCAAGCACGGGCACGAGCAGCCGCGGCTCCCTCTTCATCTCCCATGAGGTCAGGTTGGTAGGCCGCTGGTGCAGGGGCAAGCGTTGCAGCTCGTCTGCCGTCTGCAGCACCTCAAACGATACGGAGATATCGGGCGCGTATCCCCCCGTCGTCGTGAACGCGAGCATCTTTCCGTACGGCGTCTCCCGGACCTCTGCCTGCCACCCCGTGACCTGGCCGCCGACGAACGCCCCCTCAGAGATCACCGGTTCACCCGTTGCGTTCGCCGGGATCGGGACCATGACCGTGGCGGTGCCGTTCACGGCAGGATCGGGTAGATCGGTGATCTCGATCGCGTAGGAGTTGCCCGGCAGGATGGTCTCGGAGAACACAGGAGCAAAGAGGAACAGGAAGACAACCACGGCAAGAACGGCAGTGATCGCCTTGAGAACATAATCGACCTTCATACGGACCTCGCGACGTGCTGTCGGGCGTCTAACCCGGGTATGGACTGCACATGACCGGATATCGGTATCTACGGGTGAGAGGTCAACGTTCTGACATATACCTTTTCTGTGACGCCCGTCTACTCATCGAGCTTCAGGACGGGCTCCAGATGAGAGGTCGACCATCACGTCTCCTGCCCTACCACGCCGCCGTCCGGAGGGTCGCGAGAAGAAAGACCAGCCCCCCGAGGCCGGTGTTGACGAAAGGCAGGTACCAGTAGACCCGGTCGATTGAGAGGCCTTCACGGAGGAGGAGGGCGAGGGAGACGGCCGGGTAGACCAGGACGAGCAGGCTTGCCGGGTGAAGACCGGAGAGCCGGATGACGAGGGCGGCAAGCCCCGACCAGAAGGCCAGGCAGAGGAGGAGCGAGCGTCGCCTTCCGAGGACGACGGCCGTCGTCGTCATCCCCGCGGTCGCATCGAAGCCGATATCGGGGATCGCGGAGAAGAGATGCATCGCAGAGATATGGAGGTAGCCGGCGAGGACGAGAGCCGGCGGCGGGAGGACGCCGCCCGCGATGTAGTAGCCGAGGATTCCCGGAACCACATAGAGCATGTTCGAGGAGAAGTCGAGGACCGGGATCTCCTTGAACCGGAGCGGCGGAGCGCTGTAGAAGTAGGAGAGGAAGAGAAACGAGAGGAGGAGCGCCTGCCCGACAGCATCGAGCGCAGCGAGGAGCGCGAGGCTGACGGCGCCCGCAAGAGCGAGGAGGAGGAGGAGGAGGAGGAGGAGGCTCCGGCCGGGATCAGCCGGCTCCAGGAGGTTCCGGCGGCGGACGCGGCAAGGGTCACGGCGCCGAGGAGCATCGGGAGGTAGGCGAAGGCGACCGTCCAGGGGACATGATCGAAGACGCGGTAGCCGAGGTCGGCCGAATACGTGAATCGGCCATACGGGACGCCGGTCGCGACGGCATACGCCTCGACGGCGAGCGGGAGGATGCTCAGGAGGAGGAGGAGCGCGATGCCGCGGGCGGGGCCGAGCCAGCGGACGAGGGCGATATACGAGGGGAGGGCGAGGGCGACCATGAAGATCATGGGGACGGCGGGCGGGACCGCCGGGTCGTCGAACCGAACCACCAGGTAGGCGGCGAGGAAGAGGGCAAAGGCGGTGAGGAGGAGCGCCGCCCGGGTGATGCGCATGGGCGATGGGGATAAAGGTTGACCGGTATGACCGGATCTGCCGTGCCCCGATCGGCTCCGGCTACGCCCAGGTCCGTCCCGCGACGTCGCTCGCGACCAGGATCAGCGCCACCACCGCGACGATGATGAGCATCAGGATCCACTGGTAGGTGAGGGCTGTATACAGGCCGGCCGCGATGCCGACGGCCAGCAACGCGATGAGGTATTTGCGTTCCATGTATGTAATGACCTGGACGTTCGGGGATATACCTTTTCTGTCACGTTCGTCTACACGTCCGGGAGTTGTTACCGAAGATAAAGAGCCTTGATCTCCACAATGGATTAAGAGAGACGCACGCATCCAGGTTGATTGATCCCGGAACGGATCTCCCTGTGCGGAGAAGAACTCTACCCGGATAACTGCCGTCATCCTCCATGGCAAAGGCCGTACAGATGCCGGCCGATCATCAGCACCAGGCCGATGATGCAGAATACCATGAGCGCCAGGAGAACGAGACCGATAGCCTGACCGGAGAGCATGAGGAGAGGGTCGAGCGCCGGATGGAGCCCCCTGATAGGGTCGTAGAAGAGCAAGAGAAGGAGCAGCGCGATGAAGAGTCCCGTTAAGAGTGTGTCCATCGATATCTTTCGCCGCATGCTTCGCCCACCTCGCTACGGTAACAAAGATCTGAACGTCTGCTCATTTACGTCTTCTGTCCAACTTCTTTACACGTTCAACACGGGTGGTGACGCTACACCTCCCGAGTGAACACCCGCTCCACGCCAGTAGCGGTCCGGGAATGCGGCGCTTGCACCCCCAATCACCTGATGGATTTAACTTCCTTTGCGGTACTGATGCTCCGCATCTTCAGGCCGAAATAGACGAACGACAGGGTCAACGCCGTGGCATAAACTGCCCCGATCAAAGCTCGCGGATCCGGTACAATTGCGATCGGTATCAGAAAAACGATCACCAACAGGGGAAAAAAGGCCAGGACGATGACCGGCACCGACAGGGCCCCTAAGAGTTGATTGAATTTTTCTTCGTCCATAAAGGCTCCTCCAGAGGTGTGAACAGGTTTGCACCGGAATCCACGCTTGAGTGGTCAACGTTCTTCCATATACCTTTTCTGTGCCGCGCAGCTACACATCGGCTGACGGATGGCTTTGAGGCAAAAAAACAGTAGTCCGGGGTTCAGAAACGGTGCCGCGCCAAACAGTGGAAGAAGTTACAATACAGGCGTGTCGGGGGGCGCCTCACCCCCGAAGCCCCCGCACGAACCGCTCCCGGATCTCGGCCGGGGCGAGCGGGATATTCGGGACCGCGGCATTCCCCGGCTTCAGGACGACGTGAATGAAGTTCGGTCCCCGCCCCCGGTTCTCCCAGGCTTCGCCAAGCTCCCGCTCATCCTGCACCTTGCAGGTCTGCCGGATCCCGGCGGCACGGGCGAGGAGTTCCATGTCCACGAGCCCGGAGGCCGGGGTGGGCTGGTTCCCCGTGCTCCCGAAGGCCCCGTTGTCCAGGCAGACGATCGTGAGGTTCTCCGGGGCCTCTGCCGCCACCACCGGGAGGGCGGCGGTCCCGAGAAGGCTCCCGTCGCCGTCGAGGACGACGATGTCTCTATCCGTCGCGATGGCAAGCCCGAGCCCGATCGGCGTCGCCTGGGTGTAACTCCCGAGCATGTAGAAGTTCAGGTCCCGGTCGCGAGCTGCGTAGAGCTCTTTTGAGGGGACCCCGATGTTCGCGACGACCGCCTCGCCGTCGAGGGCGGTAACAATCGCCCTTATCGCGTCGTTCCGGGTCATCACCGGCTCCCGAAAGGTTCGCCGGTACTCGATCACCGACTCGCGGGCCCGGGTCGGGAAGACCTGCTCCGGCAGGCAGGCCTCCTCCGTCCCCTCCCAGAACGAAGGGAGGATCAGTCCCACGTGCGGCCGCATGGAGGCGTAGGCGTCCCGGACGACCTCATCGATCAACTCCTCATCCCCGGGTTCTCGGATGACGGTATACGGGATCCCGAGCGCCGCGAGGACCTCCGGGACCGCCCGGTTGAACGGTACCTGGGCCGGGATCGCCTCCCGGTAGACCCCCCGCCAGCTCGCGAGGATCGGGAGGGGGAGGCCGAAGGTGACGGTGAGGGACATGATGGCATTCAAAGAGTTCCCGAGCCCCGAACTCTGCATGTGGAGCACCGGCCGCCCCCCGGCCATCGCGAGCCCGGCGCAGATCCCGACGCCGTCCTCCTCCCGGGTGAGGTTCACGGAACGGAACCGCTCCGGGATGAGGGCGCAGAACTCCTGCGTCCGGTCGCAGGGAAGACTCGCGACGGTATCGACCCCGAGAGCGGAGAGGCGGTCGAGGACGGATCCTTCACGCACGGACCGCCACCCCCTGCTCGGCGAGCCAGTCTCTGACGGCGTCCCGCACATCCCCCGCGAAGGCCTCGCCGGCCCGGACCCGGAGGGAGGGCTCGACCGGGTAGCGGTCGAGGTCTTCTGCCGCACGCTGATACCCCCCGCCGGTCACGTTCAGGAGGATGTGGTCATCCGGACCGACGAGCCCCTCCCCCACCGCCCGGACGAGCGAGGCGACCGCGACCGCGGCGGCCGGGTCGAGGTCGATCTCCTCCGTCTCCGTAAATAGCCTCCCGGCACTCCGGGCGTCGTCGTTAGCGACCGCATACATCCGGCCGCCGGAGGCCGCGAGGGCGTCGTAGACCCCGCCCCGGATCCCCCAGGGAGGGTGGCGGTTCGTCAGGACGTCGGCGGAGACCCGGGCGATAGAGACCTCGGTATCGGGCATATCCACTTCAGGAACGATCTCCCGCCGTCCCGCCTCCCAGGCCCGGACCATCGGGACGAAGGGGAGGTTCTGGGAGAGGTGGAGAGCCGGGAGGCGGGTGCCGAACCGGCCGTCGGCGATGAGCCGCTCCGCCGCTTCCCACGCGGCGATCCCCCCGGTCCCGCTCCCTACCGCCTGGAAGTAGCAGTCGGGGAGCCGCCCGGCAGAGAGTGCCCCGTCGAGCACCACCGTTCCCATCCCGTCCCGCCGGGCGACGTTCTTCGCCCCGCCCCCCGGAACGATCCCGGGCAGCGTGCAGACCTCCCGCCCGAACGCGATGGAGTCGGAGTAGTCCCCGTCCACCGTGATGAGGCAGACGTTCGGGGCCTCGACGGTTGTCCAGAGCCGACCGGCGGCGGCCGCCGGGACCACCACCACGACCGGTGCCCCGGTCAGGCCCGAGACCTGGCAGAAGGCCCGGCCGGTGTTCCCCGCCGACGAGACCTGGAGGACGCCGGCACCCTTCTCCCGGAGGCGGAGAACCGTCGGCTGCGCCTCGAGCTCCTTGAAGGAGCAGGTCTCCATCCGCCCGCCCCGCTCGGGCCAGTAGCCCGAGAAGGTGACGGTGAGGTGGGAGAGTCCGAGTTCCCGGGCGAGGCCGGCACTCTCGTAGGAGACCGGGCCGGCGTCAAGCCGGAGGTGGCCCTCGATGGGGAGCCACCCCGTGTAGCGAAAGACCCCCGGGAGGTTCCGGAGGGTGAGGCGGCGATTGGCGTAGACCGTCCGGAGGAGGGCGTCGCACCCCGAGGGGCAGTCGAGGGTGTAGCGGTCGGGGAACGACCGGCCGCACCCCGGGCAGTGGATGAGGTACTTCTCCCTCACCGCCCCCCGCCTCCGGTGAAGGTGAAACGGAAATCGAGGACCATCTCTTTTAAGTCCCGACAGAGGTCTTCGGCAAGCGTCCGGCCGGACTGGCGCAGCGTGATCGGCACCTTCCTTCCCCGGACCCGGAGCGACCCCTCGCCGGCCTCAAGCGCGTCGTTCGGGCAGGCGGCAAGGCAGGCGGTGCAGGCGAGGCAGCGGTCGCGGTCGATCCCGGTCTCGCGGGCAAACGCGCCCGTCGGGCAGATTGCGGCCGCGGCACAGGCCGAACATTCCTCGCACCACTCGGAATGGTAGGTCACCTCCCTATCGGGCCGCTGCCAGAGATCGGCGTAGGTCGCCGTATCAAGGACGTTGCGGGTGTTGATATCGGCGACCGGAAGGGGGATCTCCTCGTCGAGGACGCGGAGGGCCGCGATCTGCCGGTCGTCGAGGACCGGGATCGCGACGCCGAGGCTCGTGATGCACTCGGGGCCTGCAGAGGTCCTGAATCCGCCCATGTAGCGGGGCTGCATCCCGGCCATATCGGCGATGACCGTGAGGTTCGGCCGCGAAGGAGTGCTCCGGGTCCCCTCCCCGGTCACCAGCCCGGCCGAACCGTTCAGGAGAACCGGCGTCCCATCCCGGATCGCGAGTCGTGCGGGGTCGTTCTGGAGGGGATTGATCTCGCCGCACCCGCTGACCGAGACCTCCCGGCAGGGTCCCTCGAGCCCCGTGACGGAGAAGATCGTCGTCACCCGGGTCGGCCGGGTGTTGAGGTAGGCGGTGTAGTTTTTGTAGGCGCTCCGGGTGGTGAAGATCCGGGCGTAGGCGAGGTCGTCGATGGTCACCCGCGCCTCGATCGAGCGGTCGGCGGCCTCCACCAGCACCTCGATCTCCCGGCCCTCGACGATATCGCGGAAGAGGTGGCCGCCCCCGTAGCCCGCCCCGGCGTGGGCGGTTCCGGAGACGATCAGGTCGACGAGCCCGAGGCGCTCGTTCGGGCAGGGGCCGGGCATGCAGGGGACACCGTTCAGCCAGGCCCGATCCGCCCGCTCGAACTCTCCCGGCGCCGCCACCGGGACCGAGAGGATCGCCGCGGTCCCCGACATCACCCCGCAGGTTCCCGTGGTGACCACGTCGACGTCGGCGGCCGTGACCTCCACACCCTCGCGGACGAGGCGCTTGAACTCCGCGGCCGTGTAGACGACCACCGAACCGTTCCGGATCTTCTCGTCGATCTCTGTTATCGTCTTCATAACCTGATATCCTCCACCCGCACATGGAGACCCGGGGACTGTGCGAGAATCATATTCACGACACCCGTGTGCGTAAGGTTCATCATGCAGTAGCCGGGCAGAAACCGCTGCCGCATCCCGAAGACGGGTTCGCGCCGCACCGTCCGGGCAATCCCCTCGAAACCGACGATGTGGTACGCCTCAACGTCCTTAAATTCTCCGCCCCGCGATACTTCCGGCCCGACGACCAGGCAGGTGAGGAGGCCGCTCACCGGGCTGGCGTGAAGGACCGAGAGGACGTGCTGGACCGGGCAGCCCGCACCGGCCGGCCTCCCGACGACGATATCCCCGGCCGCGATCCCCCACTTCTCCACCAGGTCCGGCCGGAAGGGGAGGATGATCTTCCGGGCCGAGACCTCGCCGGGGAGGGGATCGAGGACGAAGTCGTACTCGCCGCCGAGAATGTCCCGGCCGGAACGGAGGACCTCGCCATCGAACCGGGGGGCTGCATTCCCCGCGTGGTAGAAGACGCAGTCCCCGAGTTCCTTCTCCCCCCGACGGACCCGCTCGAGAAACGCTTCGCAGGTCGGGGCGCCGCAGGCCCCGCAGTCCCTCCCCGGCGGTTGCCATGCCACCGTGCTAGTCCCCCCGGAAGAGATAGTCGGCATCCTCGAGCCTCCGGACGACCCCGAAGTGATGCTGCCACCCGATCTCGGTCTTCCCGATGCAGACGGTGCAGACCCCGAGCGGCGGCGCACACCGGAGGACGATTGTATCGGGATCGGTTATCTGCGGATATTCTTCGATCGCCCTGAGGAGGTAGCGCATCCCGGTCCCCTGGACGGCGTTCGTCTCGACGATATCGAGGTCAGGGTTCACCTCCCGGATCCGCTCCCGGAAGACCTCTTTTTCGGCCTGGGAGACGAGGTCGATCCGGGTCACGACCGCGATATCGGCGAGCGCCAGCATCGCGGCCATCTTCAGGGGCGTGTTCGTGCCGGAGACCGCGGAGAGGACAACGATCCCGAGCCCCTGCGTCGTGTAGGGGGAACAGCGGAGGCAGAGCCCGGCGCTCTCGACCAGGAGGAGGTCGGCGCCCTCCCCTTCGGCCCAGGCGACGGCGTCCCGCATCACCATCACCCCGGCGTGGTCCGGGCAGAGATCACCGGAGCAGACCTTCCGCGCCGGGATCCCGAACTCGGCCGCGAGCTCCTCGTCCTCGAACGCCCGGACGACGTCAATTTTCAAGTAGGCGATCCGGTGCCGGTCCAGGAGAGAGCGGATGGTCTGCCGAACGACAGCGGTCTTCCCGGCGGACGGCGGACCGGCAACGACGGCGAGCCTCATGCCCCGACCGGTCCCGTGATCAGGTTTCCGGCCCGGATCTCCTCCCGCATCCGGCGGAGGATGCCGTCGAGGCGGAGAGCCTCCCGGAGAGCCTCGTTCTCGCGATCCAGCGGCTCGATCACCCGCTCGACCCCCCCGTCCCGCATGACGATCCGCCGGGCGGAGAGGAGGGAGACCAGGGGATCGTGCGTGACGAAGATGACCGCCTTCCCCCCGGCCCGGAGGACCTCGATCACCCGCTCCTTGAAGATTCCGGCGTTCTCCACCTCGTCGAGGAGGAGGACCGGTGCCGCAGCGATGAGGACCGCGTCCGCCACGAGAAGCGACCGGGTCTGCCCCCCGGAGAGCGCGGTCATCCGGGCACCGGCCCGGATCTCTTCACCCGTAAACTCGTTTGCGAGGGCGATCGTTCTCTCGACGATCCCGTCGTCGGCGATCTTGCGGGACCGGACGTGCATCGCAAGGAACTCTGCAACCGTAAGATCGGCGAGGCACCGGGTGTTCTGGGTGATCAGGGCGACGGGTTTATAGGCCGGGTCGCGGACGAACTCTTCGGGAGGGAATTCGCCGTTGACGAGGACCGTACGCCCCGTCGCGGTGTCGTTCCGGGCGAAGACCTCGATATCGTTGATGAGGGCGCTCTTTCCCGAACCGGTGGGGCCGACTATGGATATTGTGTCGCCCGGGCGGATGCTGATGGCCTCGAACCGCTCCGGCGCGCCACGCCGGTTCCGGCCGGGTAGGATCGTGATCTCCCGGGTGGGTGAGGTGTCCATGAAGGAGGATTGTCATACGGGAAGATAAGGGTTGTTCTCAACAGCAGAATTCTTAACCAAATCAGGAAAAACATTATCTTAATGATGCTACTATAGTAGAACAATGCTCTCGCGAAAGATCTTTGAAGTAGAGTTTGCCGACGCGCTCCAGGAGGAACTCGCCCGGCAGGATATGAGCATCCGCGACCTCGCGGAACGGGCCGGGATCCCGCCCGCAACCCTCTACAAGCTCACGTCGGGCAGGGCGGACCCGCGCCTCTCGACCGTCCGGCGGATCGTCAACGTCCTCGAGCCCCGGGAGAAGAGTTTCATCGCGGTGATCGCGGCCCGGTTCCTGCTCGACGAGATCGACAACCGCAACCTCCCCATCGGCGGGAGGCAGTACCACATCCGGGGTTACGCGGCCGATTCCCTTGAAGAGTGCATCATCGCCGCCGTCCGGGCGGACAAGGAAGGAGCGCTCGGGATCATCTGCGCCCCCATCCTCGCCCCGATTGTGGAGAAGATCGTCGACTGTCCGGTCGCGATCATCAAACCGCAGCAGCAGACGATTATTGAAGCGATCGAGACGATAGCAAAGAGGGTTTAGGGAACCGTCACAGCCTAACTTTCGAAGAAGTCGATCACGTAGTAGTTCCCGCGGTACTCCGCGATCTTCCCCCGATAGCCCTTTACGATGCGCATCGTCTCGTTCTCGGAGAGCGGAACCTCCATAAAGCCGGTGCGGAGGGTCTCGTTCACCCTGGGGAGGCCGACGAGATCGGCATCGGTGAGCGGGACGATCTCGTGTCCGGCCTTCAAAAAGTCGGCTCTCGTCCAGTCTGCAGGGTACCCGGAATCCTTTAGATCCCCGTTGCTGATGTTGTAGAGTGTGAGGTAGCAGCCGCTCAGCCCTTTCACGTCGGCGGAGGAGAAGAGGTAGTGGAGGACGTTCCCGGGGGATTTGCCGTCGTACCGGCCGGTGCTCTCCACGTGGTACGCGACACCGCCAATCTCGAAATAGCCGCGAAGGACATCGCCGCTGACGGTCAGATGCGCCCTGCCGTCCCCGGATAGGGTGCCGGTGAAGGAGCCGGTGTCGCGCGGCATCTCCTGCAGGTCCGCCGTGTAGGGCTGCCCGGCGATATGCACCGCCAGCGGTTCGCCGGAAAGCAGGCTATCCCGGATGCCCTCTGTATCGTAGACCGCGAGCTCGTAGCGCAGGATCGAGGAGAGGATATCCACGCCTTCGACCGGGGCGTCCCTCTTCTCCGTGAAGAAGTCGATATGGACCAGGGCCTGGTCCTCCGGGGCAATCGGCTCCTGCGGGGTTATGGTGACCTCCGTGACGGGCGCGAGAGCCGCAAAACCCGCCGCCAGCGCCGTGACTGCGGCGGTGAGGAGGAGCGCCGGGATCACCGAGCCTTTCCCTCTCATCTCACCGCCTCTTCCGGCCGATGAGGAGGAACGCCCCCGTGAGCGAGAGAACGGCGAGCGCGGAACCGAACCCCGGGACCGTCCGGCTCGACGGTTCCAGTTCCAGGTCGAGATCGTTCGTCAGGTTCTCAAAGATGAACTCCTCCCGGAGGGGCGAGTAACCCTCCTTCTCGACCGTGACGGTCTGCCGGTAGCCGAGGGCATCTTCTACCAGGTAGCAGCCGTCCTCTCCAGTCACGGCCGTCCCCGCAATGGATTCGCCATCCAGATCAAACACCGACTCGAACCGCACCAGTGCACCGGGGACCGGGTTGCCGCCGGTATCCGTCACCCGGCCCGAGACGGTGATCAACGGCGGCGGCGGGATGCCGCTATGGGCGGTCATGTTCACGGTCTTCGCGGCCCGGTTCCCGTGGTTGTCCGTTGCCACGACGGTGATCGTATTCTTCCCGAAAGAGACCGGTACCGAGCAGGCGAACTCCGCTGCGTTCCCGCACGGGACCTCCACCGAGCCGCTCCGGACAACCACGCTGTGCACCCCTGCAGGGGCATGCACCTCCCCGACGACGGCGACATGGGCCGGGGCGACGTCGATCCAGGCCACGCCGCCCTCATGCAGGGAGGTGATGTTGATGGCGATCGGCTCCTCGTCGGGCTTCGGGCTCTCGTCGATGATGGTGAGGATGGGGGGTTCCCCGGCCGTGCCGAAGACGAAGGTCACGTTGTCGTAGTGATAGACCCGGGAGTCGTTCGGGAGCGGGTGCACCCGGATGCAGGGCTTCTCGACGCCTGCAGGGGTGGGGATTTTTGCAGAGAGTTCGTCATCGATGGAGAAGAGGTGGTTGCCGTCGCGATCAAAGATCAGCGTCGTCGCATTGGCCGTATGAACCATGACCGCGCCGAACGGTATCCCGGCGGTCACGCTCCCATCCCATTCCGGCTGAAGGCTCAACTCCGCGGAGATGGTGATCGTCTCGATCGACTCGTTCACCTTCAGTTCCGGAATCAGGTGCTGATTGGGACCGAGATCTGCACCCGCCGCCGGGACGGCCGCGAGCAACAGCGCGAGGAGGAAGGAGAGTGTCCATGTTCTGGTTGTTCCGTTCATTCTCAATCCCTCACTGTTCAGTCCCGGTAAATCGTCCCGACCCGGTAATAACGGCCCTCGTACTCGAAGTACTTCTGCTTGCCGGTCTCGCTATCGAAGATGTAGGTGTCGATCGTTCCCCGGTGGATCTTCTCCGGGTACTCCACGCTCCCCACCAGCCGGATGTCCCCGGGCATATACGGGTCCCCTTCGTCCTCATGCCCCTCACCCCGGAGGATCGCGTCCAGGACGGGCAGGTTCCGGAACATCTCCTCGTCGAGAGGGATGACAATACCTTCCCGGGCCCTCTCCTCCGTGACTTCGTAGAGCAGGAGTTCGTCGGGCGGGATGGTCGCGGCGATGTAGGTGGCGACAGCGACGTAGCAGCCGAACAGGAGGAGCCCGGCGACCGCGACCGCGATGAGGTATCGCTTCAGCCGGGTGCTCTTCTCATGACCTGACGGAGTCATCGACTTCCCCGCAAGAACACCGACATCTTCGTCCATTCCCCCTCCGCCGGGGTGCCGGCCAGGTTTTGGTGCGGGTCGCACGACCGGATCCGCACCCCGGGATATCGATATCCATGCGGGAGAGGTCGACGTTCTCCTATAAACGATTTCTGTGACAAACGTCTACACGTCGGGCCTTCCCGATCGATTTTAGACCCGAACAAAGCCGCCGCGAGCCGGGAAGCCAGGGGCGCGCCCGTCCTTCAGAGGGCGAGCACCACGTCGCCGTCGTGGATGATATAGGTCACATTATCGACCGTACGGGAGAGATACCCGGGCGGAACCTCGACGGTGGTCCTCTCGATGCACATGCAGTCGATGTTGACGAGGTAGTCGATCGTCATCTCCCCGTACCTGACGCGGACCGCAGGGTAGCATCCCGGGCCTCCCGGTTCGGACGCGGCGGACGGCGGGCAGACGACAACGACGCCCGCGATCTCGCCTCCGTCGGAGAGGAGCCGGCCGGCGGCGGGGTCCTCCCGGACGAGGTCGAAGAGCCCGCCGACGGTCTCGATGAACTCCCCGGTCTTCGAGTAATCTTCGCAGGGTTCACGGGTGGGACCGGTTCCGGTGTCCCCGGACGGGTGGGCCGCCCGGTACCGCGCCACGATCCCGTCGAGGTCGGAGAGGTCTTCTGCCCGCCCGGAAGAGCAGCCGTACGACTCGTTCAGGTACAGGAGCGACGTCCCGTTGTAGGTCATAATCGGGGCGTCCCCCAGGTAGACGGTATCGGTCCCGGTCGAGAGGTCGCGGGTCTTGTAATATGTCCGGGAGGGTGTATTCGGCACGAGTGCAGAGCCGCCGAGCACCGTCCCGGCCGTCTCGTCGACGGTGACCGCAAACCGGATCTCCCCGTAGCGGATGATGAGGCTCGGGTTCCGGTTGCAGTATGGGTCGTTTCGCGGGCACGAGTGGAAGAGCACGGCAACCGATTCGGGTTTACCGCCGTGCCGGACGAGAACCCGTGCCCGTTCGTCGCCGAGCGCAATCCCGGCGATGTATGAGCCGTTTGTCCTGATCAACTCCGGGGTGGCTACAGGGATCTCCGATACGTTGATCTCAGGATACTGTTGCGCCGGTGTCTCCTGCGTGCCGCCGGGAGGGGCTGGATCGGCCGTTTCGTCGGTGCAGCAACCCGCGATACAGACCGAGACAATCAGCAGAAAAACGGCGGATGCGATCTTCATCATCTTTCGGTCTCCCCGACCGCCGACACGTAACCCGATCACCGCAGGATCCCCTCGTGTCACGGCCACGTCGTCACCACCAGATAGTACGCCCCCTCGTACTCCAGGTGCGGGTAGACCCACGTCTCCCGGTCGGGGCCGTAAGTGTCCTGGAGCGCTTTGCTCTCCGCGTACGAGACGTTGGTTCCCCCGATGAAGCGCCGGTCGCCGGCGCCCCACTCCCACGCCGACGGGTTGCGTTCTTCTCCCCGGATGACCGCGTCGAGCGCCGGGTGGTCGGCAAAGTCCTTCTCGGTCAGGGGGACGACCACGTTCTCTCCCGGCTCCGTCCTCTCCATGACGTAGAGCATCGGCTGCCCGCCCGAACCTTCCATTGCATAGATGAGGAGGGCATCGGCGAGCATGAAGCCGAGCGCGACCGCGGCGATCCCGGCAAGGGCGCACGCGACGACGAGCCCCGCCGTTCTGAGCCGGTTGCCGGGTTTCTTACCTTCTTCCATTCTGCACCTCTTCAAGCATCCGGCCCTAATGGAGCAGAACGCGGGTGGAGTAGGATACTCCGTCGTATTCGAGGTACGGCGCATTCGCTGTATGCACACCGAAGGACTCGGTGAGGGCGAGGCACTCGACCCCCGTCATCGGGACCGACGCGGATACGCCCGGGTCGCTGCCGGCCGCCCGGATCGCGGTGGCAAGCACCGGGTGCTGCTGCAGATCCCGGTCGGTCAGGTGGACGACGGATGTGTTCTGTAGATCCTCTACCCCGACTACCTCCACGGTCAACTCCTGCGGAAGACCGTCGATTCCCGTGACCAGGGTAACGAGGGTCGTAAATCCGAACACGACCGCCGCGACGAGGACGACGACGCCGATGAAGGCGATGATTCCTATGATGATCAGGCGCTTTATGTCAGGTTCCATGCAATCTTCCCCGGTTTCGGCGCAGACCGGACAGATCCCGCACATCGGGGCACCGATTCCGGCAACTATCGGTGAGAGCTCGACGTCCCTCTATAAACGATTTCTGTCACGATCCTCTACTCCCCGGGTACTTCGAGCCAATTTGCTTGCTGGGCAAGGCGCGGGGGATAAAATGGAGGTAGGAGAGAAAAAAAGGGTGTTCAGAGGTTGTGCGCGGGGACGCACCGGTTCTTCCCCGCATACGGCACGACCGGGCCGTGGAGTTCTATCCCGAGCGCCTCGCGGAGGACGTCCTCGATCGTCTCCACGGTCACGAACGCAAGATCGCTCCGCACGTCCTCGGGGACATCCTCGAGATCCCGCTCGTTCTCCCGCGGGAGGATGACCGTCCTGATCCCGGCCCGGTGGGCCGCAAGGACCTTCTCCTTGATCCCGCCTACGGGGAGGACGGCGCCGGAGAGGGTCACCTCGCCGGTCATCGCGACCGTCGGGTCGACCGTTCTCCCCGTGACGAGGGAGGCGAGGGCCGTGAAGAGGGTCACACCCGCCGACGGCCCGTCCTTCGGGGTCGCCCCCGCCGGCACGTGGATGTGAACGTCGCTTGCGAAGAAGTCGAACCCGGTCGCAATGGCCGCGAGCCGCGAGCGGATCAGGCTGAGGGATATCTGGGCCGACTCCTTCATCACGTCGCCGAGCTGGCCGGTCAGCGTCAGTTTCCCTTTGCCGGGCATGAACGTCCCCTCGATGAAGAGGATGTCCCCGCCGACCGGCGTCCACGCAAGGCCCGTCACGACGCCGGGCGGGTTCTCCTTCCGCGCCACGTCCGGCCGGACGGTCTCCCGGCCCAGGATCTCCGGGAGCATCTCCGGAGTCACGACGACCGGCAGGTCGACCGTCCCGGAGACCACTTTCGCCGAGACATGCCGGGCAATCCGGGCAAGCTGCTTCTTGAGTGTCCGGACACCTGCCTCCCGGGTGTAGCGGTCGATGATCGCGGCGAGTGCCTCATCCTCGATCTGGAGCATGCCCGCATCGAGGCCGTGCTCCTCGAGCGTCTCCGGCAGGAGGTGGTCTTTCGCGATCGCGAACTTCTCGTTCTTCGTGTAGCCCGAGATCTCGATCAGTTCCATCCGGTCCAGCAACGGTGCCGGGATCGTCGCAAGGCTGTTCGCCGTCGCGATGAAGAGCACGTCCGAGAGGTCGTAGGGCACCTCCAGGTAGTGGTCGGAGAACGTGCTGTTCTGCTCGGGGTCGAGGACCTCGAGGAGGGCGCTTGCCGGATCTCCCGAATACGAGACGGCGAGTTTGTCGACCTCGTCGAGGATGAAGACCGGGTTCTTCGCCCCCGCCCGCTTCATCCCCTGAATGATCCGGCCGGGGAGCGATCCGACGTAGGTCCGCCGGTGTCCCCGGATCTCCGCCTCGTCCTTGACACCGCCGAGACTGATCCGGACGTACTCCCGGCCGAGCGCGTCGGCGATGCTCCGTCCGAGGCTCGTCTTCCCCGTGCCGGGCGGGCCGGCGAAGAGGAGGATCGAGCCCTGCTTCTCCTCCTTGAGTTTCATGACCGCGAGGTGCTGGACGATCCGCTCCTTGACCTTCTCTAAGCCGTTGTGGTTGCTCTCGAGCACCCGGCGGGCCTCTTCGATATCGATGCTCTTCTTCTCGACCGTCCAGGGGAGATCGAGCAGGAGGTCGAGATAGTTCCGGATCCCCTGGCTCTCGTGGTGCTGGCTCCCGCCCGTCTCGAGTTTCTTCAGTTCGGCAAGAGCCTTCTTCCGCACCCCCTCGGGCATCGTCGAGCGCTCGATCCGTTCACGGTAGTTCTCCTCGCCGGACGAGCCCTCACAGCCGTTGAGCTCCTCCTGGATCACCCGGAGCTGCTCGCGGAGCATCGCTTCGCGGTTCGCCTTCCCGACCTTCTCGTTGGCCTTTTTGGCCACCTCTATCCGGAGGTTGATGCTCTCGTTCAGGTTCACCAGGATCCGGAGGAACGCGGTGTAGCGCTCCCGGACGGAGGCGATCTCGAGGAGCGACTGCTTCTCGGCAACACCGATCGGCAGGAAGGGCATGACGAACCCCATGATCTGATCGATGGACTCCATCCTGTCGACGGGCCGAGTGAACTGCTCGGAGCCCTGGAAGTTGCCGCTGATCTCGTGGACGGCCGCTCTGACGTTCGCGAGCATCTCCGCCCGGTCACCCTCGTCGAGGTCCGGCACGTCCGGGAGCGGTTCGCAGACGGCGTAGAACTGTCCATCCCTCTCCAAGAGCGTTACGGCCTTCACCCGGCGGGTTGCGTGGGCAAAGATCAGGTAGCCGTCGTTTGAGGGCTGCACGTGTGCGATCATGAGGAGGTTCCCGGTCGAATAGAGTGCGTCGGCCGAGTCCTCCGCCCCGCTCTTCGCGGTCAGACCGACCGCGTACGCCGACCCGTCGCTCTTCATGGCGGCGATCAGCGCTTCTCCGATGGCCGTCTCGACCTGGAGCTTCGTCCGGGTCTCGGGGTAGACCACGGTCTCGGAGAGCGGTATGACGATGTAGTCTCGGCTGGTGTCTTGTTGTGGTGAGTTCATGATGTCTCCGGGTTGTTTAGTTCGCATTTACCTAACTGTTTTGCCGGCCAAAAAAATCATCCGACCTTCTTCAAGATCTCCACCAGGAGATCCACTTCGTTCTCATCGAGCGTCCGCACCACCCTCTCGATCATCCGGTGGAGCGCGTTCCGCTCGGCGTTTGCCAGCATCCGGCCCTTCTCGGTCAGCCGGATGTAGGTGACCCTCCCGTCGTCGGGGGACTTCTGGCGGTAGGCACACTCCATCCGGACGAACCGATCGACCATCTCCGTGACGGTGGGTTTCGAGTTCCTGGTGATCTCGGCGAGTCTGCTGAACGTCACTTCGCCGTGCTCGTCGATCGTCTTCAGGTAGGCGACCTGCTTCACCGTCAAACGGCTGAGCCCGCATTCGGAGAAGATCTCGGAGGAACATTCGTTCTTGATGGCGATCAGGCGATCAAACACTTCGAACAGGTGCTCATGTCTCGCCGCCATGGTTGATACCCATTAGTTTGGGTTGACCTAACTATAAAGATTGTGATGGCGGCCGGCACCGGGAGAGCATACGGGCTCTTGAGGGTTCAGGTCTTCGTAGACCCACCAAGCACCGCAAACCCCCCATCCGGGGTCTGCACGATATTCGTGACGATTTCCGTCTCCGCCTCCGTGCCGGCTCCAACCCGGACAATCTCACCGCGATCGTCACATTTCATCACGTGAATCGGCGACCCGAGATGATTCCCCATGGTGTAACCGTCGCCCTCGGAACTCTCGAGGGCGGCACAGGCGTAACCGCCGCCGGAGGCCCGGGTAACCGGGCAGGGCATATAGAACTCCGTTACGCTCATGTCCGAACCGTCCCGGGCGAGGGTCAGGTCGACCGTGACCGATCCTCCGGCACCCTCTCCTTTCAGGGCCCGGCCGACCTTATAGAGCAGTTCCACGCTGCCGTCTGGCTTCTCTTGCACCGAATATACACGGTGAAGCATGACCCCGATAAACTCAGGCCCTTCCTCGAAGGTGCGGGTCCAGGTGACGTTGCCTTCCCCATCGAGCCGCATCACCCAGAACGGATGGCTGTCCGTCGTCCCTGCAACGATGCACCCCCCGTCCGATGCCGAAGCGACCCCCAGAGCCCGCCCCCGGCCGAGATCCGGGTAGGTCCGTTCCCGGAGGAGCGAACAACCCGTATCGTTCGCGACCGCCACCCAGACATCCCCACCGTGCTTGCTCCCTGCAGCCACGATGCCTCCGTCCGGCAGACCGGAGACTCCAAGCACGGACCCCGAAACCTGGCTGCTCCAGACCGGTGTCCCGTCGCCGGCCACCCGGAATAGAGAGCCGTCACCCGTCCCGGCGGTGAAACTGCCGTCAGGGTGGGAGACGACTGCCTCAACGCCATACCGTGTCGGGAACGACCGGTTCCACTCGATCCGGCCGTTCTCCGCGATCTTGAGCAGCAGGGCGTGCTCTTCGCTTCCCGGAGATTGTTTGACCGACCCTCCAACAAGCAGGCCGCCGTCCGAAACCGGCAACAGGACGGTGCCGTATTCGTCGCCCCCTCCATCAAAAGTGGTATGCCAGATCTCGGTGCCGGCGGCGTCGGTTCGGGTGACGGAGAGAGCATGACGGTCGGCGACGAAGTCGCTTGAGAGGCAGCCCGGTGCAAAAACAAGGGCGATGAGGGATAAAAGAGCGAAGGAGATCGCCCGGTTATGAATCTCGTCCATCAGAGATGGAGCCCCCCGGCAGTGACATGGTATCCGGCCGGCACCGGAACGAATCCCGACTCTGTGCTCGGAACGGCCGTGTTCACCGTCGCCGTCCAGACGTTCTCCTTTATCAGGTATTTCACGCCCCCGCCGCCCTGATACCTGAGATCGAACGAGATCGTTGTGGCGTTCTCCGGCGGAACAAAACCGTCGAGGAAGACGACCGTGGTGTAAGTCCCGCCCGATCGTCGGCTGAACTCGGCGACGCTCGCGTTGTCCGGGGTTGCGAGGACCGGCACGAGCAGCCGCGGCTCTTCCTTCGTCTCGAACTCACCGGATGGTACGAAGATATCCTGCGCGTAGTCCTCCGTCGTCGTGAACGCGAGCATCTTCCCGTACTGCGTCTCCCGGATCGCCGTCCGCCACCCGGCGGGCTGGCGAGCGCTGGACGCCTCGAAGATCACCAGCTCGCCCTTCGCGTTCGCCGGGACCGGGATCATGACCGTGGCGGTGCCGTTCACGGCAAGACCGGAGAGACCGGTGATCTCGATCATATAGGAGTCGTTCGGCATGGTCGTCGAGACGAATGCAGGACCAAGGAAGAGCAGGAAGACCACCACGGCGAGGATGGTGACCGCTATGAGCAGATTTCGCAGGGTTTTTCTGGTATTGGTATGTTTCTCGTCCATCTCCTCACCATTGTCCGGCCGGGTGGGCCCCGCCTTCCGGGATCTATGCATGAGAACTCAACGTTCCCCTATAAACGATTTCTGTCACGATCCTCTACACGTCGAGCCGGATCCGTTCGTTTTGCTCCGGAGGGTTCAGGGACACTCACTGGACTGGTCGATACCGAACCCGGACTGTGGAGGTGACCGGTTACCGGAAGACACACAGACGTGCGATGGGGGATAACAGAATAGCACCGTTTTTATACTCCCGACCACCTGATCTCTTTAATGCGGCATCAACTCCCTCTCGCGAGGACTGCTCTGCTCCTCCTCGCCCTTCTGCTTATAATCGCCCCGGGGAGTGCTGCCGGCACCATATCAAGTGAGGAGGAGTTTCCGGAGACGATACCGGACGATCCGGCCCCGGTATATATCTGGAACGTGCCGCTCAAACTGCTCCTGCTCGACTTCGTCTTCACGACCGCACCCCTGCTCTTCCTCCCGGTTCAGTTCCTCATATCAGTAACCGTATGGCTCATTCTCGGCCAGAGGTGGATCTCCAGAAAGAATGTTCTCGAACACGACACCCGCCGTGCGGCATACCGCTGCATCCGGGAGAACCCCGGGATCAACCACGCTTCCCTCTCACGCAGGCTGGGGGTTAACATTGGAACGCTCCGGTACCACCTTGCAACCCTCTGCGAGACCGGACAGATAGTAGCTGAGCGCGATCACGGATTCTTGCGGTACTATGCGAACGGCAGACCAGCCAGTGAGGGAGAGGGCTACCCCATCAATGGGACACGAAAGCAGATCCTCGATCTCCTTGCACAGGACCCGGGAATGGCGCGGAAAGAAGTCGCATCCGCGCTCGGGATCTCCGGCGCATCGGTGACCTGGCATATGGCGCTGCTCATCCGGGGCGGTGCCGTACGGAGCGAGAAGGACGGGAGGCTGGTGCGCTATTTCCCCCGGCGGGATATCGTATTCCGGGCGGATAGGAGCGCAGACGCAACCGGTTAGGTCGCCCGGGGGCGGTTTGGGCTGGAGACGATGAACGAGTCCCGGTTCTCGACGCTCACCTATCCGTAGACTACGGACTCGGCTACCGCGAGATCCTGCCGGGTGAACGCAATAAGAACCTCTTCTGGAGATGGCGGGGATCCCGGGCTCCGGTGGGGAGTGATCGTGATGGTGTACCAGCACGCGTCCGGGCCGAACGTCACTTCTTTCACCGGGCAAAACATTCCGCCCGAGACCTCGTAGAGCCTTCCCGGGGTCCCGTTATAGTGGTCCCCGTACGCGTTCGGGTTTACAAGAAGCCTCATACCCCGGTCCCGGAAGGGGATCTCCTCCAAGACGATAGCGTCGACCTCCCGCAAGAGGGCGAGAGGGTGCACCCCCTGCACGGAAAAATTGAACTTCTGCGATTTAGCCGATACGGTGCCGCCCGGCCCCACATACGCCTCGTAGCCGTGCTGTTCGCCGTCCTTATCGCCGTAGAAGTAGAGCCATATCATCCGAGCCGCGCCGTCCCCGGCGAGATCGACCTCCAGCTTCCGCAACACAGCCGACTCGTTCTCGACGCCAGTGCTCTCGACGGCGATCTCCCAGAGGTCCAGGATGGCCGGGTTGTAGGCCGGGGACTCAAGATGGGTGATATTCTCGATACGGGTGACTTCCGGAGCCTCCGGTAAGACGAAGAAGTGCATGCAGGCATAGACGACTATTATTCCAACGATAACGATAGAGATCGGGCGCCTCATGGTAGTTCCGGGCCGATGGAACCGGCGTGGTTAAAGTCAGTATGGAACCGGCCGGGCTTGAAGTTTCCGAAAAGTGACCGGTACAGAGTATCGTCGGTTTACCACGGCCACTGGTCGGATTCACTCCTCTCACGCCCCGACGTGTAGAGGAATGTGAGAGAAAAGGTATATGGAGTAACGATCCAGTCTCAAGACGGCAACACCCGTGGAAGTGCATTTGAGTAACCCTTGCCTGTTCCGGGCGGCGGAAAAACCTCGGTTGTCACTTAAGGGGCGATACCGCGTATTGTCGCGGGCCTGCGGTACTCTTGCGACCACGGACGGAGAATGAACATGGAGATAGAAGTATGCGTACTGACCGGTGAGATTACATGACGGCGGAACGGGTCTTCACCGTGGCCCAAAAAGAGTTCACCGACCAGATCACGGGCTGGCGATTCCTGGTGATCCTCGCCCTCTTCCTCGCCATCGCCCTAGTGGGAACCTACAGCGGGGTCGGGAACTACGAAAGAGACCTGGATAGGTATGCCCAGCAACTGGCGACGATGGATAACCAGAATGACGGACCGGCCGGGATGATGCCCGCAAAACCGCCGGTCGAGGGGATTTACTCCTCGATGTTTCTCACGCTGGTCTCCTGCGGGGGCCTCCTTGCGCTTGCGCTCGGGTTCGATCTGGTCTCGAAGGAGAAGGAGTCCCGATCGCTCAAAAGCCTGCTCTCCCACCCGGTCTACCGCGACGAGATCATCAACGGCAAGGCGCTCGGGGGCGTTGCGCTGCTTGCCCTCGTCGTCGGGAGCGTGCTCGCTATATCCACCGCGCTCCTCCTTGTCTTCTCGATCGTCCCCTCCTCGGGCGATCTGTGGATGATCCTGACCTATGCCGGCGTCATCCTCCTCTTCCTCGTGACGTTCTTCTCCATCGCGCTCGCCCTCTCCACCCTCTGCCGGGAGAGCGGCAGCGCTCTGCTCCTCTCCGTGGTCGTCTTCATCCTCCTCGTCTTCCTGGCCCCCTACGCCACCACGCATATCGGGATGGCGCTCATGACGGAGGAGCCCGATCCGGCGGCATACGGCGGGGATATCTCGTCGGAAGAATTCCAGGCAGCGATCACGGCGTATTACGGTCAGTTTGACCTTATCCAGAGCATTGGAAACCTCGCATCACCGCAGATGGCGACCAACGCCCTCATCCAGGGGATCGCCAACTCCCCGTCATCGGGGGCGACCCTTGAGGATACGCTCGGCGAGATATGGTCGAGCGTTGTGGCCCTGACCATCTATCCCGTCGCCTTCTTCGCCGTCGCGTATACAAGGTTCATGCGGATGGATATCCGGTGATCGCTCGTGAGAGAGGGATACGTGCGCCCCGGTCGTTTCATAAATCGAGAGAAAATAGATCGAAACCCTGACGTGTAGACGGTTCGGACAGAGGACGTTTATAAGAGAACGTTGATTTCTCCTTCATCGATACCGGAACCGGACAGATGAATGCAGTCATTCCGGGAGGAGGAGCATGTTGACAGAAACAATCTTCACCGGCCCCCGGCGGGTCTTCCAGAGACTCAACGAAAAACCGCTGCGCGACGATCTCATATTCTACTTCGCGATCGTCGCAGTCGCATCGGTCCTGTTCATGGCACTATCCCTCCTTGCGGGAGAGGGGGTGGAGAACAGCGGAACGCACCGAATCTGGTTTATCGTAGCAGGCACCCTTGTCACCCTGACGCAGGGCCTGATAACCGGGGCCGTCGCCCTCCTCGCCGTCAGCCTCGTCGAGCACTTCTTCCTGCTCTTCGTCGACGTCCACCGCGAGTTCGAGCAGACGATGAAGTCGACGGTCTACGCCCTCTCGCCGCTCATCCTCTTCTCCTGGGCAGTCCTCCTGGAGGTCCCGTTTGCCGGCCTGATCCTCATCGTCTGGTTCTGCCTCTCGACCTACTTCGGCGTAGTCGTGTTTCACGAGAAGTCAGAGGACCGCGCCGTCTTCGTCGCTCTTGCAACCGGTGCGGTTCTCGCGTTCTATCTCCACCGGGCGGTGGGAATCTGATAACCGGTGACGGTCATGAACTGCAACCACCTCTCGTTCCTGTGGAAACTGCTCCTCGCCCTCGCCGCAGTCGTTCTCGCGGTCAACTTCTACCAGGATATCATCCTGCACGGCCGGCCTGATGCCTTTACCCGGTACTTGTTCCCCGTCCTGCTGTTTAGCAGCCTCATCGTGCAGGTCGCGAGCAGACGGTGCCGGAAGAAGCAATCGGGCTGACCGTTGTGCCGTAGAGAGATCTACATCGAGATATCCCTCCGGGACAGATACCACCCCTCCGAGATGCATGAGGGCCGAAATGTCCCGACGTGTAGACGATCGTGACAGAAATCGTTTATAGAAGAACGTTGACCTCTCCCGCAGGTATCCAGGACACGGCAGCAAAACCGCGCCCCGGACGGTGCACCATGTCTGATACGATCGTCGCCTCGCTCCCCCGGTTCTCGCCGCTCATCGCGGCCGTTACGTCTGCAATCTGGGCGGGTATCGCCGGAACCGTCTCCGGGGCACCGGGGGCGGCGCCGTCGTCCGTCCTCCCCGTCTTTGTTCTCGTTATCGTCATCCTCGCGGTTGCGGGGGCCGCAACACCGCTCCCGCTCATCTCGGGCGCCGTCCCGGTCAGGAGAGAGCGGCAGGCGCTGCTCGCCGCCATCGCAGCCACCGTCCCGTTCGTCGCCGCCCTGGTGATCAACCCGGACCGGTGGCCGGGCGGCCCCGCCCCCCTCCTCGCGGAGAGCATACCGGTCTTCGGGTGGTTCTTCGACGGCATCATGGGCGTCCTGCCGCTCGCGGTGGACACCCTCGCCTACCGCCTGCTCTTCTCCGGGTTCGCGGTCTTCGGGTTCTACCTCGAGTGCGTGCTCATCGCCGCGATCCTCTATATCGTTCTCCGGACGGTCGCCGCCTTCGATCCGGGGTTTCGGGAAGAGAGGCACGCTGAAGAGGAGGGATAGATACGGCCCCGAAGAGAAAAACGCTCGCCCTCGCCCTCACCGCGGCGTACTTCATCGCCGTACCCGTGACCGGGGTGTATGCCCGGTTCGCCTACCCCGGCAGGTCGATATACGGGGCTGCAGACCTCTCACCGGTGCTCCTCCTCTTCTGCATCGTCTCGCTCGCGGGAGCGGCGCTCTTCTCGGTCGCTCTGGCGCAGGAGGGCGGCAGGTGGTGGGCGGCGGTGCCGTTCGCGGCGCTTCTTGCGGCACTCGCCGTCTTCGGGCCGGTGCCGCAGTCCTCCGGTATCAGCCTCTTCGCGACCGTGCTCCTCGCCCCGGCGGCCCTCGCCCTCCTGCTCGGAGCGCTCCCGGTCAGGCAGGGGACGTTCGCGTGGTTCTCCGTGATCGAGGCGGGGATCATCAGCCTCTTCGGCATGGCCTGGGCGTACGGCCTCTTCCTCGCCCCATCACTCCCGGCGAATATCCGGGTCGACTCGCCGTCGCTCTATGAGTTCGCCGGAGCGGCCTACGTCTACGCCGGGCTCCCGCTGCTCGGCATCATGCTCCTCGCGCTCGCCTCTCAGTGCAGCCGGCAGGCCCGATGAACTGAATTAGAAGAACGCCAGGTAGAGGAAGTAGACCCCGATCAGGACGATCGCGACGCCCATAACCCGGTCGAAGACCTCCCCGCTCACCCTCGCCCTCTCCTTGATCCTCTTCCCGACCGCGCCCCCGACCGAGCTGATCACGATGAGGGGGATCGCGAGCCCCACGGCGTAGACGAAGATCGTGAAGAGCCCTTCGAGAGCGGTCTGGTAGAGCGCGATGTAGGTCAGGACGACGAGGAGCATCGGCGCCCCGCGCCCCACGGTGATCGCCCCGAACGAGAGGCCGAGGAGGAACGCCCCTGCAGCGGTGTAGGAGACGGGCGCCCGGAAGCGGTTGAAGATGCTCCGTATGGGAGGCTTGTAGACGTGGAGGAGCTGCAGCCCCATCAGGATCATCAGCACCCCGCCGATCCCCCACGCGATCGTCTCGTCGAGGAAGAGGAGGTATCCCCCGACGTAGCCCGCGACCGCCCCGAGCGGCAGGAGGACGAGGATCGTCCCGAGCGAGAACGCCACGGTCAGCCGGAGGATCCCGGCGAGCGAGAGATCGGTCTTCCCACTCGTCAGGTAGCCGATCAACCCGAGACAGAGGACGCTGTTGCAGGGGCAGATCCCGGCAACGAGGCCGAAGATAAAGATCCCGAGGACCGAGGGGTCGAAGGCTGCCATCAGAAGATGTTCGATGCCAGCCGGAATTAAACCTGTGGTTCCAGGATCGCCGCCTCCCCGGCCGGAGATGCATTTAGAGAGGTATTTCAGAGCGAAGACTCCATACTCACTGAACAACAATGGTCCCCTGGGAGATACTATTCGCCGTCGTTCCCGGCCTGATCCTCTTCTTCTACGGCATAGAGAATTTCTCCCGCGAGATCCTCGCGGTCGCAAAGGGCAGCTTCGCTTCGATCCTCGGCAGGGTGACGGAGCGGCCGATCCTCGCCGCCCTCCTCGGCGCCGTCGTCACCGCCCTCGTCCAGTCGAGCGCGGCGACCACGATCATCACCGTCAACCTCGTCAACACCGGGACGCTCTCGTTCATCCAGAGTCTCGGAATCATCATCGGCTCAAACGTCGGGACGACCGTCACCGCCCAGCTCGTCGCCTTCAAGATGACGGCGTTCGGACAGGTCCTGATCCCGGTCGGGTTCCTCGTCGGGATCTTCGGCAGGCGCTACCGGTTCCTGGGGAAACCCCTCTTCTACTTCGGCCTGGTCTTCTTCAGCCTGAATCTCATCTCGACGGCGCTCACGCCGTTCCAGAACGACCCCGAACTCATCGGGCTTGTCACGGAGTACTCGGCGCTCCCGCTCGCCATCCTGATCGGGTTTCTCGTGACGGCCGCGGTGCAGTCAAGCGCCATAACGACCGGGCTTGCCGTTATCCTCGCCCAGCAGGGGCTGCTCACCCTCCCGCAGGCGATCCCGCTCCTGCTCGGCGCAAACATCGGCTCGACCACGACGACCCTGATCGCCTCGGCCCGGATGAACCTCTACTCCCGGAGGGCGGCGGTAGCCCACTTCCTCTTCAACCTCGGGGGCGTGCTCCTGATCCTCCCCTTCCTCGCCCTGTTCACCGATTTCGTGGTGTCGATCGGCGGGAGCGAGGCACAGATGGTGGCGAACGCCCACCTCACCTTCAACCTGATCACGGCGGCGGTCTTCCTCCTCTTCATCGGGCGGTTCGGGCAGGTCATCGAACGGCTGGTGCCCGGGAACGAACCCGAGATCCTGATGCGGACGCGCCACCTCGAGAACGGCATCCCCGACGACACGCAAGCAGGGTTCGAACAGATCAAGAGCGAGCTCAACCATGCCCACGAGGTCACGCTCGACCTCTTCCGGGCGGCGATGACCTACCTCGCCACGTCGAAGGAGGCCGACTACCAGATGGTCGAGCGGCTCAAGAGCCTGAACAGTTACCTTGATCGGAGGATCGAGCAGGCCCTCCGGACAATCTCCGCGAGGCAACTCTCGGATCGGGAGACGAATGAGGTGGTCTTTCTGGTGCGGATGTCGAACGAGATCGGGCGGCTCGGGTATCTCGGCGGGGATCTCGGAAGTTTCTTCCGGAGAGCATCCTGGAGCGAAGACGGAGCCCGAACCGCCTTCGTACAGAAGACAGAGAGCGTCTACCGGATCCTCGACGAGAACATCGTCGGGCTCGGGCATCTCTTCCCGAGAATCCTGGATGCGACCGTCGCTGAACTCCGCGGCCGTGACGTCGAACTTCAGCACGCCATCAACGAGCGCTACCGCGAGCAGCTCGTCAGCCTCAAGAGGGAGGGCGATCTCGGGGACAGCCGCTTCCTCGAAGTCCTCTCGATCATCGAGGCGGCGAACGCCAAGGTGCGGGACCTCAGGAAACTTGCCGAGCAGTACTCGCGCGAGAAAAAGGCCGAAACGGTGTCAGTCGGCCTGGACGACCCGTTTTCGCTGCGCAATCCGGTAGCCGGAGACGACCTGGAGAGAGTCCCCGACCTCCCGGTCGAGAGCCGCATCCCCCGAGTCAACGTAGAGGAGGGGTGTTGCAGTGAGTTTTCCGGGCGTGGCGACCACGATCAGGTTCGATAGCCCGACCTTCCGGAGCACCGCGGGGCTGATCTGCTGGTTCCCTCTCCCGAGGACGAACCCCTGGGCGCCGATGGGGCTCACGACGATCTTCGCCCGCGGGTGTTCGTCAAGGAGAGCGAGCAGCGTCCGCTCGTCGGCGTCACGGGCGAGAACCTCCCCGTTCCTCACGGCATCGACCCCGAGGAGCGTCGGGGCAAGACCGAGCCGCTCCATGATCCGCGCCGTCGTGCTCCCGGCGCCGAAGACGTAGAGGGTGTCCGGGATCATGATCTCACCGATGAACGCCGCGATGTCGTCCTTCGCCCGTTCCTCGTCCTGCTGCTCGAAGATCTGCTTTCCCCCTTGAGTCCGCTCGGGAACAAAAGGCACGCAGGCATACCCGTAGAGCCGGGCGGTAAGCCGCCCCGAGCGGTAGGCCTCCTCGTCGACGTCCATCACCTCGGAGTCCCGGCAGGGGATATCGCCCGCCCGGCGGATGAGGTCGGCCGCCGCCGCCGGGTTGACCGCGAAAACCGCCGAGTACATCTTCACCCCGGCGGGGATGCCGAGAACCGGCACCTCCCGCCCCACCGCGTCGAAGACGTCCCGTGCCGTGCCGTCCCCGCCGCAGAAGACGACGAGATCCACCCCGGCCGCAAGGAACGCCCGGCATGCGGCCCTGGTGTCGGCGGCGCTGGTCGGGACGGCGGGTTGGTAGAGGACGGTGGAGCGGTCGAGTCCGGCCGCCGCGAGGACGTCCTCGCCCATCGGCGCCGAGCAGGTGCACCACCCGATATCTTCACCCCGGAGGGCGGAGAGGGCCTGGACCGCCCGGTCGGCCGAGCGCGGGACGGCGCCGCGCCGAAGGGCTTCGGCCGCCTGGCCGTCCGTCCCCGCGAGCCCCACGGCGCCGCCCATCCCGGCGATGGGGTTGACCAGAAACCCGATCCGTCTCATTCGTCTACCCTTTCGCGCCGGAGCATATCAGGTTCGGGGTCGGGAACGAGCGCACCCCGCAACGCAGTGATCGCCGTCGCGAGCGCTTCGTGCATTCCGGCCTCATCGTTCGAGTGCTCCTCGATCAGCCGGACAAGCGCGCTCCCCACGATGACGCCGTTCGCACCGGCGGCGACGACGGTCCGGACGTGTTCCGGGCGCGAGACCCCGAACCCGACGGCGAGGGGAAGACAGGTCTTCTCCCGCACCGCGCCGACCAGCCCGGCGAGGCCGGGGGGGAGGCGGTCGCGCTCGCCGGTCACCCCCTCGAGCGAGATCAGGTAGACGAAACCGGATGCTCCGGAAAGGATCGTGTGCTGCCGCTCCGGCGAAGTCGTCGGGGCGATGAGGGCGATCCGGTCGACGCCGTACCGGGCGGCGTAGGGCGCGACCTCGTCCGACTCCTCGACGGGGAGGTCGACGATGAGGACGCCGTCAGCACCGGAGGCCGCGGCCTCCGCAAAGAACCGGTCGGCTCCCCGGCGGTGGATGATGTTATAGTAGGTGAAGAGGACGAGGGGCGTCGCCGGCGCGTGCTCCCTGATCCGCCGGACGAGGGCGAAGACGTCGTCCGCGGTCGTCCCTGCCCGGAGGGCGCGGACATGCGCCCGCTCGATCACGGGGCCGTCCGCCACCGGGTCGGAGTAGGGGATCGCGATCTCGAGGAGGTCGGCGCCCGCGTCGATCATCGTCGTCGCCACCCCAAGCGACGCCTCGATGCCGGGGTCCCCCGCCACGGTGAACCCGATGAAGACCGGGTTCTTCCGGGCAAAGAGCGCCTCGATCCGGCTCATGCAACGCCCCCGTGAAGGTTCGCGACATCGGCGACGTCCTTGTCCCCCCTCCCCGAGAGATTGACGACGAGAATGTCGTCCTTATCGAGATCGTCCGCCGCCCGGAGAGCGTAGGCGACCGCGTGGGCGGACTCGAGCGCCGGGATGATCCCCTCGGTCCGGGAGAGAAGACGGAAGGCGTGGAGCGCCTCGGCGTCGGTGACCGCTTCGTAGCGGACCCGCCCGGAGTCCTTCAGCATGGCGTGCTCCGGCCCGACGGAGGGGTGATCGAGGCCCGCGGCGACGGAGTGCGTCTCGAGCGCCTGGCCGTCGCCGTCCTGGAGGAGGTAGGAGAGCGCCCCCTGGAAGACCCCGACCGAGCCGGCCGAGAGCGAAGCCCCGTGGCGGCCGGAATCGAGCCCCTCACCGCCGGCCTCGACGCCGACGAGCGCGACATCGTCGTTCACGAACGGGTAGAAGATGCCGATCGCGTTCGAACCCCCGCCGACGCAGGCGACGACGGTGTCGGGGAGCCGCCCTTCCCGTTCAAGGATCTGCCTTCTCGCCTCCTCGCCGATGACCGACTGGAAGTCGCGGACGATCCGGGGGAAGGGGTGCGGGCCGACGCAGGAGCCGAGCAGGTAGTGGGTATCCCGGAGGTTCGCCACCCAGTCGCGCATCGCCGCGTTGATGGCGTCCTTCAGCGTCCGCGTCCCGGAGGCGACCGGGACGACCCGGGCGCCGAGGAGTTCCATCCGGAAGACGTTCAATGCCTGGCGGCGGGTATCCACCTCGCCCATGTAGACCTCGACGGGGAGACCGAGCGCCGCGCCCGCGATCGCCGTCGCGACGCCGTGCTGCCCGGCGCCCGTCTCGGCGATGAGCCGGCGCTTGCCCATGAACTTCGCCATCAGCGCCTGGCCGAGGGTGTTGTTCAGTTTGTGCGCCCCACCGTGGAGGAGGTCTTCCCGTTTCAGGTAGACGCAGCAGCCGAGGTCGCGGGAGAGGTTCCCGCAGTAGGTGAGCGGCGTTTCCCGCCCGGCGTACTCGCGGAGGTACCAGGAGAGCCGGCGGGAGAACTCCGGGTCTTCGCGGACCCGCTCGTAGGTCTCCTCGAGTTCGATCAGCGCGCTCATCAGGGTTTCGGGCACGTACTGCCCGCCGTATATACCGTATCGTCCTGGTTTCATGGATTGTTCATCATCCTGCATACCTTCACGAACGCCCGCATGAGGCGCTCGTCCTTGATCCCCGGCGCCGCCTCGACGCCTGAAGCGACGTCGACCGCATACGGCCGCACCGCAAGGATAGCGTCGGCCACATTGTGGGGGGTGAGCCCTCCCGCAAGGATGACCGGCACCGGGGAGGCGGCCACGCATGCCCGGGCATACTCCGGGTCGAACGCCCGCCCGGTGCCGTGGCTGTTATCAACGATCACCGCGTCGCAGTCGCCCCGGAGAGCGTCGCCGGGAGAGAGCATCCTGATGACCCGCACCCCCGCATCAGGAGGGAGGGGCAGATCGGCCGGCACCTGAACCGCGTCCGGCCGCGAGAAGAGGAGCGCCGGGACGTCTTCGGGCCGGCCGGTCGAGGTGACCGCGACCGTGGTCGCGAACGGCGAAACCGCCGCGAATATCTCCCGCGCCACCTCAGGGCTCACCGACCGGGGGGAGGGGCTCGCGAGCACCACGCCGATCGCGTCGGCACCGGCCGCCACGGCGAGGAGTGCGTCGCGAACGCTCGTCATCCCGCAGATCTTCACGCGAATACGAACCCCTCCAATCGTTTGCTCCGGTCGCGGGCCGACATCAGGGCGGACCCGATCAGGAACGCGTCGCAGTGCCGGGAGAGGCTCCGGACATCGCAGGGCCACGTGATGCCGCTCTCCGAGACCACGAGCCGCCCCGCCTCGCGGGCCGCTCTGGCCAGGCGAACGGTCGTCGAGAGGTCGATCGTCATCGTCTCGAGGTTGCGGTTGTTGATCCCGATGAGGCTCGCACTCGTCGCGAGAGCGCGCTCCATCTCGTCCCTGTCGTGAACCTCGACGAGCGGCTCGAGCCCGAGCGCGAGCGCTCCGTCGACGAACTCGGGGAGACGGTCGCCGAGCACCCGGGCGATCAGGAGGACGGCGTCGGCGCCGAGCGCCCGGGTCTCATCGAGCTGGCGTTCGTCGATGATGAAATCCTTCCTGAGGACCGGGACGGATACCGCACGCCGCACCCGGACGAGGTACCCGGTGCTCCCCCCGAAATAGGTGGGTTCGGTCAGCACCGAGAGGCCGGCGGCCCCGGCGGCGACGAACTCCCGGGCGATCGCTTCGGGGGTGCAGCCGTCGTGGATCCTCCCCCGCGACGGGGAGGCGTACTTCACCTCGGCGATGACCGCGTGCCTCCCGGAAGAGGCGCGTATCGCCGCCTCAAGGCTCCGGCGGGGCAGGGGATCGGGATCGACCGGTTGGTCGAGGTGCCGGATGCGCTCGCCGGTCGCCCTGACGATCTCGTCGAGGATCATGCCCCGCCTCCGGTCGCCCCGACCAGCCGGCGGAGCCGGTCGAGCGCCGCACCCGAGTCGATCGATGCCCCGGCACGGGCAATCCCGTCCGCAAGGCCGACTGCCTTCCCGCCGAGGTAGATCGCCGCCCCGGCGTTGAGGAGGACGATATCCCGGGCGGGGCCCTCCTCGCCCGCGAGGACGGCAAGAAGGGTCGCGGCGTTCTCCTCCGGCCCCCCGCCCCGGATGGCCGCGACGGGTGAACGCGGGATCCCGAACTCCGTGCAATCGAGGGTATACGTCGTGACCTCGCCGTCCCGGAGTTCCGCGACCGTCGTCGGGCCGGCCGTCGCGATCTCGTCGAGCCCCGCACCGTGGACGACCAGCGCCCGCTCCGCCCCGAGGTCGCCGAGGACCCGGGCGACCGGAAGGGTCAGGCCGGGGTCGTAGACGCCGAGCAGATGCGCTCCCGCCCCCGCCGGGTTCGTGAGGGGGCCGAGAAGGTTGAAGACCGTCCGTATCCCGATCTCCTGGCGGGCGGTGCGGGCATACTGCATCGCCGGGTGGTAGGCCGGGGCGAAAAGGAACGCGATCCCGGCGGTCGAAAGAACGTCCGCCACCCGTTCGGGCGGGATCGCGACGTCGACCCCGAGCGCCTCGAGGACGTCGGCCGAGCCGCACCGGCTCGAGACCCCCCGGTTCCCGTGCTTCACGACCGGGACGCCCGCACCGGCCGCGACGAAGGCGGCCGCGGTGCTGATGTTGAACGTCCCCGCGCCGTCGCCCCCGGTTCCGCAGGTATCCACCCGCTCCCCGGGGGAGGGGAGAGAGACCGGGACGGCCGCCGCCCGCATCGCCCGGGCGAACGCCGCTATCTCTATGACGGTCTCCCCCTTCATCCGGAGCGCCGTGAGGAATCCGCCGATCTGGGCGGGTGTCGCCGTGCCGTGCATGATCTCCTCCATCACCCCTCCCGCCTCGGCCGGGGAGAGATCCGTCCCCGAGGAGACCCGGGCGATCGCCTCGCGGATCATGCCGCGCCCCCCGTGCCGGAGAGGAAGTTCGCCATCAGCCGGGTTCCCTCGGGGGTGAGGATGCTCTCGGGGTGGAACTGCACCCCCTCGATCGGGAACGACCGGTGCCGGACGCCCATCACCGTCCCGTCGTCGCTCGTGGCGGTCACCGCGAGGCAGTCCGGAACGGATGCCGGTTCGATGACGAGCGAGTGGTAGCGGGTCGCGACGAGGGGGTCGGGCACGCCCGCGTAGATCCCCGCACCGTCGTGCCGGACGAGCGACCGCTTTCCGTGCATCAGCCGGTCCGCCCTGACGATCCGGGCGCCGAACGCAAGGCCGATCGCCTGGTGGCCGAGACAGACCCCGAGCGTCGGGACGGTGCGGCTGATCGTGCCGAGAACCTCCCGGTAGAGGGCGGAGTCCCGGGGGTGCCCCGGGCCGGGCGAGAGGACGATCCGGTCGAACGATTCGGATCGTAGCCGATCGAGGGGCGTATCGCTCTTCACCACGACCGGTTCCGCGCCGAGCACACCGATCTGCTGGCAGAGGTTGAAAGTGAAACTGTCGTAGCTGTCGATGACGAGCACCTGCATCACTCCGCCTCCGCGCCGAGCGCCGCGAGCATCGCCCGCCCTTTGTTCTCGGTCTCGGTCCACTCCCGGCCGGGATCGGAGTCGGCCACGATCCCGGCCCCCACCTGGACGGAAGCGACGCCGTCCTGCACCAGAACCGTCCGGATGGCTATCGCAAGGTCCATCGTGCCGGAAAAGCCGACGTAGCCGACGGCCCCGGCGTAGATCCCCCGCCGGAACCCTTCCGTCTCGCCGATGATCTGCATCGCCCGGACCTTCGGGGCGCCCGAGACGGTTCCCGCCGGGAAACAGGAGCGGAGGGCGTCGAACCGGTCGCACCCCTCCCGGAGCGTCCCCGTGACCGTCGAGACGATGTGCTGGACGTGGGAGAACCGCTCGACGGTCATGAAGTCCTTCACCGAGACGGTTCCGAAGGCGGAGACCGCCCCGACGTCGTTTCTCGCCAGGTCGACGAGCATGACATGCTCCGCCCGCTCTTTCTCGTCGGCGAGGAGTTCGGCCGCGAGCAGGTCGTCTTCCGCCGGAGTCCGCCCCCGCGGCCGGGTGCCGGCGATCGGGACGGTCGTCACCCGACCGTCCTCCACCCGGACGAGCATCTCGGGGCTGCTCCCGGCAACCTGGCGGTCGCCGAAGTCCAGGTAGTACATGTAGGGGCTCGGGTTCTCCACCCGGAGCCGCCGGTAGACGGCGAACGGGTCGCCGGCGATGCGGCAGGCGAGCCGCCGGGAGAGGACGGCCTGGAAGACGTCGCCCGCCGCGATATGCTCTTTTATCCGAAGAACCGCGCCCGAGAACTCGTCCGGGGTGCAGGACGACGCCGGGACGCCGGACTGGCACCGCCCGCACGGGGACGGCGGCGCAAGATCGCGAATCCGGGCGATCCGTTCGGCAATCGCCGTCCGGGCCCCGGCGTAATCCTCCTCCGCATCGGTCCCGTCGGCAACGAGCAGGTTTGCGACGACCGCGAGCTGCTCTCTCTTGTGGTCGAAGGCGAGGCAGTCCTGCGCCAGCATGAACCGGGCAACGGGTTCGTCGACCCCCTCCGGCCGGGGAACCGGGTAGAGGGACGAGGCAAGGTCGTAGGAGAAGTAACCGGCAAGCCCCCCGGAGAAGCGGGGAAGCGGCGCGGAAGCGACCCGGAATCCGTCCATGAACGACCGAAGGGCGTCGAGGGGGTCGGCGGCCTCGGTGCCGGCGGCAATCTCCCGGATACGCGGATCGCCGGAGACCGTCAGCGTGCCGTCGGAGGCCACGGCGACGGTCGCGGACGGGGCGGTGCAGATGAACGAGTAACAGGCGGCCTTCGCGCTCCCCTCGAGCGACTCGAGCAGGAATCCGGGCCCTTCGCGGAGGGAGGTATAGAGGTCGGCCGGCGAAGTCGCGGGGAGCGGGATCTCTCCATATACCGGGACGACGAGAGGCCGGCCGCTCGCGTCCGCCGCGGCAACGGCCTCCTCGTATCCCGGGGTCGTGTTCAGCTCTCTTGGAGCGCAGTCCAGTCCACCGGCATCACCCCGTCACCGGCAGCCGGGCGAGCGACTCCTTGATCAGCTCCGCCGGGTACTCGTAGTCGACGAGCCTTCCTGCAAAGTAGGCCTCATAAGAGGAGAAGTCAAAGTTGCCATGCCCGGAGTTGTTGAAGAGGATCGTCTTCTCCTCACCGGTCTCCCGGCACCGGAGCGCCTCGTCGACCGCGGCCTTCACCGCGTGGGCGGCCTCGGGCGCGACGACGATCCCTTCCGTCCGGGCGAAGAGCACCGCGGCCTCGAAGACCTCGTTTTGCCGGTAGGCGACCGGCCGGACGACCCCATCCTGGACGAGCCGGGAGACGAGCGGCGACGCCCCGTGGTAACGGAGCCCTCCGGCATGGATCGCCGGCGGGACGAAGTCGTGGCCGAGGGTGAACATCCGAAGAAGCGGCGTCAGCCCCGCGACGTCCCCAAAGTCGTAAGCGTAGAGCCCCTTCGTCAGGGTCGGGCAGGCGGCGGGTTCCACCGCGACGATATCGGTCTCGGGATGCTTCCCGGTCATCTTCGCCCCCGCAAACGGGAACGAGAGCCCGGCGAAGTTCGTGCCGCCGCCGACACACCCGATCACCATGTCGGGGTAGGCGTCCACAGCCGCAAGCTGCTGCACTGCCTCCTGGCCGATGATCGTCTGGTGGAGGCAGACGTGGTTGAGGACGGAGCCGAGGGCGTAGTTGGTGTTCTCGTGGGCGGCCGCGTCCTCGACCGCCTCGGATATGGCGATCCCGAGGGAGCCCGGCGTATCAGGGTCGCGGGCGAGGATGGCCTTGCCGGACCGGGTCTTCTCGGACGGGCTCGGGATGCACTCGGCGCCGTAGACCTGCATCATACTCTTCCGGTAGGGTTTCTGGTCGTAGGAACTCCGGACCATGTAGACGGTGCACTCCATATCGAAGAGGCTCGTCGCAAACGCGAGCGACGACCCCCACTGCCCCGCCCCCGTCTCGGTCGCGAGGCGCTCGATCCCCTCTTCGCGGTTGTAGTAGGCCTGCGGAATGGCGGTGTTGGGCTTGTGCGAACCCGGGGGGCTCACGCCCTCCCACTTGAAGTAGATCTTCGCCGGGGTCTTCAGGGCCGCCTCGAGCCTTCTTGCCCGGTAGAGCGGGCTCGGCCTCCAGAGGGTGAGGATATCCCGGACTTCCTCGGGGATGTCGATGTAGCGCTCGGTGCTCATCTCCTGCCGGATCAGTTCCATCGGGAAGAGATGGCGGAGATCGTCGGGGACCGCCGGTTTCCCGGTAGCCGGGTGAAGGGGCGGGTCCATGGGCGTCGGGAGGTCTGCCTGGATGTTGTACCACCGTTTCGGCATCTCCCCCTCGTCAAGGAGGATCTTCGTCTGCATGCATCACGGTGTACCCTGAACACATATATACATTGTCCAACATCATTGATCAATTGAGATCACTTTGATACTGCACGGATCCAATCCCCGCCCGGTCCACACAGGAAAAAGGGTATATGCACGCTCCGCCACGGGATAGCGATGTACCTCCTCGCCCACGCCATGGTCGGTCTCCTCATAGGCGTCGTGCTCGCGGCGATCGCCGGCGACCGGAGGGTTCTTGCGCTCGCCGTGCTGGGCGCCGTGCTCCCCGACCTGATCGACAAGCCGCTCGGGCACATCCTCCTCGCCGGAACCGTGGACTACGGCAGAATCTACTTCCACGGCCTCACCATCCTCTTCCTGGTCGTCATCGCCGGCCTCATCCTCTATTACTACCGCCGGAGGATCGAGCTCTTCGCCGTCGCCGCCGGGATGGCGAGCCACCAGTTCTTCGACGGGATGTGGCGGCACCCGGTCGAGTGGTTCTGGCCGTTCCTCGGTCCTCTCCCGAGCCACGGCTATCCGGAAGATTACTTCTGGGAATCGGTTCTCCGGGAGCTCGCCCAACCGAGCGAGTGGCTCTTCTTCCTCCTGATAGCAGGGCTGTTCGCCTACATCTACCGCCGGGAACTCACGACCGCCCTCACCCGGCTCGCAAACACCTCGCTATCCCTGGCGCTCGCCGCACTCGGCCTCGTCGTCCTCGCCGCGCTGACCGTGGGCTGGCGGCTCCTGCCGTGAGGGCGGCGACAGGCGGCCGGTGGGAAACCCCAACCATTATATACGGGGCCGGAGAGTGGAATACCTGTGGTGAACAGTTTGACTGGCGAATCGATGCTTCAGATAACCGTCGATCAACTTGCACGAACACTCTGCGCGAGCGCCGTCCTCGGTGCCCCGATCGAGGCCGGCGAGCGGGTTATCATACCGGTCGCCGAGTTCGGGCTCGGGTTCGGCGGCGGTGAGGGGTCAGGAGAGAAGAGGGAAGGCCGGCCGGCCGGCGGATCCGGAGCCGCAAGTGCCGGCGGCGGCGGCATATCGGCCGTTGCCCTGATCATCATCACCAAAGGTGTCCCCGGCCCCGAGGGCATCCAGGTGGTCTCGCTGAAGAAGAAGAGCGAGATCGCCGAGGTGATCTCGACGATCGGGGAGGCGGTCGGCCCCCACGTCGAGCGGGTGCTTGAGAAGGGCTCCGAGATGATGCAGCAGCGCAAGGGCGGCAGAATGTCCCCCGTACCGGAAGGTGGAACGGAGATCCCGATCGGCGGTGAAGGAGAGGCATAGGGTTCTCTCCATCCCATGGCCGCGACCCTTCTTTTATTCATTCTGCTCGTCGCCGCCGTCCTCATCCTCGCTCTTCTGCTGACCCTCTACCTGGTTCCGGTGACCGTCTCGACGGTCGCCGACTGCAGCCGGGAGAGCGCCCGGGCGACGGCAACCGTAGCCTGGGGCATTGTGGGCGCGAGGGTCCGGGTCGCCGAGGAGGTGCAGGTGCTCGAGATCCTCCTCGCCGGTCGCCGGATCATGGCCCGGGATCTCAGGGAGATGATGGCGGAAAAGCCGGAGGAGAAAGAGGAGAAGATTGAGGAGAGGCGGCCGGCCCGACCGATCCGGGAGTACCTCGACGCCGCCGGCGACCTCTGGCCGCATATCCGGAGGATTCTCAAGACCGTCTACCGGTCCCTCTACCTTGAATCGCTCCGGGGGGATATCACCCTCGGCCTCGAGAGCCCCGCCGACACCGGCGTCGTGTACGGTTACTGCACCGCCGTCCGCTACGCACTCCGGCCGGCGGAGGCGATCGACTTCGTGATGACCCCGGTCTTCGACCGCGAGGTCTTCGAAGGCACGTTTTCGCTCCGGATGCAGATCCGCCGCCCGCTCCTGATCCTCATCGCGGTCGCAAGGGCTCTTCTGGACAGACCGGTGAGGGAGCGGCTCCGCCGGGTATCGGGAAGAGGTGTGGCGGGTGCCTGAAGGAATCGATCTCGTCGCCGGCGGCGGCCGTACGGCGGGCGGGCGGTGCATCATCCCCATCATCAGGATGTTCACGCTCTGTATGGGGGAAGCGGCCGCAATCAGCCTGACCCCGGTTGCGATCCTCGTCGTCGAGGGGGAGCGCGAGTACCTCGCCCTCCTCCCGGGTGCGCCGCGAGCGATCGACGATCTCCTCAAAACACTCCGCGACGATATCGAGCGGGAAAAAAAGAGATGTATGGGTTAGCCGTCACTCGTGGCGCAGTGCCTGGATAGGATTTAAGTGCGCCGCCTTCCAGGCCGGGTAGAGGCCGGATGCCACGCTCGTGATGACGCCGAAGGCCATCCCGAAGACGATGTAGAGGAGGCTCGTCGGGTCGAAGAGGTAATCGGGGTTCTCGACGAAGACCGCCGTTACCACGTAGCCGGCGCAGAAACTGAGCACGCCCCCGATGAGAGCGCCCGCAATGCCGAGGAGGAGTGCCTCGTAGATGAACATCCGCATCACCTCGCCCCGCCGGGTGCCGATGCTCCGGAGAACGCCGATCTCCTTGATCCGCTCGGTGACCGACATCAGCATCACGTTCAGGATCGAGACGCCGGCGACGAGGAGCGATATCGCGCCGATTCCCGCGAGAAAGACCGTGATCGACTCGGTGGCCGCAAAGATGCTCTCGAGGATTCCCCGGGTATCCATGACGTTGACGACGTCCTCCCGCCGGTTCATCCTCTGCTCGATCGACTCCTTGACCGCGTCGATATCGTTGACGTCCCTGACCTTCACGATCACCTGGTCGTAATCTTCTTCGTCGTAGTGGCTCGAATACCAGGTGTAAGGGACGACGATGGCGTAGTCGGGGTTGATGTCGAAACCCATCCCCCGCTCCTTGAGCACGCCCACGACACGGAGGGTCTCGTCGCCGATCCTGATCCGGGCACCGAGTTTCAGGCCGTTATCCCTGCTGTTCGCGGAAAGTTCGCTCCCGATCAGGCACCCACCGCCCGTATCCCTCGGGTAGCCCCCCGACTCCACCTCGAGCAGGGAGGGGATATCCCCGGCGGGGATCGCATAGAGCATCGCCCCGCCCTCCTTATCGCCCACGGAGATCTTATCGGCGGTGCTCGAGAACGGTATGACGTCGTTGGAGCCGACCGCCCGGGCGATATCGGAGACCTGCCGCTCGGTGAGTTTGCCGCCGCCCACGCCCGTCGCCGGGGAGACGATGACGGTGTCGCCGACGTCGCTGACCATGTCGTTGAACATCAGGCCGATGCTGTTGCCCATGATGCCGAGAGAGGCGATCGCGATGACGCCGATGACGATCCCGATGACCGCGAGAGACGACCGGAGCCAGTGGCGGACGACGTTCCGGCGGGCGAGGTCGAAGAACGTCATTCTTCCACCCTCCCGTCGACGAGCCGGATCGTCCGGTCGGCGTATTCGGTCATCCGGGGGTCATGGGTGACCATGACGACGGTCTTGCCCTCCTCGCGATTCATCCGGTCGAGGAGGGTCATGATGGCGGTACCGGTCTTCGAGTCCAGGTTCCCGGTCGGCTCGTCGCAGAGGAGGAAGTCGGGGTCGTTGACGAGCGCGCGGGCGATCGCGACCCGCTGCTGCTGCCCGCCGGAGAGTTCGCCCGGCTTATGGGTGAAATGGGTCTTCTCGATCCCGACCGCCCTGAGGACTTCCTCCGCCCGTTCCCGGGTGCCGTTCTGCCGGCCCTTCAGGATCAGGGGGTACTCGACGTTCTCGACGATCGAGAGGAGCGGGATCAGGTTGAACTGCTGGAAGACGAACCCGATATGATCGCGCCGCAGAAGGGTCAGGTCGTCGTCGTCCATCCCGCCTATCTTGTTGCCGGCAATGGTGACCTCGCCCGAGGTCGGGACGTCGAGCGAGCCCATGATATTCAGGAGCGTCGACTTCCCCGACCCCGAGGGGCCCATGATCAGGACAAACTCTCCCTCATCGATGGCGATATCGACGCCGTCAAGCGCCACGACGTCGCCCGCCGGGAGGGGATAGACCTTCCTCACGTTCTCGAAAGAGATGACCGGCATCGTCGTTACGTCCGCTTCCACGAGTAGTAGATTGCTCCGGCAACCCCGAGCGCGACGAGCACCAAGACGAGGAGCCCAACTATCGGGAACCCGCCGTCTTCCTGTTGCTCTTCGAGCGGGGCGGCCGTGCCGCCGAGCCCGACCGGCATCGACGCGGTGTAGCGGTTGCCGTCATCGTCCCGGTACTCGACGACGACCGGGATCTCGGTCACGGTTCCGTTGACCTTAAACGTCACCTCGAACGACGAGATGTCGTCGGGGTCAAGCGTTCCGACGACGTAGACCCGGAAGGGGTCGATGGGCGTCGCGGGCGACCCGGGGCTGATGACGACCGACCGGGCGGACTCGAGACCGGCGTTCATGACGTCGCCCACGATCCGGTAGCCCCCGGCGATCGGCGTGACCTCGACGTTGGTGATGACGGGGTCGGCCTGCTTCTTGTCCTCGCCGAACGCGACCGGCAGGACGAGGTCGGCGGTGTGGGTGTTGATCCCGTTGCGCCAGACCACCTGGAACGTGACGTCCGTCTCCGCGGTCGGGGTCAGGTTGAACGTGACCGTCCCGGACGCGTCGGGGGCGAGGCTGCCGATGAACCCGCCGGTCGGGGTGACGGTAAAGCCGCTCCCCTGCGGGACGACCTGGACGCCTGAGGCGGCGTTCGGCCGCGGGTTGCCCACCCGGACGGTGATGTCGGCCGTCCTCGATTCGGCGAAAGCGTCCGGCTTTTGGATCACCGACGCGCTGAGCGGCGTGTTCTCGACCTGGACCGGAACCGGGTAGCGCAGGTTGCCGGCACCGTCACGGAAGTCGAGCACGAACGTCGGGTAGAACGTTCCTTCCCCTCCGTCCGCCCGGACGGTGAAGGTGAACGTCTTGCTGTTCCCGGCGCCGAGCTCACCGACCGAGGGATAGGGCTCGTTCAGGGGGACGACCCCGCTGCCGTAGAGCCGGGCGCTCCGGATGGCCACGGTCTCGGCACCGGTGTTCTGGACGACCACCGTCAGCGTCCCGGTGTCCCCCTTCATCAGGACCGGGGGGTCGAGCGACGAGGAGACCACGGTGATGTCCGCAGGACCGGCGCTGGCCGGTGCGGTGAACGCTATCGCGGCACAGAGAAGTGATATAATCAAAACATTGAGTGGTTTCATGTTACAGCCATCCGGCAAGTGTGATTAACCTAGAGAGGATGTAGAGCCCCACGGGTATCCCGACGGTGAGAACCGCGTCCCGCGTGGAGAGGTTCCGCGCGTACTTCATACCGAAGATCCAGATATTGGCGCTCCATATTATGAAGAGGATGCTCACAAGCCCGGCGATCTGCGCCAGGGGATCGGTCGTGAGAATCGTCACCAGGTTCTCGGAAAACTCCACCATCTGCTCGGGATTCGTCATGGGCGGGATGTTCAGGCCCGAGAGAAGCTGGTAGGAGAAGTATGTCCCGATGATGCCCCCGAAGATCTGGGGGATGAGACCGTAGCCGGTGAACTCCATCGTCCGCTCGAGGTCGCCCTGGCCCTTGAAGATCATCGAGACGAGGTACAAGACGAAGCCGCAGATGACCCATGCGAGGAGCCCGCCGACGAAGGCAACGCCGGCGGAGATGACCATCATGATCACCCCGAGGCCCTGCATATCCGCGGGAAGCATGGCCATGGTGATATCCGCCATCGGTACGGTTGAGACCGCACCGATCAGCCCGATGACGAGCGCAATCAGCGCCGGTATCTTCAGGCTCGGTTTTTCCTGCATACGCGCTTCAAAAAATCGTCCGGGATCGAGCAACACCCGGAGAAATCCAGTATCCATGGTGAGTACGCCTCGTATACTCTTGGCCAACGGGAAGGGATAAACTTTTTCGGGGTGGTGATGCCGAACGCGGAGGAATTCACCGGATTTCAGGGATCCACCGACAGTGTTCGGCTCAAACCGGGGACGAGAGCGGTATTTCCGGGGTGTTAGGGCGGTTTTTCCCCCGCTGTTACAGGTGTCCGAGCTCCTTTAAGCTCGCGTAACCCTTCTTCGTGACGATGATGTGGTCGAGCACCCGGATGCCGAGGATCGACCCGGCCTCGACGAGCTGCCGGGTGATGCCGAGATCCTGGGTGGACGGATCGAGCGTGCCCGAGGGATGGTTGTGGACAAGGATGACCGAGGCTGCACGGTCGGTGATCGCCTCGGAGAAGACCTCCCGGGGGTGGACGAGGCTCTGGTTCAGGATCCCGACGGTGACCACCCGGCGCTCGATCACCTCGCCGGCACCGTTGAGCGTGATGCAAACGAAATATTCCTGCTTCTTACCCCGCCACTCCGCGACCAGCGGGAGCACGTCCTCAGGGCGGGTGATCCGGTGCCCCGAGACGCCGTCGCCCTCAAGATACCGCCGCCCGAGTTCGAAGCAGGCCATGATCTCGCAGGCTTTCGCCGAACCGATACCGTCTATTTCCAGGAGATTGTCATAAGAAGGGCAGCCTTTCGCATGCTTCAGGTAGTGTTCGACGTCGCTCGCGACCTCTCGAACGTCCCGCCCCGCCGTGCCGCGCCCGATGAGAAGGGCGATCAGTTCGGCATCGGTGAGCGCCCGGGGTCCCCGTGCTGCCAGTTTTTCGCGCGGGCGATCGCGGTTCGGGGTATCACGCATCTTTCTCATGCTCGTCCGGCCCGATCGGGTTACCTCGATCCCCGGTTTAGATCCCGGAGCATGTATACGTTGCCAATCGATCCGGCTCACCGGGCGGACCCGAATCCGGAGAGAACAAGAACGAAACGAAATAATTTTTCCGCGTTGGCGGATTCCTTGAGAACGTTATCGAAATCCTTTTTTAATCCGGTGGCACTATCTTTCACGAAATGGAACTCCCCTGGAAGAACGCCGATGCCTTGTGCAGGAAAGGACGGGCATATGCCGAGCAGGGGCAGTACGACCGGGCCGTCGAGTGCTACGACCGGGCGATTCGGCAGAGCCCCGGCACCGGCACCACCTGGTACCATAAGGGGCTCGCCCTCACCGCCGCCCGGGACCACCGGGGGGCGATCGAATGCTTCGACCAGGCGATCAGGATCGACCCGACCTGCGCCCGGTTCTGGGAGGCCCGGGGGCAGGCGATGTACGAGATCAGGGAGTACCGGGAGGCGGCCGGATCCTCCGGCCAGGCGGTGAAACTCGCACCGGACTCCGCGGGTGCCTGGCTCATTCGTGGCCACGCCCTCCGGAAGATCGGGCTCACTCCCGAGGCAATCGCGTGTTACGACCGGGTGGTCGTGCTCGAACCGGACCGGATCGACGCCTGGCTCGCCCGCGGCACGGCGCTTGCCGGCGAACGTCGGTACGAGACGGCGATCGAGTGCTATGACCGGGTGGTCGCGCTCGAACCGGGGAACGCAAACGCCTGGTACGCCAGAGGAACCATCGAGACCCTCCTCGCCCGGTTCGAGGACGCACTCGCCTCCTACGACCGCGCCGTCGCCATCGACCCGAACCACACCGATACCTGGTACACCAAAGGGTGCACGCTCTCGGCGCTCCAGCGCTACGACGAGTCAATCGCCTGCTTCGACCGCGCGCTCGCCCTCCGTCCCGACGACGTCGAGGCCTGGTACAACCGGGGCCGGGCACTGCAGAGCCTGGAGCGCTACGAAGAGGCGCTCGACTGCTACGAGCGGGCGTTCCGGATCAACCCCGATTACCCCGGGATCTGGTATCAGAAGGCCGCGGCGCTGAAGAAACTGAAGCGTTACGACCTCGCGCTCGCCTGCTTCGACCGCGCGCTCCGGGTGAACGCCGTCGACGCGGAGATCTGGTACCAGAAAGGCCTGCTCTACTTCGCCCTGAAGCGGCACGGGGAGGCGATAGAGTGCCTGGGCCAGGCGCTCAAACTCCAGCCCGGCCATGCCGACGCGGAGTACTACCGGGGCGAGTGTCATTACGCCCTCGGGGACTGCGAGACTGCAATCGAATGCTACCGGGCCGTGGTCAGGGCGCACCCCGAGAACGCCGTCGCCTGGAACAACTACGGCAACGCACTCTACCAGCTCGAGCGCTACGAGGAGGCGCTCGTCTGCTACGAGCGGGCGCTCGAGATCGACCCGGAGAACCAGCGAGTCTGGAACAACAAAGCGAGCGTCCTCTCCGTTCTGTCGCACTACGACAAGGCGCTCGTCTGCTACGAGCGGGAACTCCGGATGCACCCGGAGAACGGGGACGCCTGGTACAACAAAGGGCTCGCGCTCTTCGTCCTCGGGCGGTATGGCGAGGCCGTCACCTGTTATACGCACGCGCTCGAGATCGATCCCGCGAGGGTTGAGGCCTGGACGACGAAGGGGAACGCGCTCGTGATTCTGGAACGCTCCGAGGAGGCGCTCGACTGCTACGACCGGGTTCTCGCCCTCAACCCCGACGACGCCGAAGCCCTCAACGGAAAGGCGGTGGCCCTGATCAACCTCGACCGCCCCGCCGAGGCGGTCAAATACTACGAGAGGCTGCAGCGGCTGCCGGGGTGGAAGCGGAAGGGAGAACGAAGTCCGGGAAAAAAATTAAGATCTTAGACTCGCCCGATCCGCCCGACCGCTTCCTCGAGGTTCTCCATCGAGGTCGCGTAGGAGAGGCGGAGCCAGCCGGGGGTGTGAAACGCGGTTCCCGGGGTGACCGCCACGTGGAGGTCCCGGAGCCACGACCGGGCGACCGCCATATCGTCGCCGTCGACCTGCACGTAGGCGTAGAAAGCGCCGTCGGCCGGGGCGGTGGCGTAGCCGAGGTCGCGTAACGCCGGGATGAGGTAGTCGCGGCGGCGCTCGAACTCACGGCGCATCGCTTCAACGCAGTCCTGGGGACCCTCGATCGCGGCGAGGGCGCCAAACATTGCAAACGTCGTCGGGTGCGATATGGTGTGCTGCTGCACCTTCTCCATCTGCCGGAGGATCGGCCGTGGAGCGACCGCGTAGCCGATCCGCCACCCGGTCATCGCGTAGGCCTTCGAGAACCCGTTGATCGTGATCGTCCGCTCGGCCATCCCGTCGAGCGAGGCGAGGGAGACGTGCTCCTTCCCGTAGACCAGCTTCTCGTAGATCTCGTCGGAGAGCGCGTAGAGGTCGTGGTCGCGGCAGATATCGGCGATGAGCCCGAGCGAGCCCCCATCCAGCACCGCGCCGGAGGGGTTCGAGGGGGAGTTGACCACGATCATCTTCGTCCGGGGGCCGACGGCCTCAAGAAGGGTGTCGTCGACCTGGAAGGTCTTGAGCGAGAGCGCGTGATGCCGGGCGACGGCGCCTGCGAGCGCTACGCAGGGCTCGTAGGAGACCCACGCCGGGTCGAGGATGAGCACTTCGTCGCCCGGGTTCAGGACGGCCTCCATCGCCTCGTATATGGCGTCTTTCGCCCCGCAGGTGACGATCACCTCGTCGGGCTGTGCGGGGACGCCGTTCTCGCGGACGATCTTCTCCGCGATCGCGGACGTCAGGGCGGGTATCCCGGCGCTCGGGGCGTAGTGGGTCTCGCCCCGGTGGAGGGCGTCGATGCAGGCGTCCTTGATATGCTCCGGGGTGTCGAAGTCCGGCTCCCCGATGGAGAGGCTGATGACGTCGACACCCTCCTGCGCCATCCGCTTTGCGGCGTTAGAGATCTCGATCGTCGCGGAAGGAGCGATGGCCGCAACCTTCTCCGAGAGGCCTCTCATTCCAACCGCTGGACCATCTTCACGGCCGACTCGACGGCGCGCTTCGCGTAGTCGATACGCTCGGTCGCTTCCATCCGGGTCATCCCCGGCCCGGAGATGCCCAGAGCAACGGGCTTGCCGAACTCAAGGGAGAGGTCGATGATCTTACGCGCCGCGTGCTGGACGACGATCTCGTCGTGTTGGGTGGCGCCCTCGATGACGCAACCGATGGTGACGACGGCGTCGATCTCGCTCTGCTCGAGCAGTTTCTTGATCGCGAGCGGCATGTCGTAGGCGCCGGGGACGTAGATCGTATCGGCGACCTCCGCATCGAGGAAGCGGGCGTGCTCCCGGGCCTCGATCTCCATCATGTAGGTGATGTCGCGGTTGAACTCCGCGACGACGAATCCAAGGTTTATCGTCATTTGTAATCCTTCCTGTGGTACTACTCGCACCGGTTGTTGATAATTCTCACTTTTTGCGTCAGGGGCGTGCAGGCCCGACGTCCTCGAACCCCTGCCGCTGGCCGGTCCCGGCGAGCTTCTCGAGGTCCTTCGGGCGGAGGGCGAGCCGGACGGCGTTCACCGCGTGCTCCCTCGTCCTCTGCTCCATCAGCCAGGCAAGCTCCTTTGCGTCCTCTGCCTCGTCCTCGTGGACGAAGACCTCGATGATGTGCCTGTTCGTCATCAGCTGGCAGAGGATGAGGCCCTGCGAGGCCTCGTGGGCGCAGACCTTGTCCTTCGCCGCTCCCCCGGGCATCCCGAGCGCCATCACGAGGTCGCACCCCCGCTCCTCGATCAGTTTCTTGCAGGCCACCGGGAGGTCCTTGATGCCGGGGACGGCGTAGCGCTCAATCCCCACGCTCGCGTGCTTGCGGATCTCTTCCGCGGCGATCCTGCCCATGTCGATCCGGGCAAACGTCGTGTCGGCGATCCCGATCTTCATCCGAGGAGCACCTCAGCAGCTGCCTCCACCCCGTCCCCGGCCTTAAACCCGGACTTCTTCAGGGTGAACTGGACGGCCGCGAGGGTGGCGAGGATCTCCTGCGCCCCGACGCTGCCCATGGTGCCGATCCGGAAGATCTTGCCCTTCAGGTGGTCCTGGCCGCCGGCGATCTCGATCCCGAACTTCTTGACGGTTCCCCGGAGATCCTTGTCGGTGATGCCGTCCGGGATCCGCATCGCGGTCGCGGTGTTCGAGTAGGCGTGGTGTTCGTCGAGCGTCGGGAAGAGGTCGACGCCCCAGGCCTTCGCCGCGGCGCGGACGGCGTCGGCCATCCGGCGGTGCCGGGCGATCCGGGCCTCGACGCCTTCCTCATCGATGATCGTGCAGGCCTCGTGGAGCGCGAGGAAGAGCGGGACCGCCGGGGTGTAGGGGGTCTCCATCGAGGTACCCTTGCCGCTCTTGCGGTAGGCGGCCATGTCGAGATAGAACGGCCGCTTCTCCGAGATCCGGTCCCAGGCGCGGTCGCCGACGGCGATGGCCGCGAGGCCCGCGGGAGCCGCGAGGCACTTCTGCGAGCCGACGACGGCGATATCGATGCCCCATTCGTCCATCCGGACGTCGTCGCCGCCGATGGAGGTGACCCCGTCCATGATGAAGAGCGCGTCGTGCTTGCGGGCGAGTTTGCCGACTTCGGGCGCGGGGTTCCTGATACCCGCGCTCGTCTCGTTGTGGACCATCGTGACGACCTCGGCCCCGGCCTCGAGTTCCCGCTCGAGGGCCGCGAGATCGAGCGGGGTTCCCCACTCGGACTCAAGGGCGGTGACGGTGCCGTAACGCTGGCCGATCTTGGCGAAACGGTCGCCGAACTTGCCGTTTACGAGCGAGACGATTCGCTTGTCCCGCGCGAAGTTCGCGACGCCGGCCTCCATGCCGGCACTTCCCGAGCCGCTGATGATGTAGAGTTCGTTTGCGGTACCAAAGAGAGTCTTCAAGGTCCGGACGGTGTCCGCGTAGGCGGCGCCGAACTCGGGGCCGCGGTGGTTGATGGCCTGCCGCGTCATGGCGGCGCGTACCCGCTGCGGAACGGGCACGGGGCCGGGGATCATCAGGAGTGGTTCTTGTTCCATGAGATATCAGTCCGTATCGTTTCGTCGAGGACAGACGCTGTTCCTGCAAGGAACTTGGATGTAGTGTCATATCAACCTCACCACCGTGCAATATCGACAGGGTGAAAAAGTGGCGGGGCACAACTGAATCTGGATATGGCAGACGTCACGGTTATCTGCGGTTCCGCCTCGGACGGCCCCGTCGCGGAGAAAGTCTTCGAGACTCTGAAAGAGCACGGCGTGTCCTACGACTACGCCGTGATCTCGGCGCACCGCGACCCCGAGCGGCTGGACGAGTACGTGAAGGCAAGCACCGCCCGGGTCTTCATCGCGATCGCCGGACTCTCGGCGGCCCTCCCGGGAGTGATCGCCTCGAAGACGAAGCGGCCGGTGATCGGCGTCCCGGTGAGCGGGACGCTGATGGGCCTCGACGCCCTCCTCTCGATTGTCCAGATGCCGAAGGGTGTGCCGGTGGCCTGCGTCGGGGTGGACAACGGCGTGAACGCCGCCCTGCTCGCGGTCAGAATCCTCAACGCAGGACGCGCCTGAGACCGCCTCTCTCCTGCCGGGCTGGGGGTGCCGGCCCCACACGCCTGGAGCGCCGCGTGGATTGTCGAAGGCGGGAAGGGGCGAAGTTGGGAGGGGGAGTTGCTCTCAGACAAACCGTTCTTCGCGTCCTTTGCGGCTCGCACCTACGGTGCTCAAGCTCGCTGCGCTCGCACTTCGCGTGAGCTGACAGTTTATAGGCGATGGTACGGCCGCACGCGAAGAGCGCGAAGCCGCGAAGGGGAGTTCCACACCCATCTACCAGACACCGCGTGGAGCAACGATCGTCCCCGGGGCGCGCGCCGGTCGCACTTCGAGGGGGTCGGGCAACCTTTTTCCACCCGGCCGTGCAGGGGGAGGGGCATGAAGCAGAAGGTGCTCTTCATCGGCACGAACAACGCCGCCCGGACCCAGATGGCGGAGGGCTACCTCCGCGCCCGCTACGGCGACCGTTACGAGGCCTGCTCGGCCGGGATCGCCCCCACCGCCCTCGATCCCCTCGCCGCACGGATGATGGGCGAGATCGGGGTAGACATCTCGAAGCAACGGGCAAAGGATCTCGCCCTCTTCGACGGGAAGGAGATGGACTACGTGGTCGTACTCTGTGCCGGAGGCGTCTGCCCGATGTTTCCCTGGGCGAAGGAGACGATCCACGTCGACTTCCCGGACCCGGGCCGGGCCACCGGAACCCCCGACAAGGTGATGGCGGCCTACCGGCGGAGCCGCGACGCGGTAACCGCCTGGCTTGACGGGCGGTTCGGGGTGAAGTGACGCGGCGCTTCCAACGTTCGGGATATTCTGGCTGCGGTGCAGTTCCGTGGGCAATGGCTGGTCGGAGGTAGGATGGCTGGAGATCCTCGGGTTTGACCACCGAACAACTTAGATGAACGAAAAGCCCGGTGCAGTGGACCGTGGGGGTATCGCCATAGGGGGGAGGGGACAGGGGAGGGGGGAGCATCCCCCCTCCCCGTCAGCCCCACCCCAAAATGCGATATCCGTGGAAAGCCGTGGACGGGTATGTATAACAGTCAGAGTCGTTCTACTGCAGGTGTAGGATGCGAATCCAATTTGCTCGTAAATTCGATGAAAACACGGCAGATCTTAAGGATGCGGAGTTGTTGAGGTTCTACGCAGAAGGATGTAAGGAGAAGTATTTCTGAAAAACTTCCTCTCTCACGGCTCCATCCGTTCTTCCGGCACCGGGAGGATATCCCGCACCATCTTGACGGCGCAGAGGTCGCCGCACATCGAGCAGGTCTCGAGTTCCCCGTCGCGCTCGTGGATCCGCCGGGCCTCGTCGGGAGCGAGCGCCGCCTCGAACTGCTTCTCCCAGTCGAGCGCCCGGCGCGCCTCCGCCATCCGGATCTCGCGGTTCTTCGTGTGTGCGGCGGCGCGGGAGAGGCTCCCGACGTGCGCCGCGATCCTTGCCACCCGCGTCCCTTCCACGATGTCGCGGATGTCCGGCAGCGCCAGGTGCTCGCTCGGCGAGACCATGCAGAGGAAGTCGGCGCCGTTCATGCAGGCGATCGCGCCGCCGATCGCCCCCACGACGTGGTCGTAGCCCGGCGCCACGTCGGTCACGAGCGGGCCGAGCAGGTAGAGCGGAGCGCCGTCGGTCAGTTCCTTGATCATCCGGACGTTGTAGCCGACCTGGTCGGCCGGGATATGCCCCGGCCCCTCGATCATCCGCTGCACCCCGGCGGCGAGCGCCCGCTTTGCGAGATGGCCGAGCGTCAGGTACTCGGTCGACTTTGCGAGACGGCCGGCGTCCACGAGCGCGCCCGGCCGCATCCCGTCGCCGAGGCTCACGACGACGTCGTGTTCGCTGAGGATCTCGAGCAGGTAGTCGTACTCGGCATACAGCGGATTCTCCTCACCCGTCGCGGCCATCATCGCCACGTGGAACGCCCCGCCCCTGCTGACGACGCCCATCGTCCGGGGGTCGGCCTTGAGCGACGCGAGGGCGTCGCGGTTCACGCCGCAGTGCAGCGTCAGGAAGTCCACGCCCTGGCGGCAGTGCTCCCGGATCACCTTAAAGAGGAGATCGGCATCGACGTCCGCCGCATTCCCCGCCCGCCGGACCGCCTCGTAGACGGGGACGGTGCCGACCGGCGCATCGAGTTCGAGGATTCGGCGCCGGATGCGGACGAGATCGCCGCCGGTCGAGAGGTCCATCAGCGCGTCCGCACCCTCCCGGAGTGCCGCTCCCGCCTTCTCGACCTCGAGGTCCTCGTCGCACCGGGTTCCCGACGTCCCGACGTTCACGTTGACCCGCACCCTGCAGCCCTCCCCGATGGCGCAGAGCCGGTGCGGTCTTGTGGGGTTTGCCGGGATGACGATCCGGCCGCGGGCGACCGCCCGGGCGACACGGTGCGGGACGAGATCCTCTTCCCGGGCGATCGTCTCCACCTCGGGGGGGACCCCGCTCAGGCACGCGGAGATCAGGGTATGCATAAGAACCATTTGCCCGGAAACCATATTAGTCTGCATGCCAGTCCGGTGGATCGCGAGCAACGCGACCTACGCCAATTCGTTCGTTTACGAAAACGTCCTTATCGACGCGGGCGTTCTCCCGATGGCGGTGGAGCCCTATGCCGCCGCGATCGATACGATCGTCATCACCCACGCCCACTACGACCATATCGCCCACGTGAAGGAGATCGCGCGGCTCTGCGGCGATGCGGCCGTCTGCATCCACGAGGCGGACGCGCCCGGCCTCGCCGACGACGCCCGGAGCCTCTCGATGGTCTTCGGGGGCCGCTCCCCCGGGATCGTCCCCGACACCGTTCTTGCCGACGGCGACCGGATAGGGAACCTCCGCGTCGTCCACACCCCCGGGCACACGCCGGGCGGGATCTGCCTCTACGGCGAGGCGGAGAGACTGCTCTTCTCCGGGGACACCGTCTTCACCGGCGGATCTTTCGGGCGCTACGACTTCCCCGGCGGCGACCGGACGGCGCTCGCGGCATCCATCGAGCGCCTCAGCGCCCTGGAGATCGAGGGGCTCTACCCCGGCCACGGCGAGCCCGCCCTCCGCGGCGGCGGGAGGCATATCGCGGCCGCCCGGGAGGCGCTCCGGTTCTATGGATAGGGGGGTCTACGCCCTCGTCCTCGAGAACACCGGCTGCGTCGTCCGGATCGGCGCCCTCGGGGAGAGGGAGTTCTCCGCCGGCAGTCACGTCTACGTGGGCTCCGCCCGGGGGAGCGGCGGCCTTGCCCGGGCAGACCGGCACCTGCGGCTCGCACTTCGCCGCGACCGCCCGCCCAGGTGGCACATCGACTACCTCCTCCTCGACCCGCACTTCTTCCCCGCCGCCGTCGTCACCGCCGCCACCGACCGGGACTGCGAGTGCGATCTTGCCCGTGCCGTCGCCGGGCCCTCCGTCCCGGAATTCGGGTGCAGCGACTGCGCCTGCCCTTCCCACCTCTTTTACCGTCCCGGCGACCCGGTCCCCGAGGTCGCCGCGGCACTCCGGGGTCTTGGTCTCGATGCCCGGATCACAAGAATCAAGAACGAGAGGAACGAGCATAGGGTATGAACGTTCTCGGTATCTCCGGAAGCATGCGAAAAAACGGCAACACCGCGGCTCTCGTCACCACCATCCTTGATCGGGTGCGGGAGGCGGGCATCGAGACCGAGTTTCTCTCACTCGCCGGTATGGATATCCGACCCTGCACCGGGTGCGAAGCCTGTAAGGACGCGAAGTGGTGCGTGACGGAGGACGACGACTGGGGCCTTGTTGCAGAGAAGATGATCGACTGCGAGGTGCTCGTCCTCGGCGCCCCGACCTACTACTACGACATCAACGGCCAGACGAAGAACCTGATCGACCGGACCTACTCGCTCTACCACGACCGGAGGCTGTCGGGGAGGAGGGCCGTCGCCGTCGCCGTCTGCGCCGACCGCGGGTGCGAGCGCGCCCTCGAGACCATGGAGGGGTTCTTAAACACCCACGAGTTCTCGTACCTCGGCTACGTCTGCGGGAAGGGCTACGCGCCGGGGGACATCCGCAAAGACGAACAGGCGATGAAGAAGGCCAGGGCGGTCGCGGATACGATCGTCAGGTACCTCCAGCCCGAGGACTGAGAACCGGAACCCCCGCACCTTTCCAGCGGCCGGTCTCCTCTCAGAGCCGCGCCCCTGACCCTTCAGTCCTCGCGAGCAGGGTGTCTCAGGGAAGGGCGGGGCGTTCTCCAGCCGGCTGCCCGCCATCTCCCCTGCCCGGCTGCAGTCAGAGCAGCAGCGATATGACCGCGAGGACAATGAAGATGATAACCAGCCACTTCGCGACCGACATTGTCATTCCTGCAACGCCTCGTGCCCCGAGTATGGCGAAGATAAGTGCCAGTACGAAGAAGAGGATTGCAAGCCCTACAAGGCCACCACCTAACATATCGTTCTCCTCCCAATCGCCAGCACCCGGCCGGCGTTGAGGAGCGACACTCTATTCTAGGATATTTATAATTTTCCAGATATAGTTTTGAAAATCCCGACAAACCGGTCCCATCTCTCCCGGAGATCAGCCCGGAAGGAGATCGTAGATCGTCGTCCGCTGCCGGAGCATCCGGCCGAGATCCCCTGCCATCCGTTGCATATCGGCCGGATCCAGGTAATCGGTATCCCGGGCGCCCGCCTCCCGGGATATGCTCTCCTCAAAGAGCGTCCCGCCGAGGTCGTCTGCGCCGGAAAGAAGCCCGAGCTGCGCCATCTTCGTCCCGACCTTCACCCAGGAGGCCTGGATGTGGTCGAAGTTGTCGAGGAAGAGCCGGGCGACCGCAAAGAGCAGGAGGTCTTCTCTGCCGGTCGCCCCGGGCGAGGCTTGCCCCGCCCGGTAGAGGGGGGTGTTTTTGTGGATGAACGAGAGGGGCACGAACTCCGTGAACCCGCGGGTCTCGTCCTGGATCTCGCGGAGGATTGCAAGGTGCCGGGCGCGATCGCCTGCCCTCTCGCGGGAGCCGTACATGATCGTCGCCGTCGACCGGATGCCGAGACGGTGCGCCTCCTTGACGATCCGGACCCACGTCGCCGTGTCGATCTTGTCGGGGCAGATCACGGCACGGACGCTGTCCACCAGGATCTCGGCCGCTGTCCCGCAGAGGGTGGCGAGACCCGCGTCCCTCATCACCCCGAGGACTTCCCCGGTGGAGATGCCGCTCTTGCTCGCGGCATACGCCACCTCCATCGGGTTGCTTGCGTGGATATGTACGCCGGGAGCCTCGTCCCGTATCCAGGAGTAGATATCGGCGTAAGATTGAGCGTCGAACTTCGGGTGAAGCCCGCTCACCGTGCAGACCTCGGTGACGCCGCGCTCGCGCGCCGCCCGCGCCTTCTCCCGCACCGCCGCCTCGCCGTAAAAGAAGGCATCGGCGTCGCCCGGCTTGCGAGAGAACCCGCAGAACCCGCAGGCGTTCACGCAGAGGTTCGTGACGTTGATGTTCTGGTTCCGGACGTAGGTGACGGTATCACCGACTTTTCGCTCGCGGAGTTCGTCCGCGGCGGCGGCGATCGCCCAGACGTCCCGGCCGCGCGTCGAGAGGAGGCGGACGGCCTCCTCCTCCGTGAGCCGGTGGCCGGCAAGCACGTCGTCAAGAACCTCTGATAGCGGCGGTGTCATGCACCTCACCCGTCCCTCCGTGTGGAATACGTTGATCTGGCGCGGTCAGGACAAGAATCTTCGGGTGCGCCCGGCGGTGGTGCATACACTTATCAGTTCCCGGGGGTATCCGGCGGCCATGGCAGAACAGATCCTGTGCCACCAGCGCACGAGGCTCAGCTACAAGGACGCATACGGTTACGTCATCCCGGTCGGGAGCGCCAGCCTGATGGCCTGGGTGACCGACGAGGGGATGATCGGGACAGACGGCTTCGATATCGAGGCGCTCGCGAACTCCGGAGTTCCCGCGGCGATCGTCGGCGCCTCGGAAGAGTCGACCCTCGATAACCTCGATTCCCTGATGGACGCCGAGGTGAAGGCGGCGAACCTGCCGGCGGTGCAACGCCGTGTCGAGATCGGGATGCCGGGGAGGGAGGCCCTGAACCGGATGTGAATTGCCGTTAGACCGTCCCGTAGGTCGTCGTCCGCTGCCGGAGCGTCCGGCCGAGATCCCCGGCGATCCGTTGCATCTCCACCGGGTCGAGGTAGTCGGCTCCCTCGCCGCCGGCATCCGTGCTGACGTCGTCGCAGAACATCGTCCCGCCGAGGTCGTCGCCGCCGGAGAGAAGCCCGAGCTGCGCCATCTTCGTCCCGACCTTGCCCCATGAGATCTGGATGTGGTCGAAGTTGTCGAGGAAGAGCCGGGCGACCGCAAAGAGCAGGAGATCTTCGCGGCCGGTGGCGCCTGCGGGTGCGAGGCCCTTACGGTAGATAGCAGTGTTCTCGTGGAGGAAGGAGAGCGGGACCAGTTCGGTGAACCCGCCGGTCTCATCCTGGATCTCGCGGAGGATCGCAAGGTGCCGGGCGCGATCGCCTGCCCTCTCGCAGGAGCCGTACATGATCGTCGCCGTCGATCGGAGGCCGAGGCGGTGCGCCTCCTTGACGATCCGGACCCACGTCGCCGTGTCGCACTTGCCCGGGCAGATCACGCGACGGACGCTGTCCACCAGGATCTCGGCCGCAGTTCCCTGCACGGTCCCGAGACCCGCATCGCGCAGGCGCTCGATCGCCTCCTTCGTCGAGACGCCGCTTTGTTTCGCCGCCCAGGCGATCTCGTCGGGGCTTGCCGTATGGATGTCCGTGCCGGGAGCCTCCTCCCGCACGCAGGAGATGAGGTCGACGTAGGAGTCGAGGGTATAGTCCGGGTGGACGCCGGAGAGGAGGCATATCTCGGTGACGTTCCGCGCCGCGGCCGTCCGGGCCTTCTCCCGGATCGCGTCCATCCCGTCGTAGAACGCCTCCGGATCGTCCGCCCGCCGCCCGAACCCGCAGAACCCGCAAAGGTTCTTGCAGATATTGGTGACGTGGATGTTCTGGTTCCGGACGTAGGTGACGGTATCACCGACTTTTCGTTCGCGGAGCTCGTCCGCGGCGGCGGCGATCGCCCAGACGTCCCGGTCGCGCGTCGAGAGGAGGCGGACGGCCTCCTCCTCCGTGAGCCGGTGGCCGGCAAGTGTATCGTCAAGCAGGGTATGCAGCGAGTTGGGCATCGTAAACACCTCTCTTGTAGTTCCCGGATCTATTCTTCTTTCTCTTTTCGGCGCGCAATGACGAAGTCGTGGATGAGGATGACGATGATGATGACGACGGCGAACTCCGCGAGGTGCAGGGGCAGGTAACCGATGAGCGGCACCGCAACGAGGGCTTTCCCCACAATCCACTCCTTCTTCACCGGCTCGATCACCCCGACGCCCGCGATCCGGAGGTTCGGCTGGTCGGTGGAGGGGTTGTTGTCGCCTTCGGTGATGTAGCCGCCGTGCGGGTCGTCGTAGTAGGCCCCGAGCCCCGACTCAACTACGGCGGCGGTATCGACGTAGGTCATCGCGCGATGGATGATCGGGTGGACGGAGTCGGCACCGTTCGGCCGGTAGACGATCACGTCGCCGTAGTCCCCGAAGGACGTATGTCCCGTCCACCGGCCGTCGTCCCAGGTCGTCAGGGGGCCGAACCGGTCCTCGTCGACGACGAGCACCAGGTCGCCGACGTTCATGTTCGGGACCATGCTCTCCGACTCGATCGTGACCACCGCCGGCCAGGTTCCGGAGAAGAGGAAGAGGGCGAGGGCGATACCCCCCACGACCGCGACGACCCAGAGGAGGTCGCGGGCGAGCGAGACGACCGGGCGGTCGCTCTCCCGGAACGCCGTAAGGGCGGATGCTGCACGCTGCAGCCAGGTGGTATCCGACATCTGTTCTAAAGAGATTGCTACCCTTCATATACATAGGTTCTCCGGATATCCGGACCGGGGACGAAACGCGAAAAAAGGCTCTGTAGAATATCCCCCTCTGAGGCCATACCACTACCATTTTCATCGACAACAGGGGAACCTCCGGGAGATCTCGTTGCTTGGGGGTGTATGAAGTATTTCTCCGGAGCGCGAAAAAGATAAACCCATATTGCCGGGGGGAGAATATCTTGGAGTCCATGCTCGCCAACGCCGAGATCGTACGCCGGTTCCTCGAGTTGAAACATCAGGTCCATCCCGACGTGGTGAGTTACATCCGTGAACAGAACGATCCCGCGCTCATCGACCGGATTGCGGCGGGGGTCCCCGACGGCACCCTGGTCGTCTCCTCAGAGCACATCCCGTGCCTCAAGAAAGTCCGGGACGGGACGCGGTTCCTCGTCGACCCCGAACTCGAGGTGATCATGGGGAGCGCCGGAACCACGGGCAGCATCACCGGCCACGAGGACGCCGTCCACTACTTTCGAAACCGCTACAACTGCCTCTCCTCGATGATCCGGAGCCGGATGACCACGATGCCGGTCGAGGCGCTGGTGAAGTCCCCCCACCGTTACCGGGACGAGGAGTGCAGCATCATCGGGATGGTGGCCGACGCCCGGACGACCGCCAAAGGGCACCGTCTCATCGAGATGGAGGACCCCACCGGGGCGATCCGGGTGCTCTTCAACAAAGGGCGGGACGAGTCGTTCGCGGAGGCGGAGCGGATCCTCCCCGACGAGGTGCTCGGGGTCAAGGGAAAACTCTCGAACGACGGCGGCCTCTTCTTCGCCGATCAACTCTTCCGCCCGGACGTCCCCATCAACAACGCCCCGTTCAAGAGCGAGCGGCCGGGCAAAGCGGTTCTCATCTCCGACGTGCATGTGGGAAGCGACACCTTCCTCGATGAGGCGTGGAACCGGTTCGCCGACTGGCTCCAGGACTCCGACGCCGCATACCTCCTGATCGCGGGCGACCTCGTCGACGGTATCGGGATCTACCCCGGACAGGAGAACGAGCTGACGATCAAAAACATCTACGAGCAGTACGACGTCTTTGCGGAGATGCTCCGCGACCTGCCCTCGCGGATCCGGATCGTCGCCGCGCCGGGGAACCACGATGTCGTCAGGATGGCCGAGCCGCAGCCGGCGATTCCGCCGGAGTTCACCGCGAAGTTCCCCGAAAACTGCACTCTCGTCGAGAACCCGTGCCTCTTAAACCTCCAGGGTGTCCGGGTCCTGATGTACCACGGCCGGTCGATCGACGACATGATCGGGCTCATCCCCGGCGCAAGTTACGAGCGGCCCGGCGAGATCATGGATGAGATGCTCAAACGCCGACTGCTCGCCGTCCCCTACGGGATGCGGACGCCGATCGCCGCGATGAAAACCGACCGGCTCGTCATCGATCCCCTCCCCGAGATCCTTCTCACGGGGCACGTCCACATCTGCGGCATCACCCGCTACCGGGGCGTTCTCGGGGTGAACGCCGGCACCTGGCAGGCCCAGACGGCGTTTCAGAAACAGATGAACATCCACCCCACGCCCGCGCGTGCGTTCGTCGTCGATCTCCAGACACTCCAGCCCGAAGTGATCGATTTCACCTGAGTTTCCGCCGGATACTCCGGATCTTTTCCACATATTTAAAAATGTTGAATCCCTCTGTATATGGTACTCAATCGGAGGAATGCAGAGAGATGGATCTGGTATATCTGGCACCCATCGGTGCCGTTCTTGCTCTCCTCTTCGCAGGATACTCGTATATGAGTATCAAGCGGGAGGGCACGGGTACCGACCTGATGCAGAAGATTGCTGCCGCCATCCACACGGGAGCAATGGTCTACCTGAACAGACAGTATCGCGCTATAGCCATATTTGTCATCGTCCTTGCCGTCGTCCTCGGCGTCTGGATTAACCCGCTCACCGCGGCCTGCTTCGTGCTCGGTGCGGCGCTCTCGGCGACTGCCGGCTACATCGGCATGTACACGGCAACAGCCGCAAACGTCCGGACGACGAACGCCGCACGGCGCGGGATCGCGGACGCGTTCAAAGTCTCGTTCGCGAGTGGGTCGGTCATGGGCATGGCCGTGGTCGGTCTCGGGCTTCTCGGGCTCTCGATCGCCTATATGGTCATCAGCACCGTAACGGGGCTTCCCCAGGCTGAAGTCCTCACCATCGTGACCGGGTTCGGTCTTGGTGCAAGTTCGATCGCCCTCTTCGCCCGTGTCGGCGGCGGTATCTTCACCAAGGCCGCGGACGTCGGTGCCGACCTCGTCGGCAAGGTCGAGGCGGGCATCCCCGAGGACGATCCCCGGAACCCGGCCGTCATCGCCGACAACGTCGGTGACAACGTCGGCGACGTCGCCGGCATGGGTGCCGACCTCTACGAGTCCTACGTCGGCGCGATCATCTCGGCGATGGTCCTCGGCGTCGCCGTCGCGGCCACGACGTTCCCGAACGCCGATATCATGAACGTGATCCTTCTCCCGCTGCTGATCGCGGCAGCCGGTATCATTGCGTCCATCATCGGTTCGCTCTTTGTGCGGACGAACAAGACCGAGAGCAGCGCCATCCACCTGGCCTTCAACAAGGGCCTGGTTGCTGCGATGGCCGTGACCATCGTCGCCACCTACTTCCTGGTGACCCGGCTCCTCGGAGCGGAGTACATCGGGGTCTTCTACGCCACCGTCGCCGGTCTCGTCGCAGGGTTCGGCATCGGCCTGATCACGGAGTACTACACCTCGTTTGACCGGAAGCCGACCCTCTCTATCGTCAAGTCGACCGAGACCGGTGCGGCGACCACCATCATCACCGGGTTCGCCAAGGGGATGGAGAGCACCGTCTGGCCGGTGCTGATCGTCGCCGTCGCGATCTACGTCGCCTATCAGACCGCCGGGCTCTACGGTATCGCGATTGCCGCCGTCGGCATGCTCGCGACGCTCGGGATCTCCCTCTCCGTCGACGCCTACGGCCCTGTCGCCGACAACGCCGGCGGTATCGCCGAGATGTCCCACCAGAAGCCCGAAGTCCGCGAGATCACCGACACCCTCGACGCCGTCGGGAACACCACCGCCGCCATCGGCAAGGGGTTCGCCATCGGCTCTGCGGCCCTGACGGCGCTCGCCCTCTTCGCCGCCTACACCCAGGCGGTCGGTCTCTCTGTCATCGACATATCGGTCACGAACACCTTCATCGGCCTCCTGATCGGTGCGATGCTCCCCTTCCTCTTCTGCTCCATCACGATGATGGCGGTCGGAAAGGCAGCATACAGTATCGTCCACGAGGTCCGCCGCCAGTTCAAGGAGATCACCGGCCTCATGGAGGGGACAGCCGAACCCGACTACGCCTCCTGCATCACCATCTCCACGAACTCGGCGTTGCGTGAGATGATCGCGCCCGGCGTCCTCGCCGTCGCCGCGCCGCTCGTCGTCGGGTTCGTCCTCGGCACGGAAGCGCTCGGCGGCCTGCTCGTCGGTTCGCTTGCGTCCGGGTTCCTCCTCGCCGTCACGATGGCGAACGCCGGAGGTGCCTGGGACAACGCGAAGAAGTACATCGAGCAGGGCCATCTCGGCGGAAAGGGTTCCCCTGCCCACAAGGCGGCGGTCGTCGGCGACACCGTGGGCGACCCCTTCAAGGACACGTCGGGCCCGTCCCTGAACATTCTCTTGAAACTGATGTCCATGGTCGCGCTGGTCTTTGCGCCGCTGATCCTGGTCGTCTAATCTCATTCACTTTTTTCGGCGAACTCACCTGCGCCGGCACCCGCGCGGGCGCCGGCGCGGTTATACTATTGCACTGTTCCGGCATAGCCGTGTGAGAAGCTGTATGCCGGATTCGGGCGACAAAACACCGCAGTTCCGGATCCAGATCCAGCCATTTTATAAAGTACATTTGTTTAAACTTAAATTATAATGAGTAACATTGTCAACCTCCTCACCGCCGGCGTCTTCGGCGGCACCACCCTTCTGGCGTTGAAGAGCGGGGTCGGGTGCGGGCTTGCGGGACTGCAGACGCGCGAGACGCTCTTTCTTGCATCCGCGTACGCGATCGCGGCGCTCATCATAGGAGCAATCGCGGGTAGCATCCCGGTGAACGCAACAGAGCAGATCGTCGGCCTCGGCCTTGCTATGCACCTCATCATCGGGCTCGCGCTCGTCTATTCCGGGATCAAGACAAAGAAAAGATGGCTATCCGATCGGAAGGACATATCACGCCGGACGTTTCTCCTGATGTCGCTTCCCTGTCCGGCATGCCTTGCAGCAACATTTCTTTCGTGTCTCTTCTTCACCGAAACCACCGGGATGAGCGGCATTGTGGCAGGCGCCGTTGCCGGCGGGGTATTTTTTGCAGGAGTTGCTGGAGGAGGAGTGAGCACGAGCTGGATCACAACAAAGACCAGCACAAAAAATCCGTCCACCCTGGGTAACGTCATGCTGTTCCTTGGCCTCTTCTACCTGCTCTGCCTCCTCCTCGTCCCGGCTTACCTGCAGGCGCAGGACGCACCGGCATTCAACGTCACAACGGACCCGAACGGCATGCTCCTTGCGCTTGCCCTGATGGGAATCCTGATCCTGCTCGGGGCGCTCGCCGACAGGGTCCGGCATGCAGTAACGCACCCGGGAGGGAGATGATGGACTTTTCTGCACTGATTATGGAGACCATGTTCACCGTCTCCGGGGCGCTGCTCTATCCCGTGGTCATCCTGCTCCTTATCTTCGTTGTCTGGGCGCTGGCGGCCATCGGCCAGTTCATATCCGAGTACTCGGGAAGAACGCGCGACCCCCGGCGACTCAGAAACGGGTGTCTGCAGACGCGGGCGCTTATCGAGGCGCGATCCTGCAGTGAGGCTGCAGAGACACTGGCGGCGGCGGGATCAAATCCGCTCCTCGAATCGTTCATCGGCGACCTTACAGCGTTCCTCGGTGACGATCGGTTCTTGATCGAATCGGAGAAACTCCTCCAGGACTACGAACTACGTATCGCCGCTGAGCTGGAACGACTCAAGATCCTGGTGCGGACGGCCCCCATGCTCGGGCTCATGGGAACGCTGATACCCCTCGGCCCCGCACTGATGGGTCTTTCGGCAGGAAACGTCGAGACACTGGCATCAAATCTGGTCGTCGCGTTCAGCACAACAGTGCTCGGGTTGTTTGCCGGGGGCATCGCCTACGCCATCATGCTGACAAAACGCCGGTGGTATCTGCAGGACCTAAGCGACATGGAATACGTGGCGAGGATGGTCGCATGAGAAGACGCCGCATCATCCTTGACGACGATGACGAAGACCCTCTCTCCGGCGTCGCCAACCTCTTTGACGTCGCCATGGTCTTTGCCGTCGCTCTCCTGGTCATGCTCGTCGTCTCCTACAACGTCCCCGAGCTCCTTGATGACGAATCTGATCTCACGGTGGTGAAAAACCCGGGACAGCCGAACATGCAGATCATCATCAAGGAGGGCAAGACGCTCAAAGTGCTGAACATGACCGAGGAACTTGCCGGCGGCCAGGGCAGCCGCATGGGCACGGCGTACCGCCTTGAGAGCGGCGAGATTATCTACGTTCCCGACGATGGGGACGAGGATAACTAACTCTTTTGTCCAAAAACCGGCCTCTTCCGCCGCCCCGATACGTAACGTATATTAACAATCAAGCTTACTTGATCTACCTAAATAAAAGTTTAGTAAACGCCCGGCAGTAGAGAGTGCCGCCGGGAGGAAAAGAGGCCGGATTATGAGAGTTAAACGAAAAAGTCATTTATACAGTCTGTGTGCACTGATCACGATCGCCCTCCTCCTGATCGTACCCGTGGCGGGTGAAGACGCCGCGGACCCGGAGGAGAGCGGGTCGGCCCTGAACGTAACGGGCGGGATTGACACCCCGGACCCGGTTGAGACCACACCTGCGCCGCAGGCAACAGGGACGGAAGAGGAGAAAGAAGGACCACAACTGGAACCCTCCGACGCCGGAAACGCCACGCAGACCCCGGTCCCGACAACAACCGCCGGCAACACATTCCCACTAGAAGAAGACACCATAACCTGCTCCGGTGAAGAGAATGCGACCGGGGAGATGCGAGGAGGTGTCGCGGAGAACAGGTTCGCAATCGTCACGAACGACAGCCAGAGGCGGACTGCGCTCGCCGGCGTAACCGGGAGCGTCCCGTTAAACGTCTCCCTCTTCTCCGGAGAAGAGGCACTGCTGCACGACTTCTCCGAAGACCTCTTCATCTTCGCTGCTTCCACCGGCAACGATACCGTTGCGCACATCAACAGCACGCTGAACCCGAACGCCACGGTGATCACCTGCCATCTCCCCGAAGGCGTGGCCTTCGGCACCCCTGCGGATGGAGTTCTTCTGCAATACTGGCTCTACGGCGGCGAAGCAAACCTCGAACAACTCCTCCTGGCCCTGGACAATCAGTTCTACGGGGCCGGCCACGATCTCGCAGACCCCGTTCCGCCGCCCGGCAGACCGAGAATCGCGTGCGTCTTCTCCCGCCCATCCGAGGTTACGGGCATGGTGTCAATCTCCAGAGATCCCACAATTCAGTCCGTAATGGATATTTCTGCGTATCTGGGTATGTCAAACGAGGATCTCTCCTTCAGTCTCGATGGAAACGACGTCATCCTCCTCTCAAACCTGGATGCACCAGTCGTCGAGGCCATCAAAGGTACCATAAAGGACGCACGGGATAACGGGTGCGTCGTCATCTCCTGCGGGCCGCTCGTGCAGAGTTACAACCTGCATACCATCGATCCGTCCGATCCGAACGTGACAACGATCGTCGAGTACCTGGAGTATCCCTCGGACGTAAACTTCAACAACCTTGCACGATATACCGGTGTCACTTACTGTAATATTACATTAGACGTGGCCCCTCCCCAAAAACGGCCCGTGTACGGCATCTACCACCCTGATGCACCCCGGATCTTTGCCACGTCGGTGGAGTATCTGGACTGGTACGCCGCCTCCGGCGGATACGACGCGGCACGCCCGACCATCGGCATCATCACCGGCGACTATAAGTATATGAGCAGGGATGGTCCGATGATCGATGCCCTGATCCGGTCATTTGAGGGTGAGGGCGTCAACGTTATCGCGACTACCTACCACTACAACGACCCGGTTCGGATCGGATATTTCCTCGATAACGAAGAGGTACTCATCGACGCGGCCGTGCTCATCTCAAAGGCCTCCCGGCTTGACTACTCCGACCCTGAACGGGGGATCGAGAATCTTAAGCGCCTCAACGTCCCGGTGCTTAACGCTGTCAGGCTCTTTTACGATGTCAACGAAACGGCCTGGAGAGAGAGCCCTCACGGTGTCGGACCGGAGCAGGCATACCAGTTGCTTATGGCCGAACTCGACGGCACCATCGAACCCATCGTCGTCGCGGGCAAGGATCCTGACATCACCGGCGATATCTACATGCCGTTCGACGACCAGGTTGCATGGCTGACGAAGCGCACTCTCGGGTGGGCGAACCTGCACCGTACCGGCAACGCAGAGAAGAAGATTGTCATACCCTATTACGGTGAAGAAGCCGGGAAAGCCATGGTCGGTGCGGATGTCGACTACTACCTTGACGCGCAGGCCAGCCTTGCCAGCCTCCTTCAAGCAATGCGGGACCGGGGATACGATCTCGGCTCTGAACCGCTCCCCGACCGGGATGCACTCGCCGAACTGATGGCTACAAAAGGCTACAACGTCGGGACATGGGCACAGGAGGAACTGAACCGCCGCGTCGAGGCCGGTGACGTGATCCTTATCCCGGAAGGCCAGTACCTCGCATGGTTCAATGAATTACCGGCTACAAAGCGTCAGGAGATGATCGACATCTGGGGCGAACCCCCGGGCGAGATCATGGTCTATGAAAACGGCGGGACGCGTTCGCTCGTTATACCGACAATCCGGTTTGGTAATGTTCTTCTGGCGCCTCATCCCATGTGGGGCTGGGACCAGAATACAGATGTGACATACCACGACGGATCGGTTCCCCCGACGCACCAGTATCTGGCCTTCTACTATTACATGGATCGAGTATACGAGGCCGATGCGATCTTCTCGATCTTCAGCAACATCTGCATGATGCCCGGGAAAGAATCGGGGCTCGCAGCCGATGATTGGGGCGCCCTGCTGATGGGCGACATGCCGCACATCCACGTGCTCCCGATGGATGCGGAAGGGATCTTCGATCGGCGCCGTGCAAACATGGCGATTGTCGACTTCCTGACCCCAACCATCGTTCCGTCGGGCCTTTACGGCCCGCTCAGCAACCTTGACGATACTGTCGCGAACTACCGGACGGTCGTTGACGAGGCGGTAAAAGCCGAGTACAGGTCCGATATAATCGCCACCGTCAGGGACCTTGGCCTCGCCACAGATCTCGGGGCCGATCTCCAGACACTGGAGAACAACGATGCCGCATTTGACGCCTTTGTTGATGACCTGGGCGAATACTTAACAGAACTAAAGACCACGTTTATGCCTTACGGCTCTCACACGCTCAGCGAAGTCCCTGCCGGCGATCAGCTCGTCACCATGATAGACGGGATGCTGGGGAGATCGTTCGCCGATCATGTCGCTGCAGCCGGCAACGACGATGAGACACGCCTGGAACTCCTCACCGAAGTGATCCTCAACGGTGTATCACCGGCAGATGCGCAGGTGATGCACCTTGGCGCCGCCCATGCGGATATCACAGGGGATCTTAATCTTGCGCTGGACTACAAGAACCGGATCGCAGGCTGCAACATCGAGATACCGCGCATCCTGGATGCCCTCGAGGCGAAGTATATTCCCCCGGGTCCGAATGGCGACCCGTTGAGAAACCCCGACGCGCTCCCGACCGGCAGGAACCTCCACACCTTCGATGATCGGATCATTCCCACAAAAGCCGCCTGGACGGTCGGAAAGAGGCTTGGTGATGACCTGTTTTCGGCGCACATTGCATCGCACGGAACGTATCCCGACAAGGTCGCGTTCCTGCTCTGGTCGGTTGAGACGTCACGCCACCAGGGAACCATGGAGGCCGAAATACTCTATCTTCTCGGCGTGGAGCCAGTTTGGAACAAATACGGTCGCGTGGATGATGTGAAACTGATCCCGTCCACAGAGCTCGGCCGCCCCCGTATCGATGTACTTGTCGTCACGTCAGGCACATACCGGGATATGTATGCCGGTAAATTACTCCTGATCGATAAAGCGGTGCGACTTGCCGCCGCTGCCGACGACGGCGCCACACCGAACTATGTCCGTGAACATACCGCGGCGATCTACCAGGACCTCATCAATCGAGGATACGACGCGGAGACCGCAAGGGAACTCGCAGCCTCCCGCATCTTCTGCCCGCCGCCGGGATCGTATACCCCGGGGATACAGACTGCCATCGGGGCCACCGACACCTGGAGCAGCACCGAAGGACTCGCCGATCTTTACATCAACCGGATGGGCTACGTCTACGGGAGTACGATCTGGGGAGAGCAATATGCCGACGTCTTCCGTGCAAACCTGGGTGATGTGGATTCCGCAGTATTTTCCAGGACATCCAACCTTTACGGAACACTGGAGCACCCGATGGTTGCGGCCTACTTCGGAGGGCTGAACATGGCGGTAAAGAGCGTATCCGGAACCTCCCCTGATATGTACATCAATAACCAGCGGGACGCACAGAACCAGAAATTGGAGACACTCCAGCGTTTCGTCAGCCGCGATCTCCGTTCTCGATACCTGAATCCCGAATGGATAAAGGGCATGATGGAACAGGGCTTCGACGGAGCCCGCTATATGGAGGCTTTCGTAGAGAATATGTGGATCTGGGATGTCACCATGCCGGACCTGATCACGGAGGAGATGTGGGACAGCGTCTACGAGACATACGCCGAGGATCAGTATGACCTCGGCATGAAAGAGTTCCTCGATGCGCGCAATCCCTACGCATATCAGTCGATTGCCGCAAGGATGCTGGATGCCGCCAGAAAAGGATACTGGAACCCCGATGCCGACGTCCTGCAGCACCTCGCAGAGGAGTTCCAGCAGTCGGTCGAGTTCCACGGGGTGACGTGCTGCCACCACACCTGCGGCAACCTCCAGCTGGAGGCCTACATCCAGAGCCAGATCCCCGCACCTCAGGCGCCCGATTCCGACAGCAGCGGTAAGCGTCCATCCTCCCGCTCCTCCTCTTCGGCGCTCCCCACGTTCACACCGATTCCTTCCGGCACGGGAGATCAGGTCACCAACACGACGGATGCATCGGGGATCGGGAAGACCGTCGATCAAATGGCCGGCGATATGGCGAAGGCCGCACAGGAGGTGAGCGGCCATGTGATGCGGGAGGTACAGGATGCGATGGACAATCCGACCACCAGCACGCCCCTGATTCCCGTCATGCTGGTTATCCTGGTCGTCGGCGCAATAGCCGCCGGGTTCTGGCTGAAGCGACGGTGAAGAACTCCTCCTTTTTTGAAACCTGCGGATTGGGAGCAGGCCGGAGACCGGCATCCGTCCCTTCACGCCCTTCATACAAGACCCCGCCTTCCACCCCCGGACCGATCTCTGTTGTTCCGGCGACCGCAAAGTTTATCACATATTATACATTATTAATCGTGTAGAATTTGGGCGGCCGCGCGGTGAAGAGATCTGCGACGGTCACGCCCCCGCGGGGACCGGCACCGGCTGCCGGCGACCGGTATGCACAGGTAGCACGATTGCGGGCCGAACAGAGAAGCCCGGAGGATGAATGAAGACGGAATGAGGAGAATGGCTGAGTCGTTCGCCGTAAAACTGGAGGAGAAACGCTACCTCCCGGACCCCCAGTGCAGAACGAATGCCTGGGTGCCGGACTACTCACAGGCCTACGGCGAGTTCATGCGCGACCCCGAGGGTTTCTGGGAGAATGTCGCCCGTGAGCTCGTCTGGTTCGAGCCCTGGGACAGGGTCAGGGAGTGGAACTACCCCTACGCGAAGTGGTTCGTCAACGGAAAACTGAACATCACCGCGAGCTGCCTGGACCGCCACGTCGCAGCCGGCCGGAAGGAGAAGCCGGCGATCGTCTGGCACGGGGAGAGCGGAGAGAAGCGGATCCTCACCTACGAGGCCCTGCAGCGCGAGGTGATGCGGTTTGCAAACGGCCTGAAGTCCCTGGGCGTCGGGAAAGGCGACCGGGTCTGCATCTACATGCCGCTCGTCCCCGAGCAGATTGTCGCGATGCTCGCCTGCGCCCGGATCGGTGCCGTCCACTCGGTGGTCTTCGGCGGGTTCGGGCCCGATGCGCTCGCGATGCGGATCAACGATGCGGGGGCAAAGGTCCTCGTCACCGCGGACGTCGGCTACCGGCGGGGAAAGACCGTCCCGCTCAGGGAGATCGCAAATGAGGCCATCCGCCACACGCCGTCCGTCGAGCGGGTCGTCGTCCTCCGGCGGGAGAGCCCGGGCGCCGGCCTCGATCCCGCACGCGAGGTCGACTATGCGGCCCTCACGGGAGAGGCCGCGCCGGACTGCCCGCCGGAGGTGATGGACTCGGAGGACCCGCTCTTCATCCTGTATACGAGCGGTTCGACCGGCGCACCGAAGGGGATCGTCCACACCTGCGGCGGTTACATGGTCGGGACCTACTACACCGCCCGCCACGACTTCGACATCAAGGAGACCGACGTCTTCTGGTGCACCGCCGACCCCGGGTGGATCACCGGCCACAGCTATATCGTCTACGGCCCGCTCGCGGTCGGGACGACGGTCGTCATCGCCGAAGGGACGCCCGATTACCCGGATCCGGGCGCCTACTGGCGGCTGGTCCAGGATCTCGGGGTGACGATCTTCTACACCGCGCCGACGGCCATCCGGATGTTCATGCGCTACGGTGACGAGTGGCCGGCGAAGTACGACCTCTCGACGCTCCGGGTGCTCGGTTCGGTCGGCGAACCGCTCAACCCCGAGGCGTTCGAGTGGTACTACCGCACCATCGGCGGCGAGCGGTGCCCGATCGTGGACACCTGGTGGCAGACCGAGACCGGGATGCACATGATCACCACGATGGTCGGCGAACCGATGAAGCCGGGGTTTGCCGGCAAACCCATCCCGGGCGCCGTCGTGGACGTCGTCGACAGGACGGGGAAACCCGTCCCGCCCGGAACCGGCGGGTTCCTGGTGATCCGCGAGCCCTGGCCGGCCATGCTCCGGACGGTTCACGGCAACGACGAGCGCTACTGCGCCTACTGGAAGACCATCCCCGGGTGCTACACCACAGGCGACCTCGCGGTGAAGGACGAGGACGGCTACATCATGGTCCTCGGCCGGGCAGACGACCTGATCGTCGTCGCCGGGCACAACATCGGGACGGCCGAGGTCGAGAGCGCGCTCGTCTCCCACGACGCGGTGGCGGAGGCGGCGGTCATCGGGAAACCCGATCCCTTGAAAGGGAACGTCATCAAGGCGTTCGTCACCCTCCGCGTGGGGGTGAGCCCCGGCGACGGCCTCACCGACGACCTCGCCCGGCACGTCCGAAAGAGCCTCGGGCCCGTCGCGGTTCCGGCCGAGATCGAGTTCATGGACAGGCTCCCGAAGACCCGGAGCGGCAAGATCATGCGCCGGGTCCTGAAAGCCCGCGAGCTCGGGATGGACCCGGGCGACATCTCAACGCTCGAGGAGTAGACGGTCATGACGGACACACCGACGATCTTCGGGCTGCCTGCGGAGAAGGGGCGATGGGGGCTCGTCGCCCTCGGCCTCGTCGTCAACCTCTGCCTCGGGAGCATCTACTCCTGGAGCGTATTTGTGGCGCCGCTTGCGGCGCACTTCACCGCGACGCTCGGTCGGGAGGTGACGGCGGCGGAGGTCCTCCTCCCGTTCTCGGTCTTCCTCGCCTTCTTCGCGATAGCGATGCCGCTCACCGGGAAGTACATCGAACGCTACGGCCCGCGGAGAGTGACGATCGTCGGCGGGCTCCTCACCGGCCTCGGGTGGATCCTCGCCTCGACGGCGACGTCGGTCGAGGCTCTCTACGTCGTCTACGGCGTTATCGGCGGGCTCGGGGTCGGGATCGCCTACGGGGCGCCGGTCGCCGTGGCCACCCGGTGGTTCCCGGACCGGCGGGGGCTCGCGGTCGGGCTTGCCCTGCTCGGATTCGGGTTCTCGGCCTTCGTCACCGCGAACGCCGCCGGAGCCCTGATCGCCGCCTACGGGGTGATGGCGACGTTCCGGATCTTCGGCGCCGCGCTGATCGCCGTGCTGGTCATCTCGGCCCTGCCGCTCCGGTTCCCGCCGGAGGGCTGGCGGCCGGCGGGATGGTCGGCGCCCGCACCCGGGGTCGGAACGGCGCCGGTCTGCGAGTGCGACCGGAGAGGGATGCTCCGGACGGGAACGTTCTACGGGCTCTTCGCCTGCTACTTCGTCGGCTGCCTCGCGGGGCTGATGGCGATCTCGATCGCAAAACCGGTCGGGACCGAACTCGCCGGGGTGGACGCGGGGCTCGCAACGCTCCTCGTCGGGTTCTTCGCCGTCTTCAACGGGCTGGGCCGGCCGGCGTTCGGCGGGCTTGCCGACCGGATATCGGCGCAGAAGACGGCGATGCTGACCTTCGCGCTGATCGCGGCGGCATCCGTCCTGATGTGGCTCGCACCGGGGGTTCCCGCCTACATCGTCGCGTTCGCCGTCCTCTGGGGCTGCCTCGGGGGCTGGCTTGCGATCGCGCCGACGGCGACGGCCTCCTACTTCGGGACGTGCGACTACCCGCGCTGCTACGGGGTCGTCTTCCTCGCCTACGGCGCAGGCGCCATCGCCGGGCCGCAGCTCGCGGGGTTCATCCGGACGGCGACCGGGACGTATCTCGGGGTCTTCCCGTGGGTCGCGGCCCTCGCCGCCGTGGGGTTCGCCGTCGCCTGGCTCCTGATGCGGCCGCCGGCCGGCGTTCCGGCGAGAGAGCCCCTGCCGGGATCGGCGGTGGAAGAACAGGGTAATTGACTTAGAGGAATCGCTCCGCTAAGGATGAGTTCCTTCAAATTATCCTAAATCATTGACTCACGCGAAGCCGCGAAGGACGCGAAGAACGGTTATCCGAGAGCAACTCCCCTTCGCGGCTTCGCGCACTTCGCGTGAGGCTATACTGCCTTCTATCGACGAACGGGTTTCCCCGGGGGTTGTGTGAAGCGTTCGACGGAGAGAACGGTTACACGCTCTCCGTGAGCCCGAGCCGCCGGAGCACTCCCGCGGCCGCACCCATCCCGCCGTCCAGGTAGACCGCGCCGACGAGCGCTTCCAGGCACTCGGCGAGGACCCGGCCGGAGGTCCAGACCCTCTGGGCGGCCTCGCCCTTCCCCCAGCGGACGTAGTCCGCGAGAGCGAGGTCTTCGGCGAGAGCGCGGAGCCGGGACATGTTCACCAGGTTCATCTTGCGGTTCGTGATCGCGCCTTTGTCGTGCGCCCCGCCCGCGACCACCGCCTCAACGACGGCCACGTTGATGACCGCATCGCCGAGAGTGGCGAGGGCGTCCATGTGGGCGTCGGCAGGAAGCCCCGCCTCCAGGGTGTAGGCGAGGCGGGTGAGCGCCCGCTCGAGAAGCGAACGATCCTTGAAGGTATAGCCGATCCGCTCCTCGATCACGCCCGGGTCCCTGCGGCCGGCGTCACTCTGGCGCATAAAAAGAGGTTACTCCAGGACTTCCGCCTTCTCGATCCGGATGGGGACCTTCGGCTTATCGGCGGAGCCCGTCTTCACCTTCCCGATCTTGTCGACGATGTCCATCCCGCCGACGACCTCGCCGAAGACCGGGTGGGCGCTCGGCGTCTGTGGGTTGTCCCAGTCGAGGTAGGTGTTGTCCACCAGGTTGATGAAAAACTGGCTGCCGCCGGAGTTCGGGCGTCCGGTGTTCGCCATCGCGATCGTCCCCCGGACGTTTGAGTGGCCCTTCACGAACTCGTCGGTGATGGTGTAGCCCGGGCCGCCCGTCCCGGTGCCGGTGGGGTCGCCGCCCTGGATCATGAAGTTCGCGATCACGCGGTGAAAGATCGTGCCGTCGTAGAACCCGGATTTTGCGAGTTTCTCAAAGTTCCCCGCGGTCACCGGCATGTCGTCGTAGAGGCGGATCGTGATATCTCCCATGGTCGTGTGGAGCACGACGTTCTTTTCAGCCATAATCATTAACTCCGTTATGGTATTGTCCCGTTTTTCTACTTATACTGATGGAGGGCGGCATGCCGGGAGGCCTGGCTCACCAGGTCAACAAGATCAAATAAACAAACCTCGCGAGTAAAAGTGATTTATATGAGCAGCCCGGAAATATATGTATGTACTCCGGAGCGAACATTCTCCCCGGCCGGGATATATCCACCATTCCCCATCCGATCTCTGGCAGCGGAGGGCTCCCCGAATGAACCGCCGGGCGCCGGTCTTCATCATCACCGGCGGACAGGGCCAGTGCAAGACGACGTTCCTGCATCTGGTTCTCGGGCTCATCGTCGGGCTGAACGTGCGCGTCCGCGGGGTCATCGCCCCCGGACACGTGCGGGACGGGCGGCGGTCGGGGTTCACCCTGGTCGACCTCGCCACCGGCGAGCACGAGGAACTCTGTTCGGTCGACCCCGATCCCCGGTGCGAGGCCCACGGCCGGTTCTACTTCCGCCCCGAAGGACTCGCGTTCGGCCGCCGGGCGCTCGCGCCGCCCGACCCGCGGGAGACCGATCTGATGGTCATCGACGAGGTGGGGAGGTTCGAACTCCAGGGCGGGGTCTGGGCGGAGCAGCTCGACCGCCTGCTCGCGCACCCGCACCCGCCGATGGTCTGGACGGTCCGGCGCCGGCTCCTCGATACCGTCGTCGAGCGGTGGAATATCACGAACCCCGTCGTGGTGGACGTCGGGGCCGCGAGCGTCATGGCGACGGCGGACGCCGTGATGGATGCCGTCTGGGAGTGGCGGGAGGCGCAGACGTTCTCCCCGGTTCCGGCGCCTCCGCTCCCGGGGGATCGCATCGGCGCTCCAGCGCTCTTTGCGGATGCGGCCGCCGGGGCGCCACGGAGCACCCCGGTGATCCTCCGGCGGTGCTACGGTCCCGAGGAGTGAGGGGAGCCCTCCCCGGATCCGGAACGACAACGGGGATCTGCGGAAAAACCCGATGCATTTTTTACTCCGGTATAATGAGCGGGCTACGAGAACGCCCACCGGCACCAACGCATCGACGGACTGCCGCCGGGTCGCGCACAGTCGATACACGACTTCCGGCCCTCGATTGCGGCTGAAAAATGGGATCTGCCTGCCGTGTCGCATATTCAGGCTGCCCAACCGCAAACGTGATGACGACGGTCGTCCATTCCGGGCCTTCATGCCCAAGAAAGAACGTTGGGAACGGCCTTACCCCGAGCAAAGCCACCGCAGGAAGACCCGCGAGGAAATCCTTGGAGATTGCGCAACACGATATTATGAGTGATATCGTTATGAGCGCTTTTCAGACCGTAGTTTTCCTTTCACCCGCAACAACTCACTCTATGCGAATTTAGAGGCACGGAACATTCGGCGGTGCTTATGCCGTTCCGCTGAGTATCTCCGCCGCCTGCTCCCGTGTTATGTCGCAGTTGTAGAACTCTTTGTAGAAGGCTATGACCTCTGCCTCCATATCGAAGTCCTTGAACTGTTCGGGGTAGATTATCTTCGCTACCCAGAGCACCATCAGCGGCGTCTCGCTCGTACGCTGGCACCAGTAGTGTGCTCCCATGGGCGCCGCATACACGTTTCCGTTCTTTATCGCGCTTACCCCGCTGAGCCTTGTATCATTTCGAACAGGGGCAGTCTGTTCGGGATTGAAGAGGATGATCACGTCGGGGTCCCATGCGAGTAGCTGCTCCAGATCGAACGTCATGCTCTCCGCGACGCGTTTGTTCTTGGCGACAGCTATGCCTCCGGCTTTCTCGATCCACCAATCACTTATCTTGAGGCCTGCCGACATGCTGTTGTAGTTGCAGAACAGCACCTTCGGCCGCTGGTCGTCCGGCAGGGATGCGACGACCTTACCCGGGCGGGCGGTGGCCTCGTCGAAGTACCTGACGTATCTCTCAGCCCTCTCCTGCTCGTCGAAGATCCCCCCGAGCACTCTCATCAGGCCCTTCACGTCCTCGGCATCCGTCCAGGAGAGGTAAATGACAGGGATATCGTTCTTCTCGAGTGTTTCTACTTGCCCCCTCTCCATGGTAAACACAACGTCGGGGTTGATCTTCATGAGCTCCTCGATATTGATCTCCCCGCCTGCTGGTTGGATCGTTGGCTTATTCTTTAGACCGGGCTCGATCGCATACTGGTACTTCCACTTGCCTTGTTTGATAAATGAGTCGGGCAGGTTATTGGCGATCTTATCCCCCTTCCCCATAATGAACATGAAACTATTCAACACCGGCACGGAACCGATCGTCACGATACTATCGATATTCTTCGGGATGACAACCTCCCGCCCCGCCATGTCCGTGACCACCCTTGTCCCGCTGTCGGTTGCCTGTCCCTGCCCGGTGCAGCCGCAGGTGAACGCCAGAAGTGCTATGAGTGATAGGACTATGAACGCTTTCAGGACTGTACTCGTCTCTTTCATCATCAACGCCCCCTGCAGGCCTCATACGCAGGTCCCGTACGGGTAGTCCTTCGGGCAATCCGGCATATCGCCTCACAGGTGTGGTATAACGTCTTTAATGCCGGGAGTTTAATTTTTTCTATTTACAAAATAGATTTGTTAACATTTTATTGTTAATTTTCCCGTGTTGCGAGGTCGGTGAGTTCGCCGGGGCACCCCCTGGTACGGAACCCGGTTGGGCGATCTCTGATGGGTTATACTCCGGTAAACCCCCGAAGTTCGGCGACAGGATGGGGAGAGGGGATACGAGAAGTTCTCCGTTAATTTCTCCGGGCATGCCGAACGGAAAAGCATCGATCAGTTGAGCCCGTTCATACCCCGTCTCCGGCCGTGACGGACCAGACCATCATGCCGCTGCAACTCTCTGTTTCGGAACGATATTTGCCGTCCGGCGACGCATTTTTGTAGTACTCCCTGATCTTTTCCTCGACATCGCTGGAAACATAGCGGGTGCATTTCAGATCGTTGATCGTCTCTTCCGCTGCTTCGGCCCAGTTCCGCTCCTGGGTCCTTGAAAAACGGCTGAACTTCACAAGCGGCCGGTAACCGAGAACATAGAGGTACATAAACGGATACACCATATCCGGTCCGGGAGTTTCGGGTTCCTCACCCAGGATCTTCCTGAAAATCTCCCGGCGAGCCCCGTCTGTGCCCACCCTCCCGACGAAGCGGCTGTAATAGCAGAACTGCCTTGAACACGCCATCATCCGGTCGAAGGTCTCGACGTCCCTGATTCCCGGCGTCATCGACGCGATCACGAGATCGAACTTCTCCCGGAACCCAAGTTTGTCGATATCGGCCGACCACCACGAGCATTCGACCGCGTTGATCCGTAACCTCTCGTTTTTCGCGGTTTCCCTGAGGTGGTCGAGCATCCTCGTCGAGATGTCGAGGGCCGTGACGTCCGCCCCGGCCCGGGCAAGGGGGAGGGAGAGGGTGCCCGGTCCGCACCCGATGTCGAGGACGCGTGCGCCCTCGAGCGAGATACCGGCCTCCTCCAGAATTGCAAAAACATCGGCAACTCGTTTCCGGTGCCTTTCCTCATCCATGTTCTGTACAAAGCGGTCAGCCCGCTCATCCCATTGGGTCGCCTGCAGGTCGTCAGTGACTATCCTGCTGTTCTGTGCCGATGCATTCCAGCAGTCGATCCAGCATTTCACATTGTTATCCGGTGTCATTCGTGCGTTCACGGTTCCTGGGACCGCCGGACGGCGATCCGGTCGGCCCCCTTCCCGAAGAAGTGGTAGCCGGAACCGCCCTCGGCAAGGATATCCAGCAGGCGATCGGGATCGGTCACCTGGTTTCCACCGACGATCTCCACGCCGCGCGAGAAGAGAGCATCGGGGAGGATGCTCACCGAAGGGCCGAGCACGACCACCGTGGCTTCCGGCCGGGCGAGTTCGAGCAGGTGGTCGAGCGTCCCGTTGATCAGCGTGGTGCCGGTGATGACCAGGGTATCGGCCCAGGGAACGACCATATCCGTCTCCTCGACCGGCGTGTAGAACGGCAGTTCGTCGGGCTTGAGCGTACGGGGATCCATCTCGAGGACGCGAAACGGCTGGCCGGCCTGCTTGAGGGCACGCAGATACGGGGTCAGCGCCCCGACGACCACGACATTCCCGCTCTCCTGTATCGTGAGGAGATCGACCGCATCGACGCCGCGTACAACGGGGTGATCCGGCCCGGGGCATACATCGTCACAGAGCGCCGATAACGCGCTGACGACCGCGATCCCGAGCGCCTTGCGCATCGGCCGGTCTCCAAGGGCGTCGGCCAGGTAGGCCCCTATGTTCCGCTCCCGGAGCCTCCCCGAGTGCGGCATCGCCTTTGCCGAACTCGGGCAGCAGACGGCTTCCGGGATCGACTTTATGGGCGTGGCGCAGATGCCCCCGTGGCCCGTACTGAGTTTGACTCCGGTGAAGAAGATTCCCACAACCGCCCGCTCGACCCTCACGTCATCCATCCTCTCCCCGAGGCGCTCCTTGAGGATCCGGACGGTCTCGTCGAGGACTGTGCTGTCGCCCATCAGTTCCCGCACCCGCCCGGCCCGCAACTGCACCCGGAAGACGAGGAGCCGTCCCGGCAATGCCCGGTCTCGCTGTCACCTTTCGTCGCACAGAAGAGGACGCCATAGCCCATTCCGGTCTCGTGGGGGGAGTTGGTGATGTCGATGTATCCCAGGCGCTTGAGCACGGCCTCAAGGCCTTCCGGGTGGCAGAGCGGATGCCCGGCGCTCATGAGTGCCCGGTCGAGTTCTGCAGTCCCGCTCCCGGAGGCTATGGTGCAGCCCGGTGAGCAGAAGAGATGGTTGAGGACGAGAAGACCACCGGGGGCGAGGGATTCCGTGATCTTGCCGAGGACGTCCGTCAGCCGGTCCCGGAACTTATAGAGGAGGTGCGAGACGATGACGAGGTCGTAACCCCTGCCCGGATCGTCGGCGAGGATGTCTCCTCCCCGGGCGGAGACCCGTCCACCCATACCGTATTTGCCGATGTACTCCCGGGTCAGCGGCACCACGTGCGGTAGATCGAAGACGGTTGCCTGGAGGTTCGGGTTCTCCTGGCAGAGGGCGACGGCGTAGAGGCCGTGGCCGCCGCCGACATCAAGCATGGACCGGGCGTTCCCGAACTCGGGGCGCTGGCCGATCTGGCTGACTACGTGCTGCAGTTCGCCCCGGGTGCACCGCTGGGCGACCGCCCTGAGGTGGTCGTGCGTCGGCCGGGGACCGGTTTTCGGTGTCTCCATGCCGTTCCTGAGCGTTGCGGCCAGGTCGGACCACAACGAAGTTTCCCTGCAGGCGGCGAGAATCAGGTCGCCCTGGTAGGTGGGGCTGGTGCTGACCAGGAGTTCTTCGGCGATTGGGGTGTTTGCACACACGTTCTCTTCGAACGTGATATATCCCATATCGGCGAGCGCCGCGAGAAAACCCCGGGTAAACATCCCGTTTATGCCGATTGCAGTGACGTCGTTTCGTGCGGTCGGGCCACGCTCCGAGAGCCAGTCAAAGAACCGGAGTTCGAGCGCTGCCGAGAGGACCTGGTACGATTGGTACCCGGACAGGGCTGCATCCAGGCGTGCAACACCCTCTACCGCCGGCATGACCTGCCGGAGCTGGATTGTCTGTTTTGTCATGGTGTAATCACATCCGTTCAAATTGGTGTCGGGTGGAGGATGCTCTCTACCTCTTGGTCCGTGAGGTCGTAGTCGTAGAACTCACGGAAAAACTTCTTTGTCTCGTCGGCGAGGTCGACGTCGGCGAACCGGTCGGGGTAGAGTTTCTGTGCAAGCCAGAGGATCCCGAGCGGGCTCTCCGGTGCGGGGCGATCCCACCAGAAGGTTCCTATGGGACACGGATACACCGCCCCATCCCGGACCGCTGTGATGGTCGCAAACTGGGGGTTGGCTACAAACGCACCGGCCGGGCTCGAGTAGTCCTTCATGTTCGACGCAACGTAGATAACCTCGGGGTCCCACCGGACGAGCTCTTCGGCAGAGATCTCATAGCCCCCACGGATAACCTTCTGGTCGATCCCTCCGGCGACGTTGATCCCTCCTGCCGCGCGAATCATGTCGTTGCCCCACGCACCGTGTCCTTCTGTCTTGAGGGGCGTGCTCATCATATAATAGACCCGTTTCCGCTCGCCCTCGGGGATATCGGCGAGTTTCGACTCTATCCGCGCGAGCGTTTCATCCCAGTACGCAACCAGCCGTTCGGCACGCTCTTCGCGCCCGAAGACCAGACCCAGCATGCGGAACTCCTGTTTCAGTTCCTCGACTCCGGCACGCCCCGTGAGTACCCGCACGACCGGAACCCCGGCCGCTTCAATGCGGGCGTTTCCAGTCTCTGCATAATAACTCCCGATAACGATGTCGGGGTTGAGTTTCAGGATCTCCTCCACGTTGGCGTTGTCGAAGGAACCGACGTCGGGTGTGGTGCAGTATCCCGGGACGACGGTGTACAGGCGCTCCGTAGTGCATTGTTGCGGCTGGGCGACGACCCGGTCGCCGACCCCCAGGGCGGCCAGTTCCTGCGCCGCTCCGCCGCAGCAGGTGATGGCCACGGTCCTGACCTCGGACGGGATGACCACTGTCCTGCCGTCCATATCAGTAATGTTCCGGACGGTTACAGCAGATTCTTCACCGGCTGTCCCGGGCGCTGCAAGGATGAAAGCAAGAGCCAGGACGGCGCAGACGGCCACAATGGCAGGAACCAGATGACGAGCATCTTTCTTCATACCAACTACACCGTATATTAGTGCAGCGTGAGGAGATATTAAATATATAATATTTACATCTTGAGATTGTCAAGTTAAAACGGTTTATTGGCAAGGATACAGAGATCTGTATCCCCGCACCCGAACCGATACGCCCCATTCGGCACGGTGATCTCGAATCGGGCACACTTGAACTGTTACAACACACCGGTTGCGGCGGTAATCCAAGCGGAGCCGCCGCAGAAAAGACCCCTGAGGGAACCCTTGAGGAATTGCGCAACGCGACAGAACCTGCCGAACCTTTTTATCATTGTTGTAAATGTTATGCAGTTTACATTCCCATAAAGTTAAATGAAAAGTATAGGCAGATCAGATATGGACGGTATACCGGATGACCCATAGGAAAGAACCGATTATGGAGATCGGACAGGAACCCGGGAAGAATGTTGCGATCGGTTTTTGGCGATCTCTTTTTCGGGACGGCATACCGGCCCATGAAGCCGTTCTCCAGCTGATCCCGGCACGGAAGGCCATCTACCTCCTCCCGGTCGCCCTCTTCTTCTTCTCCCTCTTCTTCGGGAGATACATGATGGACCCGGTGGAGACCTGCCGGATCCTCATCATCGGGTCGGCGAACGCATGCTTCGACGGTGCGTCGTCCCTGCTCTCGACCGTCTCCGGTCACCCGGTCCTCCTCCCCTCCTTCGAGCAGACCTGGGGAGCATCGGAAGAGACGGTCGTCTTCCGGATCAGGCTCCCGCGGTTGATAGCGGCGATGCTCGTCGGGGGAGGGCTCGCCATCGCCGGCGCCTCGTTTCAGGGACTCTTCAGGAACCCCCTCGTCTCGCCCGACATCCTCGGCGTCTCCGCCGGCGCAGGGTTCGGGGCGGCGCTCGGGATCCTCCTCTCCGGCAACCCCTGGGTCATCCAGGTCTCCGCCTTCGTCTTCGGGATCCTCGCGGTCGCCGTCACCTACGGCATCGGTCGGGCCGTCGGCAAGGGCTCGACCCTCGTCCTCGTCCTCGGGGGGATCATCGTTGGATCACTCTTCTCCGCCTTCATATCCCTCACCAAGTACATCGCCGACCCGTACGACACCCTGCCCGCGATAGTCTTCTGGCTGATGGGAAGCCTCTCCGCGGTCTCGAACGCCGACATCGTCGCGGTCGCCCCGCCGATCCTTCTCGGCGCTCTCTGCCTCTACCTCGTCAGGTGGCGGATCAACCTCCTCGCGGTCGGCGAAGAGGAGGCGCGGGCGCTCGGGGTGGACACAAAGAGGATGACCGTGGTGCTCATCATCGCCTCGACGGTCATCACCGCCTCCGCGGTCTGTATCAGCGGGATCATCGGCTGGGTCGGTCTCGTCGTCCCCCACATAGGAAGGATGCTCGTCGGCCCCGATTTCCGCAAGCTCATCCCCGTATCAGCCATTCTCGGGGCCTCGTTCCTTCTCGTCGTCGACGACATCGCAAGAACCCTGACCGCAGCCGAGATCCCGCTCGGCATCCTGACGTCGCTCGTCGGTGCGCCATTCTTTGCATACCTCCTGACACGCAAAAAGGTAGGCTGGATATCATGATCTTAGACGTCAACAACGCCTCGTTCTCGTACGACGGCATCACAAAACAGTTCGAAGAGATCTCCCTCTCCCTCCGGAGAGGAGAGGTCCTCTCCCTCCTCGGGAGGAACGGGACCGGAAAATCGACCCTGATCAAGTGCATCTTAAACATCCTCACGCTCCAGAAGGGGGAGGTGGAGATCAACGGCCGCCGGGTCGGCGATATGCGGCCCGAGGAGGTCGCGCGGCAGGTCGGTTACGTCCCCCAGGCCCACCAGGCTGTCTTCCCGTTCTCGGCGCTCGATTTCGTCCTCATGGGGAGAGCCCCCCATATATCAGCCTTCTCGGTCCCGGGCGAGGAGGACTACGAGAAGGCGGAGGAGGCGTTTGAGCGGATCGGGATCACCCATCTCCGGGAGAAGTCCATCTCCGAGATGTCGGGGGGAGAGTCGCAGATGGTGATGATCGCCCGCGCCCTCGCCCAGGAACCGTCGCTGCTCATCCTCGACGAACCGACGTCGCATCTCGATGTCGGCAACCAGATGAAGACGATAGCGACTATCGACCAGCTCGCCGCCGACGGGATCGCCATCCTGATGTGCACCCACTTCCCCGACCACGCGTTCCTGATCTCGCATTCGGCCGCCATCCTCAATAAAGGCAGGCTGATCGCGCAGGGCCGGGCCGAGGACGTCATCACGAAGGAGAACCTCCGTGAGGCTTACGGGGTCGATATCTGCGTCCACTACATTGAGGAGGCTGGGCGGACGGTCTGCATCCCGATGAATCCCTGCGGGTGCCGGGGCAGAGGGGAGGTATAATGACCCCGACACCGCGGTCCGCCACCCCAAAGGAAGAGAAGCGGGATGCTGACGCATGAGTGCCGCTGTTGCGCCCACCGCTGCCGGATCCCTGAGGGGGAGTGCGGCAGATGCGGCATGTACCGGGGTGCCGGAGGAGCGGCCGTCGAGGTCTTCCCCGACTCCTACCTGGCACGCTACCCGACCGCCATAGAGACGGTCCCTTTCCTTCATTTCTGGCCGGGACATACCTTCTATGCCGTCTCCTCGGTCGGTTGCAACCTCTCCTGCCCCGGGTGCGTCTCAGCAATCCTGACCGCCGATCCCGGTACCCTCACCGGGGCGCTCGTGCGCCTGCCGCCTGATAACGTGGTCAGTGAAGCGGAGGCGGCAGGCTGCCGGGGAATCCTCTTCTGCATCAACGAGCCCGCGGTATCCCTGCCGACCGTCCTGCGCCTTGCTGATGCCGCGCACGATGCCGGGCTGCTCTTCGGGTGCTCGACGAACGGCTACCTGGGGGACGAGGCTACGTGTGCCCTTGCACCGCTCCTCGACTGTGTCAATGTGGGGCTGAAAGGGGCGTCTGATGCGTGTTACCGGGAGTGCGGCGGGGCCTCGGCCGGGCCGGCCTTCAGGACGGTGCGGGCGCTCTATGAGGCGGGTGTCCACGTCGAGGTCTCGGTGGTCTACGTGCGGGGCCGCGAGGATGAGGTCGTCTCTGCCGCAGAGAGGGTTGCCGCTACGGACGCCGGCATCCCCTTCCAGATCATGCGCTTTATGCCGTTCTCTGGAGGAGGAGAGGAGAGAGTGCCTGCGGCACGCGAGGCCGAAGACCTTGCAGAGACGGTCTCCTCGATCCTCGAGAACGTCTACCTCTTCAACACCCCGGGGACGAGCCGGCTCTCCACCAGATGCCCGGCCTGCGGGCGCATCCTCATCAGGCGGGCCTTCAACGGGCCGATGGGGGCAAGGAACGAATGGGTGCACCCGGGAGAGCGGTGCGCGTGCGGCGCGAGGGTGCCGGTATCAGGCCGGATGACCGCAGAGTGGCGACCTGAGGCGAGGTACGCCGGCGGCTACCGGCCCACGCGCGGGCTTGAGCTCATCCGGGGTATGCTCGCGGCGGCGGGCGTCACCGACCGGGCGGCGCAGGGCAGGGTTCTTGCCGCCGAGCTCGCAAGCGGGGGACTTTCGACGCTCCACGAGAGGATAGCAACGCCTCGGGGGTTCTGCTCGGCCCTCCGATCGTATGCGGCCGCCGGCGGGAGGCGGGACGAGGGGGAGCGGCTCGCCTCGGATCTCCTTTCAATCGTGTCAGGGATCAGGGATAAGACCGTCGGTATGGGGCGGCCACGGATCTATGTGGCCCTCGGCCATCCCCTGGTCCCGCTCTATGCCGACAAACCGGAGATATCGCTCATCAGTTCCGCCGGCGGCTACCCGGTGAACCGTAACCTGGGACGGGGCGACCGGGACGCACGACCGGTCACGGCCCAAGAGATCGAGGCGCTCCGGCCGGAGGTCGTATTCTACCAGGAGGTCGCCCCGGTCGATACGGAGACCTTTGTCCGGGCCTGCCTTGATGCGGGAGTGCTTACAGAGGCGGTGAGGCGGGGTGCTGTATACCGGCTCCCGGCCGGCACAAAAACAGGGTGCCTCGGGTGGGCGGCATCGATCGCCGCCGTGGCAGGCATCCTCCACCCGGACGCCGGGTGCCCGGCCCCGGGGGAGGTCGAGGAAGCGGTGCTCTCGTGCGTCCGTGCGGTGGGCGGGGAGATCCCCTACGGGCGGTAGAACGACCTGTTTCCTGATACCGCGGCCGCGCTGGTCCCGTAAAACGTCCGGTAGAACCGGTCCTGCTCCGCGGCAAGGTCGAAGGCGGCGCGCTCCGGGTGGAGGGTGCCTGCGATAGCACAGAGGCCGAGCACCCAGCGGGGGTTGCCGAAGTCCCAGCCCGGCGGCATGGTGTAGACCCGGCCGTGCTCGACCGCGTCGGCCAAGAGCCCCATCTTCCGGCATGCCGCAATGTAATCGGAGGCAGGCGCCGAGAGGAACCCGGATACGAAGATGTACTCGGGGTTGAACGCAGCAAACTCCTCCGGCGTTATGTTGACCCCCGGTTTACCGGCCCGGGCGATCCCCCGGTTGACGGGATCGCCGCCGGCCGCCTCCACGAGATCCATCTCGAACCGGTCGGCGTTCAGGGCGAAGAGCGGCGTCCCCATCGAGTAGTAGACCCGGGGCCGGCGGCAGCCCTCGACCGCCGACGAGACCGCCGCCACCCGGTCGCCGATGTAGCCGGCCAGCCTCTCCGCCGCCCCGGGCCGGCCGGCCCGTTCACCGAGTTCCCGGACGAGGTCGAGGTAGCCGTCTATTGACTGGATCTTCCCGTGGAGGTCCCGGATGTAGTCGTCCCGGATGACCCCCGCCCAGATTCGGGCGAGGTCGGCGTCGGACTCCACGCCGAGGCAGACCAGGACGGCGTGAACCATCTCCAGCGCCCGGGTGAACCGGTAGCCGCCCATCATCCCCGGCTCGGCGTACGGCGTCTCCCCGACATTCCCGACAACAGGGAGTGAGAACCCGCAGGAGCACCGGACATCCGGGGGGATCGCGATCGTCCGCGCTCCCATCGGCCCGAAGAACTCCCGCCGGACGACCGTCTCCCCGCAGGACGGGCACGCCGTATCGAGGTACCCGGTCCCGGGGGAGTTGAAGAGATAGACGTACCGGAGCGTCCGCCGCAGGTCGTCGCAGATCCGCTCCGACTCCGCGATCGTCGGTTCCCTCTCCGGCGGCTCATCGCCGAACGGGATGAACCGCATGACGAGGAACGGGATATCGGGGGAGACCTCCGCGACCCGGGCGGCCGCGGCCCGGATCTCGTCGTCGCACCCCCGGGAATGGATACAGGAGACCTCGACGTGAACGCCTGCTTCGTGAAGGGTCTTCACCGCCCGGAAGGCCGGTTCCGCCGAGACCGCCCCGCATGCACGGTAGCGCGCATCGGACGCTCCTTTCAGCCCGATGTTTACGAAGTCGACGACGGGCGCGAGGTCGCGGAGGGACTCCTCCGTGTAGTAACCGTTCGTCGCGCACCCGACGAGGAGGCCGGCATCGTGCGCCGCCCGCGCCACCCGGAGGAAGGTCTGGTGCATCGCGGTCGGGTCGTTGAGGCAGAACGCTATCCCCCGGCACCCCTCTTTTAAGGCGCGCCCGACCAGAGCGCCGGGCGGAATATGCCTGAGAGCCCCGGAGACCGCTTCCGCGTGGTGGGCGATCGTCTCGGATATGCACCCCCCGCAGGAGAAGGTGCACCCGATACCGCTCGCCTGCAGGAACGTCTCCCGGGGGTGGTAATGGCACATCGGCATCGTCTCGATGGATATCGGCATGGCAGCGATGTAACGGTCGGGGAACCGCTCGACGATCGCCCCGCCCTCGTTTGTGTACATCCTGCACCGCCCGGTCCCCCCGGGCGGGACGGTACATCGGTTCTCGCAGATTGAGCAGCGCATCCTCACCGCTCCTTCTCCATCACGACCCAGAACCCCGAGTCGTCGCTGACAAGCCGGTGAGGGAGCCCGAGGTCCGCGAGGACTCCGGCGACCCGCTCCCGGTTCTCCGGGCCGAGGTTCCTGTCCCGGAAGTTCTTCCAATCGGGATTTTCCTTCGTCATCGCGACCAGAACTGCGTCCCGGAGTTCGGCGGTCCCGAACCCGCCCCCGACATAGGTCTTCCCGCCGGGTGCGAGGACCCGGTGGATCTCGGAGAAGGCGCGGGGAAGGTCCTCCCAGAAGAAGATCGACCCGCGGCTGACCGCGACGTCGACGGACCTAGCGGGAAGCGGGATGTTATGGACGTCACCCGACAACAGTGAAAGGCGGTCCGAAAGCCCGGCTTCCCGGATGTTCTCCCGGGCGAGGGCAAGCATCTCCACCGAAGAGTCGAGGAGCGTGACGGTAAGGTCGCTCGCCTGCGCAAGCGCTATCCCGAGCGACCCGGGGCCGCTGCCTACATCGAGGCACCGCCCGCGGGAGATTCTGCACCGCTCGATTATCTGCTTCGCGATCACCGGATAAACCGGTGCGAAAACGGTCTTTGCAATCTGGTTCATGTGCTCCGCCCCGTCCCGGTCGAACCTGCCTGGTACGTATCCCATCTTCTCGACCTCAGGGGTTCAGGATATCCTCGATCTGGTCGTCGGAGAGCGATACGTGGAGGAAGATCTCGTGGTACTCCCGGACGAGGCTCACAAGGTCCATATCCTGGAAGAGATCGGGATAGAGGGTCCTGGCGGTCCAGGGGATCCCGACGATCCGATTGATCCCGGGCGGGCGGTCGAACCAGCAGAACGCCGTCCGCGGGGTGAGGTAGACCCGGCCCGTCTTCACGGCGGTGATCTCCTGCCAGAGGGGGTCGGTCCGGACCGTGGCGTAGAACCCGGGATCCCCGGCCAGGATGACGTCCGGATCCCAGGCGATGATCTGCTCCATCGAGACCTCCGTCATCCCCATCCCGGGTGTTATCGCGCAATCCGCGACATTTCTCCCGCCGCAGAGATCGATGAGTTCGGAGTGCTGCGAGCCCGTGGGATCGGTCGTGAGCCCTTTCGGCCCCTCGGCGTAGTAGACCCCCACCCGCTCGTCGTCGGGGATCGCGGCCACCCGCTCCGTCACCATGGCGAGCACACCCTCGTAGTAGGCGATCATCGCTTCGGCCTGCTCCTCCTCGCCGAGGAGGTCGCCCATGAACCTGATGGGCGCGGAGTAGCCGGTGGAGTTGGTGCTATCCTCGACGGCGACGACCGGGATGGCGCCCATCTTCTGCTGCCGTTCGGCGACCGAGGCGAGCGCCGCCCCGCCGTCGGTGGTGAAGCCCTCGATGACAACGTCGGGGTGCATCGCAATGAACGTCTCGTAGTTGCCGGTATCTTTCCCGAACCAGCCTCCGACGACCGGGAGTGCCGCGTATCTCTCAGCGGTGTATCCCTTCTCGGGCGCGAAGTTCCAGCCTGCGAGCCGGTCGGGTGCGACCATGTAGACGAGGTTCGTCGACGGCGGCGAGGTGCAGAGGATGCTCTCGATCTCCGACGGGACGACGACGGTCCGGCCCACCATATCGGT
>NZ_FMID01000014.1 GCF_900095385.1 Methanoculleus chikugoensis
CCCTCCTCTGTACAGCCGGCTGCACCACCCAGCCGTCGGTCGCCGGGGAGAACGCCACCCCAACCGTAGCGGACACCTCGCTCCTCGTCTACTCCGGCGCAGGCCTCAAGAAGCCGATGAGCGAGATCGGAGAGGCATTCACCGATAAATACGGCATCGGTGTCGAGTACACCTTCGCCGGTTCGGGCACGCTCATGACCCAGATGGAACTCTCCCGGAAGGGCGACGCCTTCATCCCCGGCGGAACGCCGGACTACCGCATCGCCCGGGAGAAAGGGCTGGTCGGAGAGCCGGGGTACGTCGCCTACCACGTCCCGGTGATCGCCGTCCAGAAGGGCAACCCGCACAACATCACGTCGGTCGACGACTTCGCCCGGCCGGGGCTGAAGATCGCGCTCGGCGGCGTGAACTCGACCTCGATCGGCAGGGCCGGCGACAAACTCTTCCGGGCGCACGGTATCCACGACGCCGTTGAAGCGAACGTCGTTCTCCGGGCGCCGACGATCAACGAAGTCGTGGTCGCGATGAACATGGGCACGGCCGATGCCGCGCTCCTCACGCTGGACCAGATCAACCCCGAGAAGATGGATGCGATCGATCTCCCACAGGAGGACAACCTCGCCCTCATCGTTCCGATAGGAGCGACCACCTTCACAACGCAGCCCGACGCCGCTCAGGCGTTCGTCGAGTTCGTCACCTCCGACGAAGGGAAGGCGATCTTTGCAAAGCACGGGTTCCCGACCTACCCCGACCCGGCGTACGCAGGGATCGAACCATGAGCGGTGCTGAGTACCCCTGCAGGGCCATCGGGATCGCCCGGACGCCGTTCTCCGATCCGGCCGCCACCCCGATCCAGGCGGCCTTCTCCACCGCCCGCGGGACGGTGGAGGTCTACCCTGAGTTCCGGGACGGTCTTGCGGCCCTCGCGGAGTTCTCCCACATCATCCTCATCTATCGGTTCCACCGGGCCGCCGGCGAAGAACTCAGCGAGCGGGCGCTCATCGACGGTGCGGAGCCGCACGGCATCTTCGCCACCCGGCACTTCAACCGCCCGAACCGGCTCGGCATATCGGTCGTCAAGATCGTCGGGATCGACGGCACGACGCTCACCGTCGAGGGTGCCGATCTCCTGGACGGGACTCCGGTCCTCGACATCAAGCCCTATATCCCGGCGTTCGACTGCATCCCGAATGCGACCTCCGGGTGGGTGACGCCTCAACACGTCGGGCGGATCAGAAACCAGAGCGCATCCATCTAGGTTGGTCGGCCGTGCCCCCGAACCGGGATGCCCTCCCCCACCCCACACCGTTCAAGGCGCTCTTTCTCGCCGCCCTCTTCGGCCTTATCGCCTACATGGTCGTCGTCATCGTCGGCCTCGTTGCCTATCCGCCGCTCCCGGCCCTCCTCGAGAGTCTCGCATCCCCCGAGATCCTCTTTGCCGTCGAACTCTCGCTCGTCACCTCCGCGATCTCCACCGCCCTCTGTGTAACCGCCGCCGTGCCGGTCGCCTACTCGCTCGCCCGGTTCTCGTTCCCCGGCAGGAGGATCGCGAACACCATCTTCAACATCCCGCTCGCCCTCCCGCCCCTCGTAGCGGGCGTGGCGCTGCTCATCTTCTACGGTCCTTCAGCGTTCGGGCAGATGCTCTCCGCCTGGGGGCTCGACGTCGTCTACACCCCGCTCGGCATAATTGTCGCCCAGTTCTTCGTCAACCTCCCCTACATGGTCAGGGTCGCCCGGTCGGCCTTCGAGACGATCAACCCCCGCTACGAATATGTCGCCCGGACACTCGGCTGCACCGAATGGGGCGCGTTCCGCCAGGTCACCCTGCCTCTCGCCCGAAACGGCCTTATCGCGGGCCTGGTCATCACCTGGTCGAAGTCCATCGGCGAGTTCGGCGCGGTCCTCATGCTCGCGGGAGCCACGCAGATGAAGACCGAGACCCTGCCCATCGCGCTCTTCCTGAACATGTCGACCGGGGACCTCGACCTCGCCATCGCCGCATCCGTCATCCTGATCGTCATATCGGTGGCGTCGCTCTCCGTCTTCGAACGGTACTCCGATACCCGGGAGGTCTTCTGAGATGCTCGGGATCGCCGGACTCTCCAAACGCCTCGGGGATTTCACGCTCACCGATGTGAACCTGACCGTCGCGGACGCCGAGTACTTCATCATCCTCGGCCCGACCGGCGCCGGGAAGACGATACTCCTTGAGACGATCGCGGGGATCTACGCTCCCGACGCGGGAACGATCACCCTCGACGGCCTCGATGTGACCGCCACCGACCCGAAGGACCGGGAGGTCGGCATGGTCTACCAGGACTACATGCTCTTCCCCCACCTCACGGTCGCGGAGAACATCGGGTTCGGTCTCCTGCAGCGCAAGGCCGAACCCGCCCGCATCCGGGAGAGCGTGCAGGAGATCGCAGGCCTCCTCGGGATCGGCCACCTTCTTGAACGCACGCCGGGGACGCTCTCCGGCGGCGAGCAGCAGCGGGCGGCGATCGCCCGGGCGCTCGTCCTCCGGCCCCGCGTCCTGCTCCTCGACGAACCGCTCTCGGCGCTCGACGCCGTCACACGGGACCGGCTCCGGGAGGAACTGAAAGCCGTTCACCGGGCGACCGGGACGACGGTCGTTCACATCACCCACCACTTCGAGGACGTATTCGCCCTCGCCGACCGGGTCGCAGTGATGCAGGACGGAAGGATCGTCCAGACAGGCACGCCCGACGAGATCTTCCGGAGACCCGCCACCGAGTTCGTCGCCGCCTTTACCGGCATGGAGAACGTCTACTGCGGGGTATCACGCGTCCGGAACGGGGAAGCGGCGATCGACCTCGGGGAGATCGTCGTCCGGACGGTCACCGCGATAGAAGGCGACGTCTGCGTCGGCATCCGGCCGGAGGAGGTGATCCTCTCCCGCCAACCGTTCGAGTCGAGCGCCGCGAACACCTTCCGGGGCACGGTCACGGCGATCCGGCAGAACGGCATCTTCTCGCGGGTCTTCGTGGACACAGGGCTGCCCTTCGTCGCCGTCCTGACCCCGCAGAGCGTCGCCCGCCTGGGCCTCGTCGAGGGGGAGCCCGCCTACGTCACCTTCAAGGCATCTGCGGTCCACGTCTTCAAACGGTAGCATTTATCCGGTCGCCCGGCGCAGGGGCGAACCGATGGAGACCGACGAGATCCGGGAAGAACTCATCTTTGCCGCCCAGGAAGCCGCCCTCGCCGAGCGGTTCGGGATACCTGCCGAGGCGCTCGTCCCCCTCCTCTTCTCACTGTGCTACGGGGGCGACTGGAGCTACGCCGCGGAGGGTCTCACCGCCATATCGGCCGTGAAGAAGACCACGGTCTACGATGATGAACGGCTGGTCGGCTACTCCCTCGAAGAGATCTACCTCTTCGTCGACCCGGTACTCCTGCACCGGGAAGGAACCGTCTACCGGCTGGAGAAGTGCGGCAGCGCTCCCGCACGGCTACTCGTAAAACGGCCCTACCGGGTACGGCTCGGCGCCCGCCGTATCATCAGGGCGACCGTTCACCCGCTTGAGCGGACGATCCGGACTGAAGACCTCGGTGCCGTGGAGATGGCGTTTACGGGCTCCACCGCCTACGGGATCGACCACGAGATGGAGCACCTCGCCGGACGCGGGATCCACGGGGAGGGGCTCCGGACCTTCCGGTGGGGAGGTTGAGAGTCCACTCCGCGGCTCTCGCGCTCAAAAAGACTTCCTGCCCTCTCATACGCCGGATCTTCGTGGGGCTCTGACCTGCCCCTTACGCCTTCCGGAACAGGTTCTTCTCCGCACCGCACCGGGAGCACGCCCAGGTTTCGGGCAGGTCTCCAAACTCCGTGCGGGGCTCGATACCGTGACCGGGCTCGCCGGCCCTGGGGTTGTAGACGTAGCCGCAGAGTCCGCACCGGTATGAATCCATCATCTCTTCACCTCACCGCCCCGACCGGCCGCAACGTCGACGGGGGCACGGCACCATGTACCCTCGTGGGGATAAGTACTCCGGTCAGGGGATCGGGAGATAAGGTTCCCTGCCGAGAGGGTCGTCACGGCCGAATCGCTCTTCGAGGCGGGGAGATGGGGGTTCCGGTTCAGGCGAAAAAGAGGAGGCAATACGCCAATCGGCGCATATCGCCGGGATAAAAGACCGAATCCCGGTCAAGAAAGGCTCTCCCTTACACCTTCTTAAACCGGCTCTTCGGCGCACCGCACCGTGGGCACTTCCAGGTCTCGGGCAGGTCTTCAAAGGCAGTGCCGGCCTTGACACCATGGGCGAAATCGCCGACAGCGGGACTGTAAACGTAGCCGCACAGCGTGCAGCGGTATGAATCCATTGCTTCATCACCTCTCCGCCCACCGGCCGCGAGGGCGGCAGGACATGAGATCTCGTATACTCCTGCGTGAGAATAAACACTCCGGTCACGAGCCCGGAAAGAGCAACTCTTTCCCCGTGCACCCGTCGAGAACGATCGAGCGGTCTCCCCGCTCCGAGGCGAACCGGATCAGGTAGACCGGGTAGTAGATCGTATCGAACCCCACGATCTCCGCCGTGGGTTCGAGCCCTTTGAGGATCGTCCGGAGCGACGACTCCGTGGCCTTCGCCTCGAGAGACTCCCCGCGGAGGGGCTCCATCGGGAGGTCGCCTGACCCCGGACGGAGAGCGGAGAGCGCGGGGACATCCTCCGCGAGCAGGGGGACGTAGACCGTCGTGTCGCCCACCGTCTTCATCTCCGTGATGAGTTTCGCACCGGTAAGACTCTTTATCGCCTTCTTCACCGCAGCCGGCGGGAGATGGGTGTCGGCCTCGATCTCGGTCAGGGTCGAGCCGCCGTTCGCGAGCCCGGCAACGACCCTCACCGCGGCCTCATCGAGCCCCAGGAGCTCCGAGAACCCCGGCCGGACTTTCAGGCCGCGATCCATCTCGACGATGCAGCCGGTAAACCCGTCGATGACGAACGACGCTGTTTTCGTAGATCTCCGGAGCAACCCGCCGATGTAGCGGATATCCACCCGGTGGAGCGGCCGGTAGACCCGCTCTCCGGAGACGATCCGCTCTTCCGGCTCAAGGATCAGGAACCGGCGTTTCCGCCTGGCCTTCGCGATATCGAGCGCCTCCTCGCGGAGCAGCACCGGGATAACCGCATTCGCGGCGGCCTGCGGTGCTTCTGCCGGTTCTTCCCGGGGGAGATCCTCGGGGCCGCACGGTTCGGTGCGGGCCGGTTCCGCCCGGGCGGGTTCGGCCGGCCTGGGCTCTGCCGGCCTGACCGGCCGCGCGGGCACGAGCCGGGGCGTCAGCCCCCGGTGCTCGCAGAGCCGGTCGCGAAACCGCATCCTCACCTTCTCGCGGGAGAGGCCGCCCATCACGAAGAACTCCCCCGGCTCGAGTTCCGCGAGCTCCGCGACCTCTTTACGGGACGAAAAGAAGAGGCTGACCGCTTTTAAGTCGTTTTCGATCGAGAGTTTCCCGATGACCTGGTTGTTGCACTGCGAGAGGACGTTCTTCGTCACGAGCGACGGGCGCTGGGTCGCGACCAGCATCCCGAGCCCGCGTTTGCGCCCCCGGCGGGAGATCTCCTCGATCTTCTTGATGGAGTCGCCGGACTGGGGGATGAACTTGTCCGCCTCCTCCACGATCAGCAGGAAGGGTTTCTTGAGCCCGCTCTCGAGATCGTAGAGGATGTCGGCGAGGAGAGCCACCTTCTCCTGCATATCGGTCTCCGAGACGTCGAAGATCACCGCCGTCCGGGAACAGATCGCGTTCTGCATCAGTTCCCGGAGGTTCGCCCGCTCGATATCGATGTCGCAATCGTCGCCGGAACCGATCCAGAGGAGGTGGAACCGGTCCCTGAGCGAGGAGTACTCCCCTTCCGTATCGATGAGACAGAACCCCACCCGCGCCTGCAGGAGCTGCTCGCAGATGACCGCGATGCTCCAGCTCTTCCCGGCACCGGACTGCGCGATGATGCAGGTTCTTCCCGTGACCAGTTCCTGGGCGTCGACGGCGACGTCGCGGTCGCCGTCCTTCCCGATGACGATCTCCATCCGCTCAAGAAGATCACAGGACGGCGGGAGGTTTAACGCTTCCTTTTCGATTCAGGAGGGTTCGTTCGGGGGATTCGGAGCCTCTCATCACTATTTGTTCCTGCGGAGCGAGAGAACAACCCCGAAGGCCGAGAGGACCGCGAGCGCGAGGAAGATCAGGTGCAGGCTCAGCAGAAAGTCCGGGAACACCGCCGGCGTGACGACGGTCGACCCCATGACGACCGCAAAGACCACGAGAACCGCTCCCATGCTGAGCATCATGCCGAGCGACCGCATCATTGCCGTCATCGCGGATGCACACCCGTAATCCCGCTTCGTGACGGAGCCCATGATGGCGGTGGTGTTCGGGGACGAGAAGAGCCCGACCCCGACGCCCAGCAGGACCAGGAGGGCGACGATCGCGGCGATCGGCATCGTCGGAGAGAGGAAGGAGAAGCCGAAGAGGGCCACGGCCGAGAGCCCCATCCCCACCGAGGCGACGAGCCCGGGCTGTATTCGGTCGGCGAGGCGGCCCGCCGCCGGGGCGACGAAGATCTGGACGACCGGCTGGACCAGGAGGAGGGTGCCTGCGGCGGCGGGTTCGTAGCCCCGGACGTACTGGAGGTAGAGGGAGAGGAGGAACCCGACCGCATACGTGGCGCTGTAGTTGATCAGGGCGGCCCCGTTCGAGGCGGCAAAGACCCGGTTCGACGCAAGCAGCGAGACCGGGAGGAGAGGGGAGGGATGCCGCCGCTCCACCTGGTAGAAGGCTGCGCCGAGCAGGAGGGCTGCCGCGAGGAATGCGAGGCCGGTCGGGGTGGTCGCTTTGGCCAGACCCAGGAAGAGGCAGAGGATCAGGGCCGAGGAGAGGACCAGCCCGGGGATGTCAAAATCTTCGCGGTGCCGATCGTTCAAGAACGCCGGGAATTTGTCTGCAGAGAAGAGGACCGGGACGGCGATGAGCGCGGTCACGACGAAGATGCTCCGCCAGCCGAAGAACTGGGTCAGGATGCCCCCGAGGAACGGCCCGAGCGAGAGCGCGGCGTAGACGGCCGTGATGTTGAGCCCGATCGCATAGCCCCGCTCGCCGGGCGGGTAGAGGTGGGTGATCAGGGCCACGCTGTTTGCGTAGAGCATGGCGCCGCCGATCCCCTGCAGGAACCGGAAGATAAGGAGCGTGCCTATCGTGGGCGTGAAGATGGTGAGGATGGCCCCGGCGGTGTAGACCACGATCCCGGCCATGAAGACGGTGACCTTCCCGCGCGAGTCGCCAAGCTTCCCTGCGGGGAGGAGGAAGATGACCGACGCGAGGAGGTAGGCGCTGGAGACCCAGGCAAGCGTAGTGGCGTCGGCTGAGAACTCGGTCCCGATGACAGGCAGGGCAAGATTGATCGCGGTGCCTGTGAAGGGGTTGAGGAACGTGGCGATGGTGATCAGTATCAGGATGAGTTTTCGCGAATACGGCTTGCTGTCTTCCTGCTCCACGGATATCCCTCGTGCCCCCGAAGCGTCCCGATCCCGGCCCGGGTATGCGTGATAAGGGTATTTGCGGCGGGCGCAGATAAGGGCACCGTCGCCGCCCGCGGACTACTTTAACGAGAACAGCACCGGAGAGGATATGCCCGACCCTCCTCCGGAGACCCGGGAGGATCTCCACGACCTCTCGATCCGGCTCATCCTCCTCCTCGGCACGGCAAGCCTCTGCGGGAGCCTCGTCTCGAACGGTGCCAGAAGCGTCACCGGCCCCTATATCCTCCTCCTCGGGGGGAGCGCGGCAATCGTCGGGCTGGTCGCCGGGGCCGGCGAGTTCATCGGGTATGCCCTGCGGTCGGCCACCGGCATCTACGTCGGCAAAGACCACCACTACTGGAGGGCGGCGACGGCCGGCTACAGCCTGCTCGGCGCCATCCCGCTCCTCGCCGTCGCCGGCCGGTGGGAGACCGCCGCCGTCCTCATCATCGCCGAGCGGATTGGAAAAGCCGTCCGGACACCAGCCCGCGATACGATCCTCTCCCACGCGACGACCGCCGTCGGGAGGGGATGGGGGTTCGGCGTCCACAAGGCGCTCGATCAGGTCGGTGCGGTCGCCGGCCCGCTGGTCATGGTCGCCGCGCTGGCCGTCACCGGCGGATACGCTCCGGGATTCCTCCTGCTCGGGGTCCCTCTCGCCGGCGTTGCAGCCGCACTCTTCCTCGCCCGGTCGGAGGTGCCGGTGCCGGGATGCCTGGAAAGCGAGGAAGAGGGGAACAGGAACGATCTACCCGGGATCGTGCCGTATGCCGCGTTCATATTTCTCGGTATGGCCGGGTTTGCCGGTTTCCCGCTCATCTCCTTCCACTTAAAAGCCCAATCGGTCGTCCCCGACGCCGCCATACCCCTCTTTTACGCCGCCGCGATGACGGTCTCGGTCGCCGTGGCACTGCTTGTCGGGCGGGCCTTCGACCGCGCCGGCACCCACGTCCTCCTCGCCATCCCCGTCCTCAGCATCGCAACGGTCGTGCTCGCATTCTCGCCAGAACCGGGCGCGGCCATCGCGGGATCGCTTGTCTGGGGAGCCGGGATCGGGATCTTCGAACCGGTTCTCCGGGCATCGATCGCAGAGTCAACGGCGCTCGACCGGAGAGGGATGGTCTACGGAAGCGTGAGCGCGGTCTTCGGGACGGCATGGTTCGTGGGGAGCGCCGTGATGGGCGTCCTCTACGAGGTGTCGATCGGGCACATCATCGCATACGTCGTCGCCGTCGAGGCTGCGGCGGTCGCCGCCTACCTCTGGATGTACCGCTCCCGGATCGCGGTGAGGCTCCAGGAGGGGCTCGGGGATATCATCCCGTGACCCTGCACCGCGAGACCATCCATGCTTTCAGCGCCCCGCCGATCGCACCGCCGACGGCGCCGAGGATACCGAAGTAGACAGCGAGGGCAAAGAGGAGGACGGCGATCCCGAGGCCGATGAGGGCGCCGATAGGGCCGAGGAGCGCCGTCCCGCCGACGACGGCGACGACCGAGAAGATCGCGGCGACGATGAGCCCGCCGAAAAGTCCGCCGAGCGCGCCCCGAGCCGCCCCCGGAGGCCCGAGATAACCGCCGATGATTCCTCCGACGATCGGACCCCCTACCGGGAAGAACGGGCTGATGAAGAGCATGAATACGATGCCTACAAGCGCAGAAAGCCAGTAGGGGCGATCCTGTTTCGCCAAACGCGCCTCCGAAATGAGAAAAACCGGGGAAGGGGGCCGGCGTTCGACCTCCGATTACCGCCGGATCGCCCCGGCGATGACGCCGCCGATCAGGGAGAGAAGACCCTGGTAGACGAACGCCATCACGATGATGACGAGCGACGTTCCAAGGCCCGCGATGAACCCGAACGCCCCGAGGAGAACCGTGCCGCCGATGAGAAGCAGCACCGCGATGACGACGGCACCGAGGATGCCGGCAAACAGCCCGGCCTTCGCACCGTTCCCTACCCCGCCCCGGACCATCCAGCCCGCGACGAACCCGCCGATCAACGGCCCTATGACCGGCAGCAGGAAGCCGAGAACAAGCCCCACGAGCCACCCGACGATGACGCCGGTCCAGAAGTTATCCGCCATATTCTTCCATCACCGCCGGGGATTCGGAGACGTGGTATATAAGCGTTGGGGCGGGTGACCGGTCACGGGCGGATCCGGGTTCCCGCCCGCCCGGAAAGCGCCCGGAAGGCACCCTCCAGCGACGCGATGGTCGCCCGCTTCCCGCCGGCTTCGAGGAACCCGAGAGCCGCCTCGATCTTCGGCCCCATCGTCCCGGGAGGAAACTGCCCCGCCGCGAGGTGGCGTTGCGCTTCGCGAACCGTCATCTCGCCGATCTTCTGCTGGTCCGGCCGCCCGTAGTTCAGGGCGACACGCTCGACGTCGGTCAGGATCAGGAGGTCTTCGGCACCGACGAGCCGGGCAAGGAGGGCTGCGGTGAGGTCCTTGTCCACGACCGCCTCGACGCCCCGGAGGGTGCCTCCACCGTCCGCGACCACCGGGACGCCTCCGCCGCCCGCGGCGATCACGATCGTCCCGGCTGAGAAGAGGGTGGCGATCGCCCGCTCCTCCACGAGAGCGACCGGACGCGGGGAGGGGACGACACGCCGGGAACCCTGCCCCGGGATCCGGACCATCCGCCAGCCCTTCTCACTTTCGAGCCTCCTCGCCTGCATCGCGGTGTAGAACGGGCCGATGGGTTTCTCGGGGTTCGTAAATGCCGGATCGTCGCCGTCGACCAGGGTCTGGGTGAGCACCGTCGCGACCGGGCGGTCGAGCCCGGCCTCCCGGAGCGCCTCCTGCATCGACTGCTGGAGCATGTAGCCGATCATCCCCTGGCTCTCCGCCCCGCAGACGTCGAGCGGCATCGGCGGGAGGGTCTCCTTCGCGAGCTCGTTTTTGAGGAGGATGTCCCCCACCTGCGGCCCGTTCCCGTGGGTGACCGCGACGGCGTAGCCTTCGGCTGCGATCGTTGCGATCTGCCGCGACGCCTTTTGGACGTTCGCGAACTGCTCCTCGGCCGTCCCCGTCTCCCGGTGCTGCAGGATGGCGTTGCCGCCGAGCGCGATCACCACGGCTCTCCCCGGCATCCCGTCACCCCCGCTCCAGCGTGCAGGTCATGCAGTGGGGGCCGCCGTAGCCCCCCGTCAGGTTCTCGAGGTGCAGCGGGAAGACCTCGATGCCGTGCCGGGCGAACTCCGGCTTGTGCGGGAAGATCCGGCCTTCGTTCATTATCCGGCGATAATCCTCCTTCGCGTGGCGTAAAAGCCGCCCGTAGCGCTCCGGGTCGCGGGCGGCCTTCCGCTCCAGGTTAAGGAGCACCGTCCGCATCACCCGTTCCCCCTCCACCGCGAGGATGCTCCCGTCCCGGACACAGAGGACGTTTGCGGCGTAGGAGAGCTGTTCGAGAATAGAGAGATCGATCACGGAGAACCCCTTCGACCGGATGTAGTCATAGAGGGTTGTCGTCTCGCCGGAAGGCTCGTAACCCCCTTCCGACCGGTGCCGGACCTCGACCTGCGCCCGCCGGAGGAGACGCTCTGAACCGAGCACCACCCCGCTTCCCGCGACGTTGAAGTAGGTGTCGAGGTGCATGTCGACCATCGGGTCGGGCCGGTCGCCCGGGATGAGCGGGTGGCCCGGCTGGTGAACGATGCCGATCTCGTCGAACCCCGGGGCGAGATCGAGGAACCGGGATACCCCCTCGCGGTTCGTCCGATCTCCGGTGCCGACGAGGGCGAACTCCCCCATCGGCATGAAGTCGCCGCCCTCGAACGTCCCCGGGTCCTCGACCGTCCCGGCGATCGGGATGCCGAGGATCTCCCAGAGGAACCGGGTGATCTCGGGCTCCCTTGCCCGCTGCCGTTTTGCTGGCCGGCCGACGACGAGACCGCGGGCGGTCGCCGCCTGCTGGTCGCGCATGAAGTAGAGGTTTGCAAGCGGGCTCTGCCCGAGGATACGGACGTCCACCCCCCCGCGGGCACCCCTCCCGCCCACGTCGATGATCGGATTCAGGAGCAGGAGGGTGAAGAAGTGCAGCGAGTCCAGGGCATCGGCGTTCTGCTCCATGCTTCGCCGGGCTTCCGCCACCTCCCTTCTGCCGCCCCGGACGGCGACGGTCTCGTGCACCCAGTCGACGAGCCGCCGCCGCACCGCCGGATCGCGGTCGGCTGCATCGAGAATCGTCTCCTTGAGCCGTAGCACCCGAACCCCGAACTCCTCCCCGAGCGTGCGCTGGAGAGCGTCGTGCTCGCACCGCGCCTCGTAGCGGCTGAACGCCCGTTCATAGAGCGCCGCGTACGGCTCAAGCAGCCCGAAGAACATCTCGATCCCCGGCCGGTGGACGGCCACCGTCCGGAGGCGGTCCCATTCCGCCCGAACCCCCGCCGCCATCCGGTTCACCTCTCCCCCCGGGGAGCGGCGAAGAAGTACGCGATCATCACCCCGACCGCCGTCGCCGCCGCGAGCACCCAGTTCACCCGGCCGCCGAGGGTGAAACTGATGCCCGCAAAGACGATGAACGCAAGTATACCGTAGAGGAGGAGTTTTACGTATCGCTGCATCGGAAGAGTTTCCTCTTCCGGAGAACGGATAAACCTGTCGTAGGCCGGGGCCGGAATCCGGGATCCGGGAAACAGTGCAGGAAAACCGGTTTCGGGGCTTCAGATGCGCCCGTACCCGGCCGGGAAACAAAACCGCAAAAAATATCACCCGGAGAAACAACCCACACTCAAACCAGTGCTCTATCCGGCACACGGAGGTGTCCACATGAGGATCAGACCGTATAAACCCCCCATCTCGACGACCGCAAAGCCGTTTCGAATAGTGCGGAGACTGCAGCGCAACCCGACCTACACCCCGATCAGGATCGGGCCGGCGATGAACGCCGCCGTCCTCGCAGCCCTCTCGGCGACATCCTCCATGTCGGGGCTGACCATCGGGGTCTGTATGCGTCTCGTGGGGCTGTGATACGCTCCGGACGCGGAACCGGATCTGTTTCCCTTCTTTCCGCCGGAGATCGCACCGTTAGCCTGCGCTGTCCAGAAGCGACGTCCTGACGGAACAGAGTTCGAGAAGACGCGAAGGGGAAGACAGTTACAACCCGATAAGATCCATCGCCCAGAGCCCGAACCGGACCATCCCCGTCCGCAACGTGCCGAGGAGGTTGTTCCCCTCGACCGTGGCCGTGCCGTTTTGCATCGCCGCCCGGAAGGTGTCGAACGGCCGGTCGGAGACCATGACCTCCTCCACCGTCGCGGCGTCGGCGGTCACCGTGGCGATCGGGTCCGGGCAGCCCTTCGCGTCGAACTGGACGATCTTTTTGTCGTGGAACGTGATCCCGATGACCAGCACGCCGTCGGGAGACACGACGTAAAGGTTGACCTTCTCATCCGCAAACGGCCCGGTCACCCATCCCGGCAGCCGGTCGGCGTACTCGTTGTAGGTCAGGGTATACTCCCGCATCGCGAAGAGGAGTTTCACCTCCGCCGGGGTCAGGTCGGCGTTCTCGACCACGAGCGCGCCCGCCGGTGCGGTGAGCGCCAGCGCCGCGAGGAGAAGGACGAGGACCATCCGGGCGCCCGGGGTCATCGAAGAGCCCCCGCCCGCGCTCCGCGCTCCGGTGCGCCGGCCCGGGAAGCGATGCTCAGCGTGGAGCGAGCCCGCTCATCCCCTCCCCGGGTCGTCAAACTGCTGCCGTACATGCCGTCTCCGGAAATGGATGGCCTATCCTGGTATTTCAGGATATCTATCCGGCCCGGGTGCCGAAGGGACGCCGGGGCGTATTTGCCGCCCCGGCCGGCACCCCGAAGACGCGGGGGGGGCGACTGCGCAGGTTCACGCACGGGGCCGCCGCATTCCGGGAGGGAAAAGGAGATATGACGGCATCGTGCATGGGGTATAAAGGCGCGGGAGCGGACGGCAACCGATGGGAGGAGACGATATCATCGAGGTGCGAGACCTCGAACATGCGTTTGGCGACTTCGCGGCGGTTCGCGGCATCAGTTTCACCGTCAGAAGAGGCGAGATCTTCTCCTTCCTCGGCCCTAACGGCGCGGGGAAGAGCACCACCATCAACATCCTGACGACCCTCCTCCCCCTCCAGAAGGGTGCGGTGCGCGTGGCCGGGTACGATGTCGCACGGGAGTCCGGGGAGGTCAGGAAGGCGATCGGCATCGTCTTCCAGGACGACGTGCTCGACCGGGATCTCACCGTTCAGGAGACGATGGAGTTCCACGGCCGGCTCTACAGCATCCCCCGGGAAGAACGGCGGCGGCAGATCGACGACCTGCTCCGGGTCGTCGAACTTGAGTTCAAACGGGACGAGCGGACAAAGAACCTCTCCGGCGGGATGAAACGGCGGCTCCAGATCGCTCGCGGCCTGATGACCCGGCCCGAGGTGCTCTTCCTGGACGAGCCGACGCAGGGGCTCGATCCCCAGACGCGGATGCGGATCTGGGACTATATCCGGCAGGTGAACGGGGCCGGGACGACGATATTTTTGACGACGCACTACATGGAGGAGGCCGATATGCTCTCCGACCGTATCGGCATCATCGACCACGGCAGGATCGTCGTCACCGGAACCCCGGCCGAGCTGAAGAACGCCCTCGGCGAAGACGTCGTCTACCTGGAGACCGACGACGACAGAAGGGCCAGGGATGCCCTTTCGGGGATCGAAGAGATCCGGTCGGTCACGGATTCGACCCGCGGCCTCTCGGTCACGATATCGGCAGACGGGAGTCACTGCCTTCCGATAATCGTCGATGCGGTGCGCAGCGCCGGTATTGGGATCTCGAGCGTGAACCTGAAGAAACCCACGATGGACGACGTCTTCGTCCACTACACCGGAAGAGAACTGCGCGATACGGGGGCATGAACGGATGGCATGGGAGTTCCTTACCGTCTACTGGCGGGAGATGATCCGGTTCGTCAGGTTCAGGACACAGCTCTTCTCGTCGCTCCTGCAGCCGGCGCTCTGGATGGCGTTCTTCGGCGTCGCGATGTCCTCGAACTTCGACCGGTTCACGTCGTCGATCCCGGCCCCGGCCGGCGTCGTCCCCCTCGACTACCTCACCTTCATGGCCGCCGGGGTGATCGCGATGACGACCCTCTTCACGAGCCTGTTCGGAGGGATGAGTCTCCTCTTCGACAAGAACTGGGGGCTGATGCGGGAGATGCTCGCAAGCCCCATGCCCCGGACGCACATCATGCTCGGGGTCAGCCTCTCGGGGATGACGAAATCGTTCATCCAGGTCTCCATCATCATGGCCTTCGGCCTCCTCCTCGGGGTGCAGTTCTTCCCGGGGTATTCGGCCGCCCGGACCGTCCTCTCGATCCTCGGCATATTCGCGTTCGTCGCCGCCTTCTCGCTCGGGTTCCTGCTCTTCTCCTCCGCCATCTCGATGCGCCTCGAAAGCCCCGAAGGGCTGCAGGGGATCATGACGCTCCTCACCCTGCCGCTCTTCTTCGTTTCGAACGCCCTCTACCCGATCCAGGCGTTCCCGCCGCTTTTGCAGGCGCTTTCGATCTACAACCCCCTGACCCACCTGGTCAACGGGATCCGCTACTTCGCCCTCGGAAACGATTTCTTCGCCGTCGGCGCCCGCTACACCTCCAGCACGGTCGACGTCCTCGGGTCGTTCGCGTACCTGGCAATCTTTGCGGCGGTGATGTATCTCCTTGCCCGGCGGACGTTTGAGAAGGCGGTCGTGACGTAAGGGTAATCTCCTATTGCAGCAGAGAGAACGACCATGCAGCGAACCGTATACGCGGTGCTGGCCCTTGCCGTCCTCACCACCGTTCTTGCCGGATGCACCGGGGTGCCGGGCCTCGAGGAGACGGAGCAGTTCGACCGGACGGTCGCGATGGAGCCCGGGAGCGGCATCGTCGTGATCAACCGCAACGGAAACGTCGCCGTGACCGTCCGCGAGGGGAATGACGTCGGCATCACGGCGGTCAAACGATCCGTATACGGCCGGGGCGAACTCGATAAGGCCAGAATCGAGGTGACGGAGGGCGATCCCCTCAGGGTGGAGACGGTGCATACCGGGTTCAACCCGCGGGTGAGCGTCGACTACACGATATCCCTGCCGCCGACCGTCGTCCTGCAGAGGATCGAGAGTTCGAACGGCGGGATCAAACTCGCGGGAGTGCGGGTTACAGAGACGGAACTCCTGACGTCGAACGGCCGGGTGATCGTCGACGGCGCTCCCGGCGGCGATCTCGCGGCGACCTCCTCGAACGGCCGGATCGAACTCTCGGGCGTCGAGGGCTACGTTACTGCGACGACCAGCAACGCCGGCATCACGGTGGAGGACTGCGGGGGAGTTGCAGGGCTCTCGACCTCGAACGGAGCAATATCCACCGAGATTTCCGCCATCCGGGGGGACGTGACGGTATCGTCGAGCAACGCCGGCATCACGCTCAGGTTCGCAGAGGATCTGGACGCCCGGCTGGCCGCCACCACCTCGAACGGCAGGATAGCGGTTCACGGTCTTATGCTCCGGCTCGAAGAGTCGACGGGTACCTCGGTCTCGGGAACGCTCGGCAACGGGGGGCCGACCGTCACCGTCACGACCTCGAACGCCGGCATCGACCTCTTCGGCCCCTGACCGGCGCGCTCCCCGTAACCTTTTATCTCCTCCGCACATATCTTCGAGCATCCGATGATCCGCCATGACGCACCTTCTGTTCTTTGCCGTTGAGGGGATACCCTGCGCTCTTCCTCTCGCCGATATCCGGCAGGTTGTCGGCATGGTGGAACTCCAGCCGGAGACCGGCAAACGCCGCGGGGGAGCGGGAACCATGAACCTGCACGGCAGAACCGTCCCGGTCTACTCGCTCCGGAGTCTTCTCGGGCTCGCCGAGCGCCCTCCTCTCCCCACCGACGTCCTCATCATCGCTCACCCCCCCGGAGAATGCGCGGCCCTCTGGGCGGACGGGGTGCGGGGGGTGCAGGAGAGCCGGGTGCAACTCCCGCCCGACGCCTCCCCCTCTCCCGGCGCGCTGCCGACCGAAGAAGGAGAGATCATCATCCACGATCTCGGCGCGTTCCTTGCAGCGGAAGAGACCGCGCACCACCTCCTCCCGGCCGGCGCGACCGTTACCGGGGGGGCGGCACCGCCTCACGACGCCGAAAAGGCCGGTGAGATCCTCGCAGAACGGGCGCGGGCGTTCGCGCGGCCCGAGAAAGAGAATGGCGAGACCCCGTTCTCGGAACTCCTCACGTTCAGGCTCGCGGGTCAGGAGTACGCCATCAAGACACAGTACATCCGCGAAGTCTTCATCATGCACGAGATCACCCCGGTCCCCGGGGTTCCCGACTTCATCGTCGGGATCTGTGCCGTCAGGGGCGAGATCATCTCCGTCGTCGATCTCCGCGCACTCTTCTCGATCCCGAAACACGGCCTGACCGACCTCAACCGGGTCATCGTCCTCTCCGACGGGACGGTGACCTTTGGAATTCTTGCGGACTACATCACGGACATCTACATCCGGCCGACCGATCAGTTCTCCCCCATAGAGCCCGGCACGACGCCTATCGAGCAGCGTTACCTCCTGGGCGCCATAGACGAATCGGTGATCGCCCTCGACGCGGCCGCGATCCTCGCCGACCCCGCGATGGTGATTGACCAGACGAGAAAATAGACCGGTTTTATATCCCAATTAGCGGTAACGGGAGCCCTGAACGTCATTCACGGGACAGATCATTATTTAACCCGGAGTGTGCATCAATCTATTAAGTCGTCGTACAAGAGCGAGTGGAACGGAAGTAGCATGTTCACATTTTTTTCAGACATGAAGGTCGGGACGAAGATCCTCGTCATCTGCCTATTTCTGGCGATCATCCCGACGCTTATGCTCGGCATAGTGGCGTATACCAGTTCGAGCGGTGTGATCAACGACCAGATCGAGACGCTGCTCGAGACGCAGGTGCACGACGCGCGGGGATGGACCAACGACGTCTACAAACTCACGCGCAACAAGGTGAACAGCGACCTCAACGTCCTCCGGGAGAACTTCTATGCGCGGGGCACCCCCGAGGTCATCGACGGGAAACTGACCCTGGTTGACGGGGACAGCAACCCGTACGTCATCAACGACAACTTCGAGATCGTCGACCAGGTGCAGTCCCTGGTCGGCGGGGCGGCAACGGTATTTCAGGTCTACGACGACAACGCCATCAGGGTCTCGACAAACGTCATCGGGACCGACGGCAGCCGGGCGGTCGGGACGGAACTGACCCAGAACGTCTACGACGTCGTGGTGAACCAGGGGGAGACCTACTACGGGAGCAGGGATCTCTTCGGCAAGCGTTACGTCACTGCGTACGAGCCGATAAAGGACAGCCGCGGAAACATCGTCGGCGTTCTCTTCGTCGGGACGGAGGAGCAGGAGACGCTCGACGTCGTCAAATCAAGCCTTAAAGAGACCGTCATCGGCCAGAACGGCTATATGTTCGTCGTCGACAGCAACGGCCAGCTGCTCGTGCACCCGGCCCGGGAGGGGGAGAACATAGCCGACGAGGATTACATCCAGGAGATGATCGAGAATAAGGTCGGCATCATCCGCCACCAGGTCGACGGAACGGATATTATCGACGCCTACACCTACTTCGAACCGCTCGACTGGCACATCGTCTCGCGTGCCGAACTCTCCGACTTCACCGGGCCGATAGACACAATCAGGAACACCATCGTCATCGTCGTCCTCGCATCCATCGCCTTCGGCGTCGCGATCGCCATCCTCTTCGGCCGCTCGATCTCCGAACCCCTGCAGCAGGTCGTGCTGATGCTCAATGAGCTCCGGAGCGGGCATCTCTCCGCCCGGCTCAACATCAAGCGGCAGGACGAGATCGGGGTCATGGCCGCAATGATGGACGAGTTTGCCGGCGACCTCCAGACGAACGTCGTCGGGAACTTAAAAAAGATCGCCCTCGGCGAGTACGTCCAGGAGTTCCCGGTCGCCGACGAGGGCGACGAGATCCGCCCCGCGCTCGCGATGATGGTCCAGTCGCTCGACCATCTCCACAAAGAGACGCTCAAACTCACCGACGCCGCCCGGGCGGGCGACCTCTCCATCCGCGGCGATGAGAAGGCGTTCCGCGGCGGCTACCGGATGATCATCGCCGGGTTCAACAAGACCCTCGAGTCGATCACCGAACCGGTGAACGAAGCGATGCGGCTCGCGCGATTCTACGCTTCCGGCGACTTCACCGCCCGGTTCGACGAGAAGATCCCGGTCGCCGGCGAGTTCGTCGCCTACCGCGACGCTCTCAACACCATCGGCATCGAACTCTCGCGGCTGATGAAACTGATCAGCGAGGAACTCTACGAAGGCGTCTCGGTTCTCTCGCTCGCTTCAAACGAGATCCTGGCGGTCACGACCCAGCTCTCCGCCGCCAGTTCCCAGACCGCCGCAACGGTGAACGAGACATCGGACTCGGTCGAGAGCGTCAGGAAGAAGACCGAACTCGTGAACCAGAAGACGAAAGGCGTCTCGGAGAAGGCGATGCGGGCGCTCGACGTCTCCAAAGACGGCCAGAAGTCCGTGCGTGAGATCCTGGAGGGGATGAACCAGATCCAGCGGGAGATGGATATCGTCCGGATGAACGTCATCCGGCTCTCCGAGCAGAGCCAGGCCGTCGGCGAGATCATCGCGACCGTGACCGACATCTCCGAACAGTCCAACCTGCTCGCGGTGAACGCCTCCATCGAGGCTGCAAAGGCCGGAGAGTTCGGGAAAGGGTTTGCCGTCGTCGCGAACGAGATCCATAACCTCGCCGAGCAGTCGAAGAAAGCAACCTCGAACATCCGGGCTATCCTCACCGATATCCAGCAGGGGGTCTCCTCGACCGCGGTCTCGACCGAGCAGGGGATCCGGTCCGTCGCGGACGCGGTCCGGCTGACGAACAACGCGCAGGAGGCGATAGAGGTGCTCGCCCGGTCGATAGCCGACTCCTCGCAGGAGGTCATCGAGATCGCCTCCTCGATCCAGACACAGGCCTCCGGGGTCGATCAGATCTCGCGCGCGATGGAGAACATCCGTGACGCGGCACAGAAGAACCTCGAAACCACCCATAAGGCGGAGAAGACCGCCGAGGACCTGCACGAGCTCGGTGCCCGCTTAAAGAGGATCACCCAGCAGTACCGGGTCTAGCACGACCTGCCATGACCGGACCGGACGACGTATTTCGTGCCCGTCTCCTCGAGACGTTTCGCGAGGAGGCGGACGGGCACCTTGAAGCAATCACCGAGGGGCTGATCGCGCTCGAGAAGGCCGGGCCGACGCCCGAACTGGTCGAGCGGATTTACCGGACGGTCCACAGCCTGAAAGGAGCGTCGCGCGCGGTCAACCTCCGGGATATCGAGTCCATCTGCCAGAACATCGAGACCGTCTTCTCCCTTGTGAAGCGGGGCGAGTACGTCCCGGGAGCGGACGACTTCGATCTCTTCCACCGGGCAATCGCGGTCATAAAGAGTCTCCTCCGGGGAGAGCGGCCCGAGACCCCGCCGGCGGAGATTAACGCGGCGCTCCGGGCCGTCCCCGGCAGGAAGGAGACGACCGGGAGCGATCTCCCGGAAGATCGGCCGGCCGGATCGGGTCCGGCCTCCGGGGGGAACCACGCGGCCGATATGCCGGGGCCCTATAACGGCAGCGAGCAAGGAGCCGACCGGGGCATGGTGCGGATCGCCGCCCACAAACTCGACCGGCTCACCGCCGGAGCCGAGAGCCTCCTCACGACCCGGCTCTTCATCACGCAGAGGATACGCGAACTCGAGGAGATGCTGACCCGTTTCTCCCTCTGGCAGTGGAACTACTCCCAGGCGTTCAACGACCTGCAGGTGATCCGCGGGAGAGCCTTCGGGGAAGAGAAGGCGACGATTCCTCCCGATCTTGTCCTGCCGCTCCAGCGGACGGTCGAGTTTCAGGAGTACAACCGCGAGTTCATAACCAACCTCCAGCACGATGTCGCCACGCACCTGCGTTCTATGGAGATCGACCGGTCGGCACTCGAGACGAGCACATCCGAGATCTCCGACCTCGTCCACGATGCCGCGCTGCTCCCGGCTTCAACCATGCTCGCCCCCTTCTCCGCGTTCGTGAGAGAGTTCTCCCGCACCTCGGGGAAATCGGTCGACCTCGCGATCGAGGGGGGCGAGATCGAGGTCGACCGCCGGATCCTCGATGCGTTGAAGGATCCCATCACGCACCTCATACGGAACAGCATCGATCACGGCATCGAGAGCCCTGAGGCCAGAAGAGCGGAGCAAAAACCGGCCACAGGTTCCGTGCGGATCCGGGTCTTCCACCGGTCGGGGAGCAGGGTCGGCATCGAGGTGGCCGACGACGGCGCCGGCATCGACAGCAGCGCGATCCGGAGGACCGCCGTCGAGAACGCCGTGATCACGGAGGACGAGGATAGAGCCCTCACGGACAGCGAGGCGATCTGGCTCATCTTCCGCTCGGGGATGACCACGAGCCGGATCGTCACCGATCTCTCGGGGAGGGGGCTCGGGCTTGCGATCGTGGAAGACACCGTCTCCCGTCTCGGGGGAACAGTGACGGTCTCCTCGACCGTCGGCAGGGGGACGGCGATAACCCTGACCGTCCCGGTGAGGATGGCCACCCTCCGCGGGCTGCTCGTCCGCTCTGAGCGGCAGGTATACGTCCTCCCGATGCAGCAGGTGAAGCAGGTTCTCCGGGTTCGCCCGGACTCCCTGACCATCACGAAGGGGCGGCCGACGATCAGCCTCGCGGGGGAGACGATCGAGGTCATCCGGCTCACCGACGCCCTGGGCATCCCCTCGTCCGGCCCTGCCGGGGAGGAGGAGCGGCCGAAGCCCCTCGTCATCATCGCCTACGGGGCCGGGCAGATCGCGGGGATGGTCGACGAGGTGATCCGGGTCCAGGAGATCGTCGTCCGGCCGCTCGGAAGCCAGCTCGTCTCTGTGCGGAGGATCGACGGGGCCGTGACCCTCGGGGACGGCCGTCTGGCGCTCGTCCTCGATCCGCTCGAACTGATCCAGGACGCGATGCAGGCGGAACGGCCGGTGCCTGCATCCGCGCTCCCGCAGGCGGCACAGCAGCGGATCCTGGTTGTCGATGACTCGGTCACGTCGCGTGCCCTGCTGCAGGCGATACTCGAAGGGGCCGGATATCAGGTGGAGACCGCTGTCAACGGGATCGACGCATTCGCAAGGCTTAAGCAGCATGAGTTTGATATGGTCGTTTCAGATGTTGATATGCCCCGGATGAACGGTTTTACGCTCACCGAGAAGATCCGGGCCGAAGGCGGGCAGGTTGCCCGGACCCGGGTGGTGCTCGTCACCTCGCTCGGTTCACCTGAAGACCGGGAGCGGGGAAAGACGGTCGGGGCGGATGGATATATCGTCAAGAAGAGCTTCGAGGCGGAAGAGTTTCTCAAGATAGTCCGGCGCCTGATGCGCCGCCGCGAGGGAGAGAGAGAGGAGCGATGATATGGAAGGGAAGCATGCAGGAGGAACGAAAATGCGCGTTCTGGTGGTAGAGGATAGCAGGACGCAGGCCGAGTTCATCCGTTACGTTCTTGAGACGGAAGGATACGACGTCACCCTGGCCGCCGACGGCACCGAGGCGATACGGCGGATGGAGGTCGACATGCCCGATATCGTCCTGACCGACATCATGATGCCCGGGATGGACGGGTACGAACTCTGCCGCCGGATCAAGCAGCAGAGGCCGGATACACCCGTCATCCTGGTCACCAGCCTCTTCGATCCCGCCGACGTGCTGAAAGGGCTTGCATCGGGAGCGGACAATTTCATCGTGAAACCCGTCGACCCGGAGCACGTCCGCTCCCAGATCGAGGCCGTCACGCGGGTGCGGGAGATCTCCGAACCGGAAGATTCTCCCGCCGAACTGGAGATCCCCTTCGCCGGCAGCACCTACACCATCGCCGCAGGACGGCTCAAGATCCTGAACACCCTTCTCTCGACGTACACGATCGCGGTGACGAAGAACACCGAACTCCAGGAGGCGCAGGAGCAGCTGCACTCCCTGAACGAACAGCTCCAGGAGGCCGTCGCGGATCTCTCGCGCAGCAACGAGAGCCTGGCCGCCGAGAACCAGGAACGGCGCCGCGTGGAGAAAGCGCTCGCGGATGCCAACCGGAAACTCCAGCTCATGGCAAGCATCACCCGCCACGACCTCTTGAACCAGCTCGCGGCGCTCTGGGGGTATCTCGACCTGGCCCAGATACTGCGCGAGCGCGAACCGGAAAACGCGTGGCGCCACGTCGATAGCGCTGCCGAGATGGTGAACCGGATCAACAACACCGTCCGGTTTACGGCCGAGTACCAGAAGGTGGGGTCGGCGGCTCCGACCTGGCAGGAGATCAGGACGATTGTGGAGCGGTCGGAGAAGTACGTCTCGACGGGCAAGGTCACCCTTGAGAACGCCGTTCCGGCGGGGGTGGAGATCTTCGCCGACCCGCTCATCGAGAAGGTATTCTCGAACCTTATCGAGAACGCGCTGCGCTACGGGGAGACGATCACCACCATCACCTTCAGCCTCAAACAGGACAAAGAGACCTACACCCTCCTCTGCGAGGATGACGGGGTGGGGATTCCTGCCGACGAGAAGGAGAAGATCTTCACCTACGCGCACGGCATGAACACCGGACTCGGTCTCTTCCTCGCGCGGGAGATCCTGGCCATAACCGGGATCTCCATCCAGGAGACGGGGACCCCCGGGAACGGAGCACGGTTCGAGATCCTCTGCCCGGCAGAGACGATCCGCGCTCCCGGCCGGCAGACCGGATGATCCAGGACGATAACCACAGGCTCCCCTCATGAACGTCACCGACATTCAGACCGCGCTTGTCACCGATACGCGCAACCGCATCGCGATCATCGCCGGGCTAGCCGTGCTGACCCTCGGCGGCAACCTGCTCGCCATGGTCCTCGGCGCACCGGAGAGCCTTCTCCCCCTCCCCACCCTCCCGCTCACCATCCCGATCATCATTGCGAGTTACTGGTACCCGCGGCGGGGCATCCCCGTCTCCGTCTGCTTCGCATCCGTCTATGCCGTCACGACCTACATCCTCTCTCCGCCGGGCCCCCTGCTCGCGTATACCATCCTCCTGCGTGCGATCCTCCTCGTCCTCATCGGCGGCGTGGTTGCGTTTCTCGCGACGAAACTCCGGGAGTCCGAGCAGCAGATGAACCAGATCATCGAGTTCCTGCCCGACGCGACCTTCGCCATCGACCGCGAGGGGAAGGTCATCGCCTGGAACCGCGCGATCGAGGAGATGACCGGGGTGAAGAAAGAGGCCATCCTCGGTCGGGGGGGCTACGAGTACGCCGTGCCCTTCTACGGCGAACCGCGGCCGCTGCTTGCAGACCTTATCCTCCACGGCGATCCCGAGACCGGGTACCCGTCGGTCAGGAGGGACGGCGACGTCCTCGTCGCGGAGATCCACACCCCTCTTCTCAGGGGCGGGCAGGGGGCGCATATCAAGTTCGCGGCGACCGCGCTTCTCGACCGGAGCGGAGAGGTCACCGGGGCCATCGAGTCCATCCGGGACGTCAGCGACGAAGTGATGACGGAGGCCGCACTGCAGAACGCCGGCCGCCAGTTGAGCACCCTCACGGGGATCCTGCGCACCGACCTGGCGAACCGGCTTGCGGTCCTGTACGGGCATCTCTCGGTGGGCGTGATGAAGTTCGACGATCCCGCGGTACTCTCCTTCATCGACGACCTGAACAATGCCGCAAACGGGATCCGGCGGCAGATCGAGATCTCCCGCGAGTTCCGCGACATCGGGACGTCGCCGCCGGCGTGGATCCCCGTGCAGCAGGCTGTCCGGAAGGCAGCCGCCACCCTCTCCTTCGGGAACGTCTCCCTCGATGCGTGGACGGAACGGCTCGAGATCTTCGCCGACCCCCATCTTGCGACGGTCTTCACGCACCTCTTCGAGAACTCGCTCGCTCCGGCGACGAAGGCGAGCAGGATCGTCGTCACCTACCACCTGCGCCCGGAGGGCTGTGCGATCATCGTCGAGGACGACGGGACCGGTATCCCGGACGCGGAGAAGAAAGGTCTTTTTGCGCAGAAGGCGGAGAGTTACGGGCACGGGCTCTTCCTCGCCCACGAGATCCTTGCCATCACCGGGATCTCAATACGCGAGACCGGGACGTTCGGGACGGGGGCGAGGTTCGAGATCCTGGTGCCGCCCGAAGGATACAGGGTGGTATGAGGCTATCGGGATGATAACGGCTGTTATTTCAGGAAACGGGATGGCGGCAACCGGGATCCGGCCGGAGGTTCGTGAACTGACGAGCGCGGAGTTCCCCGCTGCAAACGAGGTATGGCGCGATTACCACGGCACAATCGGCGAACCCGCACGGGACCGGATCTTCGCGACCTTCCTTGCAGGGCAGATCGTCTCTCTCGCCCGGTGCAGGGGACCTCGCCCGGGTCCAGGCCCGGCAGCGGCTCGTCTTGCAGGGCAGATCGTCTCTCTCGCCCGGTGCAGGAGGCATCCCGACGGCCTGGAGGTCGACGGCGTCTTCACGCCCGACGCCTGCCGCAACAAGGGGTATGCCCGGATGGTGATGAGCGCTCTTGTTGTGGCCTGCCACAACGACGACCTCTACATGTACGCCGTCGAGAGCCTCGCCGGGTTCTACGCGGGATTCGGGTTCATCTCGATACCGGAACGCGACCTCCCGCCCGGTATCCGGGAGCGCTACACCTGGGCGGCGGGGAACATGGAAGGCGCCGAGGTCCGGCCGATGTTCAGGAGAGCCGGGCTGTTGTAGGCCCGGCGCCTCACGGACTTTCATCGCAGTCGCACCTCCGGTGCTCATGCTCCGGTTCTTACGAACCATCGCGCTCCGAACCGCCGCACTCGCATCTGCGGTGCTCAAGCTCCGTTCCCTTCGAGAAAAGTCGTCCTTCGTGGCTTCGCGCTCTTCGCGCGAGACTGTACTGGTATCTTCACCCATCAACTCACGCGAAGGCGCGAAGAACGCGAAGGGAAGTCGACGGGTTGACCTTTTGAGAACGACCTCAGCCATTTTAGCGAAGTACTGAGACTGTATCGTTATCCCCGGCAAGTAATTCACGCGAAGAACGACATTCATCGCACCTAACGGTGCTCAAACTCCGTTCCTGACGAAACGTCGTAAGTCACACCTGATGATGCTCAGGCACTCACGCCCCGCCGCCGCGCTCCTCGAAGTAGCGCAGCGCCTCGGGAACCTGCGCCCTGACCGTCCGCAGGAAGTAGTTCGTGAGGTCGGGGTCGGCCACCAAGAACGAGTGCTGCATCGCCCGTTCGGTATCCTTGGTGAGCCCGCCGCGCTCGTCTATCTCCGCTCTCATGTCATGGACGGCGTTATCGACGTCCTGTTCGCTCTCCCACTTCAATACCGATATCGTTCGTGCCATTGCTCTTCACCCCACGGCGCCGCCGTATGGGGAGAGGTTCTATTTCAGGTTAACCCTCGCGGGATTGGGAAAAAAGGGTCAGACGTCTCCCGGATCGAGGAGCATCTTTTCGGCTTTCTCGCTGACGAGCGCGCTGTTCCCGGCAGGATCCTCGAGGATGACCGTGAACGGGAAGGCCACCTCCCGTGCGGCGGCGATCGTCTCCATCATCCTGAGTGCGGCCGCCCGCTCGTCTTCGCTCCCGGGGTTCGCGAGGATCGTCTCCACCGCCTGCTCGAAGCGGTAGAGGACCCCCTCGATATTGGTGACGAACCCCTCGCAGGCGGTGCCGGGTTCGACCGCGAGGCCGAGTTCCGGGATCTCGATCGTCCCCGTCGTGCTCCGCGCCACCCGGATGGCAAGGTCGCCGGGCTCCTCCACCCGCACCGTCCACCGGACGGGGACGCCCTCCCCGAGGATGATGGTGTCGGTGTGCCGGTAGCCGCAGGCGTCACAGGCGATAGAGACGAGCAGGAGGTCCGGGAAGTGGGGGATGTCGAGACGGTGATGGACGATCCGGATCTCGCTCCCGCAGGCGGGGCAGGTTCCCGGATGGGACTCCCGCACTAGAGGCCCCCGCCGATCTTCTCGCGGGAGACCTTGACGGACATGGGCGTGATGACGACGTACTTCTGCTCGCCGAGGCCGACGATGTCGCCGTTCACGTCCTTTGCCACGTCGCGAAGATCCTTTAAGACCCGCTCGAACGTCACCTTGTCCATCTTCAGCCGCCCGATGTCGACGATGACGATATTGCCGTTGTAAACTTCGTCTTTGACGCGGGGGGTGTCTTTGAGATCGGCGATGGTGGCGATCTTGATGTACATGGATGCCGGCACTTCTTCGCTTGATCCCTCGTAGGAGGCGAGATCGAGTTCCATGTAGTCCTCTTCGTTCCGGGCCGGACTTTTGCCGAGGATGCTGTCAAAGAGTTTTTTAACCATAGAAAAATTGAGGAATGAATTTTATTTAATAGTATCCATTATTTTCTCCGTCAGATCTCCAGATTCCAGAGATCGTCCCCGACATAGTGGACGCTTTTGACGGACTTGCCCTTCTCCTGCTGCTCCATATCGGCTGCATCCAGGAGCGCAATCCCCACAGCGAGCGGTTTTCCATGCCGTTCCTCGACGACCTGCACCGGGTGCCCCAAACAGACGTCCGGCGAGATCGATACGATCCCGGGGCGCATGGCATCCGCGCCGTTTGCTACGAACCTGACCGCGCCGGAATCGACCACCACCCGCCGCTCGGGGATCGGGTGCTCGACGAGCCCCCGCAGGGTCGGAAAGGCCCAATCTTCGGCCCCCATCAGGAGGGGTTTTTTGTCGACGAGGTAGATCCCGACGGGAGCATCCGTATCCACCCGCTCGATCCTGTCCGACCGGAAGAGGTCGGCGGATGCCCCGATCTCGTCGGTGAGCCGCTCGAGAAGTTCGCTGATCTGCGATTTCCGGATAACGTGGCGTTTTTTAACGGTAATCTTTGGCATGTCTCGAAACCTCGGGGTGCGCTGACGTTCGCGCAGCAACGCGGTTATATTTAAGTAGCTTCCTCACTCAAATATATTACTCCAGAATGGACGGCAAAGGGTAATCATATGACGCCAAGACCGTTGGATATTTTAGATCAGGTACTGAATCGTCAGCCCGTCATCATCAGCCTGAAAGGTGGGAGGGAGATCCGGGGGATCCTCCAGGGATACGACGTTCACATGAATCTGGTACTGGACAAGGCAGAAGAAGAAGTGGACGGCGCGGCGCAGAAACTCGGCACGTTGATCGTCCGCGGTGACAATGTGATCTACATTACCCCTTCAGTCGAGTAACATTAGGTGAGAGAGCATGTCAAAAGGCACACCATCGATGGGCAAACGCCAGAAGCGCACTCACATCGCCTGCAGGCGATGCGGCAAGATCTCGTTCCACGCACAGCACAAAGTCTGTGCGGCCTGTGGATTCGGCAAGAGCCGGAGGATCCGCAGTTACCGCTGGACGGAGAAGAAGGCAAAGGTACCGACGCATTAGAGTTGCATCATGTGTGGTATCGTTGGCATCGTCGATGCTGGCGGTGTCTCGTTTCCGCTGTACTACGCCCTGTACGCTCTCCAGCACCGGGGGCAGGAGAGCGCAGGGATCTCCACTTTTGAAGGCACGACCCTGCACACGCACAAAGCCCAGGGGCTCGTGGCCGAAGTCTTCAACAGCCAGACCCTGCAGGATCTGCCGGGGAACGCCGGAATCGGACACGTCCGCTACCCGACAACCGGGTCGAAGGTCTCAGAGAACGTTCAGCCGTTCAATTTCCGGTACCGGGGCCTCAATCTCTCGATCGCCCATAACGGCAACCTGGTTAATACGGCCGAACTCCGCGAAGAATACGAACGCCGGGGACAGATCTTCTGTACCACGACCGATACCGAGATCATGGGGAACATCATCGCCGATGCGCTCCGGACCTCGAAGAGCATGGAGGATGCCGTCCTGCTCTGTATGCGGCGGCTGCGCGGCTCCTACGCCACCGTGGCTCTCCTGAACAACACCGTATACGCCTTCCGCGACCCGCTCGGCATCAAACCGCTCTGTATCGGGAAACTCGATCACGGCTACATCGTCGCGTCGGAGAGCGTGGCCATCGATGCGCTGGACGGCACGTTCGTCCGGGACGTGCGTCCCGGCGAACTCGTCCGGATCGACGAGTCCGGGCTCACTTCCATTCAGATCGCGACCGCGAACCGGAAGGCGTACTGCATCTTCGAGTACATCTACTTCGCCCGCGCCGACTCGGTGATAGACGGGACGCTGGTCTACGACGTCCGGCGGCGTATCGGGCAGAAACTCTACGACACATGCCCCATTGAAGGCGACACGGTCTGTCCGGTTCCCGACTCCGGGATCGCGTACGCCGCGGGCTACGCCAAGCAGTCCGGGATCCCGTTCCTCGAGGGGCTGATGAAGAACCGTTACATGGGCAGGACGTTCATCATGCCGACCCAGCAGCAGCGCGAGCGGGCGGTCCGGATCAAGCTCAACACCGTTCGGGGAAACCTGAAGGATAAGCGGGTGGTGCTCATCGACGACAGCATCGTCCGGGGGACGACCTCCCGCCGGATCGTGAACATGATCCGGGATGCGGGGGCCGAAGAGGTCCATCTCCGGGTCGGTTCCCCGCCGATCATCGCCCCCTGCTATCTCGGGGTGGATATGCCCACCCGCACGGAGTTGATTGCAAGCGGCAAGGAGGTCGAGGCGGTGCGCAAAAGCATCGGCGCGACGTCGCTCACCTACATCCCGCTCGAAGACCTGGTGGAGGCGATCGGGTGCGGCGAGCGGAACCTCTGCACCGGGTGCCTGACGGGATGCTATCCGGTGGAGATCAACAACGAGAAGAGCTGCCACTGCATCGTGGACTACGGGGCCGGCACCCACCAGTCCGACCTCTCGACGTTCAGGGCCGGAAAGGGACGGACATAGGCGGCCGTTCCGGATCGCCGTTCCCTTTCTCCGGCACGACGAGATTTTTTGTTTCGTCCGGACTCGTTCGAGTCTGGACCCCTTCTGCGCGGCTCACAACCCTTATCTCAGGCGGAGCGGCCGCATGCATGTGTTTCGTCCGGGGAAAAACCTGAGGTGCAGGAGACGGATAACGAAGAAAAAACGTGCAAAAACAAGAAGCACCTTTCATAGCGAGGGATGGATTTGAACCATCGATCTACGGGTTATGAGCCCGCCGGGATATCCTGACTACCCCACCTCGCTTCCGGCCTGTGAGGTATATGCATTGTTTTTTGAGGGATATATATCTTTGTGCGGGCCGACCGGCGCGGGTCCGGGGTGCCGGTGCCCGGCGCAGGGCTAACCATTTAATATGAGCGAGCGGCATACTTCCGTCATATGGATGGAGAGAGGCCGCTTGACGACGAACTGCAGCGTCTCCGGGAAGAACGTCTCCGGAAACTCGAAGAACGGCTGACGGGTACGCCGGGCAGTGTCATCGAGATCGACGATGGTGCGCTCCAGAAGATCCTGCAGGAGCACTCCGCCCTGGTCGTCGACGTCTGGGCGGAATGGTGCGGCCCCTGCCGGATGGTGGCCCCGGTCGTCGAGGACCTTGCGCGTGAGTTCGCCGGCAGCGTGACCTTCGGCAAGTGCAACGTCGATCAAAACCCCACGATAGCAGCGAGTTTCAGTATAACGGCGATACCCACGCTCCTGTTCTTCGCGAACGGCATGCTGGTCGACCGGGTGGTCGGCGCACTCCCGAAAGAGGCGATCAAAGCACGGGTCATGCGGTCGTTCGGCACCGGCTAGAGGAACGCGCCCTGCCGGCACCGGAGCCACTCGGAGAGCCGCGCGGCCATGACGAAGTCGTTTTGGGAGAGTCCGCCGATGGCGTAGGTATACCAGGCGACGTCCACGTACCTCGCAGCGTGGATACCGAGGTCCGGAGGATGGTTCTCCCGCGCGGCAAATTCGGCGACCTCGTTGAGGAACGTCACCGCTTCATCGAACCCTTTGCAGGAGAACCGGGCGGTAAGCCGCCCGTCTTCGAGCGACCAGTCCGGGACTTCCGGCAGGAGGTCGGCGATCTCCCGCCGGGTCAACGGTGCCGTATCCGCGACATCCGGGACGATCGCCTTAGACGAAAGATCCATGGTGATCTCTCATCGGAGAGGAAGAAAAAGGTTATTCCCCGGAGCGCTGGCGCCTGAAGACTTTCAGGTTGCGTCAACTACCCCGCCCTGAAGGGCGGGGCTTGAGACTCTATCTTGTCGATAGTTCTCGTCCGGGTGGTTGACTGCACCCCTGCACCTCCAAGGTATACCTGTAGGTGCGTGCTCTGGACTCGATGTTCCGAGCACCGATAAGATCGGCATGGAGGGAGTGCCGGCAGCATTCGCAGACAAACGACCTTCCATTCCGATTATCCTTGCTGATATGGTTGCATCGGGGGCAGGTCTGGGAGGTATAGGCAGGATCGACATAGACCGTCGATATACCCTTCTCCCGCGCCTTATACTCGATGAAGGACTGAAGTTCAAAGAACGCCCAGGAATGATGGGTGTATCTCCGCTTCTTGGGAGGGGTATCTGGCCGATCCCTGATCCCGGAGAGATCCTCCAACCCGATCACATCGACCCTGTTCTGAACGGCAAACCAAACGATCTCCTTCGAGACGCGGTGGTTCATATCAGTCATTAGCCGTCTCTCCCGGCCGGAGAGATGCTTCAGCATCCTCTTTGCCGACCGGGTGCCCTTCGACTGCAACCGTTTCCGCATAGTAGAATAGATGTTGCGGAGATCCTTGGCTTTCCCGCCACAGAAGAACCGACACTTTTTGTCGGTCGTCGAGGCAACCGCAAGGAAGTTCTGCCCCACATCCACTCCCATAAAGGTTGAAGACTCCGCGACCTCACGACTCTCTGTCTCCCTCTCGCAACAGAGGTGGAAGTAGTATGTCCCGTCCTTGTGTTTCACCAGTTTCGACGCGCCAAACTTCCAGGTTCCGTCGAGATACTGTATCATGTGAGGATACCGGAAGAACCGGTACTTCTTTCTCCCTTCGAGGGTCGTAAGACCGATCTTGTCTCCGTCAAGGGAGAAGTCTCGCCCGAAGGAGAAGGTCATAGAGGTGGGAGCATACGTGACCTGCTGCCACTCTGTTTTTTTCGTTCTGACCTGTTCCTGAAGTGTCCGATAGGTTCCAGCAACCTGTCGGACGACATTGCAGGACATCTGGGATTTCAGACCGATCTCTTCTCGGAGGGCAGGATAGACGATCTTCTGGAGGGCAGTAGAACCTTTTGGTTTCCCGAGGTTGTATACGACCGCAGAGACGTAGTTCATCCCCTCGGTGTAGGTCTGTACCGTCCGGTCAAGAAGATCGGAGTCGGGACAGTCCATCTTGAGGATGACGGTCTTCGTGGTGAGCACACATACCAATTTCACTCAAAAATATTTAGTGTTGTGTGGGTGAACCGCGATTCCTCCCCGGCCTGAAGACCGGGGACTCCTTGCGGAATTACTTGAACTCCCTTCAGGCGCGAAGAACGCGAAGATCGGTTATCCGAGAAGAAACCCCCTTCGCGGCTTCGCGCACTTCGCATGAGTTGATCTCAGTGGGCTGCACACTAACGCAGCTTCTTGATCAGGAATGCGACGTTCTCGGCGAATCGCCGGACCGTTCTCATCCCTTCTTCGTCGCCCAGGGCTTCTCCCGGCGTCCTCCCGAAGACCATATTCCAGTAGGTCGAGCCCGGCACGATCATGTCGTTGATGAGGTAAAACATCAGCAACTCCTGGAGCGTGGCGGTATGCCCGCCTCGCCGGGCCACGGCGATCGGGCCGCCCACCTTCCGCGAGAGGAAGGAGTCGGACGACATCGAGACCATCCCGATCCGCTGCAGGGCCGCCGTGACGTCGCCGCGGGCGGTGCCGAAGTAGACCGGGGTCCCCACGATGAACCCCCCGGCCTCCCGGATCTTCTCGATGATCTCGTTCAAGCCGTCGTCGAGGGAGCATTCCCCTTCGGTGCAGAGCCCGCAGGCGGTGCAGGAGAGGATACGCATCTCTCCGAGCATGACGGTCTCGGTCTCGACACCCTCGCGCTCGAGGACCTTCGCGCACTCCCCGAGCACCTGTGCGGTGTTCCCCTCGCGCCGGGGGCTCCCGCAGAGCAGTACAACTCTTCCGGTCGACATCTCACACCTCGATCAGCCGGTAGGTCTCTTCCCCGAGCCCGATCCCGGCGGCGTAGGCGAACTGGTACCTGCCGTCCGTGTAGTCCCAGATCCCCTTAAACTTGTCCTCCCCGGGAGCGAAGTTCCCCGCAAGCAGCGTCCGGGAGAACCCCTGCTCGCTGTTGACGAGGTCGAAACTCGCGCGGTCGATCGCGACCGGGTCGGTGGAGGCGAGGATCCCGATGTCGGGGACGACCGCCGCGTCGCTCCAGGAGACGCAGTCGCAGTCCGGGGTGATGTTGAGGAGGAAGTTGATGTAGCCGACCCTTCCGGGTTTGCCGCGGACGGCGCCGAGGGCATACTCGCAGAGCCGCTCGATGAACGGGCGGATCTCCGTCGTCCAGTCGAACTCGATCGCGCCCGTCGGGCAGGACCGCATGCAGTCGCCGCACCCGACGCAGTGCTCCGGGTTGAGCACCGCCCGCCCGTCGGCGAGGGTCATCGCCGCCTGGGGGCAGACCGTGGTGCACTTCCCGCACCCGCCGCACCGCTCGATCTCCACGTACGGGCGGCCCGCGTGCTGCTCCGCCTTTCCCGACGACGGGGCGCAGCCCATCGCCAGGTTCTTGATCGCGCCGCCGAACCCGGCAAGGTCGTGGCCCTTGACGTGCGAGAGGACGATCATGCTGTCGGCGTCGAGGATGCTCCCGGCGATCCGGACGCGTTCGAAGTGCTTTCCGCCGACGGCGACCTCCCTCCAGTAACCGCCGGTAAGGCCGTCGGCGATGATGACCGGGGCGCCGGCCACCGCGTAGGCGAACCCGTGCTCGATCGCGGTGACGGTGTGCCGGACGGCGTCGGCCCGGCTCCCGGCGTAGAGGGTGGCGGTATCGGTGAGGAACGGCTGCGCTCCACGCTCTTTTATCTTATCGACCACCTGCCGGGCAAAGAGCGGGTGGATGTAGGTGTCGCACCCGCGTTCGCCGACGTGCAGTTTGACGGCCGCAAGGTCCCCCGGCCGGATAGCCGCGTCAAACCCGGCCGCGTCAAAGAGGCGGCGGATCTTCGCGACTTTGCTTTCGTGCGGACCCCGTGCCCTGAGGGCGGCAAAATAGACGTCTGCCATCGATCCATGCTCCCTTGCGGGTACTTTCCGGCTGCCGGGGGATAAGAATTGCGCCGGGTCCCGGTAACCGTTCAAAGAGGGGAGAGAAAGACCTTCACCGGATCTCCCCACCCTTCAGCCGCACGCCGGGCTCCTTCGTCACCTCGCCGACCACCCGGGCGTCGGGGACGATCGCCCGGATCGCGGCGACGCTCTTTTCCGGGGCGACGAAGGCGTAGCCCATGCCCATGTTGAACGTCCGGTACATCTCCGCGTCGCTGATCTTCCCGGCCTCCTGCAGCCAGGAGAATATCTCGGGAACCTCCAGGGGATCGGTGATGGAGAACCCGTACTCCGAGAGCCTCTTGAAGTTCAGGAGGCCGCCGCCGGTGACGTGGCACATCCCGTGGATCTCGCAGGCCTCCGTCACCCGGAGCACCTCCGCGTAGATCCGGGTCGGCGTCAGGAGTTCTTCGCCGAGGGTCTTGCCGTTCGAGAGACGGGTCTCGTAGGATCCGCAGTCCTCGGCGACCTTGCGGGCGAGCGTCAGGCCGTTGCTGTGGATGCCGCTCGAAGGGACCCCGACGATCACGTCGCCGGGGACGATCCCCTCGCCGGTGACAACCTTCTCCTTCTTCTGGACCCCAAGACACGTCCCCGCGAGGTCGAGACCGTTCACGAGCCCCTTGAGGGTCGCGGTCTCGCCGCCGACGATGTTCATGTTCGAAAGTCTCGCCCCCTCGTTCAGTCCTTCGCCGATCTGGGCCATCTTCTCCGGCGAGAGGGCGTCGGTCGCGATATAGTCGACGAACGCCACGGGCTCGAGGTTCATCACGTAGAGGTCGTTCGTGTTCATCGCGATGCAGTCGATCCCGACGGTACTCCAGTCCTCGAGGGCGTCCGCGACGAGCATCTTCGTGCCGACGCCGTCGACCGCGAGCGCGAGGACGTACGGCCCGCAGTCGATCAGCCCGGCGAAGTGCCCGACCTTTCCGAGCATCGAGAAGTCGCCGGATCTCCGGTAGGTGAGGGAATCGATCAGCGCCCGGACCGCCCGGGCCTCAAGGTCGATATCGACCCCGGCTTCACGGTAGGTATGTTCTTCAGTCATCTGAGTTCTCCGATAGTCGGAATTCATCGTGCAGCACCTGCAGGGCGCGTTTCCCGTCCCCACCCTTCACGACGAAGGAGACGTTCACCTCGCTTGAACCCTGCGAGATCATCATCATGTTGATGCCGGCCCGGCCGAGCGCCGAGAAGATCCGGCCGCCGGTTCCCGGCGTGCCGGCCATCCCCGCACCGACTACCGCGAGCGCGGCGACGTCCCGGTCGTAGGTGACCTCGCGCACGACCCCCTGTTTCACGATCGGGTTGAGGGCGGCGATCGCGGCGTCCAGGTGCGACTCGTCGATGATGAGGGAGATGTTCGCCTCGCTCGAACCCTGCGAGATCATCATGACGTTCACCTCCCGCTCGGCGAGCGCGGAGAAGATCGTCTTCGCCACGCCGGGGCGGCCGACCATCTGGGCGCCGTTGATGTTGACCAGCGCCACCTTCTCGATAAGAGCGAGGGCCTTGACCACCCGCAACTCCCGGTGCTCGTCCCGGAGGACGAGGGTGCCGGGGACTTCGGGCCGGAACGAGTTCTTGACCCGGATCGGGATATCCTTCTGCATCGCGGGTTCGATCGAACGCGGGTGAAGGACCTTCGCGCCGAAGAAGGAGAGTTCCATCACCTCAAGGTAGGAGATGTCGTCGAGCACCCGGGCGTCTTTGATGATCCGGGGATCAGAGGTCATCACACCGTCGACATCCGTCCAGATCCAGATCTCGTCGGCATCGACCCCGGCGCCGACGACGGCGGCCGAGTAGTCGGAGCCGCTCCGCCCGAGGGTGGTGACGACGCCCTGCTCGGTCGTCCCCATGAACCCCATGATCACCGGGACGGTATCGGCGAGCAGCGGGGCGACCCGGGCACGAATGTTCTCAGCGCTCACCGGGAGGGCGCGGGCATCCCCGTGGTTTGCGGTCGTGACGATCCCGGCCTCGGCGCCGTCGAGGACGACCGAAGCGATCCCGCGCTGCCGCAGGGCGGCCGCGACGATCGGGGCGGAGAGCCGTTCCCCGAAGGAGATGATGTAGTCGCGGGACCGGGGCGTCAGTTCCTTTAAGGTATGCACCGCGGTGAGGATGTTCTGCAGCCGGGTGAGCCGGTCGTCGATGATCGCGGTCACCTCGCGGGCGTGGTCGGGAGCCACCTTCTCAAGGAGCCGGGTGTGCCGCTCCCGTATCACCGAGAGAGACGTCTCAATCCGGGGCTGCTCCTTGCTTGCCATGACCTCGTCGGTCACCGCGATGATCTGGTCGGTGACCCCCGAGCATGCCGATACGACTAATGCAACCTCGTCGCCTGCGCTACGATGCGATTCCACGATGTCTGCGACCCTCCCGATACAGTCGGTCTCTCCGACGGAAGTGCCGCCAAATTTCATTAAAAGCCTCATTCTGGCTCACTTGTCCCCTGCAATTACTTTATGGTATTATACAACGCACCGACTAATAAGATGCATGCAGACGAGATTGTGGACGCGCACGTGCTGGTTGTCGGAAGCGGCGGCGCCGGGGTGCGGGCCGCCATCGAGGCTTCCCGGTACGGCGACGTGGTCATGGTCTCCAAGACCATCGCCGGCAAAGGCGGGTGCACGACGATGGCGGAAGGCGGTTACAACGCCGTGCTGCGGGACCGGGACTCGGTCGACGTTCACCGCGAAGATACGTTGAAAGGCGGGGCGTACCTCAACGACCCGGCCCTCGTGGATGCGCTGGTCCGCGAAGCGCCGGAGCGGATGGCCGACCTCGTCCGGTGGGGCGCGGTCTTCGACGTCACGGAGGACCGAGAGATCGCGCAGCGGCCGTTCGGCGGGCAGCGGTTCCCCCGGACCTGCTACGCCGGAGACCGGACGGGCCACGAGATGATCATGACCCTCCTCGACCGGCTCGACGCGACCGATACGCACCTCTACCAGGAGGTCTCGGTCGTCGACCTCGTGAAAGACGAGAACGGTGCGGTCGCCGGTGCGATTGCTCTCGACCGGGACGGGGACGTCGTCCTCTTCCGCGCGGACGCGACGGTGCTCGCGACCGGCGGGGGGACGCAGGTCTACGATATATCGACGAACTCCGCCGCAGGAACCGGCGACGGGTTCGCTATGGGTTACCGGGCGGGGGCGGAACTGATCGATATGGAGATGATCCAGTTCCACCCGACCGGGGCTGTCTACCCCTACGACGCCCGCGGCCGCCTGGTGACGGAGGCCGTCCGGGGCGAGGGGGGCATCCTCTTGAATGCGCGGCGGGAGCGGTTCATGAAGCGCTACGACCCCGACCGGATGGAACTCTCCACCCGGGACGTGGTGGCGCGGGCGATCGCGACCGAGGTGCTGGAAGGCCGGGGAACGAACCGGGGCGGGGTCTACCTGGACGTGACCCACCTCCCCGCGGAAAAGATCGAGACCCGGCTCCCGGTGATGCTGGAGCAGTTCCTCGCCTACGGTGTGGACATCCGGCGGGAGCCGATGGAGGTCGCCCCGACCGCCCACCACATCATGGGGGGGCTGCGGATCACCCCGGAGTGCCGGACGACTCTCCCGGGCCTCTTTGCCTGCGGGGAGGTCGCCGGCGGGGTGCACGGGGCAAACCGTCTCGGCGGGAACGCTCTCGCGGAGACGCAGGTCTTCGGGAAACGCGCCGGGGAGTCCGCCGGGAAGGCGCCCGCACGGAACGGCCGGTTTGATGAGGGTGCAATCGACGAGCAACTCCGGATGCTCGACGGTTTCTTCGAGGGAGCGATAAGCCCCGCAGACGTCAGGAGAGACCTGAAACTCACGATGTGGAACCAGGCCGGGATCTTCCGCAACGCCCCCGACCTCCGGACGGCGCTCGGGCACGTCCGCCGGCTCGCCGACCAGCGGCTCTGCGCCGCCTCGACCGCGAACCTGCTTGAATGTTGTACGGTCCGGAACATGTGCACCACGGCGTCCCTGATCGTCCGGTGCGCACTCCTGCGGCCGGAGAACCGTGGGGCGCACGTCCGTCTGGACGCGGAGATCGCGACTGATCCGGCGACGTCGCCGTTCTCCCACACCTACGTCTCGCTCGCCCGCGAGGGGATCGAGCGGCGGGAGGTCACGGCATGAAGACGATCACGCTACAGGTCTCGCGTTTCGACCCGGCCGTGGACGCGGAGCCGCACTTCGAGGAGTACGCCGTCCGGGTCAACGAGGGCGCCCGGGTGCTTCACGCCCTCCACGCCGTCCGCGACGGGCACGACCCGACGCTCACCTACCGCTACTGCTGCGGGTCGGGGCAGTGCGGGAGCTGCGCCGTCCGGGTGGACGGGAAACCCGTCCTCGCCTGCATGGAGGAGGCCCGGGACGGGATGACGGTCGAGCCGCTGGACCTTCCGGTCTTAAAAGACCTGACGGTCGATATGGAGCCGGTGATCGCGAAGATCGCCCGGATCTGCCCGGCGCCGGACGCAGTGCTCCCGGCAAAGGAAGAGATCGAGGCGATCAAGCCGCTCCGGGACTGCATCGAGTGCCTCTGCTGCGTATCGGCCTGTCCGGCGCTCCAGGTGACGGATTTCGCGGGGCCGACGGTGATCCGGCAGGAGATGCGCCTCGCCCTCGACCCCCGCGACTCCGGGGACAGGATCGCCGACGCGATCGCAAAAGGGCTCTTCTACTGCACGACCTGCAAGCGCTGCACGGAGGTCTGCCCGAAAGAGATCGACATCCCGGGGAAGGCGATCGAGAAACTCCGGGAGATCGCGAACCGCCGCGGGCTGACCCTCCCCCGCCACCGGGAGGTGGCGCGGCTGGTGCAGGAGACCGGCCGGAGCGTCGAGCGGACACAGCCGACCTTCCTCGAACAGGTGCCGGAGGTTATCGAGCCCGACGGCCCCGTCCGCGGCGAGGTGGGGTTCTTCGTCGGGTGCATGTTCAACGGCCGGGTGCCGCAGACGGCGCTCGACGCGATGGAGGTGATGAAGCGCAACGGCATCCGGGTGATCGTCCCCCACGACCAGGTCTGCTGCGGTTCGCCGCTGATCCGGACGGGGCAGACATCGTTTGTAGAGGATCTTAAGAAGAAGAACATCGAGGCCTTCGCCCGCCGGGGGATCGCGACCGTGATGACGATCTGCGCCGGGTGCGGGGCGACGCTGAAGAACGACTACGAGACGCCGTTCGAGGTGAAAGACGTCACCGAGATCCTCACCGAATACGGGATCGAGCCCACGGCGCGACTGGACGTCACGGCGACCTACCATGATCCCTGCCACCTCCTCCGCGGCCAGGGGATCAGCGAGCAGCCGCGGGCGCTCCTCCGCGAGGCCGTCCGGGAGTTCGTCGAGATGCCGACGCAGTGCTGCGGCGCCGGCGGCGGCGTCCGGTCGGGGGTGCCGGAGGAGGCGAAGGCCCTCGGGGCGAAACGCGACGAGTGCGTGAAGGCGACCGGCGCGGACGTAGTGGTGACGGTCTGCCCGTTCTGCGAGTTCCATATTGCCGACTGCACGGACGTGCCGGTGAAGAACCTGACGACGATCCTCCTCGAGGGCTACCGGAAGAAGGACGCGGAGCGGGAAGGCTCCGCGTAATTCTCTTTTTTTTGTGTAACACCCGATAGCCGCCGGCCAGAAGGTATTCGGTGCCTCAAGAAAGTCGGCTTTGAGGCAGCGGGCACCCAGAAAAGCCATCAGATGCACCACAGGGAAACCAGGTGCGAAGATCTCCAGATATTCGGGGGGTTGATCGGGAACAGAAGAGATATGCTTGTTCCGCCACCCTAACTGGTACAGGACAGATGACATCTTGCCGGGGGTTCCTGGAGGCTTCGGTCACTGAGAGCGGGTGGGGAAAGAATGAAAGTGAGAGAATGCATAAAGATGATCGAAGCAGACGGATGGTATCTGGTGGCGACCCGGGGCAGTCACCGGCAGTACAAGCATCCGTCAAAGGCGGGCAGGATCACTATCGCCGGGCATCCGGCAGATGTTCTTGCTCCGGGGACGCTGAACAGTGTCCTCAAGCAGGCCGGGCTTAAAATGAGGGATGAATAATGTACCGATTTCTTGTTATCGTCGAGCAGATCGACAGCAATTACTCTGCATACTCCCCGGACCTTCCGGGGTGCGTGGCGACCGGGGCGACCCGTGAGGAAGCGGAAGAACGGATGCATGAGGCGATCGAACTCCACATCGAAGGGCTCCGGGAGGACGGGGTCCCGATTCCTCCCTCGCGGTCTTCAGCCGTCTATGTAGCAGTCAATCGAGGGTAACTCCACTCCGGTGTCGAGATCTTTTGCCGGGGCATCTCTACGGTTCGTTCCCTGTGCGGAACGACTTTCACGACACCGATAGAGGCCTTCGTATCGCCTATCAAACTGTAGACACCTACAATCCCTATCACGGGAGCGACAGGGATATCGAGGATACAATCCATCTCTGAGTGTTGTTCCAGGAGAGACTGGACGGCGATCTCCTGCGATCATTCATGGAACACCTGCAGGTTCGAGGGGAGCAGTGTGGAATCAGAATCGGCGGGGCGTCCTGTTCCGGAAGGGTGTCACTCCTGCCCGTCGCCGCGTTTCAAGAGCATCATGCTCGTGAAGATCCCGGAGAAGACGACCTGCATCCCGGCGAGGAAGAGGGCCAGCGCCCAGACGGCGTTTGCGATCTGGAAGAGCGGGCCGAACCCGGCGGCTGCCCAGTCCCGGAGGATCCCGAGCCCGACGAGGCCGCCGGCGGTCATCAGGAGGATCCCGGCGAGGAGCTCCCACTCGAGGCTGTGGTAACTCATGAGCTGGGAGATGAACGGGCCCGCCTCGCCGTAGCCCTGGACGGCCGAGTAGACGGCGATGTTGAGCCCGGCAAAGAGCGCCTGGAGCCCGCCGACAAAGAAGAGAGCGGCGAGGATGAAGGAGTGGATGAACGAGGTCTCGACCTCTCCCCGGAAGGCGAAGATGACCATCAGGAAGAAGCCGAAGACCGTGAAGAGCAGCCCGGGAACGGTGATGAACGGGATCGGCCGGTAGAGGAGCATGAACCGGACGTGCCGCCAGCCGTCGGAGAAGCTCTGCAGTTTCGAGGGGGCGACCCGGGCGGAGTAGGTGATCGGGACTTCGTCGATCCGGAGATTGGCCTTCGCCGCCTCGATGATCATCTCGCTTGCAAACTCCATCCCCCCGGTCTTGACGTTCATTCGTTCGAGCGCCTCCCGCCGGAACGCTCGAAACCCGGTGTGCGCATCCGATATCCGGATGCCAAACACCCGGTTCAGGAGCCAGGTGAGGAAGGGGTTTCCCACATAGCGGTGGAGGGGGGGCATCGCCCCCGGCCGGATCTCCCCCCGGAGCCGGGAGCCGAGGGCCATGTCGGCGCCGGCATCGAGCAGGGCGAGGAGTTTCGGGATCTCGAGGAAGTCGTAGGTGTTGTCCGCGTCCCCGATGACGATGTACTCCCCCCGGGCACGCGCGAGCCCCGCGAGGTAGGCGTTGCCGTAGCCCCGCTTCTCCGGCCGGACGACCGTGGCCCCAAGGTCCCGGGCGATCGCCGCCGTCCGGTCGTCGGAGGAGTCGGCGATGATGATCTCGCCGTTGATCGAGAGGTCGGCAAAGACCTTCCGGATCTTATTGATGCACTCGCCGATGGTGGCCTCCTCGTTGAGCGCGGGGAGGACGACGGAGAGGGCGGGAGCGGGGGTGTCCATATTCTCAAATAGTATCGGGCTTTCGCCGTATAGAGTGTATCGATTGAAGTTCGGGAAGCGCGGGGTGAAGGATCTCGAAAAGATCTCCACGGCCCTCTACGTGACAAAAGAGGTACCGGGCCGGGGATGCGGGGTCAGAGCACACCGGATCACCGAACTCAAGCCTCACATCACCCTTGATGAAGCAAAAGAGGCCGTTTGCTTCATCGACGAGATGTTTCAGGAGGCGGAACCGGTGATAAAGAAAGTCAGGGAGGGGGAGACCTGATGTGCCGGAGTTCGCCATCGAACTTCAGTGCTCCGGCCGCATCGTCACTTTTCCGCGCTATGATCAGTCGGCGCTGTTAGCACCCCGGTTCACCGGCAGGTTGCGGACCTCACTGATAGATTGCTACCACTCTCAAGGATGACGCGGAAAGAAGAGGAGTACAACTGCCGTGTTGCATAATGTCCACCGTGTTCCTCCTGCCGGTCTCTGTTGCGCTCTCGCTCAGACCACCATCGCCATCGGCATATTGTAGGTGTTTTCATCCTGACCTCGCGAAACATCCCTGCCCGGGACGTCGCTCGCACACCTTCGCCGAAGATCCGTTTGATGCTGGAGAAGACTCCTTCAGCTTTCCATCGCATCCCGTAGGTGGTTATCCACGACCACACCTGGTATCCTCCCCATCGGATCCGGCCTCTGACACACTCCGATAGGGCATCTGCAGGAAGACGTGAATGTAGGTCATCCACGCAATGAAAGGGCAGGATACAGATACGGGCGGCCATGTTTCCCGGCATTCATCTGCACGAGAAGCTCGTCCCACTGATTAATGAAATCAAGTGCGAGGTAGAACTCCCCGTGCCGCACCAGGTGTTCATTGAAATTGTCCCAAAACCTCTTTGCCGGGAGAGGGTGACGCCCCCTCCCGATCCCTCCCCCGAGTGGCGATATGCGATGGTTCGTAGAACCGGAGGAGAAGCACCGTCAGGTGCGATATCCGATGGGAAGCCGTTTCACCCCCCCTGCCCGGAAATATCGTTCAGAGGGTAGAATCCTCGGAGGTGAGCGTTCTGACCTGGGTGTACGGAACGTTTATAGATCTTTCTGGGATGACCTCAGTGACACGTCGACAACCTCGCCGTCATCGAGCACGACCTCCACTGAGCCCCGGGTCCTCTGGAAGGAGCGGTCGCGATCATCATACCGGACCCGGACACCGTATCCTGCGCCGACATGACTGCCGAACCTTCAGGGGGACGCAATTATTGTTATCGATGTAGTCTCTACCAGTCTACGATGTATCCGTTCACATCGTGGAAACCTTCATCGTGTAGACATGAGTATACATCTGTATGACAAGCATCACAGTCAGGATCGACTCCAACCTCCGGGACCGGCTCAACGCCCTGAAAACCCATCCCCGGGAGTCATATAACGAGGTGATCGGGCGCCTGGTTGATATGGCGGTCGATGAGGAGCCTCTCAGCGACGAGGCTATCCGGGATCTCGAACGGTCGCTTGAAGATCTTCGCGCCGGGAGAGTCTACACCCTGGATGAGGTCATGGCGGAGCTGAAGGGGGAATGACCTATCAGGTGATCATCACCGCGACGGCCCGCCATAACCTCAGGAACATTCCAAGGCCTATAGCAATCCGGATAGGTGAAGAGATTGCGTTGCTCGCCGACGAGACCGACCCGAAAGCACACCTCAAAAAACTGAAAGGTGCGGATAACCCACCGTTTTATTCGCTCCGGGTCGGGGATTATCGGGCGGTTCTTTCGATAATAGATGACCTCCTGGTGATCAATCTCATCGGTGTCGGACGCCGAAGCAGGATTTACCGGAAGTTTTGACCGGGGTATCACTACAGGGGTGCCTACGGACTCAACTGGTGCCCGGACCCGCGGGGAAGAGATTGCTCCGCTGCAAGCCTCCGGCGATGCGTATTCTATCAGAAAGCCATATCCGCACAATGAAATTAACGCAAAAAATCCAGAGTACCCTTCAATATCCCGGTCATCATCGCCTACATACCGGACGTTGAAGACTGGATCGACATACGAGCGAGAAGAGAATGATTCCAGAGAGATGCACCCTCTGTAAAGGAACCCTGCAGGAAGGAAAGACCGAGTTCATTGCACGGGTCGGGGACAAGATTGTTGTCGTCAGGGATGTCCCGGCGCTCGTCTGCGACCGGTGCGGCGAGGCATACTACAGTGCGGAGGTCTCAAGGAAGATCGACGCCGTGATGGCGGATGCCCATAGCAGCAGGCGAGGTTGAACTCACGGGGTGACTGCTCCCACGACCGAAGTCGTGGGCGTTCTCCCTATTCAATCGTACAGGAAGAGGCCGACAGGTCCGCCGGGACGGGTACAGTAACTTCTTTACCGGCGGCAACACTCTGCGACCGGATAAGCGTTTTTTTCAACGAGATTCCTGCATATAGTCGTCATGGTCAGGCTATTTCCCTCCACCGTCATAGTCTTCACCAGGATGACCGAAGAGAAGACTACCCGGGATCGCGGTCTTACGAGACGAACCGGGACGTGAAGTGGACCTGTAGAGCGCGACGGTTCGCTAGAACCGGAGCGTGAGAAGGCGAATCGTCTTCGAGGCGCGATGGGCCGTAGGGTGCGAACGTAGTGAACTTGAGAAGACCAAAGGTCTTTGAACCGGAGCACGAGCACCGCCAGGTGCGATTCCTTCCCCGGCGTGGACGGCATCTTCGGCGGCAATTCCGTCGGCGCCGAGGGCGATCGGGAGACACTCTCCGCTCAACAAACCATGATAAACAGAATATGACCGGACACTTTCTTCCACGGAGTTGTCATGATCGACGTATCTCATCCCCCATGCTATATGCATTATACACCACCCAAAACCCGGCGGCGCCCCGTTCTCCAATAAGATACCTTTTAACTTCCCGGAACCCAATTCTGACGTAACAGACCGGAGGATCACGAAACGATGCGGATAACTGTCGTCGGCGGCGGCTACGTCGGCCTGGTCACGGGGGCCTGCTTTGCCGAGCTCGGGCATACGGTCGATATCGTCGAGATCGATGCGGAGAAGGCGGCGGCGATCAACGCGGGGCGCGCCCCGATCCACGAGCGGGGGCTCGATGCGCTCCTGGAGAAGCATGCCGGCAAGCGGCTCCGTGCGGGGACGGACTATAGCCCGGTCGCCGACGCGGATATCTCGTTTGTCTGCGTCGGAACCCCGCCGGCTGCCGACGGGAGCGCCGACCTCTCGATGGTCGCCGCGGCGAGCCGGTCGATCGGGGAGGCGCTCCGCGCCGGGAAGGAATCGCACACCGTCGTGGTGAAGAGCACCGTGCCGCCGGGGACGACCGCGGGCCTCGTCGTGCCCACGGTTCTCGAATGCTCCGGCCGGGACGATGTCGGGTTTGCGATGAACCCGGAGTTCCTCCGGGAAGGGCGTGCGGTGGAGGACTTCCTGCACCCGGACCGGATCGTGATCGGGAGCCGGGACGATCGCTCCGGTGATATGGTCGCCGCGGTCTACCGCGGGCTTTCTGCCCCGGTGGTCCGGTGCGGGCTCACCGCCGCGGAGATGATCAAGTACGCCTCGAACGCCCTCCTCGCGACGAAGATCTCGTTCGCAAACGAGGTGGGGAACGCCTGCAAACGCCTCGGGATCGACGTCTACGAGGTGATGGACGGCGTCGGGATGGACCACCGCGTCTCGCCGCACTTTTTATCCGCCGGCGCCGGGTTCGGGGGGAGCTGCTTCCCGAAAGACGTCGCGGCCCTCGTCAGCCTCGCGGAGTCGCTCGGGGAAGAGCCGTCGCTCCTCCGGTCGGTCCTCGACGTCAACGACCGCCAGCCGCTCCGGATGGTGGGGCTGCTTGAGGAGAGGATCGGCGACCTCGCGGGGAAGCGGGTCGCCGTCCTCGGCCTCGCCTTCAAGGACAACACCGACGACATCCGGGAGTCCCGGGCGATCCCGGTCATCGCGGAACTCCTCCGGCGGGGAGCGACGGTCGCCGCCTACGACCCCCTCGCGGCGGCCCCGATGCGACGGGTCTTCCCCGGGATCGACTACGCCGCCTCGGCCGCGGACGCCCTCCGGGGGGCCGACGCCTGCCTGGTGATGACGGAGTGGCCGGAGTTCTCCGATCTCAACGGGGAGTTCGACCTGATGAGGACCCGGGTCGTCATCGAGGGGCGCCGTATCCTCTCCTGCGACGGGAAAGAAGGGATCTGCTGGTGAGCGGGAAAAGGTACTATGAGACGGCGCCACCGATCGTCGGATACTTCTCCAGAATCATTCTTCCTCCAGGTTCCGTGAATCGATGCAATGTTCGTTATCCTGTGTAGTCGGTAATTACCCGAAGGTCTCGAGTCGATGCTTCGCCACTCTCGCACGGTCACACCTTCCGGAGAGCGGAACCTATCCCGAAAACGGCGCGGCTCTGATCGAGTTTGTTCCAAAAGCCCCTGCCGGGAGGGGGACACCCGCTCCTGCCCCCGGGAATCGATTAACCCGAGCCGCGCGGGGGAGGTCGCCCTCATACCACCCGGTTACGGGCATGTGGCCGCCAAACGGTAAGGGGAAGTTCATCAATGTAACGGTCATGTCTCCGGCCGGACCACCGGCGCTTACCGATCACCTTAAGTGATTGTTGACCACAAAGTAGTATACTTATGTATCAACATTCCTTCGTAGACCGGGCAAGTGAACTGCAGTTCCTCACCGATCGATATCGTTCCCCGGTTCCGGAATGCCTGATCCTGTATGGAAGGCGGCGCGTGGGAAAGACAACGCTTCTTGCCCGATTCCTGCAGACTGTCCCGGGATTTTATTTCCTGGCCTCAGAAGAAGGGACGGCAAGGAATCTCCAGGATTTCTCCCACTACGCAGGGGAGTTCCTGAACGATCCGGATTTCGAGCGGAGCAGATATCCCGACTGGGAGACCGTCATAAAGGCGCTGGTCAGGCACCGGAATTTCTCCCCTCCTCCGGGGCAGAAAGTGGTGATCGTCATCGATGAGTTCCCCTATCTCATCGCACGCGACCGGGCCACGCCTTCCGTCTTTCAGAAGGTTTGGGACACGGTGCTCTCCCGGGAGCCGGTGATGCTTATCTTGTCTGGTTCATCGGTCAGCACGATGGAGACCGAGGTGCTGGGGTACACAAGCCCGCTCTACGGCAGGAGGACGGGGCAGTGGCAGCTTGAGCCTCTCTCCTATCCCTACCTTCGTCGGTTCCTCCCCTACGACGAGGAGGATCTCGTCATGACATGGTGCGCGATCGGTGGAGTTCCTGCCTATCTCCGTCTGTTTCGCCCCGACCGATCGTTCTGGGAGAACGTGGAGGAGCAGATTCTCCGCAAAGGAGCATACCTTTACTCCGAAGCCGAGATCCTGATGCAGTATGAGTTCCGCGAAGCAGGGAACTACATGGCCATTCTCCGCGCTCTCGCCGCGGGATACACCGTTCTGGGACCCCTCTGCCAGGAGACCGGGCTAGATAAAGGGTTGGTCTCCAAGTACCTTGCCGTCCTCTCGCGTATGCACCTGATCGACGACGAGGTGCCGGTGACCGCCCATGCCGGCTACCGGAGGAGGCATTATCGGCTGACCGATCCCTACCTCACGTTCTGGTTCCGTTTCGTGTATCCCCGGAGGGGGGAGACCGAGACGGGGCAGAGCGGGGAGGTGCTCGCCTCCATCAGGGAAGAGATCGCGCCGTATTGCGGGCAGATGTTCGAACAACTCGCTCTCGACCTCGTTCGCAGGGGGATCCTGTTTGGCTCCTCGTATTCGCGGCTGGGACGGTGGTGGCAGAAGGAGACGGAGATCGATCTCGTAGGCCTGAATGAGGCCTCCGGGGATGCCCTCTTCTGCGAATGTAAATGGTCTGCCCTCAACCGCCGCCAGGCCCGCGGCATCCTTGCGGTGCTCCGGGAGAAATCCCGTGAGGTGAGATGGCGAAACGAGAGCAGGAACGAACGCTTCGCCCTGGTAGCAAAGAGCATAGAAGGCAAAGAGGGATTGAGAGAGGACGGCTACCTGGTCTGCGACCTGGAGGATATCGCCCGGCTTTCGCGGGAGTACCTGACACGGATGGGCGGGTGAGGGAGGAGATCCCGCTGCATGTCGCGTGATCGTTCCCACCCGCCGTTTGAGGTCTCGGGCAGGTGTTCGAGCACCGGAGGTGCGACTTGAGGATCTTGAGGGCCGGCTCCACAGAGGGCTAGAGCCTGCCATAGCGTTTATGCGCCTGCTCGATGGTCATCAGAGCGCGGTAAACGATCGGCCGATATGGAGGCGAAATACCTCCATGCCATCCGTATTCAGGCGTTCTTTGTCTCCCCCGCTGCCGGGATACGGATCGGTCTTCAGAACAGCAAGCTTTTCCGTGATGATGCGTCGCGACTTCTCAGGCAGGCGCATTCAGGAAGTCAGCCGCCTGAACAGAACAATGAGCCATCGCCGTGAGATCTCCACGAGGTCCTCCGTCCCCTGGATCCGCTTGATCTCTTCGACAAGCCGCCGCTTCTTCTCGTGCTCGATCATCTCCTCCAGCAGATCCGAGAACGTCAGCCCCGGCTCACCCCGGCGTGCAGTCATTCCGGGAGAAGACGGTCCCGGAGCATCGCCCGAATCAGATCCCGGTATCGATTCATCACGGGAAGATCGTCCTTGAGCACCCCATAGACCTCGTCCAGATCCAGCCGGCAGTAAAGGTGGACCAGAACGTTCCGAAAGCCCGCGAGGTCTGAGAGCTGGGCCCCGAGGTCTTCCGGAATCAGCCCCTCATCACAGAGAATGATGAAACTCTCCCGGTAGGTTTCGGGCCGCCGGGAGCTCGAGGCCGCGACCAGGTGGTTGGCGATATCGATCGATGCCTGGATGCTGACGAGGAGCGCATGCAACACCATGTTCCTCTTATCGCGGTCGGTTCTCAGATCTTCGAGGCTGATGGATCGGTAGCGTTCCCAGTCCCCGGAGGTGAGCGAGGACCCCTTCGTCCCGGACCATCCTCAGGCCCTCGTGAGCAGAACCCGGTCGAACCAGTCGAGCGTATCCGCGTAGTCGAGGTACAGGGAGAGCACGCCCGCCTCGTACCGGACCCTCCGCTCTCTGTCGCGCAGGAATACGGGTCGGCCGCTCTTGATGACCTCGTACTGGAACGAGACCGGGACGGTGTTGAGGATCTTCACATCGGCCTCAAAACGGTAACAGAACCCTCGCTCAAGTTCCCGCTCGATCTTCCGCGCGAACCGCATCGCCTGGTAGGGGATAGGGTCGCCGGTGACGAGGATTGCCACGTCCACGTCGCCGAAATCTCCCTGCGAGAACGTTCCAAAGACATACCCCACCTCGATCTCGTCAAATCCGGCGAGGACCGTGCGGATGGTGCGGACAACCCCTTCTTTCTCTTCCGCATCAAGCAGGTGGCGTTGTCTCATAGTATCGTATCCTTCCCGCATCGCATATCATTCTTTCCCGTCGCAGGAGAGGGGGCGGCACCCACCATATTCTCGCTCCACCCCGGGGAGGTGGTGCCGGGGACTGAGGTGATGGTGCGTGGTGAAGGCGAGGTGTGCGCAGGATGAACGTGAAGGGGGGTGGTCCCCTGATGCCGTCTGTCCGCAATTGTCCGGATACTGCTACCGGGTTCAATGCCCGTTCCTCTGATTTTCGGCAGTTTTGCTCGTTGGGTATGGGTTTTACCCTTCTCCCTCAGTCCGGGTTCTGTCCGGGATTGTCCGCAACTGTCCGCAATGACCGCAATGTTGGATTGAGCACATATCGCCGCAGTCACCCCTCCCGTTTCACAGCAATGATACCCATTTCGGCAAGAGCGGAGAGATCGCGTCGGGCAGTCCGTGCGGTGCATCCGTAGCTGTTTCCGTACTCTTCTGTCGATATGGAGGGATGCATCTTGAGGTGCTCTATAACTCCACGCTGCCGCTCATTCAGCAGTTCCGGGCGCTCTAGTCGAGGGGTGGCGGCGATTCTGCGGGTGAGGATGGCAAAACCGTCGTGCTCACCCCTGTCCGACACCAGCACCCTCTCCCGAAAACCCTAAATAGTACACTCTATAGTATGTTACTTATGGGTGTCTTCCTCAACCGGGGCCGGGAACTCTCCCACCTCCATGAGCGGTACCGGAGCGACGGTGCAGAATTCGTCGTGCTCTATGGCCGGCGGCGGGTCGGAAAAAGTGAACTGATCGACCAGTTCCTCCGTACCGCCACAGGAATACACCTGGTCGCACGGGAAGAGTCGAAACACCTGCAGCTCCGGAGATTTTCTGCAGACCTGAGCGCCTATTTCCAGGATCCATTTCTTCAGAAAAACGGTTTTTCTGACTGGGACAGCTTTTTCGAGTATCTTATCCAGCACGCGACCGATCGTGTCGTGATCGCCATCGATGAATTCCCCTATCTGATCAAGGAGGATCCCTCCCTCCCTTCGATGCTTCAGGAATACTGGGACAGGCGCCTGAAAGAGACCCGGATATTTCTCATTCTGTCGGGGTCGAGCATATCGATGATGGAGTCCGCGACCCTGGAGTATGGGAGCCCTCTTTTTGGCAGGAGGACGGGGCAGATCCTCCTGCAGCCCCTCCGGTTCATCCATGTGCTCGATTATATAGGGAACATGAAGAGGGCGGTCGAGTTCTACGCGGTCTTTGGGGGGACGCCGGCATACATCATGGCCGTCGATCCGGAACGGGACATCCTGAAGAACATCGAGGAGAAGGTGATGAGGGAAGATTCGTTTCTCTTCAGGGATGTGGAGTTCGTGCTCAGGGCCGAACTTGTCGAACCGAGGTATTACTTCTCCATCCTCTTCTCTCTTGCCGGGGGAAACCACCGGATCGGGCTCATCTGCAACGATACCGGCCTTTCCAAGAGTGTCGTCAACAAGTATCTCTCGATCCTTATCGACCTGAAGCTGGTGCACCGGCGCATTCCCGTGACTGAAGGCCACAGGAGCAGAAAGGGGCTCTACTTCCTCTCGGACAACCTCTTCGACTTCTGGTTTTCTTTCGTCAATCCCCATCTTGATATGCTCGAACGCGGCAATGCCCCGCTGGTTGTGGACCAGTATGTACGGCCGCAATTCGCGCGGTATGTCGGAAAGCACTTCGAGGAGATGGTGATGGATCTCTTCGACCATATCAACGGAGAGGGTTTCCTGCCGTTCGTATTCACCAGGAGCGGGAGCTGGTGGCACCGCGGGGAGGAGATCGATATCGTCTGTCTTGCTGAGAACCCGTACCGGATCCTGTTCTGCGAGTGTAAATGGCAGGATGGGGTCGATGCCGCAGAGGTCTTTGCGGGGCTGCGGCGGAAGGCACCCCTCGTCTCCTGGCACAACGACCGGCGGAGCGAGTACTTCTGCGTCGTTGCGCGGTCGTTCTCGCGCAGGGCCGAAGGGGAGGGGATCACTCTGGACCTCGATGATTGTACGGCGCTCATGGAACGTGGGCAAAGGGGCAGGGAGCGAGTTTCCCCGCCCTGACGGATGGGGCCTCCTGCTAGATCCTGAACAGTTTGGCGAATTTTACATTGACCTCTGCCTGGAGGCCGTCATCAAGTTCTCCAAGTTCTCCGACCATCAGGTCTTTCAAGACCGTTGCGATCTTGTCCAGTCGGATCACCGAATCAACTTTGAGACCGCTCTTCAAGAAACCTGCGTGGGAGGCGGTCACCATAACCCCTGCCGGGCCCGCTCCGGCATAGACCTTTGGCGAGATGAAAGCAAGGACAACGTCGCGTTCACCCTCATAGAGACCAAGCGCAGGGCGCAGCTTTGCTGCCGTAAGGTCGTTGAAAGGAAACGGTAGCAGAACAATCTTCCCTTTTATCGGTACACAGCCCTGATATCCTTGATGGTATAGAGGTCGGGCTCCTCGGAAAGAAATACCGGCTGATGACTCCGTGCCTCCGGTGATGAAAGGTCTATGTATGATCAGCGCCTATCAGGATTCAATGTCTGTTACGGAGAACATACCCGTATCGGAAGAGACCTATAATCAGATCCTGGATCTCAGGCGCCCGGACGAGACGCTCAACGACACGCTCGCGAGACTTGTAGATAAAATAAAAAAGCAGAGACTCACGGACGATATCGAAGAAGTCATGGCCCGCGATGAGTTCGTGGAGTTAGACCTGTGACATTCCGCCTCATGGCGGATGAGCGTGCGCTCAATTTTTTAAATTCTCTCGATGCCAAAGACCAACGGGTTATCAAAGCCAAACTGAAAATTCTACGGGATATTCCTTATCCCGGTTCGGATGGGGACAAAGAAAAACTTCACACCAATAAAAAGCGTGAATCGTACCGACTCCACATCGCACGTACGTTCACCGTAATCTACAATATCAATTCGGACGAAAAACTCGTTTATATCACCCACATCATGCCCATTGAAAAGGCACATCGAAGATACGGGCGCATTTGAACTCCCCGGCGGTAACCGGGACACGAGGTAGAACAGCCCGAGTGTTGTGTTGAATAAGTCCGGTCACCCGACCACAAACGTAAAGATGACGGGTGCCCAGACCGGACCACCGGCGCTTACCGACGGCCTCAAGTGGGTCGTTGACTAGAAAGTAGTATACTTATGGGTCAACGTTCCTTTGTGAACCGGGAACGTGAACTGCAGTTCCCATCCAATTATAGCGCGGAGACCCCGCCTTCAACCGGGGAGAGGCAGCCCCGTCAGAGAGGAGTTACCGGGTAGGTTCGCTATCGAGCATCTCCTCGACCACCCCCGGGCGACATTCATCGAGGGAAGCATCACCGACCTCGATCTGCTCGTGGAGACGTGATGGCCCGGGAGGCCGGAGCGATGGGAGGATCTCCTCCCGGTTCACTCCAGCGCGCAGTCGTCACTCCGGGAGGAGGCGGTCCCGGAGTATCATCCGAACCAGATCCCGGTACCGGTTTACGATCGGAAGGTCGTCCTGAAGCACCCCGTAGACTTCGTCCAGGTTCAGCCGGCAGTAGAGGTGGACCAGAACATTCCGAAAGCCCGCGAGGTCTGAGAGCCGGACCGCGAGGTCTTCCGGGATCAGCCCCTCGTCACATAAAATCGCGAAACTCTCCCGGTAGGTCTCGGGCCGCCTGGAGCTGGAGGCCGCGACCAGGTGGTTGGCGATATCGATCGATGCCTGGATGCTGACGAGGAGTGCGTGCAGCACCATGTTTCGTTTGTCCCGGTCGATCCTGAGGTCTTCGAGGGTGATGGACCGGTAGCGTTCCCAGTCCAGAGCTGCCTCGTCCAGTTCCCGGAGGTGACCGAGAACCCCTTCGTCCATGATCATTCTCAGGCCCTCGTGAGCAGAACCCGGTCGAACCAGTCGAGCGTCTCCGCATAGTCGAGATACCGGGAGAGCACGCCTGCCTCGTACCGGACCCTACGCTCTCTGTCGCGGGAGAGCACGAGTCTGCCGCTCTTGATGACCTCGTACTGGAAAGAGACCGGGGCGGTGTTGAGAATCTTCACGTCAGCCTCAAAGCGGTAACAAAACCCCCGTTCGAGCTCCCGCTCGACCCGCCGCGCGAACCGCATCGCCTGGTAGGGGGCGGGCTCGCCGGTGACAAGGATTGCCACGTCCACGTCGCCGAAATCCCCCTGCGAGAACGTTCCGAAGACATACCCCACCTCTATCTCGTCAAACCCGGCGAGGATCATGCGGATGGTGCGGAGAACCTCTTCTTTCTCTCCGGCTTTTAGCAGGTGGCGGCGTCTCATAGCATTGTATCTCTTCCCGCATCGCATATCATTCTTTCCTGCTTATTTCCCGGGGCATACCGGACACTCCTGAGGATGTACGGCGCGAGAGCCGGCTTGACGGTATCGCGGTCGACGAGGTCGACTCTCTTCCTGAAGAGCTCTTCAAGGAAGAACTTGAAATCCATATACGCATCAAACGAGCGTCCTCCCTCCTCGAACTCGATGAGGATATCGAGATCACTCTCTTCGCGCTCTGTTCGAAACCCATCGGGTTTCTCAAACTCCGCTCTTTCAGGACGTCGTTCTCCGGAGCGTCGTTCCTATCGGGACATCGCACCCTTCAGCCAGTCGCGTTCCAGAGCGTCGTTTCCCCCCGGACGAAAGAGCCAAAGAGCCCGATCCGCCGGATGCCGAGGCTCCTGATCCGCTCCCAATGCTCCGCCAGCGTTCCGAGGATGCTCTCAGCCGTAAGACTCGCACCTGGCGGTGCTCGCGCTCCGGTCCTCGCACCTTTGGTGCTCATGCTTACTATGTTCGCACCTCGAAGACCTTCGGTCTTTTCGAACTCCGCTCCGCGAAGCGTCGTTCCTACCGGACCATCGCGCATACCCGATCATATTTCTGTTACCCGCCGATCAGGATAACGCTTTTCCCCGGGTTTGCCGGTCGCGATGAGGGAAGGGCACAAACGCTACACCGGGGCGAGAGATGCCCGGCAACGATCCACCTGATAGGCACACTGCTCCCGACCGGCGACAATGAGTCATCTTTAACCATCCCAGAGCCCAATTTTGACTAACGAACCGGAGGATTACGAAACGATGCGGATAACTGTCGTCGGCGGTGGGTACGTCGGCCTGGTCACGGGGGCCTGCTTTGCCGAGCTCGGGCATACGGTCGACATCGTCGAGATCGATGCGGGGAAGGCGGCGGCGATCAACGCAGGGCGCGCCCCGATCCACGAGCGGGGACTCGATGCGCTCCTGGAGAGGCATGCCGGAAAGCGGCTCCGTGCGGGGACGGACTACGATCCGGTCGCCGCCGCGGACCTCTCCTTCATCTGCGTGGGCACCCCGCCGGCAGCCGACGGGAGCGCCGATCTCTCGATGGTCGCCGCGGCGAGCCGGTCGATCGGGGAGGCGCTCCGCGACGGGAATGGTTTGCACACCGTTGTGGTGAAGAGCACCGTGCCGCCGGGGACGACGGAATCTGGAGCGTCAATATAGACACGTCCGCATGGAGTCCCCTGACGGCTGAGGGGGGATGCAGGCGAACAGTCCCGCCCCTTGCCTGATCCCCCGGTTCGGGGCTGAGACGCCGAACCGGATGCTGGAAATGTGGATTGCGGGGCGGATGATTGAGTCCTAATTCCTGCTGATATCGCGTGACTTCTTGCTGAGTTCCTGCCGACACATATATCGAGCGAATTTTATTTTTCCAAAAAACCAGTAGATGATAACTTTTATTTTCGAAACGTTTTTATAATGAAAAAATGCACCCCCAATGTAATAAATAAGAACCCAGAAGGCGAAACAAATGGTAAGAAAAGTCTTAAAATTATTTATTTTCACAACTCTGCTTCTCTTCTTCACTCTAAGTGCCACTGCATCCGCGCAGCCCGACGACAACACTTCACTCACCGAGTCCGGTAATTATTCGACCGCCGAATTGGTACCCATAAACGAAAGCGAAGAATTGCCGTTAACCAAGGGTAACACATCGCCATACTTTGCTAAAGATTCGTTCACGGACCTCGCTCCCGTTGTCGGTCAACTCGATGCCCATGCGGGACCTGGAGGTCTCGATTACGTTCCGGGGGAGGTGATCGTCGAGTTCAAACCAACCGCTACGATCAAATCGGCGAACGGTCAGGAGATCTCCCAGAGCGTGCATTCACGCATCGGAAGCAGTGTCAAGAAAGACTTCACCCGAACCGGACTTGCCGGCGTTCAGTTAGTCCAGCTCTCCCCCGAAACGAGCGTCGAGGAAGCGGTGAACTTCTACCGGAGCGATCCGAACGTACTCTCCGTATCGCCGAACTACATCGACCACCTTGACTGTACCCCAAACGACCCTCAGTTCAATACCCTCTGGGCCCTCCACAACACCGGCCAGACAGGAGGGACAGCAGATGCCGACATTGATGCGCCGGAAGCCTGGGATCTCGCACAGGGCTCGACGGGTATTGTCGTGGCCGTGATAGATTCCGGCGTAGATTGCACCCATCAGGACCTTGCGGCGAACATATGGACGAATTCCGGCGAGATTCCCGGCAACGGTATCGACGACGACAGAAATGGCTACATCGACGATGTCCATGGGTATGACTTCGTCAACGACGACAACAATCCGTACGACGACAACGGGCACGGCACCCACTGCGCCGGAACAATTGCTGCGGTCGGCAACAACGCAAACGGCATCACCGGGGTGAACTGGAATACGAAGATCATGCCCCTGAAGGCGGGATCTGCGGACGGAATGTTAACCATAGCCGACGAGCTTGAGGCGATTTCATACGCCACTATGATGGGCGCCGACGTCATCAGTTGTTCTTTCGGGGGAACTAACTATGTTTCTTCCGTCGAGACCGCTATCGCGGCTTCTCCTGCGGTGGTGGTCTGCGCGGCAGGAAACGACGGTACGAACAACGACGTGACCCCCCACTACCCGGCGAACTACAACTGCGCAAACATCATCGCGGTGGCGGCGACCGATCATAACGACAATCTGGCGTCGTTCTCGAACTACGGCGCCACCACCGTCGACGTCGCCGCACCGGGGGACGGCATCTACAGCACCGTTCCGGGCTACACGACGGTCTTTTCGGACAGCATGACGACGCTTGCCAACTGGAACGTCCAGAGCCCGTGGGGGCTGACCACGGCAGTCTACTACAGCGCTCCCTCGAGCGTCACCGACAGCCCCGGCGGGTACTATTCAAATAATGCTAACTGCGCGCTAACCCGGAAGAACCCGATCGACCTGTCCTCGTGTTCCGATGCATGTCTTCGATTTATAATCGGGGGGGAAGCCGAATCCGAGTATGATGGTTTACTCATCGAATGCTCCCACGACGGGGCTACATGGACCACGGTCGACAGCATTTCCGGCAGTACCGGCGGTTACTTCTACTCCTGGGAAACCGATCTGTCGGACTACTGCGGCGATTCCAGCGTCTACCTGCGGTTCAGGTTCGTATCCGATTCAGCTAATACCTACGACGGCTACTACATCGACGACGTTGAGGTTTTCTACCATGCCCCTAACGGAAACAGCTACGGCTACAAGAGCGGCACGTCGATGGCAACGCCGCACGTCTCCGGGCTTGCAGCGCTCGTCAAAGCCGCCGACCCGAGCCTTTCCACAAGCCAGATCAAGCAGACCATCCTCAGCACCGTCGACGCCAAGTCCTCGCTTACCGGCAAAGTTGCAACCGGGGGACGGATCAACGCGTATCGTGCGGTGAATTCCGTTGCCACTGTGGTCGACGCCGCAGTCGTTTCCGATACCATCCCTACAACCATGACCGCAGGACAGAGTGCCTCGGTTTCCGTCACCATGCAGAACACCGGTACGACGACCTGGTCCGAGGGAGACCGGATCCGGTTGGGCGCTGTGGGGGATGCGGCGCTGTTCGGGCCGGCACGGGTCACGATCCCGGCGGGAGTGACCGTGGCGCCGGGAGCGTCCCACATCTTCACCTACACCATGACCGCACCCGCAACAGCAGGCACCTACACTCCCCAGTACCGCATGGTCTGGGAACTCCACCAGTGGTTCGGGGAGACACTCACAAAGACCGTTCAGGTGACGGCAGCCGTCGATGCCGCGGTTGTTTCGGACACCATCCCGGCAACCATGACTGCAGGAGAGAGTGCCTCGGTCG
>NZ_FMID01000018.1 GCF_900095385.1 Methanoculleus chikugoensis
GCGAGGTGCAGAGGATGCTCTCGATCTCCGACGGGACGACGACGGTCCGGCCCACCATATCGGTGATCGTGCGGTTTTCAGCCGAAGAGAGTGGTTCCTGGGTGGTTGTGCAGGCGGCGGAGGCGCAGAGGAGAACGGCACAGACACCGAGCATGATGAGCAGAAGATGACAACGTTTTATAATACCTACCACGTCCATTCAGTCCTCTCCGAGACGCTCTGAGAGTATCGGAGGCTTACGGTATCGTGGTTGGGGCGCGGCCCTTATTAAAAATAATCATTTAACTGTATGTTAATGTTAATTAAGATACATTGGAATACTATTGAAAAAGTCTCCCCCTCCCCGCTACGGGAACCGGGCCCGGGCACTCCGGCGTTCGGGAGACCTCCCGCTCACGGCACGAGAGGAAACCGACGACGGCAGCCCGACCACCCTCACTCCATCTCGAGCGCTTTTGCGGCCGCCCGCCCGATCAGTTCCGGCGGGATCGCCTCGTACTCCTCGCCGCTGTAGCGGAGCGTCCGGCACTCCTCCTCCTCCCCGCAGGTCTCGCAGGAGTCGCAGGATGCACAGGAACAGGCTGTGGCGGTCACCTCGACCCCTTCGAGGAGGACTTCGATCGGGATGCCGTTGAAGAGGAGACTCTCCGATCCTGCGGGGGCATCATCGGGGAGGACGGTCTCGTCCACCCGGACGCCGACCCCCTCCATCTCGAGGAGCATGCGAATCTCCGCGAGAACGGCCGAAAGCGTCATTCCGGTTTCCTCAAACTCTTCGGCGGTCTTCTCGATCTCGTTTCCAATGTGCTTCCATTCGATGACGAGTTCCTTCTTCATGGTGTACCTCACTGTTGGCATCGACACGACATCTTCCTGTCGCCGCACCGGATCACATCCTCCGCGGCATGCTCCGCCTGTGCAGGCGCATCGCGGCGGCGGTGAAGACCAGGGCAAAGAGGGCGAGCGCCGCGATATCGACCATCACCGGGAAGTGGTGTGCGCCGGAAAAAGCGTAGCGGACGACGTCCGTGAAGTAGGTGAGCGGCGAGCAGACCGCAAGCATGAGCCCCCACGCTGGCATCTGCTCCAGGGGGACGAAGATGCCGGATATGAAGACGAGCGGGAACTTCAGGAGGGTGGAGAGCATCATGATGTTCGAGGGCACGTTCGTCGGGGGGACGGCAAGAAGCATGCCGATTGCCGAAAAGCAGCATGCAGCGATGGGGATTGATACCCCGAGCACGATGCCGTGCAGGAGAGGCAGGCCGAGCCCGATCGCGATGAGGATGGTGACCGCCGTGACCCCGATCCCGAAGAGGACGGAGGCGATCATGTCCCCGAGGACGATCGCCTCGATGGTGACGGGGGAGGCGGCAAGCCGTTCGAGCGTCCTTGCCTGCCCTTCCCAGGGGAAGATCGCCGGCGAAACGGCGGTCGCGGTGAAGAAGAGGGTCATCCCCACGAGCCCGGAGAGGAGGAACGCGAGAGGGAGGTCCCGGCCGCCCAGGAAGAAGGCGAGAAAGAGGAAGACCGGCATGAAGATCCCGAAGATGAGCACCGGGCCCTTGAGGTAGTAGACGCGGATATCCTTTCTGGCGATCGCCCACGCCCGGCGCGCCTGCTCGCCATACGCCGCCGGATTCACGGCCGCTCCTCCCCGGTCAGCCGCAGGAAGGCCTCATCGAGCGACGGGGCGAGGGTGTTTAAGGTGAGGATCGCCGCACCGCAGTCGGCGCTGAAGGCCACGAGCGACCGGATGGCGAGATCCGGATCCTCAGTAACGATCCGCCACTTGTCCCCCGTCCGGTCCGCTTTGACCACGCCGTCGAGTCCCGCGAGGGCGTCGGCGGAGACCGGCCGGTCGAAACTCACCTCAAGCCGGTGCAGGCGGTCGATCGCGGTCTTCAGCCTCTCGGGGGCATCGATCGCGACGATCTTCCCGGCCCGGATGATGCCTATGCGGTCGCAGAGGCGGTTCGCCTCCTCCATGTTGTGGGTGGTAAGGAAGATCGTGGTTCCGTCCGTGTTCAGGTCGCGCAGGAGGACGAGGATCATCTGCGTGCTCTGCACGTCGAGCCCGCTCGTCGGTTCGTCGAGGAAGAGGAGCTCGGGCTCGTGGATGAGCGCCATGGCGAGGATGAGCCGCTGCTTCATCCCCTTCGAGTAGCCCTGCACCTTCTGGTCTCGTCTCCCGTAGAGACCGAGGGTCTCGAGGAGGTCGCGTGACCGCCGTTCTGCCCGGGTGCGGTCGAGCCCGTAGAGGTCACCCATCAGCATGAGGTTCTGCCACGCGGTGAGCTCGACGTAGGCGTTCGAGGTCTCGGGCACGACGCCGAACCGCTGCTTCGCCTGAACCGGTTCCTTCAGGATATCGTGGCCGAAGATCCTCACACTCCCACCGTCCATCGGAACGACGCCGGTGAGCATCCGCGTGGTGGTGGTCTTCCCGGCGCCGTTCGGCCCGAGGAACCCGAAGATCTCGCCCCGCCGGACGTGAAACGAGACGCGATCCACGGCGGTGACGGCGCCGAAGGTCTTTGTGAGGTTCTCGACCTCGATCACGTTCGGCATGCCATCTCCTCCCGACCGGCCCGGCCGCCGGCGAAAGACGCGGACGTCTGTGCAGAGCTCAGTATTTCGTTAACGATCTCCCCGGTCACGGCGGGACCCAACTTGGAGAATACTCTAGAGTTGAAATATAAAAACGCACGTTATCGGGCGAGTACGGGCCGTACGTGATGCCAGGGAACTGTCAGAATATTCCGGCCCACTGAGGCCACCGGCGTTCGCACGGCCTTCCGCTCAAAGACTGCGGAGAGGAGGGATGTGCCCTCGACCCCGCACTACCTGTCTACTCCTCTTTCGGCTCAGATACTTCCGTCTTCATCTTCGGGACAATCTTCGTCCCGCAACAGCCGCCGCCGCTCCCGCAGCCGCAGCCGGAAGAGAAGAGTTTCTTTACCCTTGAGCCGATACATCCTTCTTCATTCTTTTCATTGCTGTCTGTCATGTCGCCACTCTCGCTCCAGCAGATGCGCCGGAGTGTTTTACGCTGACTAACTGTTTGCTGTGCCGGCGTATGAAAGTTTTAGTCTCATTACTCTCGAATCCCCGGGCGCAGGCGCAGACAGGAGCCCGGCAGGAGGTGGGACACGCGAGCAGCATTGCGGCGAGAAAGCCTATCCCGATCCCGACAATGCGCTGCATCCAGTATTCGAAGATCTCTGCTGCCTTCATCCCCTGATCGCATCCATAACGGCGGCCGAGAGGCGCTCGATCTCGTCGAACCGGGGTTCGGCCATCCCGTTCTTTACGATACCGCAGTCGGTCGCGACGATATGCAGGTGGGGCTCGACCCCGAGCGCCCGTAACTTCTTCCTCCCGCAGCAATCGCCGCACCCGTCCAGCACCAGGATGCGATCCGCGTGCCGGACCGCGGTCTCCAGCGCCGCCGTCGGCCGGGTTGCCGCGATGCAGGCCTCGATCCTCCCGCCGCACCGGCGCATGAGCGCCGGTCCGGTCTGGGCGGTCAGTTTCCCGGTATTCGAGACCCCGGAACAGGTGATGACAGTGAACGCCATCTAGACCGCCCCGAACGCCGTATCGATCCGCGGGAAGAGGGGGCAGATCCTTCCCTCCACCACCTGTGGGCGTACGGAACGATGGGCGCAGACGAAGACGCTTCTCTTCCTCACAAGATCACTCCAGCCCAAGCGCCTTCAGCGCCGCCCGGGCGATCAGCTCCGGCGGGATCGACTCGTAGCGCTCGCCGTTATACTCGATAGCGCGGCACTCGACGTTGTCCTGCCCGGTGATGCAGGAGCATGAGGCACAGGGCGTGCTGGTAACCTCCATGCCTTCGATGAGGTTCTCAAGCGGCACGCCGTTGAAGAGGATGCTGTTTGAGTCCGCTATCGCCTCGTTTTCAAGGACGGTCTCGACGAACCGGACGGCGATCCCCTCTTCCTCGAGGATGGGGTGAATCTGCTCGACGACGTCCATCACCGCCCGCCCGGTCACGCCGCAGCGCTCGCAGGTGTTCTCGATGTCTCTCCCGACGTGTTTCCATTCGATGACAAGTTCGTTCTTCATGGTAATCCCTCACGTGGCGCAGGACAATATGTCTCGATTGCCCCTCCGTACCAGCGGTCCCGGAGCCGGAGGGCGACGTTCACGAGCGAGATCAGCACCGGCACCTCGAGCAGCGGCCCGACGACGGTGGCAAACGCCACGCCCGAGCCGATCCCGAAGACCCCGATGGCAACGGCGATGGCAAGCTCGAAGTTGTTGCTCGCGGCGGTGAACGCAAGCGACGTTGACTTCCCGTAGTCGACGCCGATCTTCCAGCTCATCCAGAAGCTTGCGAAGAACATGATCAGGAAGTACAAGGTGAGCGGGACGGCGATCCGGACGACGTCGAGCGGCAGCGCCACGATGTTGCCGCCCTGGGTCGAGAACATCACCACGATCGTGAAGAGCAGGGCGACGAGCGTGATCGGCGAGATCTTCGGGATGAACCGGGTATGATACCACTCCTTCGACTTCACCCGGAGGAGCGCAAAGCGGGTCAGGAACCCCGCGATGAACGGGATGCCCAGGTAAATAAAGACCGTGACGGCGACGCCCGCGATGGTGATCGGCACCTCTGTTCCGGCGCCGATACCGAGGAGCGGCGGGAGAACGGTGATGAATACGTAGGCGTAGAGAGCGTAGAAGAGCACCTGGAAGATCGAATTGACGCCGACGATCGCGGCGCAGTACTCGCAGTCGCCCTTCGCGAGATCGTTCCAGACGACGACCATGGCGATGCACCGGGCGAGGCCGACCAGGATCAGGCCGTACATGAACTCCGGCCGGTCCGCGAGGAAGGCTGCCGCGAGGAGGAACATCAGTACCGGGCCGACGACCCAGTTCTGGACGAGGGAGAGGCCGAGTACCCGGGTGTCCCGGAAGACCCGGCCGAGCTCCTCGTAGCGGACCTTCGCGAGCGGCGGGTACATCATCAGGATCAGCCCGAGCGCGATCGGGATGGACGTAGTGCCGACCGAGAACCCTGTAATTGCCTCCGGCACGCCGGGGAGGAAGTAGCCGATGGCGACGCCGGCCGCCATCGCAAGGACGATCCAGAGGGTCAGGTAGCGGTCGATCACCGAGAGGCGTGGGGCCGTGGTCGTCGAATGGATCTGGTCGACGGTGCCCATTGGTTACTCACCGCCGCATCCACACCCGCAGGTGCACTGCGGTACTGTCTGTTCCGTCATGTCACTTCACTCCAAGCAGTATCTGTTTGATATCCTCGACGCAGGGGACGTGGCCGACGACTTTGGCCTCTCCGTCGACGTAGAGCGCCGGCGTCAGCATCACGCCCCGATCGATCATCGCATCAAGGCTCTCGATCTTGCGGATCTCCGCATCGATCTTGAGCTCCCTGACGGCGATCTCGACGTTCTTGTTCATCCGCCGGCACTTGACGCAGCCGGCCCCGAAGACTTCGATCAGTACCATCTCTTCCTCTCCCGGGAAGGCTGAAAGGGTCTCACCCCTGCAGGATCTCCTTGATCTCCTTGACGTCCGCCACCCGGCCGGAGACCTTGAGTTCCCCGTCGACGGCGAGGGCGGGGGTCAGCATTACGCCGCGGTCCATGATCTCGGTGATGTCGTCGACCTTGACGAGTTCGGCCTCGATGCCGAGGTCCTTGATCGCCGCCTCCACGTTCTTCGCGAGCCGCTTGCACCTGGCGCAGCCGGTTCCGAGCACTTCCACCTTCATCGTTTCTTCACCTCGTTCTGGTACTCATAAAGGAGCGCCGCCCGGTAGAGCGGCTCCGCCCCCTTCGGGATGTAGTTGTAAATCTTTACCTGTTTGATGAGTTCGTCGCCGATGGCGCTATCGCCCAATAGGGCGAGGGCGACTGTATCGGCCAGGATATCGTCGAGCATCGCAAGCCCGACGACGACCCCACCGACCTCGATCCGGCGGACGCGCCGCAACGCTTCGGCGGCGCAGCAGGGTTTCTCTCGCTTCTCTGTCTCCATGAGTTCTCTCCTAGAGTAGTGACATCCCGTTCCCGTACAGGAACCCGGCGATGGTCGCGAAGACGACCACCAGCCCCACGTAGGCCGCCGTCTTCTTCGCCCCCACGATCCGGGAGATGACGAGGACGGAGGGGAGGCTGACTGTCGGACCGGCGAGCAGGAGGGCGAGCGCCGGCCCTGCCGCCATATGCCCGGTGGTGTAGCCGAAGGTGGTCCCGATGATCGGGACCTCGAGCAGCGTCGGCATGTAGAGGATCATCCCGACAACAGCCGCAAGGAAGGTCGCGCCGAGCGAGTTGTTCCCGAAGTAGGGCTGGAAAGTCTCCGGCGGGAGGAAGAAGGCGATGATCCCGACGAGGAACGTCCCCCCGATCAGGATGGGGAAGATCTTCTTCGTCAGGTCCCAGGTCTCCAGCCCCCAGTCGGTGACCTCGTCCTTATCGAAGTAGTAGATGAGCAGGACGGCGATCGCGAGGGTGAGGATGTAGACGACCCCGAGCCGAAGCGCCCAGTCGAGCGGTGAAGCGCCGAAGACCAATATCCCTATCAGGAGGGCGAAGAACGCGGGCGTGACCCAGCGCGGCTTCTCCTCCTCGCACGCCCCGGCGACGCTCGGCGCCATCGCCTTTTTCTTGAGCGTCTCGACGTCGGTCGACCGGAAGATCAGCGCCATCGCCAGCCCGATCACGATGGCGAGGACGATCGCAGAGACCGCCCGTGCTATCCCGAGGTCGAACCCGAGCACCCAGGCGGTGTAGATGATCGCGAGGATGTTGATGGCGGGGCCGGCAAAAAGGAACGTCGTTGCCGGACCGATGCCGCTCCCTTTCTTGAGGATCCCGGCGAATATCGGGAGGATGGTGCAGCTGCAGACGGCAAGAACCGTCCCCGATACCGATGCGATCCCGTAGGAGATGTGCCTGGGTGCGTCCGGGCTAAAGTACTTCAGTATCGCGTCCTTCTTCACAAAGGCCGCGATGGCGCCGGCGATGAAGAACGCCGGGACCAGGCAGGTGAGGACGTGCGCCGAGAGGTAGTCGAGCACGGAGGCAAGCCCCGACGCAAGAGCGCCGATGAGTAGGTCGATCATGGTCTGTTCCCTTTCGTTGTAATCTGGTGTTCTTTTATCGTTCCTTCAATCTGCAACTCAGATGACGGCGAGGGCCTGGAACACCACGCCAGCGAAGATAGCGACGCCGAGGATGACCGCCACGAAGGCGGCGAGAAGACGCCGCTCGAAGATCGCGGCGAGCAGCGTCACCTCCGGGATGCTCGCTCCTGCGCCGCCGATGATCAGCGCCATCACGGCACCGATGCCCATCCCCTTCTCGAGGAGGACGGCGCTCACGGGGATGAGCGTCTCCGCCCGGATGTACATCGGGATGCCGATGACCGCCGCGACCGGGATGGCGAGGGGGTTGTCCGGCCCCGCGAGAGAGACGATCAGGTCTCCGGGGACGAACCCGTAGATGAACGCCCCGATCCCCGCGCCGAGGATGAGGTAGGGAAAGACCTGCCGGAAGAGGGAGACGGCGAAGGAGAACGCACCGCGAATCCGTGTCCCGTGGCTGCTGTTGCAGCCGCACGGTTCCGGCCGGCCTTCGACCATGACGTCTTTCACGTAACGGCCGTAGCCGAGCCGTCCGAGGAGCCAGCCTATGACGACCGCGGCCGTGAAGGTAAGGGCGGCGTAGATGGCGGTCGGGACGACCCCGACGAGCGCCACGAGAAGGGCGAGGATCACCGGGTTCAAGAGCGGGGAGGCGAGCAGGAACGACATGCAGACGCCGAACGGAACCCCGATGTCGAGGAGGCCGAGCAGGATCGGGATCGTCGAGCAGGAGCAGAACGGAGTGAGCGCCCCAAATCCGGCAGAAAGGGCATTTCCGACACCCTGCCGCCTCCCGGCAAGCACGCTTCGGATCCGCTCTTCCGGGATGTAAGCCTGCAGCAGCCCGACCAGGAACGTGATCCCGACAAAGAGCAGGATCAGTTCCCCGGCAATGACGACGAAGAACTCTCCGGCGGTGATCAGGTTCGTAACGGTATCCATGGCCGTTCACTCACCGGTCCTGTTCCCTCTCCCAAGACCCGCACGCCGCCCGGGCACGGAACCCCTCGACCCCTCTCTTGCCATGCTCCGCGCCCGGTCACTCCTTCTTCTCGTCCGCCTTCTTCGGCACAATCTTCACGTTGCCGCAGCAGCCGCCGCCGCAGCCGCAGTCGCTCTCCGGTGCAAAAAGATTCTTGATCCGTCCGGCGATGCCTTCCTTCCGGTTTTTGCTGGTGTCGTCCGTCATGGTGCTACGCTCCATCGTTTCAACATTATTTGAAATAGTGTAGTAACGCCACCCGATAAATGTTCTGGTTTCAAAAAGAGTTGAAGCGGGGGGTCAACCAGCGGGCTTGCGGTAAAACCCCTTCAGGCTCGCCGGATAGATCTCACGGATACCCTCCTCGCCGGCGGCGATCGGCCTGACGGGGGCGGGATTCAGAACAGCGTCAGTGAGGTTCTCCGACCGGACAGGGCCGGGGAGCCCGTACCGGTGGAGACCGGAAGCAGGCCCGGAACCGTGAGAACAGACGAGCAAATCGGCGGTTATGACGTCCATGCTCTTTTCTCCTCAGCTGTCGAATGGCTAGCTCGTACCTCGCGCGATAGCAGCGAAAGGTTATAGGTACTTTCGTCTCCCATTATCTCAAAAGAAGGGTGTGATGGTCGGATGGCAGGAGGCGAAGAGTATCAGGAGATATCCCTGCCCCTCCCTCCCGGAGTCGAAGAGTCGCTCTGTCAGTGTGGCGGGATTGCAGGGCTCATAGAACAGTTGCCGGACGATGTGGTGCTTGAGCGGGAGAGCAGCGTTCACCGCGCGCTCGGTGATCCGCTTCGTCTCAAGATCCTCATGATGCTCTCCGTGCAGCCGCTCTGCGTCTGCATCGTCAAGGCGGTGCTCGGCATTGCAGACTCGAAACTCTCCTACCATCTTGGCGTCCTGAAGAAAGCGAACCTGATCGCCGGCGAGGCACAGGGGAACTGGATCATCTACCGCCTGACGACCGAAGGTGGGGCGTGGGCGCAACAGATCGTGGATGACGACGGAAGTTGAAAGATAGGTGGATCTCCGGGGCCCTATACCCCGAGCCCCTCTAAAAACATCCGGTGCAGGCGGAGGTCCCCGCCGAGCTCCGGGTGGAAGGCGAACGCCATGTGCCGGCCGTGCCGGACGGCGACAATCCCCTCCGGGATGCGGGCGAGCACCTGGACCTGAGGGTCAACGTCCATCGCCACCGGCGCCCGGATGAAGACCGCCCGGAAGGGCTCGGCGAGGCCGGCAACCTCGAGCATCGCCTCGCGGGAGTCGACCTGGCGGCCGAAGGCGTTCCGTGCCACGTGCATCGGGATGAGGGAGAGCGGCCGCACCCGGGCATCGTCGACCCGGTCGGCGGAAAGGACCATCCCCGCGCAGGTGGCGAAGATCCCGCCCTCGAACCCCACGAGCGACTCGTAAAGCCCGTTCTTCTCGATCAGCCGGGAGATGGTGGTGGACTCACCGCCCGGTATCGCGAGCGCGTCGAGGTCCGCGAGGTCCTCCACGTGCCGGACCGACGCGACCGACGAGCCCGGCCTCTCCGCGAGCACTTCCCGGAACGCCGCGCTATGCTCGGCGACGTCGCCCTGGAGCGCGAGGACGCCGACCTTAACGCCCACGGGTCTGCAGCACCTCGTCTTCGCGGAGGAGGTGGACGTCGAGGCCCTTCATCGCCTCTCCAAGACCTTTGCTCACCTCTGCGATGACCTTTGCGTCGTCGTAGTGGTTGACGGCCTCCACGATCGCCCGGGCCATCGCCTCGGGGTTCGCGGACTTGAAGATCCCCGACCCGACGAAGACCCCGTCCGCCCCGAGCTGCATCATCAGCGCCGCATCGGCAGGCGTCGCGATCCCGCCCGCGGAGAAGTTCACCACGGGGAGGCGGCCGCGCTTTGCGCACTCGATGACGAGTTCAACGGGCGCCTCGATATCGCGGGCGCAGTCGACGAGCTCCTGGCTGGAGAGGCCGGAGAGCGCCCGGATCCCGCCCATGATCGCCCGCATGTGCCGGACGGCCTCCACGACGTTGCCGGTCCCGGCCTCGCCCTTCGTCCGGATCATCGCCGCACCCTCGTTGATACGGCGCAGCGCCTCCCCGAGATTCCGGGCGCCGCAGACGAACGGGACACCAAACCCGGTCTTATCGATATGGAACTGCTCGTCGGCCGGGGTCAGCACCTCGCTCTCATCGACCATATCCACGCCGAGGGCTTCCAGGATCTGCGCCTCGACGAAGTGGCCGATCCGGGCCTTCCCCATCACCGGGATGGATACCGCATCGATGATCTCGACAATCTTCTGCGGGTCGGCCATACGGGCCACGCCACCGGCCGCTCTGATATCGGCGGGGACTCTCTCAAGCGCCATGACGGCGACGGCACCGGCCTCTTCGGCAAGCTGCGCCTGCTCTGCGTTGACGACGTCCATGATGACGCCCCCCTTCTGCATCGACGCAAAGCCGCGCTTGATCAGCTCGGTGCCAAATCTCAGTTCCTCGAGTTTCATTACTCTTATGTATAGCTCATGGACACCAATAAAAATAGTGCGGCGATCTCCAGGATCACAAAGATGATCGTCGCCGCCCGGACCGCTGAGACGATCCCGGCGCCCCCTTCCGCAATCGTCCGCTCCGCATCCCCGATCGTGTAGGCACCGGGCTTCTCGAGCCGGATACCGACCCCGCCGGCGATGACGGCCATCGGGATCCCGCCGTTGAATCCAGGCCGCTTCTTCGCATCGCGCCGGAGCGCCGCATATGCCGGGGCGAACCGGCCCTTCGCCGCAAAGTAGGCGAGGAGGATGAGGCCGGTCAGCCGCGCCGGGATGAAGTTTGCGATATCGTCGGCGCGGGCGGAGAACCACCCGAGCCGGGCCCGCTCGTCGCGGTAGCCGAGCATCGCGTCCAGAGTGTTGACCGCACGGAAGGCTGCGGCCCCGGCGAGCCCGAAGAGCCCGAAGTAGAAGAGCGGGGAGATGATGCTGTCCACCAGGTTCTCCGTCATCGACTCGTACGCGGCCGAGAGGACGTGCTCGGGATCGAGGCGCGCCGTATCCCGGCTCACCATCATCCCGACCTGTGTGCGGCCCGCATCAACCCCCCCATCATCGAGCGCCCGCACCACGGCAGCGGCATGCTCCTCGAGCGCCCGCCAGGCAAGACAGGCCTTGAGGAGGAAGGGTGCGAGGATGAGGTAGAGGTACCAGGGGACGGCGAGGTCGACGAGCGCGAAGGGTGCGGTGAAGAGCGCGACGGTCAGAACGGCCCCCGCGACCCCGGCAATCCGCTGGATGCGGACCGGGTAGCGGGCCGGGACGCCCCACCACCCGATGAACCGGCCGAGGAGCGCCACCGGATGGTAACGTGAGTGCGGGTCGCCGACCAGCCGGTCCACCAGGAGCGACGCGGCGACTACGACCGCTGCCGCAGCCATGCGAGGATGACCCCGAGGAGGAGCGCCGCGAATGAAGCGGCGTTCAGGAGATCAACCCGGTAGACCAGCCACAGCCCGTAGAGCATCAGGGCGGCGGCGGTGAGGAGAAGGGCCGGGACGGACGACCGCCACTGTAGCGAGGTCGCCGGAACGGCGGGAGTTGCCGGAGCCTCGCCGGGTTCGGGCTCCGGTGCCGCCCGATCCCTGACGACGACCCGGAACTCCGCCTTCCGGGCGCCGTATCCGGCGATGACCTCGATATTGAAGGTGCCGGGGTAGGCGTTCTCCCGGATGGGGATGGCGAACTCCTCGGGCCCGTTCACGTAGAGGTTCTCGTGGAAGAAGCCGGTGAAGGTCGAGGAGTTCGAGGAGGCGAGGGTGATGTGCAGCGGCGATCCGTGGTTGACGATCCACAGAACGAGGTCGCTCCCCGGCGTTGCCTCGACCTCGTCCGGAACCTCGATGGAGTTAATCCCCCGGCGGTTGAGATGGATCTCCGTCATCGGCGCAATCAGTCCTCGCAGGCGGTCTGTGGGAGGAGGTTCGGGATGCCCTCGCTGATGGAGTAGTCGACGTTGCACGCCGCGCACCGGAGCGTCCCCTCCAGCACCTCCTCGCCGCTCTCCTCGGTCACGGTCAGTTCGAGTTCCCCCTTGCAGACCGGACAGCAGAGTATCTCCATCAGGTTCTTTCTCATAGTTCGCTCCGAAGATCGATGATCTGGGACATCTCGGGACCCGTCGAGATCAGGGTGACGGGTTTGCCGATGTCCTTTTCGGCCTGCGCGATGAAGTCCCGTGCCGTCTTCGTCAGCTGATCGTACTCCGTCGCGCCGAAACAGGCCGGGTCGACCCGGTCGATCCCGGTGATCGCCGCCTGGGTGCACCCGTTGATCATCGCCGAGTAGCGGGCCATCTTCCCGTCCCAGGTGCCGATGCGGCGCTGGCGGTGGGTGACGGTGCCGAACTCCTCGATACCGAGCTCGTGCGACCGCTCCATCGTCATCTCGGTGGAGAAGGGGCCCTCGCCGACCCGGGTCGGATAGGCCTTGAAGACGACGATGACGTCGTCGATCCGGGTCGGGCCGACGCCGTTGTCCGCGGCGATCTGCGACGCGGAGGTGTCCTTGCTCGTCACGAACGGGTAGGTTCCGAAGTAGAGCGAGATCCCGAAGCCCTGGGTCCCCTCGAGGAGAACCACCTCGTCGTTATCGATGGCCCGGTTGACGTCCTGGGCCACGTCGGTGATGAACCCCGCGAGCTCCGGGACGTCCTTCGCCTGCCGCGACGTCCTGAGAACGCGGTCCGCGTTCGCCGGGCCGCACCCGGTTCCGGTGCTCCCGATCTTCTTACTGAGGTGATCGCTCCCCTTGTCCCGCGCGATGTGCTCCTCCTCGATGACCCCGCACCGCCCGTCGACAAATATCCTGTCCCGGACGCCGACCAGGTCGACTTCCCGCAGAAAGACACGGGGATCGACGAGTACGCCGCTCCCGATCATGAGGCTCGCTCCCGGGTAGACGAAGCCCGAGGGAACCATCCGAACCCCGTACTCCTTCTCTCCAATGAGGACGGTATGCCCTGCATTCGGGCCGACGCCGCCCCGGGAGATGATGGATGGTCTGTCCTGGTGAGCGATGTGGGCCACGATCTTTCCTTTTCCCTCGTCACCAAAGAACCCGCCGACGATAATAGTACAACTCATTGTTCTATCAAGTAGGATGGAGCGATACATGCTGATAAACGTTACAATGTGGTACCGGGAGAACGGCCACCCCGTTTAAAGGCAACCGGGTTTCAGCACCCCCTGCATCCGCCGCAACACCGTTCCGCGCCCCGGAAAAGAGGCTCGGGACAGACCCGGGCCGGGCAGGGCGCCGCACCGCGATATTCGCGTATATCCCGGATCTCCCGCGGCAGCAGTCATTGTGTGGCAACCCTGACCTGTGCGGATCATCCCGGACACGATCACCGTCGGGATCTTGACCCCTTCATTTCCAGTGGAATTTTCGTCCCAGAGGCATCACCGGCCGAAGTATCGAGTTTTTCCTCCGGTGCGGGATGCCGATCTGTAGCCAGATCAGTCCACCGGGGCACAGGTATGAACCCGGCGTTCCGGTCGGGGTTTCGAGGACAAGGCATGTATGGCCGGTACAGGCGCACCGGGATCCCGACCGGCCAAAATCCCCGAATAAATCCACATCTCCAGTGGAAATAAAGGGGTTCTCCACCCGTCATTCCTCTGTCGGACATCAGACTGTCGGTTGCCGGGGCAGGGATCTCCCATAAAAGAGCTTCGATTTTCGTTTGAAGATATTTATGGAGGTATTTTTATTTTAACGATTCTAAAAAGGTTCCCATCCGGGAGAGGGCCTCTTTGAGATCGTCGCGCGAGACGGCATAGGCGCACCGCACGTGCCCGGCGCCGGAGGGGCCGAGAGCGCTCCCGGGGACGACCGCGACGTGCTGTTCGCGTAAAAGCCCCTCCGCAAACTCGACATCGGTCATGCCGGTGCTCTCCACCGACGGGAAAGCGTAAAACGCACCCTTCGGAACGTGGCAGGCAAGGCCGAGGTTGTTCAGCCCGTCGACGAAGAGGTTGCGCCGGAGACGGTACTCCTGGACCATCGCATCCTTCTCGGCCTCTCCGTTCCGGAGCGCTTCATACGCCGCGATCTGGCCCATGACGGGGGCGCAGAGCGCGACGTACTGGTGGATCTTCAGGGCCGCCGCGGTGATCTCGGGCGGGGCGCAGAGGTAACCGATCCGCCACCCGGTCATGGCGAAGGCCTTCGAGAACCCGTTCAGGGTGATCGTCCGGTCCCGGAGTTCCGGGAGCCGTGCCGGCGAGAAGTGGTCGCCGTCGTAGGTGAGCTCGGCGTAAACCTCGTCGCTGATGAGGAGGAGGTCGTGGTCGACGAGGATATCGGCGATGCCGCGCCAGTCCGCCTCCTCCATCACCCCGCCGGTGGGGTTGTTCGGGAAGTTTGCAATCAGCGCCTTCGTCTTCGGGGTGATGCTCTCCGCGAGCGCGTCGGCCGTCAGCCGGAACTCGTCCGCCGCCCGGCAGAGGACGGGCACCGGGGCTCCTCCGGCAAGGGAGACGCAGGGGTTGTAGGAGACGTAGCAGGGCTCGGCGACCAGGATCTCGTCTCCCGGGTCGGTGACCGCCCGGATGGCGATATCGGCCGCTTCCGAGACGCCGCAGGTGACGATGATCTCCGCTTCGGGATCGTAGCGCGTGGAGAAACGGCTATCGAGGTAGCGGCTGATGGCGTCCCGGAGCTGGGGCGTCCCCTTGTTCGAGGTGTAGGCGGTCGATCCCTGCTCGATGGAGTAGATGGACGCCTCGCAGACGCACCAGGGGGTCACGAAGTCCGGTTCGCCGACGCCCAGGGATATGACGTCTTCCATCGTCTGGGCGATATCGAAGAACTTGCGGATACCCGAGGGAGGTATGGCGCGGGCCCGTTTCGAGACGAAATCCCTCATGCGTCTCGCCTCAGAACGAGTAGGGGAGCCGCTCGACCTCTTCGCGCCCGGCGAAGGTGGTCCCGTTCTCCTTGTAGGTCTTCATGATGATGTGCGTCGCCGTCTCGCGGATCCGGTCCATCGGAGCGATCTGTTCGGAGACGAACCGCGCGATCTCGTGCATGCTCGGCCCGGTGACCAGGATCTGGAGGTCGTACGCGCCGGTCATCAGGCGGAGCGACCGGACCTGCGGGAACCGGGCGATCCGCTCGGCAATCCGGTCGTAGCCGAAGTCCCGCTCGGGCGAGACTTTGAGCTCGAGCACTGCAGCGACGTTTCCGTCGCCGGCCCGCTCCCAGTCGACGACCGCCCCGTAGCGGCGGATGACCCCGTCCGTTTCCAGCCGGCCGATCCGGTCTTTTACGTCCTCTTCGCTCATCTCGGCCAGCACCGCAAGTTCTTTTTCCGGGGTGCGGCAGTTCTCCTCCAGGAGGTGGAGGAGGATACGGTCCTTCTCGTCCATAGTTTCACCTGAACATTGCTCTCAGTCGGTTGATGTCGAGTTTCTTGAGCCTTTCGTCGTCGAGCCTCGGGTCGCGCGTGACGACCTCCTCGATCTTGCTCGTCGTTGCGTCGAACCACATCTCCTTCGTCCGGCCGTAGCGGCCCCGCGATATAACCCGGGTGTTGATGACGCCGAGCATGTTGAGTTCGGAGATGAGGTCCGTGATCCGGCGGTGCGTCAGAACGTCGAGATCGATGATCCGGGCGATCTCACGGTAGACCACCGTGACCTCGCCGCTCGTGAAGATCCGTTTGCCCATCTGCTCCAGGATCAGCATCGCGTAGAGAACCGCCTTGCTCTGGGTCGGGAGGGTGGAGATGCACTCCACCATGCTGTCGGTCTCGATCTTCTCCTGGGCCATCCGGACGTGCTTCTCGGTCACACCCGCAGCGTTCTCACGGTCCGCGAGTTCGCCCGAGACCCGGAGGAGGTCGAGCGCCCGCCGTGCGTCGCCGTGCTCCTGGGCCGCGAGCGCCGCACAGAGCGGGATGACCGTCTCGTCGAGCGCGCCGTCGATGAACGCCATATCCGCCCTCTGCTGGAGGATGTCGCAGAGCTGCGGGGCGTTGTAGGGGGGAAAGACGATCTCCTCTTCGGAGAGCGAGGAGAGGACACGGGGGTCCAGGAAATCGGTGAACCGGAGGTCGTTCGAGATCCCGATGATGCTCACCTTCGCGAACTTGAGGTCGGAGTTGATCCGGGTGAGGTTGTAAAGGGTGTCGTCGCCGCTCTTCTTCACGAGTTTGTCGATCTCGTCGAGGATGATGACCATGACCCCGCCGATGCTCTCGAGCTGGTTTTTGAGCTCCATGTAGACCTGGTCGGTCGGCCACCCGGTCATCGGGATGAGGTTCCGGGGGCTGTCGCTCGGGTGATCGTCGGCGTCGTCGAGACCGTTCGCGATCTGGGCGAGGACACGGTATTGGGTGTCGATCACCTCGCAGTTGAGGTGGACGATCCTGCACTTCGTCCCGGCGAGGACACTCGCGTTCTCAAGTTCCGTCCCGACGTACCGGGCCGATGCCGTCTTCCCGGTCCCGGTCTTGCCGTAGATGAGAATGTTTGAGGGAGTCTCATTCGTAAGGGCAGGTGCGAGAATGGAGGCGAGTTCGTCGATCTGGGGCTTCCGGTGAGGAAGGATCTGGGGACGATAGTTGTGACGGAGCACTTCCCTATTCTTGAATATACGTCTATTGGTCAGGTATTTTTTGAATAACCCCATTGGGCTCGTTTTATCGTCCGACATGGTGTCACCGGGGAGGTCAGCAGGACACGAAATTTTCGTGTCGAGGTCTCTTAATATGATCGCTTTAGGGACTGATAACCCCTTCGTTTCCAGTGGAACTTTAGACGCCTGATCATCAGGAGATCCCGATGAACCGGTCAGGTTGAAGGGGAGTGGGAAGGGAACTGATGGGATCGCCCCGACCCCTTTGTTTCGTGTGGAAACCTGATGACGATACACGGGTGTATCGTTCATTCAAAAACTGATGACAATGGTCATGTGTACCTCTGAAACTCAAGATATAAAGTTTTATCGTATAAGTACAGAGAAAAGAAAACACGGAAATCAGGGATAAAACAGATTATGGGAGGGAAAGAAGAGATTAAAAGGATAACAAAGGGATAAAAACAACAGAAAAACGCAATAAAAGGCATAAAAAGTTTTATTTTGAAAACAAATGTCAATAAGGAGGTTAATGAAAAATAGACAGTAGAGATGTAACGAGAACAGATAACCCTGGAACAGCTCATCCGGCCAGGGATCCAGTCGCATCTTCTAACCACATCTTCCACCCGACCACTGTTCCGATCCATTCCTTCTCAATTTCATCTCATCTCTCCCAGCCTCGTCTCATCTCATCTCGATTCTTCTCCCTCCAACTCCGTCCTATTCCGTTCTATCTGACCTGATTCACCCATTTCCGTCCTGATCCGGCTCATCTCGTCTCCATCTCTCTCTAATCCCGCCCCGTTACGTTCCATCTGACCTGATTCGCCCATTTCCGTCCTATCCTGGCCAGATCCGTCCATTTTCGTCCTGATCGACTCATCTCGATCCATCTCCCTTCAACTCTGTCCTGTTCTGTCCCATCCTGGCCGGATTCACCTAACTTTGCCCTGATCCGATCCATCCCATCCACTCATCCTCATGAGAGCGATCTCGCCAATCTTTCCGGATCAACGGATTTCCTCTCTAGAAATCCTGTATTTCGGCTCCTATCCTCTTCCCCCTCTCCGTCTCCCGGTCTGCAGCGCCCTTCCTTTCTCCACACGAAACAAAGGGGTCGGGGATTGAACTCCCTAAAACAGGGGATAGAATGAAGTAAAATACATGATACAGGGGTACTGGAAGATCCTATGGACAGCAGCCATCGTAAACAGCTCACTGTGACCGGTGCCGTCATCACCGTCTCCTCGACCCGGAAACCCGAGACCGACGCCAGCGGGAAGACGCTCACCGACCTCCTCTCGGCCGCGGAGATCGAGGTGACTCATTATGCCGTCATCCCCGACGACCGGGAACGGATCCGCGCTGAGGTCCGCGCGGCGCTTTCGCGTGCAACCTGCGTCATCGTTACCGGGGGCACCGGGCTCACCGCCGACGATGTGACCATCGAGGCCGTCGCGCCGCTCCTTGAAAAGACGATCGATGGATTCGGGGAACTCTTCCGGCTGAAGAGTTACGAAGAGATCGGGACGGCCGCGATCCTCTCGCGGGCGATCGCCGGAGTCGTCGGCGGCCGTGCGGTCTTCTGCATCCCGGGCTCGACGAAGGCGGTTACCCTCGCCGCAAACGAGATTATCATCCCCGAGATCCGGCACATCCTGACCCACGCCGGGGCCGGTCAGCGGTAGTGCGCCGTTTTACCTGCGAAGGGTAGCGGCAAAGTCTCACGCGAAGGACGCGAAGCCGCGAAGGGGGCTGCTCTCGGATAACCGATTTTCGCGCCCTTCGCGGCTTCGCGTGAGCAAACAGGCGCGGATAACGATACAGCCTCACGCGAAACCGCGAAAAAGAAATTTGTTTAAGTCAGCGGTAGATGTCGAGGAGCGCCACCCGCTCGATGACCAGCTCGCGGAACCGGTCCTCGCCGACAACCGCAACCTCCTCGGGGGTGATCGAGAAGAGGTCCGCGAGAAGCGCCCGCTTTTTGGGATCGATCTCCTCCTCACCCTGTTCGTCGCGAACGATCTTCACGAGACCGGCCAGCCGGTCCCGCACACCGGGCGCCGGCGGGCAGACGGCGACGTATGAGCGGTTCTCGCCCGGGTGAATCCCGAACGACGAGGCCACCTGGCACTGCCGGGTTCCTGCGGCGTAGAGGAGCGCCTCCATCTCAAGCGAGTTCGCGATCGCTTCGCCGCCGGCCCAGGACCGCCGGGCGTGCCGGAGCGCCGCCTCGACGTGTTCCCGTCCGGTCAGGCGGTCGGCGTCGAAGAGGATGATGTGGGTCTCAAACTCGTCGGCGATCGCTCGGATCTCCTGAAGGAACGCGGCGTTGTCGTCGACCGTGAAGACCGCCCGGTAGATCTCGCATGGTATCTCTGTCATATTCATTCACCCGAACCGGGAGAGGGTCGACTGCTCCTCGCCGGGCTCCGCGATCTCCTCCCGCCTTCCCTCGAGCTGCTCAAAGATCTGGGCGGCGATCCCCTGTCCGAGGATCTTTCCGACCTTCTCCGGTCCCGCCTCCCGGAGCGCCTCGATCGAGCCGATACCGTTGTTGAAGAGCCTGCGGGCCCGGACGCGCCCGATCCCGCGGAGTTTGATGAGCGGCAGGAGCTCCTTCTTGATACCGTGCTTGGTCCGGAGCTCCATCTCCTCGATGGGATCCGCGAGGTGCGGGGAAAAGAGCCCGGCGAGGTGGCGGGACGCGTGAACCAGCCAGGCCACGCTCTCCACCATCCCGTAGACGTCGCCCGGCCCGACACCGTAGCGCTCGCAGATCACGTCTTCGCCCACCTCGTCCGCCCAGTCGGCGAGGAGGAGCGCGGTCTTGAGGCTCCGGTCGAACTCCTCGCCCGCGTCCCAGGGGATCTCCATCCAGAGTTCGTCCCGGTGGTCGGCAAGGAACCGATCGAGGGCGTACATATCGTTCTTGCGGACAAAGAGCGTCGGCATATCCGGCGTCGTGCAGAGGAGGTGGAGGAAGCCGATATCGGTGTATTCCTTCCGGTGCGTCATCGCGTTCACGATCACCTCGGCGCTCCGGGGATCGATGTAGAGCCGGGAGACGAGCGACCCGTACTCGGTCGTCTCGAGCCACTCCCCCACCTCGGTGATCATCTCCGCTTCCCGCAGGAACTCGAGGACCCGGTCGACCGCCCGTTTCAGCGCACGCGGGCTCTCGCCCTGGTAGGCGTAGAACGTCCCGTCCATGAACCCGAGCACGTCGCCGCGCTCGCGGGCGAAGCCGGTCGCGATGAGCGAGAGGACGTGGGTGCAGAGGACCGCCTCTTCCGCGCACCGGCTCCGGACGTCTTCTGCCATCGCCTCGATGTAGTAGTCGAAGAGCTCGTCGACCATCTCCTCGGACTTCGCGATCAGGACGGCCTCGCCGTAGGGGTCGAGGCGCGGTCGCCCGGCCCGCCCGGCCATCTGCCGGTACTCCCGAACCGGGATCGGGAGCATCCCCTCCCCGGCGTTGAACCGGAGGTAGTCGCGGACGATCACCCGCCGGGCGGGGAGGTTCAAGCCGGCCGCGAGCGTCGGGGTGGAGGAGATGACCTTGATCTGCCCCTCACGGAACCCCGCTTCGACGATCCCCCGCTCCTCCCGCGAGAGCCCCGCGTGGTGGAACGCCGCCCCCTGCGCGACGCAGGCGGCGAGGGTCTTTCCCATATCGGTCGCAGCGCTCGACCGTATCTTATCGGCGTAGCCGGCGAGGTCGGGGTTTGCCAGTTTCAGGCCGGATGCCGCGCGTTTCGCGAACGCCTCGGCGTTTTTGCGCGAGCTGACGAAGACCAGGCACTGCCCCCCCTCCGCGACCGTGTCGAGAACGAGGTCCAGGTCCACGTACTTGCTTTTGCGCTCAACCTCCCGGATGCTGTCGGCAAACCGGATGCCGTCTTCGAAGAAGACCCCCTCCCGGAGATCGACCGGCCGCCACTCGCTCTCGACGAGTTCGGCGTCCAGCCACCCGGCGAGATCCCGCGGATTCCCGATGGTCGCCGAGAGGGCGATGATCTGCATCCCGGGGTTCTTGTGGCGGAGTTTTGCGATCACCATCTCGAGCGTCGCCCCCCTGGAGGGGTCGTCGATCAGGTGGACCTCGTCGACGACGAGCAGGCTGATCTCCGCGAGCCACGGCGTCCGGTTCCGCAGGAGCGAGTCCACCTTCTCGCTCGTCGCGACGATGATGTCGTTCCTCCCGAGATACTCGTCCCTTCGATCGAAGTCGCCGGTGGCGATCCCGATGCGGAGACCCTTCCCCGAGAACTCCTCGAACTTCTCGCTCGCGAGCGCTCGCAGGGGAACGATGTAGAGGCACTTCCCGCCCCTCCCCACCTGGTGGTGCATCGCCATCTCGGCGACCAGGGTCTTGCCGCTCGCGGTGGGGATGGCGACGAGGAGGTTCTTTCCCGAAAAAAGGCCCGCTTCGACGCAGGCGGCCTGCGGCGGGTAGAGTTCCGTGATCCCGCGGCGTGCGTAGCCGGCCGCGAGATCCGGCGGGACGGGGAGTTCGGCTATCTCCATGTGTACCCCTTCATTTCCACTGCAAACCGCATATCTCCAGTATCGCCATGGGCAGGGTCGGTCCGGCCCTGCCGCATCACGAGTAGTACTCCAGCATCGCCTGCTTGGCTTCCTTCTTCTTCCGGTCGAGGAAGGCGTAGACGTTCTCGTGGGGCACGCCCTGGATCAGCATCTCGATCGCCTTCCTCGCGGTCTCGACCTGGTCCGGGAGACCGATGATGGCGACGGTCTTGCCGTGGACCGAGATCTCCGTGGTGGTCATATCCTCGATCTGGGCGCGGGACGTCCCCGCCTTCCCGATGATCCGGCCCCGGAGCCGTTCGAGCTGCCGGGTCGTCCCCGAGAGGTCGGCGAGGTCGAGGATATCGAGCATCATATCCTCGTCGTCGAGGAGCTGGAACGCACGTTCCGGCGAGAACCCCCGGTTGATCGCCGAGACGACGTTCGTCGCCGTCATGACGCCGACGGGGTCCTCCCCCTCAAGCGTCACAAGCCCCTCCTCGCTGTCGATCCGGAGGGTTATCCCGGTCTTCTCCTCGATCTCGCGTTTTGTGGACCCGCTCTTGCCGATGAGTACACCGATCCTCGCTGTTGAAACTTTCATCTCCTGTCTGGTCATGGTTGCATCCCTTCTTCCGGTGTTCAGGGCTCCCGGCGCCCGGTGCCGACGAGCGTTTTGATGATCTCCTGCTCGTCCCGCACATCGCAGTAGCGGGAGAAGTATCGATTGAGGTTCTTGATATCCCGGACCAGAAACGCCGACGCCCGCGGGTGATCCAGGGTGACCGCCTGTCCCATATCGATAAGGTATGGTTTCTCGTGGTAGAGGATATTGTATTCGGAGAGGTCGGCGTGAACCAGGCGCGCCTCCCGGTAGAGCCGCTCCACGTAGCCGAGGATCTCGCGGTATACCGCTCCGTAGTCCTCGACGTCGGCGTTCCGGAGCTGCGGGTACGGCATCTCGTCCTGCCCGAGAAACTCCATCAGGAGGATGTTTCGATCGAACGCGAGCGGTTCGGGGGCCGGGATCCCTGCATCGTGCGCCCGGGCGAGGTTGCTGAACTCTTTCTTCGTCCAGGCGAAGATGAGACCCTTGCGCGTCCCCCGGACGCTCGAGAACCGGCGGTCTCCCGCCAGATACTCGGTCATCGCCTTGAAGTTCGCGGTCTGGATGCGGTAGATCTTGATGGCAAGCCCCCGCCCGTTGCGCTCCCCGTAGAAGACGTTCGCCTCTTTTCCGGTGCTGATCGGCCCGCCGATGGCCGAGATCAGTTTCTTGTGGACGAGCTTGTAGAGAGCGATGAGGGTGACCTCGTCGAAGACATCGTCCCGTACCTTCACGGTATCGGCGTCTTTTATCTTGACGCCCATCGCCTCGATCTCGCGGTCGAACCGCTCGTACTCTTCACCGCGGCCCACGGCCGGATCACCTGCTGCAGACGTAATCGTGTACGGGAGCGAGGATATCGATGAGGTGAGCGGCCGCCGCCGTCTTCAGGTCGAGCGGATGGATCTCGCCCGCGGCGTAGGCACGCTCGAGGTCCTCGTAGGCGGCAAACTCCCGGTCGCCGCCGAACTTCTCGGGCCGGCGGATGGCGACCGCATCCGTCCGGGGGAAGACGTGGTAGCGCAGGATCTCGAGCACGGGGTTGTTCTCGACTTCCGGCGGGCAGAACGCCTTCTTCATCTTCTTCTTGATATCCTCCTCGGAGTCGGCGACCGATATGACGTTTCCGGCCGACGACGACATCTTCTTTCCGTCGAGGCCGTTGATGATCGGCGTATGGATGCAGACCGGCGCCGGATACCCGATCGACGGGAGGTGTTCCCGCGCGAGCATGTGAATCTTTCGCTGGTCGATCCCGCCGACGGCGGCGTCAACCTCAAGCGTCGCGATATCGACCATCTGCATGATGGGGTAGACCATCTGCGAGACCGTCGGGTTGTCCATCTGCCGCCCGACCTCGTCCATGCTCCTCTTCGCCCGGTTGAGGGTGATCGCCTGGGAGAGTTTGAGGACGGCAAGCTCGTACTCCGGCGTGAGCTGCACGTCCGTGCCGAGGACGTATTTTGCGCCGCGGAGGCCGAGCCCCTCGAAGCAGCGGCGGTTGTACTCGGCCGTCTCCCGGATCTCTTCCATTGTCCCTTTCCGGTTCAAGAACGCGTGGAGGTCGGCGATGAGCACGGTCACCTCGAACCCCGCCTGCTGCAGGTCCATCAGCTTGTTCACCGTCACCATGTGGCCGAGGTGGATCTCTCCGCTCGGTTCGTAGCCGGTGTAGACCCGCCTGACCGGACGGTCGATGAGCGCACGCAGTTCCTCGTCGGTGACGACCTCTACGGTATTCCGGGTCGCCAGTTCGTACGGATCCATTAAAAATAGTGGGTTTTCCGGGGAGTTAATGCTTCTTCTAGGCGTGTTGACTGCATACAGTTTCCGTCCCTGCAGACGGAGCATTTATGCTGTCCAGCCTATGTTCTCTCACGCGAAGCCGCGAAGAACGGTTTATCTGAGACGAACTCTCCTTCGAAGCCTGATGGCTTCTCATGCTCCGGTTCTACGAACCGTCGCACTTCGCGGCTTCGCGTCTTTCGCGTGAGGAGGAATAGAGAGCATCAACGCCTCACGCAAAAGGGGCGAAGGATGTGATAGGTGGCAGTGCGAGATTTATAAGATTTAAGCGGCAACAAGCACTAGC
>NZ_FMID01000011.1 GCF_900095385.1 Methanoculleus chikugoensis
TACCCACCGGGAGCACGCCATGACAGGGTGGGCCGGTTCCCTACTTCGACATCATTCCGGTTCATGAGTAATGTGACCGGCATCCAGTGGAAATCGACCCAAGCCGCCCCGGGTGTGGGGGCGTGCTTCGAACCGGAATTCGTACATCCTCCCTCCTATTCTAAGATCTTGCGACACTGTTGGCCCGCTCCCGAGATGACCGCACGACAGGAATTAAGTGCGCGCGCACCTGCCCGCCGCACGTATACACACTGAGTGAAACCCATCTCCGCCGTCACCGGACATCCATCCGCATAAAACGGGTGTATGCCGATCCGAAGAAGATCGCCGGTAACGCAAGCATCGCGACGATCGGCTGCCAGATGAGAGCGATCAGGGAGGGAAGATCAGGGAGCGGTTCTTCCCCGGGGTGGGGTGTTCTCAGGGCGAAGGGGTCCGGATTGATCCACATCGAGAACCGTGGGTTGGTGATCGCTACCGCGAGTTCCTGGTAATTCCTTTGCGGCGAGAGGAGGCGGACAGTCGCTCCGATACGCTCCTTGTGTTCGAGATAGACTTGCTCCTCCTCCCGGTACTGTAGCCACTCCTCCTCGGTGGGATGCGGGTCGCTCATAAGATCCACCACATCCGGGGGCGTTCCGGCAACCGCATCGGTAAGGATGCCGCCGACCATCGGTACGACGGAGGAGAAGACGAAGATAGCGACCAGCGACCAGACAAGAGCGCTCCCGCTCTCGGCAACAACCGCCGAGGCGAGGAGAGCGACCGAGAAGAACGTGAAGAGGTAGACCAGCGAAACGAGCCAGAAGGCCAGGATCGCTCCGAGTTCGGCTGGTGAGGGGACGATTGCAAAGAGCAGGAGGAGCGCGAGCGCGATGAGAACCGCGATGCTCATCGCCAGCGTCAGGGCAGCAAACCCGCCGAGTGCCTTGCCGGTGATCACCTCGTCGCGGAAAACCGGACGGGAGAGGAGGGTTTTGAGCGAACCCGACCAGCGTTCCCGCGTGATCAGATCGAACCCGGTCGCGATCGCAAGCAGCGGGCCGTAGCTCAGGACCTGCGAGGAGAGGTTGAGGAAGACTACGAGGAGGGAGGGTTTCTCCGGCATCCAGCCGGGGTAACCCAGGAATTTCGGCACCGGCGCGGTACCGTCGGAGTATGTCGCGAGTTTCTCGCTGTAGTTCTCGACGCCCTCATAGAGGGAGACGGAGCAGAGGATCAGGAAGAGGAGAAGGACAAGGGTGAACCGCCGGCTCGCGAGGTGGTCGGCAAACTCTTTTCCTGCCACGAGGAGCGTGCGGCTCGGATCGGGTATCCGGTCCGCCACTCTGTCGTCTTTCACCAGATCGTTACCTTCCGGGGTTGTAATTTGCAGAAAGAACCTCTCCCGAATGGGCGTCTATCCATACCTGGGCCGTTCGTGGCGGGTCCTGCGACCGATACCAATCATTGTCGAACGTGATGTACCAGGCAAGAGGCACCGCGACCGGTTCCATTGATGGGCGTTGCCGTGCGGTCAGGTCGTACCATCGCAGCTCCATCGATCGGATGGCGATCTCGCCGGGGTCCGTGCCGTAGGTATCGTGAAGGTATGTCAGAACCCGTTCTCGGGCTGCGTCTTCCGGGATTGAAGGTTCCGGATCGGCCATGGTGTCGTTGTTTGATACTTTCCAGAATTTAGAGTAAGAGACGACGCGGCCGTTGATCGAATCGATATCAAGTATGATTCTGTCGGACTGGCAGAGGACGTCGTCGATCGGGCGCTGATACACGAAATGATACGGTCCGTTTCGCAAACCCAGCGGTGTATCTACTGTAGAGAGTACTGCGACGGTCTTCACGACGTCCGAACGCTCGTTTCGGTCCTGGAGATACGCATCGGCGATCTCCTCCGCCACCTCGATCGTGATTGCAGGGTCGGCAGGCCGGTAATAGTCACGGCCGTCCTGGAAGTACACCATATCCCCGTCGACAGCATCGATCGATACCAGGATATCGCCTTCCGGGTCGGGGTCACCTTCCGCTTTCACCCGGAACCGCCAGACGTCGCCGTAGGTCTGCACGTCGTACGGCTCTGCGGCCATCCGTTCGATCCGGATCCCGTGGATCTCCTGCTCCAGTGCGGCCGCGGCAAGCGAACGCGCTTCCTCTTCGCCGATCAGGCCGTCCATCGACGATTGGGCCGGTGTCATCCCGGGTGACGCTGTCGCCTCCGGCGACGTCGGTGCAACCGGCCCGTTTCCACCGGCATCCGTCCCGACACACCCGGCCGACGCCGCCGCACAGGCCAGGAGGAGGACTGTTGCGAGTGTGTAACCGTTTTTGTTGATAGGTTTCATGGTTCTATCCTCATTTCACGCATGCCCCGGGAGGCCGCGGAACCCCAATGGCTATCCCTGACAGCAGCCAAAAGCACCATCAACCTCCAGACACGCTTCGGGGGCCGCGAAACGACGCCAATCGATGAATCCGGCTCCCGCAGGATACCGCATGCGGTATCGTCAATCGAGACGTCGTTGTCCTTCTTTATACCTTTTCTGTGCCAATCGTCAATTCGACCGGATGTTCGAAGGCCCCGGGCCGGGGACAGGATCCATTCTGCAGATGCAGGAGCCTGATACTCCGGCACAATCCCCGAATACCGGCAGCAGGCCGATCGCGCACGTCTGCGCGGCGCCGGCAGTGGCGGATATGTGCCGGGCTGAAGGTGGCAAGAGCCTTCATCCGCGAGACGGACTCACCCGGTATCTTCCGCCGGAACCCGTGCGGGTTCGGGACTGTGGTCATGCACATACTCTGTCATCAGCATTCGAGCGTAGTTGTCGGTGAGAGTATACCGCACATACCGCCCCACCCTCTCGGACGTTACAATCCCCTGGTGTTCCAGATATTTTACGTGCGTATAGACTGTGGCTTTGGACAGACCCGACTCTTCGGCGAGCTCTTCGGTGTGTGCACCCCCATTCAGGAATATCTGTGTTATAATTCCCCGCCGGGCGTCGTTGTTCATAGTAATGATAAGAGTCTCTTTTTCAGCCGAATACGGCGAACCGGTGGCAAAATAGTGGATTCTCCCCCTCCTTTTGACCGCCCTCAACAGGCCTGCGGACTGCAGTCTTTCCAGATGGTAACCAAGTGTCCCTCTCGTCAGGGACATCTCCTTCAGCAATTTCCTGAAATGCAACCCCGGGTTTGCCTTGATGAAACTAAGAATCTCAAGTCTCCGTGGACTGTCCAGAACATTCTTTCTGGAGATCCGTTTGTACCCGAGGTAGCCGAAGGCCTTCAGGGGGAGAAGAGTCTCAATCGGGGTCGCCGTTAACTGGGGAAATATGCACAGCAGCAGGACGAGCCAGAGCGGGATCGGGTCTATCTCCCGCACCGTCTCGCCCGATACAGAGGTGCCGGGCTCTTTGTCGACGTTTCGAGAAGGCTGAACTGTGTATTCGGTGGCATCGGCAACCGACACTAGCAGAACCGAAAATAGGATCGAGAGGGCGAGTAACCGGAAAAGTCCGCCCGCTCCGGTGCCGGTAGAGGTTGAGGGCGTACGATCTCCGGGACGGCACCCGCTCGCCGTATACAGAGAATGTCCGGGGGCCATGCGTTTTCTCTTTACTGATACCCCAATATGGTTTTCCGTATTTTATGAGTCTTATAGCACAAAAACCAATTCCAGTTTCGTCTCTGTCCACTTCTTTTCCCTGGAGACGAACCTACCCGAGGACCATCACGACCGTATATGCCCGTCGGAGTAACCATATCCGAAAAATGGATGCAGTACTGACGTGCCGGAACGGCCTGCGCGCAATGTACGGCGAGAGAGCCCCAGCACCGAATCTCCCGGAACAATACTGCTCATACCAGCCCTGCATTTTCCATCGGGAGGGAATTCTCCTGTGAGGGTCTCATGCAGGTGGAGTTGCCTATGGCGATCCCGGGGCATTATCCCTGCTATTTTCCAGAAAAGTCGCGTGTCAAAATGGTGTTTGTCCCATAAACGGTTTATCTCAAAACTGACAAGTGAACACTTGTGGGTGCCGCAGGCGGTGCCTGCACCGGTGCGGAGGTCCACCCGGTCAGTAGCGAATCGGATGGGTGAACGTCCCGCGCGCCCGGAGGCAAAAGGAACGTGTGCTCTTCCCGTACTTGAAGGTATGCCCCTCCGCCCTCCGGGAAGTTACTGGAAGAATATGGAATGAACAGAAAAATTGGAATGCGGGCATTCTCCATGCTCCTGGCACTGCTACTGGTGAGTGTGATGATGATGCCGGTGATGGCCGCCGAACAAGTGTGGCAGTCTCAGGGTAATGAACAAAATGTGCGATATGACTTGGAAAAGTATACTGTACGTCTTGTTGATTCTGAAATACCCAAGGATCTGATCGGCGCCAGGACTCAAGCAGCAATGAGTTCCTTTGAGGAAGAGTTTAAGAATATCCAACCGAGGTATGTCGGCGCAGCTGAAGTTGATATATCCGAAGACGAGAAAATCGTTGCTTACGTATTTCGGGTTCTTCCAAATGGAGAGAGTGTCTCTTATGTAGAGGTAGTTTCATCCAAAGATAACCTCTCGTTGGAGGAAATATCTTCTCATGCAGATGCTTGGATCGATGGGCCGCTGAAGAACAAAACGGAGGAGTCCCTCAAAGAGAGTGATATTGGGCTTCTTTCATATGGACCGACCCCGATTCATACAGCGACGATAAGCAGAACTTACACCGGTGTCGGGCGTGCGTACCTTACAACGACATGGTACTGGGATAATCAAGAAACTAACTCGAATCAGGATTATTTCTTCACAAAGACGACCTTGAGAACTGATCCGGGGATTGATATATCTGGTTATGAGCCATATAGAAACGCGCAGTTTGACGTGGAAATAGATTCTGACTATTCAGTCCCGGGTTATTATCAGCACTTGCCGAATGTTCAGGTAATCCAGAATGATCCACAGACTACAAATGGGTATACGACTGTCGGGCTCTCTCTTGGTACTGGTGGGTGCGCTCTCCAGTGGTCAACAGCCATTCCCAGTACACATGTTGAGCTCCACAATCTGGGTGGCAACACCCTTTATTGGCACGAAGAATTTTTCCTCCTTGCCAGTTGCGCAGCCACTACATTTGAGTTCACCCCGGGTCAGTACTCATACTGTTCGCAGTCGTCTGCACGGAATGGCAACACATATGTTGTCTCCCGGGTGATGGCCGATGTTTCAGACGGATGGGGAATAATAGTGGACGGTATCGCCTATTTCGCTCCTTCCGGAACAAACTCCTGGGGTCATCTCTGTAAGATTAAGTGGAGTGGGGGATACGTTCATACCTAACTGGAGATAACCTGTGTCGACATCACCAACATTTCTCTCCTTTTTGATGCCTGAACCGAAGGGACAGATTCGGATTAAATGCTTATCGTTCATAGCGCTACTCTGTTTCTCCGTTGCAGTGATCGATGTGGCCTCTGCGCTTCCCGGGAATTCGTCTTATGACGATTTCAACGGTTTGAATACCGATTCGCTCTACCTATCCCATGAAAACCTCTCGCCGCGCGAAGTAACGGACTGGATGGATCGCATGTCCGGTATCTCCTCCGTCCCTTCGAATCCGGATCTCTCTTTCCGGTATGAGGCGATCTTCTTCCCGGATCTCCCCCCTGACGCGGAACTCGTCGGATACTACGCTCGTGCCCTTCCCGATGGAGTCACCGTGTCCTATGCCGAGGTGACCGGCAGAGCAGCCCCGGCACCGGACGGTTTTTCAGCCCGGGCGGAAGACCGCATATCTGGCGGGGAAGCCCTGGCGGTGCGTGAACGTCTCCGTGATGCGGCCGGTTTGTCCGATGAGTATGTCGAGGTTGCACGCCACACAACTGTCCGGGTGTCCCCGGGCGTCGGGCAGATGATCGCAACAACGGCACTTTACCAGCATTCCAATGACTATGATCAGGGACACGAGTATTTCTGTCTCGGATCTCACATCGCCATGACACCGGAGGATGACTGGAGAAACTCGGGATTTCGCGTAAGTTACGATCTGGACACGGCGTATTACTCCTTGAAGCCTCTTGGTGGATTTTTCGGCCAATCCGGCCCCCAAACATCTCCGCGATACACGGAGTCCCCGGGAGACGTTGTCGGTAAACTCCTGAACACCTTCGATACCTTCGGCATATTCTCCGGGTTGTTCGGCCACCGGGTCGGGTTTCATGCTCACGACACGACAGGTGTCGCCTGGACTACTGAATGCGGATACTTTGCCTCAGGTGCCACCGGTGTGCTCAACCTGACTCCGATCTCGGATGTCGTGGGAAAACAGCCCTCCGCAGACGATGCCGCGTGGCACGTTCTGGCGGGCATCGAGATCGATACGGAACCCGGCTGGTCACGGCCCGGGGAACTACCAGCGTCCTCCCTCCCCTGGGGTCACCTCGTCTTCATCCGTAAAGCGACGGGAGCGGCCTGATGCCGGAGGGTCGGGCGGCGGTCCCTCTCCTTCGGCACGGGTCTATTTTTCCACTTTCCGCCCCGTTGTTCGAGGACGAAAACCTGGAGAAAAGGCATGAAGCAGACTACGCGGGAGGCACCGCCCTCTTGATATGCCTGCCCGTCAGAGGACCCCGGCTGTTCCCCCGGAGAACGCATTATTTGTCATCCACCTGACCGAGAAGGACTTCGGGCAGCACCCCGCGCTCGACGTAGTCATCCGGGGCGAGGAGCGCAACCCGTCAGCGTGGGAGTGGGGCGACCGGGACCAGCGCGTCATCGGGGGAACTAAGGTCTCGTACGGGGAGAGCAAGGCGCTCCACGATGCCTACGGTCCCCAGGGGGAGAGGGGACTGTACCCGCTCATGGAGTACGAAGATGCGTATTACATAGTGGTGACGACGTGGCCGTGAAGGGGGCTCCGCCGTGCGACTGCACCCCGGGGCGACCTGCGCGCAGTGAACGGCGGAGGGGAGCCCTGCACCGGATCTGCTCAAACTGTTCTGCTCATTCCGGCGCTGCTTTTACCATCCAGGAGGAGAATTGCCTTCGAGACCGATCAGTCACAGGGGATATCATCTACGGTGATCTCAGGGCGTCAGGACAGCTTTTTTGAGAAGAGACGGGTTCGATCTGGTGTTTGTCCCATAAACAGTTTATCTCAAAACTGACAAGTGAACACTTGTAGGTGCCGCAGGCGGTGCCTGTAACGATGCGGAAGTCCACCCGGCCAGTAGCGAATCGGATGGGTGAACGTCCCGCGCGCCCGGAGGCAAAGGGGCAGCGGTTTCGTTAACCCATGCGTCGAGCGCGAACGTCCCGCGCGCCCGGAGGCAAAGGGAACGTAAGCGTTCTGCGTACTTAAACGTGTGCCTCTCCTGCCTCCGGTGAACGAAAACGGAGTTGGAACACATGAAAGCAAAAGCTGGAATGCGAGCATTCTCCATGCTCCTGGCACTGCTGCTAGTGAGTGTGGGTTTGTGCCGGCGGCAGCAGCAACCTCAGAGGTTCTGGTTGAGCAGCCGATGCCTGTAGTTGCGGCAAACGGGCAGACACTGCCCGGCTCACTTTTTACGATCGATGAGAATGTGAAAAAAGCAACGCCTCATTGGGCATTGTTTGCTGCCGATGAACAAGGAAAGAGAAATGCCCTGAATGATTTGAAGATGACTCAAATTTCCGATGAGAAAAAACAGATGTTATCTGAAGGGCTCATGGAAATCTGGGCAAAGTATCCTGTGACTGTGACCCGACGTGACGGTCGAACTGAGGTGACTTTCGTATCTCCTGGTGAGCATACCTTGACCGAAGAGGAAAATTCCATCCAGGCTCAGGCCGATGAAGCGCTCGCCGAGTATCTGAACGACAAGTTTGCGGCTGAAAACAGCATCCGGTGGTGGGCGGCGCCCTGTCATCAGGATATCATAGAGATCTCCTGTTTGAAGTGGGGTGTTTCATCCACGAATGCTACGTACGCTCACAACGCAGCAGACGATCCTGATTCTTGGTCTCCGGTTTGGCCCCCATCCGGGTTTGAGTGGTTGGATACCTTCATCCAGACTGTGTGTCATTCCTATGATCATTACTACGACCCTGTGCTTGGAACGGGCTATGCTCCGGCACAATGTGAAAACTATGTAACCATTGCCGGGAACTACTACGATCAACCGTCGATGTACAATGCATATACAAACCTGGGATATTCAAGCCATTTCCTGACAGATGTAGGAAACCCGCTCCATACTGGCATGGAACTGGAACAGGCGCTGAATTCATGGGTTCACGGTGATTATGAGGCCTATGTCGCAACTAACTGGGATCAGGATGGTGGAGAGGGATACAACTTCATATCCGTCATCCAGAACAACTGGTATTATTACACCATAACCGATCCGTCAAGTTCGACGCAGTCACTTGCTGGGTATGCGAAGAACTACGATGATGAACTTTACTATTTGGTGTATAATCACCGGTACACATTCGAAACCGACCCAGATGTCAGATCGATTACCGAGAACTGTCTCCTCGATACAGCGAAGTACACTCTCGGTCTGGTGAAATACATGAGAGATTGAGGAGGCTCTCCCTCCTCTTTTATCGGTGAGATTTACTATGGAGCCAATGTTTTCATACCTGTCTGTTGTCATCTTTGTCTTGCTTATTGTTCTCCTTCCGGCTATCTTCATCGGCGTTCTCTCCCTGGGGTTCTATCACGTTTTCGCGAAGGCGCAACACGTTACAGGCAAACTTGCTCCGATTTTGATCGGGTTGCTCCTGGCCGTTCTGGTGCCAGTTCTCTCCTTCGTGCCGTTGATCCGACCGGTTTTACCGGTACTGAACCTGGTGATCATACTGATGGGTGTGTTGACGCCGTTCATGCTAATCCGGAGTCACTTTCCCGATCAACATCTCTCCAAAATTCTCTTCTCCGGGTCCGTGATCACGGTAGCCCTGCTTCTGGTCTACGGGTTTGCAACGGCGTTCGGGGATGAAGGCACCGGTTCACCAGCCATCCAGTTGCTGACGTCTCTGCCCTTGCCCGAAATGGGCTTTCTCATCATGAGCTTGATTATCCTGTACCTAGAGGCTGCGCTCATATCCGTCGTCGTATTCGGTGTCATACTCGTGGTCGTAATCGCATTTCGACGAGAGGTACAGAGTGGATAACTTGCCTGGGAGCACCAGAGTTGTGCATGCTGAAGGGACACCCCAGAAAAAGGAGATCTGCAGAATCGTAAGTACACCCGGAGTTTTGCATTCAATTGCGGGTCCTTCCACCAGGAGGGATGAACTATGCAACGCAACCATATCAAGGAGCAAACGTGATACCAACTGCATACAGATGGCTCGGCATCCTGATGATCGGCTCTGCCTTCTGCTGGTCTTCGCGGCAGGGTGCCTTGTGCCGGAATACGGGGTGGGCCGCGACATCATGGTCTTTAAAGTCGACGCCAGCGGAACAGACAGTGGCAGACGGTCATCGATACCGGAGGAGACGATACAGCAACGAGCATGGTCCAGACGGCAGACGGCGGGTACCTCATTGGGGGAGAGGTCCGGCCCTGGCGCGGGGAACAGTCCTACGGGGTCTTCAAACTCGACGGCGACGGTTCCGTCGTCTGGAACGCCAACGGTAGAGGTCCTCCGGTCTCTTCAGTCGCCGAGACAGCCGGGGGCACCGTCGTAGCGGTGGGGGAGTCGGGGGTCCTGCTCCTCGATCCTGCAGGGAACATTCTGGATGGCGACGTCGAGGCCGATGGCATCCTGCAATCGGTCGTCGGAACCGCTGACGGTGGATTTGCCGTCGCCGGGACCACCGGCGAAGATCTTCTGGTGCTCAAATGGGATCGAGACCAGACACAGGAGTGGCAAAAGACCTACGGGACCGGCGACCAGGACAGCGCGAGGGCCGTCATCCAGACATCGGACGGCGGGTACCTGGTGAGCGGCACGACTTATCTTCCGAACCGGAACGGCTCTGACGTGTGGCTGCTTCGACTGGATGCTGTAGGTGATCTGCTCTGGGAGGCGACGCTCGGCAGTCCGTCGCAGTACAACCATGTAGTCTTCATGGACGAGGCACCGGGGGGCGAATGTACCGTTGTCTACAACAACGTAACGCTGGAGGAGGTCGTCTTCGATCGGGATGGAAACGTGATCGGGGAGAGGACGCTCAATGCGTCGGCGCCGATCATCAAAACGGCTGATGAAGGATATGTATTTGGGACTGTCACATACCATTCCGCGTCCCGGTTCCTGATCCTCCCCGCCCGGGTAGGCGTTCCTCATATCATCAAACTCAACGCCGATGGACTCCGGGAGTGGGATACCAAACTGAACGCCACATTCGAACTGATAGGCGACGCAGTCTCGGTCACCCAGACCGCCAATGGTGGGTATGCCCTCCTGGTGAACCGACATGACTATCCGGAGGAGCCCCGGTGGCCCTCCACACGAAATTTCCCCTTCTGGTGAGTGCAGATATCGGCAATAGTTCCCAGAAGGGGGGAGCGGGCTTGCCCCTCCCCCCTCAGAGCAGATCGCATGTGGTGTGCTGAAATGATCCAGAAAAATCCCCTGCTCCCGGCCCTGCTCCTGGTGGCCGTGGCTACGGCGCTGGCGGCAGGTTTTGCGGTTTTCGGGCCCGGTGCGGAGGTCGCCGGTACCACAACCCCACAGGAGAGAGCCCTGGTCCATATCGACTCTTTCACGGAGAAGAGGGGCGCCTTGGCCTGGGATCCCGGCGACCTCGGGATCCCGTCGTCAGTCCGGCGGTACGACCTCGCTGTCTACGATACGCAGGCAATCCGGGACCGCCTGCTCCGCGGCGAACCGCTGACCGTGTACATCGCCGGGCAACCCTATGCGGCGGATCTACAGGAGTCGTTGCACGACCCCGAATCCCGCAGCGTGGGGAGGCACTCCTTCACCGGCACGCTTACCGGGGGCGGCGAGGCGCTTCTGACCGTCAGCGACAGCGTTTTTCTCGCCCTGTTCAGAATCGGCGGTGTCGAGTACTACGTGGAGAGCACGGGACAACACGATACCGTATTCCCGGAGAGGATTCTCCACTACGTCTACTCTTCCGCCGACGTCGTACCGGAGGGCCCGCCCGCGATGCTGAGCGGCTGCTACCTCATATTGCACAACATTAGCAACGGGAGGGCGGAACATTACGGGTTCGAGCTTCCTGCAAACTGGACCGGGGCCGACTTCCGGAGCGCCGGGTACGATATCGCCCGGCTCACCGATGCCGATCTCGCCGAACTCCCCACAGTGAACGAGACCCTCCATAGCGGCGGCCTGGAGGTGCCGCTATCCGAAGACGAGGCGGGGCGTATCGCAAAGAGTTACCGGGGGAAGATCGTGGAGTATCGTGGGAGTTACTATCTGATCGGCTTCATCGAAAGTTAGGCGGTACCGGGGGTGAGGCAGGGAATTCCGGTCCCACACCCCGGGAGCAGAACGGATAAAAGTTGTTCGATGTGGAGATTTCAACACAAGACAAATCCGGGGGACAAAATGGACAGTTGCAAACTACTACTCCGGATAAGGAAGGCGTCCCAAATGGTCTGCACACCGACGGTCAGGAGGACTGAAAGATGAGGAAAACGCCACCCGTTATCGTTTTGCTGGTTCTCCTGACATGCATGGCAGGTTGCTGCACCGATGGGACAGTCGGCGTTGCAGGCCCTTCCGGCGACATGCAGGAGACATCGATGCAACAGTGCCCCGGCATCAACGTATCGGAGATCCCCGTAGCCACTCCAGAGTTGATTCAAACAAATGGCTCGTACATCGCCGGGATTGCACTCAGCGACGAACGGGCGCAGGCTCTCATCCGACATGGCGGCAAACCCGAATCGATTGCCGTGCTCTTCCATTCTTGCCCGCGAAACGACCCTTACTGCAACCGGAACCCGAGCCTCGTCATCCGTTACGGGGAGATCCGGCTTGCCATCACCGTCGACGAGGCAGCCGGGACGGTGCTCGGCGGCTTTGCGCTCGTGCCGAACACCCCGGACCCGAACAAGCCCTCTCCGACGTATTACAAGATCCATGATCTCTCGACCGGGACTGATACCGTCTACCTGGGGAACGCTCCGATTATGACCTACAACAAGACAGCGCTCCTGTACCTGAACGAGTCATATGGTTACTCTATCGGGGCGGTGACGAATCCCGCTCCGCCACTTGCGATAACCCCCGTCATCGTGTATACGCTAAAAGAGGCGCACGAAAAGTTTGGTATGGATCTCCCGGCACCATCGTATCTGCCGGATGGCTACTCTTTTTCATATGCATTACAGTATGGCGAACCGGACAACAGAACATCCCTGATCTACGCAAAAGGTAAGGATGAATTTCATATCACACAGGTGCCTGTCCCAGGCAACCCCTGCCCCGGACTGAAAACCACAGGTTCTGTTGGGGTGACGATCGACGGGACAGACGGAACGTTTACTCCCGGAGACGGGGAAAACGTGCTTCGCTGGAATGACAGCCACTATGCATACTGCCTTTCCGGCACACAGGAAATGAATGAGATGGCGGCGATTGCAGCATCGGTGAAGGAACATGCCGGAGGTGGGATCGCCGCTCCCATTTAGATGAGCCGGTTTTTGAGTTGGTGTTTGTCCCATGAACAAATTATCCCAATACAGGCCATTGAACAATCGTGGATGCCGCAGGCGCCGCCTGCAAGATTGAGGAGGCCCGAACATGAGTAGATTTCCGGTCCCAATGTTGCTATTCGCCGTCGTCTTTAGCCTCTCTGCAGGACTGTGCCTCTCCGAAAGCCTCTGTGATCAGGAGCCGGCAACATCCGCCGGGAAACTCCAGTCATCCCGGCCGGCATTCACCGGACAGGACGTCGAACATCTCAAAGCCAGCCTGAACAGGCAAGAACCCGTTACTATCACGCTCGGAGGGCTTCCCTTCTCAAAGGGCGGGAAGAGCGCAAACCTGGAAAACTTCACTGCTGCCACGAAAGATCTGATATGGGGACACTACCTCTATCCCAACGGGTCTCTGATCGGTTTCAGCTACGACATTGACGGGTACCTCCGGGTGAATATCTGGAACGGCCCGCCTCCACCGGAGAACGTCTCTTCGGTCGAGACATTGTATGCGATGCTTGACGAGCGGGCAAAGGAGATGGGAATCGAGAACATCCCGGTGAAGTTCACGGTATTCATCTCCCCGCCGGAATCGGTCTATAGTCCTCAACTGGATCTCTCAGGATGGATGCGTCTATGCGGTGCAACGTGAGGGAGGCATAATCCCCAGGACCGTAGTGGACCATTGCATCTAAATTCCATACAACATCGCCTCATGCGAAGGTCTTGATTTCTATCCCTGGCTTCCCTTCGCGTCCTCCCGCGTGAGGCGGTAAACCTCCACGCATCAAGACCAACAAAATAAGTGAAACGGTCCAGTAGGGCGATCCCCCCTATTCCCAGCAGAACGTCTCCATGTCGTACCCGGCGTGCGGCATCCCCGGCGGGACCATGTGACTCATGTGGACGCACCGGTAGTCCCTCGCCCCGACGTCGTGGGCGAACCTGACCGCCTCGGTGTAGTTCATGTGTTTGGTGATATTGTAGCTCTCGGGAGCGATGGCGTCGACGAAGAGGAGGTCGATATCGGCCTCTTCGAGGAGGTCGCGGCTTGCCGCCGGGATGTCCTCCCGCGTGTCGGCGGTGTAGGCGACCGTCACGTCGTCGTGCTCGATGAGGAGCCCGCAGGTGTAGACCGGCGGGTGGTTCACCTCGAAGAAGGTGAAGGTCACGCCGAAGAGGTCGAAGGGTTCGTAGACCGGGACCGGGTGCTTCTCGAACGGGAGGAAGTGGAGATATCGCGAGCAGTAATCCATCACCGGCGGCGGCGCGTAGGGCGGAGGCACCTTCTGCACCCGGTAGAACTCCCCGAACCCGATGAAGTGGTCGTAGTGGCCGTGCGACCAGAGGACGGCGTCGATGTGGGGGGAGCAGGCCCGGAGGAGCTGCTGGCGGAGATCCGGGGACGACTCGATAAGAATGTGCTTCTCCTCGATCTCGACGAGGAGGGACGTCCGGAGCCTCGACCTCCCCGCCGCGACCATCGCCCGGCAGTTCTCGCAGTCGCACCCCACCTTCGGCGTCCCGATGGCGTCCCCGGTCCCGAGCAGCGTGATCTGCATATCAGCGCCCGGTTCGGATGACGTTCCTCTCCTCCGCCCGAAGGAGCCCCTGCTCGATGTCCGCCGGGTCGACCCGGTGCCGGTCTTCCATCAGCGCCGACATCACCGCCTCTTTCACCATCATCCGCAGATCGGAGCCCGAGAAGCCTTCCGTCCGGGCGGCAAGGTCCGCGAAGTCGCAGTCGCACTCGATCGTGGCGGCGACCTTCTCGAGGATCGCCTGCCGCATCGCCTGGTCGGGGAGCGGGAACTCCACCACCTCATCGAACCGCCGCCAGGCCGCCTCGTCGAGGATACGGGGGTGGTTCGTCGCCCCGATGAGGAGGACGCCGTTCTTGACGAAACTGATCTGGTCGATGTTCTTGAGGAGCATGTTCACCGCGCGCTTCATCGCGCCGTGGTCGTCGCTGACCCGGGTCTTTGCGACGAAGTCGAACTCGTCGATGAAGAGGATGCAGGGGGTGAGTTTCTTCGCGAGATCGAAGATCCGGTCGATGTTCTTCGAGGTCTCGCCGAGATACTGGGAGGTGACCATCGCGAGACGGACCTCGAGCACCGGCATGTGGAGTTCCCGCGACATCGCGAGCGCGAGCGAGGTCTTCCCGGTTCCGGGCGGGCCGACGAAGAGGAGCCGGCCGAACTCGTAGATGCCGTGCCGTTTTAAGAAGTCGCGGTGCTCTAGGGCGACGGCGATCTTCTTGATCGTCTCCTCCTGGCGCGGAGTGCAGACCAGTTTTGCAAGCGAGAACTCGACCTCGTCCGGCGCGCTGATGATGATGAGGTCGCGGGCCTCCCGCATCTCCTCGCTCTCTCCGATGATCCGGGAGACCCTCGCCTCCACATACTCCTTCGTATCCTCGAACCGGCGATTCTTCACCCGGACATCGCGATACCGGACTTCGATGCCGTCTTTCCCGTCAAAGAAGTACGCGAGAACGGGGTTCTCCCCGACCCTCTCCTTCCCGCCCTTCTTGAGGAACCACCCCGCCGCCGTATCGAGCGAAGGGAGGTTCAGCCGCTGGCCGAATTCGTCGTACCCGACGAACGGGTTTGCGCGAACGGCCTGGCAGACGGCGTCCGGGGTGCCGAACACCTTCCTGATCGCTCCCTCGCTCACGATCAGGGGACGCTTCACCTCGGGGTTTCCGCCGCTCCCGGCACCGAAGAACCCCCGGCAGCGCGGGCTAAGGTCGTTGATATCGAGTTCCTCGTTCCGGTTGAATATCTCCGCGGTGAGCAGGAGTTCCATGACGGCGAGGACGTCACGTGTACCAGTGTCGCCGGTCATATCTATGAGCAGACATATTTGCGCGCGGCATCAATAAGCGTAACTCACCGGGTGGTGACCTCGCACCCCTCTTCGGTGACGATCATGGTGTGCTCCGCCTGCGAGACGAACGAGCCCGGAACGTCGTGCAACACCGGAAAGGGATGAAGAATTCCGTTCCGCACCAGGGTGGAGAGCCCGATCTCGATCTTGTCTCCCGGAACCCAGCGGCGGGAGAACGGCAAACCCCTGCGCGGCCGGGCGGTCTCAAGGATCCGTCTTGCCGACGGGAGGCGTGCGGGCCGGGCTGCGATCTGCTTGTAGATCTCCACCCTCGACGCCTCGGTGACCTTTCCCGATCCCGTTGTGGCGAAGGGCTCGATTGCAAAGACCATCCCCTCTTCGATGACGGTGCCGCCGCTCATCGCGACGTTCGGGATCATGGGCTTTCCGTGGAGGTCGTAGCGGTCGAGGCCGTGCCCGGTGAGGTTTCCGACCGGTTTGTAGCCGTGCTCCTCGATCGCCGCCTGGATGATCGCCCCGAGCTCCCCGGTGACGACGCCCGGCCGGACAGCGCCGATCGCCGCCTCGAGGGCCGCACGGGACGCCTCGACGAGCGGGCCGTGGTCGCCGAGATCGACGGTCATGGCGGTGTCGGCGATGTAGCCGTCGACGTGTATCCCGAGATCGACCTTGATGAGGTCGCCCCGGGCGAAGACCCGCTCGTCGCCGGGCATCGCGGTGTCGTGCGCCGCGGCCTCGTTGTAGGAAACATTCAGGGGGAAGGCGAGCAGCGCCCCCTCTTCGGCAACCATCTTCTCCGTCTCTTCGACCATATCGAGGAGGAACGCCCCCTCTTTCACGAGCCCCGCACCCCGGCGGAGCACCTTCCTTGCCAGCGCCCCTGCTTCACGGTAGGCGTCGTAGACATCGTCATCCATGATCATAGCGTGAGCTCCTCTCTGTATTGGGTGAACCGGTCAAAGCCGGTCTCTGTCACCGCGCCCATATCCTCCAGGCGGACGCCGCCGGTCCCGGGGTAGTAGAGCCCCGGTTCGATCGTGACGACGTTTCCGGCGACGAGCGCCCCGCCCTGGGGGCCGAGCGACGGCTCTTCGTGCACCTCGAGCCCGACGCCGTGGCCGAGACTGTGGGTGAACCCCTGCGTGTTGCTCTCGTAACCGCGGTCGCGGAAGAACTCGACCGTCGCGCGGTAGAGGTCGGCGCCGACGGCACCGGCACGGAGCATCGATACCGCGTGGGATTTTGCGTCCCTGACGGCTTCGTACATCTCCCGGATCGCGGGAGAGGGCTCGCCTTTCACGACCGTCCGGGTCATGTCGGCGTGGTAGCCGGTCAGTTCGTCCTGCGGGAAGATATCGATAACGATGGGCTCATTCTCCCGGAGCGGTCCCACGCCGGGGCTGTGCGGGAGGGCGGTGTCGGGACCGCAGGAGACGATTGTGTCGACCCCGCGGTAGCCGTGGGCGAGGAGGTAGGCGTGCATCTCGGCGCGGACGGCCTCAGATGTGAGGGGCGCGCCATCCCGGTAAAGGACGCCCCCTTTCGGGACGGATGACCGGATGAGCGCGATCCCGCGCTCTATCGCGGCCTCGGTGGCCCGCTGGACCGAGCGTATCCGCTCGATCTCCTCCGGCGTCTTGACCGCCCGCATCGCCTCGACCGCCCCCCGCTCATCGAGGACGACCGGCTGGAACGATTCGAGTTCCCGTGCGAGGGCGAGCGGGAAGTTCGCGGGGACGAGGACGGGGCCGCCGGCGAGGTCGGCGATCATATGGGCGGTCGCACGCCAGCGGGGCTCTCCGGCCTTGATGTAATCGAGGTAGCCTGCGTGGGCGCGGGTGACGACCGCCGCCGTCGATTCGCGGACGGCACGTTCATGCTCCATCTGCGGGACGACGATCATCCCGCGCTCACCCGGCTTCTGGACGTAGACCACGGGGTCGGTGGTGCGGAACCGGGTCAGGTAGCGCACGTTGGCATCTATGGACGAGCCGTAGGCCGCGTATGCCGCTGCACCTCTCTCCCGGATAGCCGAATCCAGTCCGTTCATTCTATCAACTCTTCCGCTGAAACCACAAGTACTTTTACCCGCGCGTTCAAGTATGAATAATGGATGAGGCAACCAAACAGGTCTTCAAGGCAAAGTTTGTCATGCTGACGGTGATGCTCAACGTCATCGTCCTCTGCTTCGCCATAGGTGTCTTCGTCCTCTTCCGGTTCGCGCCCGAGGGGACCACCGGCCTTGCGATCGGTCTTCTCCTCCTCGCGGTAGGGGCAATCTTCTCCCTATCGTTCCGGAAGCAGTATGCCCGGACGAAGGTCTGGCTGCACGAACAACCATAATAGTGCGCGCGGGACTCGCGCAGGCAAACCCATGCTGGCAAAGATCAAATCCGAGATTGAACTCGTTTCAAGGCACCTGGAGGTGATCCGGGCGGTCGTGGAGTACCAGCCCATCGGCATCATGAAGCTCGCCGACATCCTGGATCTCCCCTACCACCGGGTCCGCTACTCGCTGCGGATCCTGGAGCAGGAGGGCTACATCCGCGCCTCGCCGGCCGGCGCGGTGGCGACGCCGCTCGCGGGCGACCTTCTTTCCACTCTGGACGCCGAGGTCGACGAATTGATCGATCTTCTTCTGGTTATCCAGAAAGAGAATTCCCGTAACGTTTAATACGATTCAGTCAAGACATTATAGAGCACTTGTTTGCCGCCATAACTCAGTTGGTAGAGTGGCTGGCTGTTAACCAGCATGTCACAGGTTCGAGTCCTGTTGGCGGCGTACCAACTTTTGCCCTTGTTCTTTCTCAATTCCTCGTTACTCCCCGCAATGGCAGTAAGGGTTATCGACCGAATCGGGATATGCCACGGCAGGCATGCGCCGGAGATTACGCGCTGCAACGCCGTGCGCCCCGCACCGGAGTCTTCACTCTTTGACGGTGAACGCCGTTCTGCACCGCTACGCACAATCTCGTGCGAGGCGGGTCCTGTCCGGCAGGGTCACCTGCTCCAGGGGGATCGGCCCGAGACCAGGACTCTCTCCGGTCGGCGCCCATCCTCCCCGGTCTCCTGCTTTGCCGCCGCTTCCAGGCACTCAACGCTGCAATATGGCACGCCCCCACTTGCAGATTGCTCCTTCAGCAGGAACTCCCGCCCGCAGTATCCACAGTAAGCTGATTTTGGCATCCGAACTCACCTGAAGAGAGAGGAGGCATATCAGAGGATAAACCTTTCCTCATATTCCGAAAGACCGGCATCTGCCGATCCGGCGTGGTTCGTTCGAATGCCGACCGATATCATGGATGGGCGGCTCCTCGTTCAGGGCCGTCAGCTACTGCGAAGAGCGGGCCTCCCCCTCGCTTGTGCCGGACCGGGGGGCGACACCACGGGCGATGAAACCGGGAAGAGGGAACCCGAAAGGAAACGTTCGTAACCCCTGAAGTCGAGCTCCATGCATCGATGGAGCGATCGAGATGCCGAGGCTGGTGCTGATCGATACGGCAACGGGGACGCGGGTCCGCCACCGTATCAGGAGCTGGAAACAGGCTTTGAAACAGCAGGAGTGGTACGAGGCGAAACTCGGGCGGCGCGTGCGGATCGAGAAGGTCTTCGGACGGTAGCGCCGCTCCGGGCGCCGGGAAAGAATGATAGTCCCGCCGGGCGTACCTGACAATCATGCACGGCGATGCGGCGGAACCGGTCTCGCTCAGGGACGCTATGGCGGCGGCAGAGGTCTCGCGCCGGGAGAAGAAGAAAAACCCGGCATTTGCGGCGGGGCTCTCGCTCCTCTTCAACGGCCTCGGGCAGGCCTACAACGGGCAGTTCATGAGAGGCGTCCTGGTGCTGCTCGGAAGCCTCTTCGGCCTCTTCATCCTGATCGTTCCGGGCGTGGCGATCTGGGCCTGGGGCGTCTACGATGCCTACCGGACGGCGAAAGGGATGAACGAGGGGCTCGTCCCCTACCGGGAGACGAGTCCGCTCGCGATTGTCGGGTTTGTGGTCGTCTGGGCGGTGACGATCTTCCTGCTCTCGGCGGCATCGGCGATGCTGCTCGTCGCGATGGGGCAGCAGGGGATGCTGTAGTGTGCGGGCGGCCAGGTCCTGAACTACCGGGAGAGCACCCCTCTCCCTCAGGGTGGAGGCGTTCAAAGCGGGGTTATGCCTGCCTGATCAACCCGGGTTGCAGGCACCAAGTTGTCGGCGTTGCGGTTACGTAACGTTTATATTCTCTTCTGCATTGTATGTATATAGTGAGTAAGTCCTTCCCGAAACGGATGAGGCTACCTTGAGGTAGGTGGGACAAAGTAGGGAAGGGTTCACCATTCTACTTCTGGCGACCCTTAAAAAAATCGAGCGCGATTGTCATTTTAGGTTCGATGATACTATAATAGATTTCATTGTTTTCCCGATACCGCTGGTGAACTGCACCCGCCGCAAAGTCTGCGGCCTGTATGCAGGGTTCTGTTCGAGAATCAACGTGTTCGATGACGAACTGGTCAAGTGGTGTCGCACAGGGAACGCCATTATCGAACATACGGTACGCGAGATAATCGTCAAAATGGTCACGTTGAAGGCTGTACATCGATTTGTCCATGTAGACGTAAATACATCCTTCGATCGCGTACTGGTTGGCAATCCTGGATATGAGGGACCCGGTGAGATAATTATAGACGATCTGCTGTTTATCCCTCAGCCTGCTGTACACCTGATCCTTCCGGCGCACCGCGTAGGCGATGTCGAGATCACAATCGGCTATGCACTGTAAAATACGATTCTTGATCAACCCTTTTGTGTTGTTATACTTGAACTCAGGGAGATCCCTGAATGATTTCTTGAGTTTTCTCTGGCGGATCCTTTTAAAACAGCGCCGAATCGTCTGCTCATCCCGGACTATAAGGGCCGCAAGGACAAAATAACGAGACGCCCTTGGTCCAAATCCGAGATCTCCAGATTCATCGACGTATATTTTCACGCAATAAATAATAGAACGTACTCGTCATAAAGACTGCGAGGATTCCGGCATCCTCCCGCCTCGCACCGGTGTGTCCTGCGGTGCATCTCTCCACCCGGGCCGTCATCCCGATATACTTCTGAAGACCCGATCTTCAGACTTGTTAGCACAATAAGAAACATTCATATTACCTGATCGACAAACGAGAACCCATGATAGGTCTCCCGGCAAACCGTCTTTGCTGCCTCCTCCTTCTGTTTCTCTTCGTCCCGGCCGTGGTCTGCGGCGCACCGGTCACCCGGACGCTCTCGACCGCCGAACCGGGGGCGGGGGAGGTCGTTACCGTCTCGCTCTCGATCGACGGCATCGACCTCGGCGGGGTGGTCGAGACGCTGCCGGCAGGCTACGCCTTCGCGGGAACCGACCACCCCGACGACCGGGTCGTCGTCCGGGGGCAGAAGATCGGGTTTGCCGTGATGAACGAGACCCGCATAACCTACTCCGTCACCGCCCCCGCCTCCGGGAGCGGGGATATCACCGGGACGTGGGAGGACTTCCTCGGTGAGTCGGAGGGGGAGGTAGCCGCCTCGCACGTCGCGGTGGACGGTATCGAGACGGCGGCGGAGAGCGGCGGCGAGAAGCCTGCCGCACAGGAGGCCGCATCGCCGTTCGCGGTTCTTGCGACGGTTGCCGCCCTCCTCATCGCCGGACGGGGTGGTCGGCGATGAAGCGACTCCTCCTCGTTCTCCTCCTGCTCCTCGCCGTCCCGGCATCGGCAGCAGACAGGATCCCGGGGGACACCGACGGCGACGGGGTGCTTGCCTCCGGTGAATACGCCTCGGCCGTCCTCGCCTACCTCGATACCGCTTATATGGGCGGGGCGGGGGACCTCGATCGGGACGACATCCGCGACGCCGCCTGGGTCTACGCCCGCTGGGACGGAAAGCCCCGCGAGGTCGTCGATTCGTCGGGGCAGACCGTGACGCTTTATCGTCCCCTGCGCCGGGTAGTGACCTTCAGCGGCGAGTCCCTCGAAACCCTCCGGTCGCTCGGGTTCGATATGGACAGGGTCGTCGCCGTCGACAAATACAGCCACGAGAAGAGCACTTTCTTCCCCGAGTGCCAAAATAAGGCGAACGTCGGGTCGATCTGGTCTCCCGACATGGAGAAGGTCATCTCTGTGCAGCCGGACACGGTCTTCCTCTACGCGACGATCAGCACCGCGGCCTGCGACGACATCCAGCAGCGGCTCGAGGCGAGCAGCCCCGGTATCCGGGTGCTGCGGTTCGACTGCTTCAAGCCCGCCACCTATGCGGACGAGATCCGCACCATCGCCTCGATCGTCGACGAGACCGAACGGGGAGAGGAGTTCGCATCATATTATGAATCGACGATGGACCAGATCCGGGACGGCACGGCCGGGATCCCGGACGACGAGAAGACCCGGGTCTACTTCGAGTACTGGTTCGACTACACGACCGTTGCCGCCAGCGCGGGCTACAACGAGAAGACCGAACTTGCCGGCGGGAAGAACCCCTTCGCCGTCGGAACCGCGGAGTACCCCGTCGTCGACCCCGAGGCGATCCTCGTCGCGGACCCCGAGGTCGTCGTCAAATTGGCCGGGCAGGGCCTGGCCGTCGGCGGCTACGCGGGGCACGATCCCGAAGCGCTCGATGCGATCCGGTCGGCGCTCGTCGAGCGGCCCGGGTGGTCGAAGATCTCCGCGGTGAAGGACGACCGCGTCCACGTCATCCACTCCGACATTCTCGGCGGCGCCCAGCACTTCATCGGGACGGCCTACCTCGCGAAGTGGTTCTACCCGGACCGGTTCGCCGACCTCGACCCGCACGCCGTCCACCAGCGCTACCTCACCGGGTTCCAGGGGATCGACTTCGACCTCGCGTCCGAAGGGACGTTCGTCTACCCGTGACCGGTGCGCCATGGAGCAGAACGTCGTCATCCAGGAGGGATACGCCCGGCTGAAGAAGACCCGGGCCCTCTTCATCGGCGGACTCCTCGCCGCCCTCGTCATCCTCGTCGGCATCGCGGTCACGCTCGGATCGGCCGACTTCACCGTGGCCGAGTCCTACCTCGCGATCCTTGCCGGGCTCTTCCCCGGCACGTTCACCGCACCGGAGATGGCCGAGATCATCGTCTGGGACTACCGGCTCCACCGGGTGCTCTTCGCAGTCTGTGCCGGGTTCGGGCTCGCGGTGGCGGGCTCCGTCATGCAGGGGATCCTCAGAAACCCGCTCGCGAGCCCCTTCACCCTCGGGGTCGCCTCGGCGGCCACCACCGGCGCCTCGATCGCGATCGTCCTCGGCGCCGGGGTCGTCGGAGGAGATTACCTCGTCATCGGCAACGCCTTCCTCTTCGCCCTGCTCGCGGCGCTCGCCATCTACGGGATGGCCCGTTACCGGGGGATCGGATCCGAGACGATGGTGCTTGCCGGTATCGCCATCATGTACCTCTTCTCCGCGGTGACGTCGCTGCTGCAGTACGTCGGCAGCGCCGAACAGCTCCGTGCGGTGGTCTTCTGGACGTTCGGTTCGGTCGACAAGTCCACCTGGCCCAAACTCGCCATCGTCAGCCTCGTCCTCGCCTGCACCATACCCTACCTCCTCTACCGCGCCTGGGATTTGAACGCCCTCGCGGAAGGAGATGAGGTGGCGGCCGGTCTCGGGGTGCCCGTAGAGCGCTCGATGATCGTCTTCATGATGATCGCCTCCCTGATCACCGCGGTGATCATCTGCTTCACCGGGACGATCGGGTTCATCGGACTCGTCGCGCCGCATATCACCCGGATGGCGATAGGAGGAGACTTCCGCACGCTCCTCCCCGCCTCCGGCCTGGTGGGGGCGCTCCTCCTCCTCGGTGCCGACAGCGTCGCGCGGAGCGTCCTTGCGCCGCAGGTCCTCCCCGTCGGTATCGTGACCGCGTTCCTCGGGGTGCCGTTCTTCATCTACCTCTTCATGCACCGGAGGGATGCTTGATGCCCCGGCTCTCGGTCGAAGACCTCTCGTTCTCCTACCGCGACCGCCGGGTGCTTCACGGGGTCACCTTCTCGGTCGACGCGGGCGAGGTTCTCGGGCTCGTGGGGCCGAACGGGTGCGGGAAGACGACGCTTATCAGGTGCGTCGACGGGATGCTCACCCCCGACGGGGGAAGGGTGATGCTTGATAAGCGGGCGATCCGCACGATGCACCGCCGCGAGGTCGCGCAGGCGATGGCCTACGTGCCGCAGTCGGCCGGGAACCGGACCGCGGCGACGGTCTTTGAGACCGTCCTGATGGGGAGGCGGCCCTACCTGAACTGGACGGTGAACAGGACCGACGAGGAGAAGGTGGTTGCCGCGCTCGATGCCCTCGATCTCGGGGATCTCGCGCTCCGGAAGGTCGGCGAACTCTCCGGCGGGGAGCGCCAGCGGGTGATGATTGCGCGGGCGCTCGTGCAGGAGACCGGCGCCATTCTCCTCGACGAACCGACGAGCAACCTGGACGTATGCCACCAGATGGGGGTCATGGAAGTCCTCCGCGGGCTTGCCGAGGAGAAGGGCCTTTCGATCGTCATCGCGCTCCACGACCTGAACCTCGCCGCCACCTACTGCCACCGCCTCATGGTGATGAAGGCCGGGGCGGTCTACGGCTACGGGGCTCCAGACGAGGTGCTCACCGAGGAGATGCTCAGGGCGGTCTACGGCATCGAAGCGGTGGTGAAGCGGGATCTTGCGGCGCCCTACATGGTTCCGGTCAGGTCGGGCAGCCTCCGGGGAGGGGCGTGAGGGCCCCTACCTCCCCAGGTGCTTCAGCGCCTCCTTCGCCTCCATGACCGGGTGCATCTCGGTGTAGCCGAGATCGCCCCAGGGATAGCCGGCTTTCAGGAGTGCTGCGGGATCCTCCACCTCGACCAGCCGGAAGACCGTGTTGCTGCCGAGATCAAGCCACTCGTTGATGACGATCATCCCGTCAGGGGTCTTCTCCACGGCCCGCATCTCCATGACCTCGCCGGTTCTCCCGGGCTCCCAGGAAAAGATACTCATGAACTGCATGGCAAACCACCCACTCCGTCTCCCGCCCGGCACGCCGGATCGGGCAGGTGGCTTCAACGGGCCGCGGGTATAAATACCTGGTGCAGGGCGGGCCGCCCGTTATGCCGGTCGCTCCTTAACGGCGGCAGCGATGACCATGGCGGTGACGGCGGAGATCACGAGGAGGACGACCGTGTACTGGTCGGCCGTCCCTACGACCGCGACCAGGAGGATGGAGGTCAGGGGCGCCCCGAGGGCGAGGGTGAGGGCCGCGGCCTCGATGCAGAGGACGAAGATCCCGACCGGGATGCCGGGGAATACGAGGTGCAGGGCAAGCCCGATCAGCGTCGACGAGAAGATGATGGGGAAGAGGGGGCCGCCGATGTACCCGCTCTTGAACGAGAGCGCGAGCAGGAGGATCTTCAAGACCGCTACGCCGAGCAGCATCCCGACCCCGAGCCGGGCCGGGTCGGCGATGATCCCGTGCAACTGGGCCTCCCCGGAGAAGAGCACCTCCGGGACGAAGTAGCCGGCGCACGCGATGATCGTCCCGGCGGCGAGGACGCGGGCGACGACTGCATCTCCGAACACCCTGTCCATGATCGTCCCGGCGGCCTGCATGGCGACACCCGCAAAGACCGCGAGGAGCGAGCCGAGGATGCCGAGGGCGATCGCGCAGAGGATGTAGCCGGGATGCAGCCCGCCGATCGGCTCGAACGGGATGCTCCGCGCAAAGGAGGGGAGCCCCAGGAGCAGGTAGAAGAGGTAGCCGACGGTGCCGGCGAGCAGGTTCCAGGTGAGGAACCGGAAGGCGTTTTTGTTCCCGCCGACCTGGAATTCAGTGGCAAACACCCCGGTAAAGAGCACGTTGCCGACGATCCCGTTGAACGCCGATGCCAGGGCGGCGACGTCGAGCCCGAGCGCGGCCCCGGGCGACTCGATCCTGAGCCGGTCGCGGACGTACGAGGAGACGTAGCCGATGAGAACGGTGATGGTTCCTTCCGGCCCGACACTTGCCCCGGAGAGGAGCGAGAAGAGCGACGAGAGGAGGGCGCCGGGAAACGTCCGGTAATCGGGTCTCTCACCTCCGCCTTTGAGCGAGTCGGTGAACCCGCCGTGGATGACGGTCGGTGCGTTCAGATACCTGCGGCAGAGGCCGACGAGCAGCGAGAAGAGCAGCACCCCGGCCGGAATCGCCCAGGGGGCGCCGTGCATGAAGCCGCTCTCGGACCAGACGGCGTTGTCGAGCAACCCGTAGAGGCTCAGGTAGGCGACCGTGAACGCGATCGCGATCACGGCGATGAGGACGACCTGCCGGAGGGGCGCTGTTCGTTCCCGGCCGCCGGCTCGCGTTCCCGAACTGTCTACGGGGACAGGCATCGCAGGCACGGCATCACCGTTCCGGGCAATCGTGCGGCCGGTTCAAACCGTCCGCCGAAAAAACAGCCGTTCCCCGGACCTGCTGTCCGGGGTTACCTCCGCCGGGGCCGCGTCTCGACCCGTTCGGTCGTCACGACATCGGGCGGCGGGGTCTCCGCACGCCGCATGGCTTCCGCCTCCTCGCGGGTCGGCGGGGTCATGGTCCCGGCCGACTGGATGAGGCTGTAGTCCGCCTCCCGGGGCCAGTGGTCCTCGTCGAAGCCCGGCAGGTCATCCAGCCGCTGCTTGTCGATGTTCACGACAAAGTTGTCGTCGCCGGGGCGGTAGATCACGGCCTCCGGCGGGATGGCGAACCTCTTTGCCGCCATGCCGAGCACGCCGCCGTACCTGAGCACCAGGTACTGCACCTTGCCCTCGGGGAACCCGATCCGCATATCCGAGATCTCCCCGAGGTCGTCTCCCTGCGGGTTGATCACGTTTTTGTCCAGGATGTCGTCGGCCGACATAAACCATTCCTCGCCGGCCGTCCGCGTCCTGCGTTCGAGAATTACCTCCGATCTCTCCTGCATCTTCTTCATCTCCATCGCCCCCGTATCCAGGGGGACACGCCCCACATGGGGGGCGTGCACTGAGTGCCGGGAGTCCTTAAAATGATTTGCACACCGCGACCGGGAGGCGGCCCGGTCTCCGGGGAGGGGTGCCCCCTGCCGGAATAGGCACCGAATTGCCGTTTTTACTTCAGAATAAGCCCCATAAGGAGCCTGAGTGAAATGGATGAAGTTATTACGGGGTGCGACAATCCCCTCTTCATGGGGCCTACTGTCAAACTGGATCTCACCACGATCCTCCAGGCAACAGGCGAGTTGCAGCACTTTCTGGACCTGGGCGCTGCCCGCCTGCGTGCGGAAGGGGCGTTGCCGGAAGAGGCATCCGAGGAGTTGATATTTTCCATGGCCGATGAACTCGAGGAACACCTGCGGACGATGCGCGACCGGCAGGGGTCCGCGAGCATCGGCGATCTCCGGGTCTGGACCCGGGCCTGGATCGACGATCGGCAGGAGAAGCTCGCCCGGAATCCGTCGCAGGGCGGAAACCGGGGATAACCAACCGGTGAGTATCCCCGGAAGGCGGACGGTGCCCGGCGGCTCGCCGGGGCTGCTCCCGGAGAGACCCCATGATTTATCAGCACGCGCACCCATGCGCACCCGATGCCTCACTTCGACCTCTTCTTTAAGACCGAAGATCTGCGGCGGAGGCTTGAGCCGCACCTGAGGCTCATCCCGCCGTTCTTCGAGTTCACCGTCCGGACGGGCACCCCGGAGGTCCGCTACTTCGACCAGAAGGACCCGATGTGGAAGAGCTTCCCGTTCCCGGTTCCGGAAGGAACCATCTACGTCTTCGACGACGAGATCCCTGCCCGGGCGCTCGGGGGCGGGATGCACATGCGGGCGAGCGTCCGGGTCACGCGCGAGGACACGGACGACGAAGCGCTCGTCCTCCGCATCTGGCATGAGATCCTGCACGCGGTAGGGCAGCCGGCGGACGATCTGGTCAAGCGGGCGGGCGAGTGGCAGAGCCTCTCCGACCGGCTCATGTGGGCGGCCTGGCAGTCGCTCTCCCGGCCGATCGACGTGCCGTTCTGGCACCGAAAGTTCTACTCGTGGCTGACGGAGCGGGCGGCGAGCGGGGTGGGGGGACGGTAGGGCCCGGAGCACCCCGCTCTCGAGTCCCTCAACCAGGTAATAGTCAGTATCCCGGGTTGAAACCGCCGGATAAGGGGTTTTCTCGCCCCTATCCCCGTAAAATATAACTACCAGGACATTTTACCTGATAGGATGAAGAAAATCTCTATTTCGCTTCTGGCCCTCTTTATTCTCGGCCTGGCTTTGATAACTCCGGGCTGCATGCAGAGTGAGCCTGCTCTCAACACCTCGACGCCGGAAGGCGCCGATGCCGGAGAGCAGGGGAACTACACCTCAAACGAGACGCTTGTCGCCTTCGTCGAGAGTGCGGTTGCTTACGTGAATGAGAATGGTAAAGACGCCGCTCTTGCCGAGTTTAACGACCCGAACGGCTCGTTCATCCAGGGTGAACTCTACATCTACGCGTATGACTTCAACGGCACCACGCTCGCCCACCCGGTCAACCCGGAGAAGGTCGGCGTCAACCGCCTGAATGAGACCGAGGGGGGTGTAGGGACATTTCTTGTAGAGATGAATGCCGCTATCAGGAACGGGGAGAATTTCCACCGGATTGCATACATCAACCCCACACGCGACCGGACGCTCGAGTCAAAACTGGCGTATGCGGTGCAGGTGGACGAGAACTGGTGGCTGGGATCCGGGATCTATACCGGTCCGGCGGACCCTGAGATCGCCGGGTGAGGCGGGGAGACCCGTCCTCAACCGGGAGGCCGGTCGCCCGGTGAGAAAACCCTTTTTTTTATACGTAGCCCGGAGAAATTATGATCGATGAAACTGCCGTACGGGGATCGGTTCGGGAGGAATAAAGCGGCGGAGAACCCGGCGATCCCGCCAGAAGAGTTCTCACGACAGGTTGCCCGCACCCGGACCGGGGCGGCGATGATCCTGAATACGGCGGAGGACGACCTCACCACCCTTACCGGGACGAGATGGAGCCTTGACTACACATCGCCCATCCTCGCTGCGGCGGTACTGGTCAACCTGGGCCTTCTGCTCGCATACACCCGGGAGTATTTTCTCTACTGGATCATGGCGTCCTTCATATTCCTGATGATAAACCCCTTCCTCCTCCTGCTCCCGACCGATACGGGCGATCTGAAGTCCTATGTCAGGTATCTCATCGACCTCAAAGATCGCGAGCGAAAAAGCCTCGAAGAGATCATATCGTGGGAGAGTCTCGAAAAAGGCGCCGCCGTCCCTGCTGAGATGATGGAGAGACTCAAACGCCTCACAGAGCAGAGGAACTCCCTCTATGAGCTCGGCTGGAACCTCTTCTTCATCAACTGCCAGCCGCTCGCCCCGGGATTTCTCGTGCTCTTCTCCCTCTCATCGGCCTTTGCACTTCTCGGCTGGCTCGCAAACGGCGATTTCGCTCCGTACTCCGCCGTGATCGTCACCATCCAGTCCGTCGCAATCATCGTCTTCTACGGTGCTATCGTGTACGTCCAGCCGTATTCGCGGGGTTTCTTCGCGGGGATACTCGGGATGCAGTCCCGCATCAAGGAGCGGTATAACGAGGCCTGGACCCAGGGGCTGAAGTATGCGCTCACCGCCGCCGTCGTGACGACCGTTGCCGGCCTTATCTCCATCGCGGCGATCGTTCTCCCCGGAGTGACCTACAACAGTTTCATCTCGGCCGAGGCCGATATCGAGCTCGGGGCCGGCATGTTCGCCCTCATCTTTCTGACGCAGACGATCGTCGTGCGGCATCTCCAGGGAGGCTACAGCCGCACGCTCGTCCACTCCCTCCTGTCATCCAGGATCGCGACGATCCGCGAAGAGGTGCTCCCGGCCATCGACGGCCTTGCTCAGGCGTCGCTTTGTGACGGAGTGACCCCGCGGATGGCCGAAGACCTTGAACGGATAACCCTCGACCTGACCCGGTACCGGGCGCTCAAGATCGACTACGCATCGCTCTTCGGCTACTTCCCCGTCTGTATGGTGACGCCGGACGTCGGCGCCCTCATGCGCGTTGCCGGGACGGCGGACGGCGGCCGCAGAAGGACACCGGTCGACGAGGCGGCGGCATAAGGGTGCGCGGCCGGGGTGGGCCGGGATTCTGGTACAAGGCCCGGATATTCCCGATCTCCGGGAATTCCGGGAATGGCTGAAAAAAGGGAGTCTTGAGTCTCCGGGGCCCATCTAACTCTTCGCAGAATCCGGGTTCTTTCCGATGTTAAAATAGACGAATATGGTGCTGATCGCCGTGATAATATAGCCTACGAGCAGCGCGGAGATTATCGTTCCTTCCCCGAGGCCTTCCAGGGTTCCAAAGGAGGCATACGAGATCACGCCCGCAGTGCAGCAGAGCGTCGTGTCGAAGGCAATCTTCGTGTGTCCAAATTTTTTGCCGGCTTTGTCTGCAATGATCTTCACGATTGCATCGGCGGGATAGACGAACGTCTTTGACGAGACCTCCAGGTAGACCCCGAGGGCCAGGGCGACGCACCCTGCGAGCAGCGTGGCGATCCTCCCGGCATACGCGACAGGCTCAACGAAGTAGAGGAGGTGCATGCTGAGATCGATCGAGGCGCCGAGGAGCAGGCCCACGAAGATCTGGAGGATCTGTATCTTCGGAAAATCCTCTCCAAGTATCAGGATCTCGAGGAGAAGGAAGAAGACGCCGAGTAAGAAGGCGAATGCGCCGATGGAGACGGGAAATATCAGGCAGAGGACATACGGGATGCTCGATATCGGGGATGTCCCGAGGTATGACTTCGTGATGAGGCTTATGCCGAGGCCCATGAAGAAGAGCCCGGCGACCAGAAGAGCATATCGTTTAATTGTAGTTCTCGTTATCATGATTGAGGGGATATATAATGGGACTTGCGCGACGATATACGTTGGCGGTTCCGGGGCTTCCACAGGGGCCGTATCACCCGCCCGGTCGATCGATGGGGATATTTCTGGCGTAGCCTCTTTGGGGGGATACCCTCTGAGGCGGTGGAAGGGGGTCCGATCACCGTATTCCCGGGGAAGAGATAAGCGATCCCGGATGCAGATCTTCCATGCAGAAACCATGCCGACGGAGAGCAGTTCCTCAGATCAGGAGACCGCAGCAAGGGACGAAGCAGGTGAAATCGTGGAGATGGCGCGGCGAATGGCGGCCGCGACGACGAAGGGCGAGCTCGGGCTGATCCTCGCCGGAGGAGTCGGCCGCTACACGCTCGGGGATCTCCAGATCCTCGGGGGAAGGTTGTACGCGGAGATGGTGCGGTTGCCCGAGCCTTACCGGAGCCGGGTCCGCCCCTACATCACCGAGCAGCTCTTCGGCGCTCACCACCAGCTTCTCGCCATGCACCGGTCGGGCCGGTTCCTCTCCATGACCGAGCCGATCACCGATCGTGAGACGTTCCTCGAGTTCTGCGATATGATCCCCGACGGCTGCTTCCGCTGGGATGAATCCGCAGAACGAATACCGTTTCGTTTCACACCCCGGCACCGGGCCTTCTACTACCTGATATCGGCTTTTACGATGTTTGTGCTCGACCAGCCGGGTCACCCGGTGGGGACACCGTTTCCGGGAGGGTTCCGGGTCGAAGAGCGCAACGGTTCGTTCTACTGTCTCATCCGCGACCGCGAGAAGGAGGTTCCGTTCTCGATCTGCAACTTCTGCCCCGCACTGCAGACCAAGGAGGGGTGATCCCCCTCAGGCGCACCGACCGCGCCCGGCCGGACTGGACCGCCGCCCACGAAGAGAGCTGAAAGGACGGCGAACCCGGCATCCTTTTCTTGATCGGTACAGCGCTACAGGGGTATTTATACGAAAGAAGAAAGATATAGAACCAGCCAGAGACGTGGCGAGGTACCTGTATGCCGACGAGCAAGAAACAACTGGAAAAACTGAACAGGGCAAAGAAGGCCAAGGCAGAAGAACTCGCGCAACAGGCGGCCGGGGGCAGCGAGGCCGCCAAGAAGAAACTCAAGAAACTCCAGAAGAAGATCAAGTGATCTTCACGGGATAGCCACTTTTTTATCGCTTCATATGGGTTAATTGAAAGAATAGATCCCTCTCAGCCGCAGAACTCCCGGTCGAGACCGCCCTCGCCCTCGAAGGGGCCCGAGGGAATACTGCAGGAAACGGCCGGGAGGAAGCGCGGTGGGGCTGCGGCTTGATTTCCCGGAGTCCTGAACGACGGCCGTTGCGGCGGATCACAACCCTTATTCCCGCAAAAAGAGCACTCTCCATGTGAAACACGTCCTTCTGACCGTTCTCCTTATCGCCGTTCTCGCCTGCGCGGGGTGCTCCGCCCCGTCCGGGACGGCGACCCCCGAACCCGTATCGCAGCCACCCGAGAGCGAGTTCGCCCTCAATGAATCCGTCCATCCGGGCGACGACTTCTATGCATACGTGAACGATGCATGGATGGCGGAGCACCCTATCCCGGCCGATAAGCAGTATTACGCGACGTTCACCGAGGTGCAGGACCGGGTGGATAATGACCTCCATGCCCTCTTCCTGAACGCTTCGGCCGTCCCGGCCAGGGATGCGGACCGGAACATCACCCTCATCGGTCGATTCTACCTGTCGGGGATGGATAACGGGACGATCGATCGGGAAGGGCTCTCCGGGATCTCCGATCTCCTTCTGGCGATCGATGGGATCGATTCCCGTGCCGATCTGACCGCGACCACGATCGTTCTTCTGGAGCAGGGCTTTTCCCCGGCGTACTACTACTGGGCCGGGGTTAACCCCGAGAACAGCACCGAGGTTGTCCCGGCCCTTTACCAGGGGGGGCTCGGGCTGCCGGACCGGGACTACTACCTCCGAAACGACATCGGGAGCGTGGAACTCCAGGATGCCTACCGGGAGCACATAGCCCGGGTGCTGATGCTGGCAGGAGGGACCGCCGGGCGGGCCGCCACCGACGCAGAGACCGTCTATGCGATGGAAAAGGCCCTTGCGGCGGCCCATCTCGGTGCGGAGGAGAACCGCGACCCGCAGAAGACCACGAACATTTACACGCTTGCCGAACTGGAAGAAGAGTTCCCGGCGATCGGGTGGGGGACCCTTGCCGCCATCCCGGGCTCCGGGCCGGTCGGCGAGGTACACGTCTACCAGCCGGGCTACGTGGAGGGACTCGACTCCCTGCTCGCGACCGCTCCGCTCGAAGACTGGAAGGTCTACCTGCGCTACCGGCTGATCGACCAGGCGTCTCCCTACCTTGGGGCGTCGTTCGAGGAGGAGCACTTCGCCTTCTACAAGACGACGCTCTACGGTGTCCCGGAGATGAAGCCCCGGTGGCAGCGTGTCGTCAATACGGAGAGCGAACTCCTCGGCGACCTGGTGGGCCGGGCGTACGTCGACCGGTACGTCGACCCCCGGACCCGGGATATGGTATCGGGGATGGTCGCTGCCATCCGCGAGACCTTCGACGAACGGATAGCGGACCTCGCCTGGATGAGCGAGCCCACGAAGGTCGCGGCCCACGAGAAACTTGCTGCCATGGGGGAGAAGATCGCGTATCCCGACCAATGGACGGACTACTCCGGGCTGAACCTCTCGGACTCGTACGTGGCAAACGTCCGTGCCGCAAAGGCCCACTCCTTCATCCACGGTCCCGAAGGGCTTGAGAAGGTCGGCGGCCCGGTCGACCGGAGCATCTGGTTCGTCCCCCCGCAGACGGTGAACGCCTTCTACGACCCGACCGGAAACGAGATGGTCTTCCCCGCGGCCATCCTCCAGCCGCCGTTATTCGACCCCGATGCGGATCCCGCCTTCAACTACGCGGCGCTCGGCTGGGTGATCGGGCACGAGATGACGCACGGCTTCGACGACCAGGGAAGGCAGTACGACAAAGACGGGAACCTGAAGGACTGGTGGACGGAGGAGGACGCCGCAAACTTCAACGACCGGACGGCCCTGCTCGTCGCCGAGTACAACGCGTTCGAGGCGCTTCCCGGCCTTTACGTCAACGGGAACCTCACCCTCGGGGAGAACATCGCCGACTTCGGCGGCCTGACCATAGCCTACCACGCCTGGAAGAAGGCGGAGAACGGGTCGGCCGATCCGGCAGCGGACCGGTGGTTCTTCCTCGCGGCCCCAACCATCTGGAGGGCGAACGACCGGGAGGATTCGCTCCGGAACCTGGTGCTGACCGACCCCCATTCCCCGGAGAAGTTCCGGGTGAACGGCGTCCTCTTTAACATCCCCGAGTTCTACGACGCTTTCCCGGATATCCGGCCCGGCGACGTCCTCTACCGGGACGCCGAGGAGAGGCCCGTCATCTGGTGACGGGCGTTACCATACACCCTTTTTCATCTCCTGAACCGCCCGATCATGATTCAGAGGAGTCCGGGCGCTCGCCGGCGATCAATCTCCGGCAGGATGTATCCGCAGTAGACCAGGTACAGCAGGAGAACCGAGAAAAGTGCGAGCGATGTTTCCAGGAACTCCATTGCTATACCAAAGAGAAGGAACATCCCAACTGCTATCGCCATCAGCCGGGCTGCAACAGTAAGATTGTTTCCACCCTTTCCGGCCATACGGCCCCTCACAAAGAGTAAAAAAGCCCGGCGGCCGGATTAATCTTCTGAAATATATCCCGCGGCAGAACGGGGAGGCGCGCCCGGGTTCCGACCCGGGCAAGGTCTCCATCATCGCGCCCGACCGAAACATTTAGAATATGTTAAATAGGGTCACACCGATGATATAATATTTACCTTTCGGAAATATCTCCGGTTCTGCGACACCACAGATTCTGAGGGATATTAACCAGATAATCCCAGAGCAGACAAATTTCCAGGAGCGTCGAGCAGTAATGGCAGACGGCGACAAGGTGAACGATATTTTTGGCAGGGCCGGGGAGATTGCATCCGGCGCTGCTGATAAGGCAACCGTGATGATCGACTCTGCAGCGGCCAGGGTCTCAGCGGGTGTCACGGAGATGCGCGAGGAGTCCAGAGCATCTCCCCGTATAGACGACGGCAACTATGCACGGGACGGCGACGCTCACGCAGCGGCGGAGGCGGGTGATTACGTCCTCTCCGGTGAACTCTCCGTCTCCGACACGGCAGACGATGCAGCGGCGGAGATTGCGGTCAATCATTCTGCAGGCGGGGTCGTGAAAGGATGCGTGCAGAAGAGGATCGACGGCTTCAAGAGCGGTTTAACGAATAAGAAACTCCTGATCACCGCAGGAGTCATGGCCCTGGTCTGGTTTGCCCTGACCATCCTCCCGGCCCTGGGATTCAACCCGGCGGCGGTCCAGTCCCTCTCCTTCCTGACCTTCGCGCGGGGCGGGCTCTCCGGCGGGGTGCCCGGGTTCATCGGCGGCCTCATCGGGAAGGGCCTGATCGCCTACTTCGCGACGCTGCTCATCGTCGGCGGGATCTCCGGCGAGAGCATCGTCGCAAGCATCCGGTCTTTTGCCGCGCAGTTCTCCGGGCAACGGTGGGATATCACATCGATCGCCCCTCTTCTCGTCGGCGGCGGCGCGGCCCTCTTCGTCTACAACTTCCTTGCGGGGACGTCGACGATCATGAACTGCATGGTGGGGATCGTGGCGTTCCTCATCGCGGCCCGTGCGCTGGCGAACCGGGCGGGCTGCGTTCGGCAGGTCGTTGCCGCAGCCTTTGCAAAAGAGGGCAGGGCCGATTCCGGGCTGGTCACGCAGGTGATGGCGGGATGGGCCGGAGGGTTTGCTCTCGGGGTCGTCCTCTCCGTCTTCGGGGGGTACACCTGTTACATCGCCGGGTTCCTCCTCCTGGCGGTCGGCGCCGTCCTCATGGTCACCGTTCAGAAGCAGGCGGGGGGTGTCCCGGCATGAGGCCGATGGCAAGACTGCTGCTTGTCCTCCTTGCAGCCTCACTCCTCTCCGGAACCGCGGCTGCAAGCTACTCGCTCACCGATACCAACAGTTACGACTACAAACTGGCGAGCAAGTATATCCACAGCATGGAAGACGAGGGGTTCGTCGTCGAGATGCCGATCGGCGTCTACAAGAAAGGGACGGACGAACTCCTTGCGACCGAGAACACGCTGTTGATCATCGGCAACCTCGGGAAGGTAGACCCCGAGGCAGAACGGCTTGTCCTGACCGAGATCCCGACAGACGTCTACAGCTACACCTACCAGGGCGACGCAGGCGGCGGCGAGATCAGGCAGATTACGGGAACAGTCACTGCCGGCCGCTATATGTTCACCGAGTTCGGTATCAACCAGAAGTACAGGACGGTGGGCGAGTATGCCGGCTACATACAGACCGTGCTCGAGAAGTCGGTTGAGACTTCCAGCGCTAAGATCGAGTACGTGGATACGACCATAAACGGACACCGCGTCATCGGCGTGCGCGAGTTGAGGGATGACTCCAACTGGGCGGCCGGCGGCGTCGTCACGGACAACCACCTGGAGAACACGTTCACCTACTACGTGATCCGCGAGGACTTCTACCCGGCGGGCTCAGGGCTCGCTTACTTCAAGATACGGGGCCATGTCGGCCTCGAACATGACAACGGCCGGAGTTTGACGTATGATCCGTATCCCTCGGAGAGCCAGGTGGCTACGGCACGCTCCGAGATGAAGAAGGCGTACCAGGAAGCGAACGAGGTCGTGGACTCGGTCATCGCCGATGCGGCGAACGCAAAGGGGACGCTCATCGTCGGGAACTACGATGAGGTCTTCGGCGGGTACGGCGGCGGCGCCTTCTCCATAAACACTCCGGGCGGCGGCTCCGGTGAGAGCGATTACGGCATACCGCTCGCGGTTATAACCGGGATCGGTGCCGCGGGAGCCGCGGTTGCGGGCGCTGCAGCGGCGGCCGGCGGCGGCGGCAAGGGCGGCAGCGAGACGGAGCGCACCAGCACCTACCGGATGAGGATCCGCAAGGACTTCGAGGATTACATCGTCTGCGGGAAGAGTCCCGAGACCATATACGCCCAGATGATCGAGACCACCGCGGAGGGCGAGGAGATCGAGCGCGACGACCTCACCGCGACGCTCTCGATAACCTCCGGCGGCGGCCTCCGGGTCGAGGACCCGACGTTCACCGGCGGCTACATGGGAGCGTTCGTATCTGCCGACGAGAACGAACTCGCGGAAGAGGGCATCGTCAGGGTGGCCTACACCGGGAAGGGCGGGTCATTCACGAACAACATCCACTTCCGGATCATCGGCGAGCCGAGGATCAAGTTCCCCGAGCAGGGGGAGGCCATGGACCTGCGGCTGAACGTCCTCTACGGCGACAACCTGACCTACGACGTCGAGGTCGAACTCGTCGACTTCATCGAACCGCCAAAGGAGATCGAGATCAAGCAACTCGACGAGGCGCCGTTCACGAGCTCCCTGGAGAAGATCGACGAGACGCACTACATCGCAAAGATCGTCAACACGAGTGCGCTCCCGGAGAAGGGAGCCCAGGTGACGAGGTACGGCGCGAGGGTCATCGCCACCACCGAGGATGACGGGGTCGTCGAGGAAGCGTTCACGGTGATCTTCTACCCAGAGGGCATCAGCGTCACCGACGTCGTCTACGACGACGAGGGGCACGCCCGGTTCGCGGCCTACGACGACCTGGACACGGAAGAGGACGACGTCCAGCCGACCGGCTTCATCGTGAACCTCGCCGTCAGGGTGAGCGAGGGCGAGAAGGAAGTGGTGAAACTCCTGGACGGGACGGAGTACACGCCGGTGTTCGGCGAACTCAAGGGAACCGACCCGAGAACGGAGGTCCTTGCATCGAGGTTCAAGTACACCATCGAGAAGAAGCCGGACAACACCAACAAGGCCTACAAGTTCACCCCCGCCCAGCAGATCGGCGAGGACGAGCAGAACCCCTACTTCCTGGAACTCCCGATCACCTGCGAGTACGGCGACGAGACCTACGAGCTCGATCTCCCGATCCGCCTCATCGGCGACAAACTCGGGGTGCGCAAGGACCGCGAGACGGAACTTGCGAACCTGAAGAAGAGAATCCAGAAGTTCGGCATCAACCCCGACACCGCCCGGTTCCTGCGGGAGAACGTGCAGAACTTCACTGCCGCCGAGCTCCGCCTGATGAGCAAGAAGATCGTCTACGACTCGATCGTCTACTACACACAGGAGTCGGCGGACTTCATGGAGACCGCCGATACCATGGACGACTGGATCACCTTCCTCTCCGTCGTGAAGTGGTTCGGCGACCAGGCGTTCTCCTACCTCATGACCATCTACACGGGGCCTGCGGGAGAGGCGATCCTCACCCCCACAAAGGAGCTTACGGTCGAGTTGATCGGCGAACTCTCGGCCGACCTCTTCATGGGCAACGGGGTGAACTGGGACGAGATCAAGGTCGGTGTGCACATCTCGGAGATGATCGAGAACTACACCAAGTCGTGCTTCGAGGATATCGGCAAAGCGAATCCGAAGAAGCTCGCCCAGGTGATCGCGGGGCTCTGCGTCTTCAACCTGGTGCGCCACTACACCTTCGATCTCGACGAGAACGGGAAACGCAGCCTGTACAACGCGATCATCTCGTCGTTCTCCGACATATCGCTCGAGTTCTTCTCGAACAAGTTCGGCAATTTCCTCAAGGACAAACTCGACGATCCGACATCGAGCATCTCGAAACTCCTGGACTCGTCGGCGGTGAAGATGCTCGAGGAGATGATGCCCGAAGGCAAACTCGCGGTTCCGGGCGTGAACACCCTCATGGAGGATGCAGCGGTGGGCAGCGCCCTCCAGAAGTACGTCGAGGGGCTCTTCGGCTTTGGCGCGTCCTACGTGACGGAGGAGTTAGGAAAGGCGGCCGCCGAGACCCTCTATGTGAAGGTGACGGTGGATGTGCCCGGCTCAGAGCGGGAGATCGACTGGTACGTCGTCATAAACCCGATCAAAGCGGCCGACAAACTCCTGGAGTACATCTTCACGTCGCTCTACGAGACGTTCCCCTTCCCGACCGCGGAACTCGGGGAAGCCGCCGAGCGGCGCGACCCGCTCTACATGGATCCAAAGACCAACCAGCGGATCGGATAATCTTCTTTTTTTATGTTCGCCCGACGCTGTCGGGCGGCAGGGAACCGTCCCGCGAAGGGGCATCGCGGGCGGTGTCACACGGGTTTCGTGATACAGCTGGACCATTGCGGATTCCATATTCTTTACCGGGACGCCGGCGTTTATTGACATTATTTTTCCTTGAGCCCCAGAATCCACCAATATCATTTACATCCGGCGTTTCTGTTTACTATATTTTTTTATACGAGATATCTCATTCACTATTATGCAATCCCTATCGAAGTGTTGTCTTCTCCTCATCCTCGGGCTCCTCATACTCTGCGTTCCGCCGGCAGCGGCGCAGGCCGGCTCGCATACCACACTGCAGGTATACACGAGCGAGGAGGTTCTCGGTCGAATCGTCTCGATCACCCCGGCTTCGGATATCGGTGCGTATTCCATCACCATTACCCGCGGCACGAGCGTTCAGCCTGCCGGTGTGGGCGACACGCTGCGCCATAAAGACATCATCACCCTGCAGCGCGGCTCGTTTGCGGACATCCAGCTGGTCGACAGGAGTGACAAGACGATGCTCGGCGGAGGCACCAGGGGAACCGCAGTCCTGATCGAACGGGCAGGCGGCGGCTCCGGACAGGCGGCGGCTCCCGAGGTGACGGAAACCCCGACGGGCAGCGGGATAGTTTACGTGGATTACGGACAGGATGAAGCAGGAGTGGTGACATTCATTCAGGGCAGAGCGGAGATCCTTAGAAATGCCCGGATCTTTCCTGTATATAGAGGAGATAGCTTGCTTGTCGGCGATACCCTGTTTGTCAGAGATGGTGAGGTGACCGTTGAGATCTGGGACTCCGGGACAAGGACGATCTATAAGGGAGGGATACTCAGCGTTGAGCAGAAAGAGAAACCCCAGGAGCTGCTCGAACCGGTCTTCACCTTCTTCGACGATCTAATGAATTCCCTTGAACGCGCTCTGGGATTTGAAGTCAAGATCCCGACCGCCACAGCCGGAGTCAGGGGATAACGGGATACGAGGAGGAGCCCTCCTCCGGCTATTTTTATCGGTACGGCCGGACCGTCCCGGTCAGCGCTTCGTGCGGCGGTCGAGGTCTTCAGCCGCCGCCCTGAACTCTTTTAGGCGGTCCTCAACCGATCCGTCGGCGCCGCGAAGGGTCACTACCCTGCCGCAGCCGCCGCAGACGATCGGTTTGTTGTTTCTAAAGTGCTCGGCCGTAATCTGAACCGCAGAACCGCAGTCAGGGCAACTTATTGTTGTTATAGCCCGGCTTGTATCGGTCACACTCAGAACTTGGGCTGTTTGTGGAATAATTTTTCGATACGCGACTTCCTGTCTATCTAATCCTGCCAAACTGAATCTTCGATGGCGGCAATGAGGCACTCGCGGCTCTTCTCGACGTAACCGGCACTAAAGAGCAGCTATTTGCAGGCATGGAACATGGAAGTAGTATGTTTTAGAGTTGCCGACCGTGGATATCCTGTTGAATAATAATCAACATATTTTGACTTCTTTTCATCATCCGCCACATGTGTCGCCGTGATACATGAATTCATCCGGATGGAACCTGTCTTCTGCATGAAGATATCCGGCCAGGGCATTTGTGCAGCAGCAACCTACTGCACAGTCTCATAACGGTATCATCACCAGTAATGTATAGGCCGGGCATCTGTGCAGGAGAGGCTTGCACGAATTAGTGACTGCATGAGATCGCCCCGGGGGT
>NZ_FMID01000036.1 GCF_900095385.1 Methanoculleus chikugoensis
CACCCGAAAGTTAAATTTCCGTCAAGACCGCGATGCCACGGTTGTCCCGCCTCTCCTGCGCCCGGGCAACATTTATGTTCAGCCGCCGCGATCATACTCGTTGTGGACGCTACCGTCGCCGGGATTGCCCCCGTGGACGACAAACATCCCGCATCGGCTCCCGCGGAGAGCCCGGGGTCGGGCACGCGGCAGGAGACTGAGCGGGAGGAACATGAACTCACGCGTCCCGGTAACACGCGCATCGGCAGGGCCGCCATCGGCCGGGCGGAGAGATGAAGAAGATCGTCGTTCACGTGCGCGAAGACGGGCACGAGAGGGTGGAAGAGGTTCTCGAGGGGCTTCACTACACGGTATCGCTCGTTCAGAATGTCTACCAGATCACCATATACACGCCGGACGAGAACCTCGACGAACTGATCGAGAAGATCCAGAGCGTGCTCGATCTCCGGTACAACGAGAACATGATCGAGGTCTCGGCACCGGAGTTCGTCATCTCGTCACTCCTGAAACGCGCCGAAAAAAAGGCCGAGGAGAAGGAAGAGAAGACCCCGGTCGAGAAGCTGGTCGACCAGGTCAAGGGTTACGGCGAACTCGATCTCGAAAAACTCGCGTTGACATCCATCGCCGGACTGGTGGCCCTCTCCGGCCTGCTGCTCGACAACCAGACGATCATCATCGGGGCGATGCTCCTCTCCCCGATCATGGGCCCGATCTACGGGTTCTCCGTCTATGCCGCTCTCGGCGATATTCAGAATGCCACGCGCTGCCTTGGCGTGCTCGCGGCGCTGCTTCTGGGCGTTTTCATCCTCTCCGCAGTCGCCAGTTTCCTGATCAATCTCGTCATACCGCTCACGATGACCGAAGAGATTGCCACGCGCCTCGTGTTGAACCCCATCTACAGCCTGATGGCAGTCTTCCTCGGGTTTGCGGCGGCGCTGGCGTTCAGCAGGGGCACGACGGAGGTCATCGCCGGCGTCGCCATCGCCGCCGCCATCATCCCGCCGACGGTGGTGGCCGGCCTCGTCCTGGTGCTCCAACCGATGAGCCTGATCGTTTCCGGGGTGCTGGTTGCAGGACAGATCGTCGGGCTGATAGCAGGCGCGCTCGTCGCCGTGGTCCTGATGAAGATAGAGCCCCGGGCTCCCCAGGACAAAGCCGCCGCGCGACGATACCGGATCGGGTCGATCGTAACGACCGTGATCCTCTTCACCCTGCTCCTCTGGATCACGGCGCTCATGTGATATAACGGCAATATTTGCCAGCCGGAGATCGCGCGGGCGAATGCTCCCGAAAACGACTATACCAATATAGTCTCTCCTCGCAGATACCGGTGACGTATATAGCCCACAGAACGCATATATCCTCCCGGCACCAACGCCTACCAACTCATGGAGATCAGAAAAGTCCAGATCACCGGCGGTTCGTCATACATCGTATCCCTGCCGAAACAGTGGATCAGGGCCGCGAATATCCAGAAGAACGACCCGGTGGGATTGGTCGTGCAGCCCGACGGATCGCTCCTGATCACCCCGAAGATCAGCGGCGAGTCGGCCCACCGGACCAGGGTCTTCGAAGTAGGGGCCGCAACCGACCGTACCTACCTGCTCCGCCTCCTTGTGGGAGCGTATATTGCCGGGTTCACGACCATCCGTCTTGAGTCGAAAGGAAGGATGCCCCCGTTCATCCTGCAGCTCGTCCGGGAGTTCACGCAGATGGCGATCGGGCAGGAGGTGGTCGGCGAGACCGACACCTCGATAACGATCAAGGATCTCCTCAACCCCGCAGAGATGCCGTTTGAAAACACCATCAAACGGATGCACCTTCTCGCGCGGGGCATGCAGCAGGACGCGATGGCCGCGATACGGGGGCACGATGCGGCTCTTGCAGACGATGTCGTCACGCGGGACACGGAAGTCGACCGGCTGCACTGGCTCGTTGCGCGGCAGAACAACCTCATCGCGAGCGACGCCACGCTCGCGCGCCGGATGGACATCCCGGTAGCCCAGGCGGCGTACTGCTTCCAGGTAAGCAGGATCGTCGAGCGGATCGCCGACCACGCCACCCGGGTCGCACACAACGCCCTTCTCCTGATCGACCGGGAGATCGAGACGGCGACCCTCGACCTCATGGACGAGGCAAGCACGCTTGCCCTGCAGATCTTCTCGTGGAGCATGGAGGCGTTTCACACGGGAGACGTCGCAAAGGCGAACGCGACGCTTCAGAGGGTGCGCGACCTCGAGGAGACGACACGCGATATCGATACCCGGGTGCTCCGGTTCGAGGCGGTGACGGCGATCCCGATGGGGCAGATCACAGACAGCATCCGGCGGATCGGAGAATATTCCGGCGACATCGGCGAGTGCGTCATCAACTATACCGTCGGGCGGGAGGCCTGACGGCTCTTCGGCTCCGGGAGATCCTTTTTTCGGGTAGGAGCAAAAACAATCGATTGCACGCAGTTCTTCTCCGGCGATATCATGGGCACACTCATCCCGCTCGTCGTTCTCGTCATCGTCTTCCTCCTGATCGCGGTCAGAAAGATAGGGAACGTCAACTTCCGCATCTGGCAGGTGATGCTCCTCGGTGCGGCGGCCGTCCTCGCAACGGGATCGATCGCGCCGCTCGACGCGCTCGCGTCGATCAACCTCGACGTGATGCTCTTCCTCTTCTTCATGTTCGTGATCGGGGAGGCGCTCGCGTCGAGCGGTTACCTCCACCACCTCTCCTTTCGCCTCTTTTCACGGGCGGAGTCGGTCAGGCACCTGGTCGTTCTCATCCTCATCGGCGCAGGCTTCCTCTCGGCGCTCCTGATGAACGACACGCTCGCGGTCGTCGGCACCCCGCTGATGCTCTACTTCGCCCGGCGGCACGGCATCTCTTCAAAACTCCTGCTGCTCACCCTTGCGTTCGCCGTCACGACCGGAAGCGTCCCAAGCCCCATCGGGAACCCGCAGAACCTCCTCATCGCGCTCTCCGGCGATGTTGCAAACCCGTTCGTCACGTTCCCCCTCTACCTCGCCGTCCCGACGGCGATCTCCCTCCTGCTCGCCTACGCCTTCCTCTGCCGGGCGTTCCCGGACGAACTCAACTCCACCGTCCCGCTGGTTCACCGCGAGGAGACGATCTGTGATCCCGGCCTCGCGGCCCTCGCCCGCCTCTCGCTCATCCTGCTCGTCATCATGATCGCAGTTAGAATAGCGGCGGTGACGCTCGTCCCGGGTCTCGATATCCCGCTGACCTGGATCGCGGCCGTTGCGGCCATCCCCATCCTCGTCGGGAGCAGACGGCGGTTCGAGATCCTCCGCCGGATCGACTGGCCGACACTGGCGTTCTTCGCCGGCCTCTTCGTCCTCATGGCGAGCGTCTGGCAGTCGGGGTTCTTCCAGCCGCTCGTCGAAGGGAGTTCGCTCGATCTCGGCGCCGTCCCGGTCATCGTCGCAACCGGCGTCGTCGTCTCCCAGTTCATCTCGAACGTCCCCTTCGTCGCCCTCTTCCTCCCGGCCCTCTCCCACCTCGGGACGTCCACCGTCGGGCTGATGGCGCTTGCGGCAGGCAGCACCATCGCCGGGAACATGCTGATCCTCGGCGCGGCCAGCAACGTCATCGTCATCCAGGGTGCGGAGAAGGAAGGCGAGACGCTGACATTCGCCGAGTTTGCGCGGGTCGGTGTTCCGCTCACCCTCGCCCAGGCGGTGGTCTACATAATCTGGCTCTCGCTCATCCCGGCATGAGAGGGACTCAGCACCGGAACGACTCCATCGACCCCGGAGCCGCCCCGGGATCCAGGGAGATCGAACCGAACCGGATCGAGGCGACGGCGGCCGGGTCGAAGGGCGGGGCGAAGACCTCGAGCTGCCTTCCGGGATGCAGGTCCTCGACGATGCCGAGGGCGACGACGAAGTTCTCGGGGTCGTTGAGGGAGACCAGCCTCCCGCCGAACCCGCGGGGGTTCCCGAGATCGGGCACCCTGCCCTGGAGCCCGAGCCCCCGGAGCGGAATCTCCTGCGATCGCGCGTCGGCAAAATAGGCCCTGAACCGTTCCTCGCGGTAACGCCGCCGTCCGGCGGCAGGCCGGGCAACTACGGCAGGGGAGACAGCCAGCCGGTGGATTAGAGTCCCCGGACGACGGGCGAAGTTCGCGAGCAGCCGTTCGATCTCCCGCGCGCGCTGGAGGGCGACGATGCGGGTGGGGCGGAGGAGATCGATCATCTGCAACTGGAACTCGATGCCCACCCCGCCGGAGACGAGCCCGGGCGAGTCGATGACGGTGACGCGAGCGGAGAGTTCGTCGGCCTTCTCGACGAGACGTTTTGCTCCCGTGATGGTCTGGACGAAGTGGCCGCCCGGGGACGTCGAACCGACGAACCGGAGATAGGGTTCCGACGGGCCGGGATAGACAGCCATCCCCTCGGTCGTCGGCGGCCCGATCCGCGACTGCCCGGTGTCGCAGTCGACGTATGCCGTCCTCGTCTGCTCCGCCGCCGTATCGACAAGGTAACGGCAGAGCGTTGTCTTCCCGCTGTCCGTCGCCCCGACGACGTAGACGCGCTCCCCGGTATCCGACTCCCGAAGCGCCGCGGCGAGGTCTTCCCATCCTTCCCCGATACTGATCAACCCGGTACGCCTCCCTGGAGGAACTGTTGTGCTCGATAGGTATAGTGCTTGGTGCAATGCCTCCCGCCCGAAGGCCGCAACCCACCCGGGAGAGGGTTTATCTTGAGGGTGTCCCTACCCGCAGGCCATGGCCAGAACGCCAACAACCACCGAACCGGTGACTGCAGCCCTCGGCAGGACGTTCCCCACCCTCATGGCAGCGTCCCTCTCCGGCAGGGTCGTCACCCTCCCCGACGATGCGGGAGGCGACGTCTCGCTCGTCGTCCTCGTCTTCCTCGAGTCCGCCGGGCCGATGGCGGAGTCCTGGAGCGGCCCCTTCGTCGGAGCGTTCACCGAGAATCCCCGGGTGAAGACCTACCTCGTTGCGGTCATCGGGGACAGCCTCATCGGGAGTTCACTCGCCGACCGCATCCGGCAGGGGCTCGCGGGCGGTACCCCTCCCGCGAAGCACGACCAGGTGCTGATCTACCCGGAGGATATCGAGCGGTGCCGGCGGGCCTACGCGATCGGCGACCCCTCGCTCGCCTACATCTACCTCCTGGACGGGCGCGGCATCATTCGCTGGATGGAGAAAGGGACCGCAACACCGGAAGGGCTCGCCGGCCTGCTCGATACCGCCGGGGCAATGCTCGAACCGCTCCTTGTGTGACTCACGGCAGCGGGCGGCGGCGGGCCGGCAGGACAGCGGCAACAAAGGCAAGCACGGGGCCGATCACGAGCCCCGCCCAGGCGACCAGGGCGAGAGCACCGAGCGCTGCCATGGCGATCCGCTCCCCGGTTCCGATCAGTCTGCGGAAGGCGACCAGGAGCGCCCAGACCCCGAGGAGAGCGGGGATGACCGCGAAGACGAGGGTCAGGACGAGAGCGGCCCCGGCGTCCGTTCCCACGGCCGCGATGACCATCTGCATCAGGGTCATGGCGCCGCTCCCGATGTAGAGGAGACCGGCGACCGCCGCAGAGAGCGCGAAGGGGGAGAGGAGCCGGCACCGCCGGAGGAGCAGGGCGGCTCCTATGGCAAGGACGGCGATCATCGGTGCGAAGATGAGGAGGAGAGGCTGCCCCTCGTGGCGGTGGATGGCGACGACGTCAACCGGCACCCGCACCCATTCTCCGAGGGTGTAGGACTCGACGTAGCCGAGCGCGAGAGCGTAGTTTCCTCCCTCCCCGGGGGTGTAGACCGCGAGGGTGTAGTCGCCGGCGGCCGGCGCCGTCGTATCGATCCGGGCGAGTTCATAGAGTTTCGACGGCGTGAACGGCTCGTACTCCGGCTGTTCCGGGAGACGTCCCGGCACCGCCGTCGCGCCGGCACCCTCCGGGACAGCCACGTAGGGCGGAACACTGCCCGCGCTCCCGATACCCGGCCCCATGAGCACCATGCCCGGGACAAACCCGGCTGCATGCGAAACCTGGAGCGTCGCGTATATCCGCTCCCCTTCCTCCATCCGGAACCGGTAGTACCGGGCGGCGGGGCCGTCCGGCAGGGTGTCGTAGATCACCCACGACTTTGCAGCGTCTTCCACGACGAACGCCGAGTCGGATGACGACCCGTCCCGGGCGAAGAGCGGAACGTGAGCAAGGGCGGGGGTCGCGACCAGCAGTGCGATAAGAAGAGCGGAGAACGCCGGACGGCATCCCGGAGCCATAACCGCCCCGTGTCTTCCCGGCTCATAAGGGTTCCGCGCCCCGGACTCCGTCAAAAAAAGTTAGAGGTTCTTTAAGGCAACGATATCGGTCACGCCGGTCAGTTTCCAGATGTTCGAACGCTCTTCGGAGGCGATCGCCTCGATCGGCTCTTCCGGCTTGTGGCCGAGCGCTGCGAGGATGTTCTTCGAGAGGTTGTGCGCCTTGATCATACTCACGAACTTCTCTCTGATGATCTTCTTCTCGATCGCGTCCTCAAGCTGCACCAGGTACCCCTGCATCGTCACGAAGGTGTAGCAGGAGAGGTCACCGGAATATCTCTCGATCTCAACGGAGACATACGGGTGCTGCCGGAAGAGATCGTTCTTCCTGCCGTACTTGGTTGCCAGGAAGTAGAGAAACTTCCCGTCGAAGACATACAGGAACGGGGCGATATACGGGTATTTAGCCCCCTGAAACGCGATACGGCTGAGAAACCCCTCCTCGATGAGCTTATCGTACTCCGCTTTATCCATATTCGGTATCTTCACAATCTCCATCAGGCTTCCTCTTAACCCGGTAACCCGCGAGAGTACATATAGGTTTCCAGAGGAGAGAAGGCAACGTTCCTGGAGTTCGGCGTAACTGACCGGCAGCAGGCGCGATCACTATACTACCAGCCTCAAGAGCCGGAATTGAGGATCGTGACCCAACCGGAAACAGAACCAACGGGCCCTCCCTGCCGCAGGGCCCCCACGCCTCAGGAGGGGGCGGAAAGGGTTCGCCTGTCGGCCGGTTCCGGCCCGGGTCGTTCGTGACGACTTCGGTGCTGCCGGGCACGCAGCCGGGGGATGGCGGATCTCCGGCGGTAGCGGAAACGGTTTTGTCGGAGGGGTGTTTTTCCAAAACACGCAATATAATAATATTTATATAAATCTACTGAAAGAAAAATCCTCATGAGCAAGCACCATGAGAATGCTCTCATTTTCCTGGGAATTGCCGTTTGCGCGGGATTCCTCCTCGCCATACCGGCCGTTGCCGACTCGGGCCAGGGGCTCATGGCACTTGAGTCGGGAGAGTTACTGCCGTTCTCGCCCGGCAACCTGTCGGCGATAGGGGACAACCTGGAGCCATCCGACCTCCGGGCACTCGCCGATGAGGGGAACGCAACAGACACGGCCCCGGCACTCCCGGAGGAGGACAACGCAACCGGAACCTCCCCGGTGCACATGGATGAGAGGGATAACCCCGATCCGTTCGCAGAGTTCCAGGACGGGGAAAACGCCTCCTCTGTCTCTGAAGAACCCCTCTCCGAGAGCGATGCGGAGCCGGTGACGCCTGCCGTGCCGGAGAGCACCGACCGGCCCGTTCCTGTGGTCGGGACCCCTTACGAGGGAACCGGAGATTATGACGACGAACGGCTGGCCGGGCTGGTCGAGACCGCCAGCATCCGCCTGATGAGACTCTCGATGGAGCATGCCCACGCCCTCTATCTGCAGGACGCAGATGCCGCTGCCGTAGCGGCGGACGATCTGCATGCGTTCTCCGTCAGGCTGCTCGGCGAGGTGCAGCCGCTCCAGGTCTCCCCTGAACGGCAGCTCTTCAAGGACGAGTTCGTCAGGTCGCTCGAGGCTTACTCGGCAGCAAGCAAGACGCTCCTCGACCCGGTTGATACCGGCGAGGATACCGTTCCGACGGCATTCAAGGATCTCGCCACGGCGTCGGAGGGGCTTGAGAATGTCACCCGGCAGGCCGCCGAGATACAGCCGGCAGACGGCGGCATCTCCACGATGAACGTTGCCGCCAGCACCTTTGCGGTCAGCACCGGACCGGTCGTGGTCGCACCGCCGGAGAAGGTTCTTCCGCTCATGGACCGTCACACCTACGACGATCCGGGCGGCGAGAACATGATCTCGCTGCTCGCCGAGTCCACCCGGACCGCAACGACATACCGGGAGGTTCCCGGCAATGAGTCGACGCCGACCGTCGAAGCAGGCGAGGGGCGTATGTTCTTCCTCGTAGCCGTCAAGTCGACCAACCTCGGGCACAAGGGCGACTCCGACCTCTACACCATCGAGACGCCCGCACGGGACGCGTTCGTCCTCGAATACGGGGGAACCACGGCCGCCCCCCTGGATGTCCCGCCCTTCACCACGCTCGGGGAGTCGTTCGACAAAAAGCCGCTTGAGCGGTACGAGTCCCTGAAAGGCTACCTCTACTTCGACGTCCCGGATACCTTCGAGGTCTCCGGGGCGACGCTCAGGGCGGATCTCGGGTATGCCGGCACCCCGGCCTGGATACTCGACGACGGATCCGGCGACGCGGAAGCGGTATAGCCCGCACCGCCTCTTTTTTTACCCCATCAGAGGGAGAGCAGTTCCACGTTCCGGGTTCCCGTATCCAGCACGGCGACGGTCGGCCGCCCGGTCAGGTAACCGCAGGTCTCCCCAGGGTTGACGACCAGCGTCCCGCAGAGCGTTCTGACCTGAGCCTGGTGGGTATGGCCGTGAACCACGACATCGAAGGCCTTCCGCCCGATGAGCGCCTGCAGGAGTTCGCGGTCATCGCCGTGGAGCAGTCCCATCGTCATGCCGCCCGCGGTGACGGCAGCAAACGTGCCCCGCAAGCTGAGCCGGTCATGCTCGGCAAACCGTGCCGAGAGGAGACGGTGATCGCCGTCGTTGTTCCCGAGGACGCCGATCATGGGCGACTGCAGATTCGCAAGCCGGGGAATGACGAACGGCGAGACGTAATCCCCGGCGTGAAGCACCAGATCTACCCGTTCCCCGTTCAGTTGTTTTACGGCCGCGTCCACCATCTCGAGGCAGTCGTGTGTGTCCGAGAGGATCCCGATGCGCATGTATGCATCCCTGGACACCGTCACGATATATGGCTGTCTATCGCCGCCGGGGCAGAACAGATCCCTCCAGCACGGCCGTCAGGGATGCGCTATCATGTACACCACCCTGGAAATCCGGAATAGTATGACATAACCCGGCATTTTAGAGCGCAAAATCTTTATAAAACCACCATCTGATACTGGAATAGGAGCATGTTTCCGGGATTGCGCCGGGAGCACAGAAAGAATAGATCTGCAGAGGGACAGCATGTGGGCGTACATCAAACACTCTGACGGCAGAACAGAGGAGCGGGAGTTTCCTGTCGGCGTATGCATCGAGATCGGCGACATCCTCGAAGACGGATCGATCGTCATCGATGTCCCATACCCCGACGAGATCGAAGACGATGCAGAGTTCCCGGATCTCTACGACGACTGAATCGGGCAGAACGGTCGCGCGAGAACGGTTTATCGCCGGAACCAGCCTGCGGCCCGGCGCATCGGCTGGACGTTCGCCCCCTCCATCTCGCCGAGAGCAAACGCGAACCTTGCCCGGATCGTCGGCGGGAGGTCGCTCTCCGGTATCGATATGAATCCATACTCCCCGTAAAAATCGACGAGGCTCCTGACCGAGTGCATGTACAGGGTATCGTGCTGGCACGCCTCGACGAGTGCGTCCATCGCCCGCCGGGCATATCCCCGGCCCCGGAACCTGGCCGGAGTGAAGACACCGTCCACCTCATAGCCGTCCGGATGCCGGCGGCACCGGGCGACGGAGACCAGCGTGCCGTCAACAAAGACCCCGAATATCCGATCCGTCTTCGGGTCAGCCTTTAGCTCGTGGTAATCGACCCAGATCTCTTCTGCAAGCTCAAACTCCTCGCTCCGCAGTTCCCGGGTCTCGATATCCAGGCGGATCGAGACCGTCAGCACCAGAACCGACTGTTTGACACACCCTATAACGGCGCTCGTAACGCTCCCGAGCGGGGCGGCTCCCGCAACGTCACGTCTCCCTATGCGCGGGATGGCAACCAGGGATGCGCCGAGCTCGTCCGCCACGGCGCAGATGGTGCGCGCGGGATCCCCGGCCCGTACCAGCGGCTCGAGTTCTCGCCCGGGGACCGAAAGAACGTCTTTCAGGGCGGCGAGCCGGTCACCGGCCTCCTGCTTCGTCCCCGAACGCCCGGGTTCGACGACGTGGAGGAGCACCACCGACTCGCTCCCGGCAGCGTCTTTAAGGAGCGAACGGACTTCAGGTGCCGGGTCCGCGAGATCGGTCGGCACCAGCAGCCGTGAAAAGAGCGCCGGCCCTTCCCCCGCCGACCGGGGCACGATCAGGACGTGCACCCGGGCGTCCCGGAGCACGGTGGCCGCAACGTTGCCGGAGAAGAGGTTCCGGAGAAGCCCCTGGTCACGAACTCCCATCGCGATCAGGTCTGCCCCCGTCTCCAGGGCGGTCCGGAGTATCCTCTCCGGGAGATCAGTCCCGTCATCCTCCGCAACCACCACCTCGACGGGGAACCCCTGCCGTTGCACCAGCTCCCGCACCCGGTGGAGCGCATCCTCATCGGCGGGCGAGAGGCCTGCCGATCCCGGGGCATGAACGAGGAAGACCTCGCGGACGCCCGGAACCTCGCCGACCCGCTCCGCCATGGTGAAGGAGGCCTCGGAGAGGTCTGTCGGAATAAGCACCTTTGCAAACATTCTTCTGCCTCAGATGATCCGGTATCCGCTTGGGGGCACGTGTATCTCAAACCTTGCCCCCTTGCCGGGCGTCCCGGTCTCCCGGATCGTCATATTCGTGATGGCCAGGATCTCCCTGACGAGAAAGAGCCCGAGCCCGCCTTCGATGCCGACACCGTAATCGAAGATCCGTTCCTTCCCCACTTCGGGAATCCCAACGCCGTCGTCCTCGATAGAGATTACGAGCCCGTCGTCCAGGATCCGGTAGGTGATGACGACCAAGGATACGGTCTTCCCGTGCCGGACGGCGTTCTCCAGCAGGTTCGAAAAGACCCGGTCGAGCATCGGATCGGCGAAGATCTCGAGCCGCTCAACCCAGGAGCGAACCGATATTCCGGGGAGCAGCAGGCACGACGTCACCTCCCTGACCACCCTCTGGACCGGCTGCCAGCCCGGCGGCCGGATGCCGAGATCCTGGTAGTCCCGGGTGATCTCCGCGCGCCGCTGCACCACCCGGGCGTCCTCCTCCAGGCTCTCGAGATATCGGCGGATACCGGGGTCGTCGAACTCCCGCATCCCCCCGGCGATCCGATCGAGGAGTCCCGATACCGCCGAGGCGAGATCGCTCCGGGTGAGGTGTCCCAGCATATTCAGTTTTGTGTTCGTCCGGCGGAGTGCATCCTCCGCGTTCTTCCGGGCGGTGATGTCGACGAGCGTGAGAACGATCCGGTCGCCCGGGAGGCGGCCGGCCGATACGAGCACCTGGACGGCTGCTCCATCGATACGGAGAAGCGTCGTCTCGCACTCGTAGACGGCTCCATTCCGGTCGACATCTACCGCTAGCGCCTCCCATGCTCCGGGGTCATCGAAGAGGCCGGCGACATGCTTCCCGACCAGGTTCTTCGTCGTGAAGCCGAGGAGCGCGGCTCCCACGTAGTTCGCCTCCTCGATGTGCGGCCCGGACTCGCCGCGGGCAACGACGAACGTTCCCGCCTCCGAGTTATCGAAGATCCCGCGGTACCGCTCTTCCTGCTCCCGCAGCCGGAGGGAGAGGAGCGATACGACGGCGCCGACAGCAGCGAAGACCACCGCACGCGAGAGCGCCGAGACGATCGCGCCGGTCTCTCCCCCGGTGAAGGGCAGGCTCAACGCCAGATATCCGAGAGCCAGGGCAATCGAGAAGACGATTCCGCGGCGGGGGAACCAGTAGGCGGCAAGTACGATCGGCAGGTACAGCAGGTGCGGGAGGACGATGGTAATGCCGGCAAGGAGGCCGGCGGCGTTTGCGATGAAGGCGATGAGAACCGATGCCGCAAGCAGGAGGAGCCGGGTGTCCTGGATTGCGGATCGGCGGCGGTCCGAGGTCAGGCTGCTCGCCCCCGGGTACCGGTGCGCCACGCAACCGATGCGCCGGAACTCCGGCCGGGGAAGATCGCTTCACGGCATGCTCTCTGCATGATACCCTCTAAGGCGCATTGATCTTCGGCCTTTAAAAGGGGTATGATCGGCGGACGCGGGCAGTAGGGCGCGGAGGTTCGCTTCCCGAGGAGATACAGTCATGCAAAGACATATGCCATCCGTTCCGCCAATAATGATCATAATCGGGGAAGTACCATGAAGATCTCGCTCCTCCAGGTGAACACGGTCGTCGGCGACCTCACCGGCAACGCCGACCGGATTGCGGCGGGCGTACGCGAGGCGTCCCGCCACGGGCCGGACCTGATCGTCGCCCCGGAACTCTCCCTGATCGGCTGCCCATCCCGGGATCTGCTCCTGCAGGCGGGGTTCATAACCCGGAGCCTCGCCGTCCTGAATGACCTGGCCGCCGGGCTCGCCGATGCCCCGCCGGTTCTCGTCGGTTTCGCCGAGCCGACCCCCGCCGGAATCGACCGACCGCTCTTCAACGCTGCCGCCCTCCTCCGGGACGGGGAGGTGCGGGAGACGTTCCGGAAGACCTCAACCTCCGATGGCTTCGACGAAGGGCGCTACTTCGAGCCGGCGGCCGGGGGCCCCGGGGCATTCCGCCTCGGCGAGAGAACAGTCGCCGTCGCCATCGGCGAGGAGATCCCATGTGGGGGGCAGGCTCCGGACGCGATCGTGAACCTCTCGGCATCGCCGTTTGCCGTCGGAAGACACCGCCTGCGCGAGGGGACGCTCTCCCGGGCCGCAAAAGAGCACCGGGTCGCGATCGTCTCGGCAAACCTCGTCGGCGGGAACGACGATCTGGTCTTCGCCGGTCGGAGCGTTGCCTTTTCCGCCGACGGAACCCTCATCGCCCGCGGCGCAGCCTTTGCCGAGGACGTCGTGACCGTCGATCTCGCCCGCCCCGCCCAGCAGGCGGTCGCTCCCGACGACCAGAGCCCTGAGGCGGAGATCTGGCAGGCGCTGGTGCTCGGCACCCGCGACTACGTCCATAAGTGCGGGTTCACATCCGTCCATCTCGGCATCTCCGGCGGGATCGACTCCTCGCTCGTGGCCGCCGTCGCCGCCCGGGCGCTCGGGCCGGAGAACGTCCTCGGGGTGCTCCTCCCTTCCCCCCACACCTCCGCGGAGAGCATCGAAGACGCCCGGGAGCTTGCGGCAAACCTCGGTATCCGGGTTCAGTGCATCCCAATTGCTCCCATGATGGAGGCGTTCGACGGCGCCCTCGCGGAAGTCTTCGCCGGGCTTGCCCGCGACGTCACCGAGGAGAACCTCCAGGCCAGGATCCGGGCGACCGCCCTGATGGCCCTCGCGAACAAGTTCGGCTCCATGCTCCTCTCGACCGGGAACAAGTCGGAGGTCGCGGTCGGCTACTCTACCCTCTATGGGGATGCGGCAGGGGGGCTATCGGTGATCGCCGACGTCCCGAAGGGGATGGTCTACCGGATTGCCCGGTGGATGAACGCACAAAACCCCGTCATCCCTGAGAGGGTGTTAAAAAAACCTCCCTCCGCGGAGCTCCGGCCAGGCCAGACCGACCAGGAGATCCTCCCCCCCTACGACCTTCTTGACGCGATCCTCCACCGTCATATCGACTGTTTCGAGTCGCCGGATGAGATCATCGCCGCCGGATATCCCGAAGAGACCGTCCGGGAGGTCGCAAGAATGGTCGAACGGGCAGAATTCAAGCGCAGGCAAGCCCCGCCGATGATAAAAGTGACCGGAAGGGCGTTTTCCACCGACTGGCATATGCCGATCGCCGCGAAGCCCTGGTGGCAGTGATGGCGGCGACCCTCACCGAGGATCTCATACAGATCTACGACGCCCTCTTCGCAGCGTTCGGCCACCAGCACTGGTGGCCCGCAAAGACGCCGTTCGAGACGATGATCGGCGCGATCCTCACCCAGAACGTCTCCTGGACGAACGCGGCGCGGGCCGTCCGTAACCTCGAAGACGCCGGGATGCTCGACCCTCATCTCCTCGCCGCTACCGATACCGCCGACATAGCCCCCCTGATCGTTCCTTCCCGGTACTACAACCGGAAGGCGGAGCGGATCAGGGAGTTTTCCCGAGTCTACGTCGCCGAGTTCGGGGCCGACCCGGCGGCGATGGCTGCCGTAGAGACCGGGGAACTCCGCAAGCGGCTGCTCGCCCTCCGGGGGTTCGGGAAGGAGACGGCGGACACCATTCTGCTGTATGCCTGCGAAAAGCCGGTCTTCGTCGTCGACGCCTACACCCGGCGGATATTCTCGCGCTACGGCCTCCTCCCCGAAGGGGCGTCCTACGACCAGACGCAGCGGCTCTTTGCCGAGAGCCTTGAGTCGGACGCGGAACTCTTCAACGACTACCATGCCCAGATCGTGCGCCTGGGGAATACTATCTGCAAAAAATCACCGCTCTGCGACCGCTGTCCCATCCGGGAGGTCTGCGGGACGCTCCGGTGCGCCGTGGGACGGGGATGAAGGATGTAAGGTATCTCAGGGGCGCGAAGGGAAGTGACCAACAACCACACGAATTTCGCGTTTTCGCGCGAGATTTTGTTGTCTACTGGCGATTCACACGAAGTGCGACTGCCCGGAGGATAGAAACTTGAGAAGCCATAGGCTTCAAGTCGCTACGGGCCGAAGGGCTGGAGCGTGAGCACCGCAGGTGCGAGCCACGAAGAACGCGAAGGAAAGAGAGACGTCTATCACATACTCCGCTGAAGCCCATTTTCGGTCTTCCCCTACCCCGATGAGGTTGATGCTGGGCCTGGTTTGTCCCTGGGATCAGCCTTTTTCCTTGAGCATGTCCCCATGCAGTGGACCGTGGTGGCTATCGCCATTGGGGGTGGGGCTGACGGGGAGGGGGTCTCCCCCTCCCCTGTCTCGCGCAAAGATCTGCGCATCTCATCAGCCCCACCTCACCCGGCCTCCGGCCTCCTCATTCGCACCTGACGGTGCTCACGCTCCTGCCCTTCGGCCAGTCGTTCCCCGCCCCTCGGGGCGGGGGCAGTCATGGCGATATTCGGTGGAAAGCCGTGCCCCTAGGGCCGCCAGCGCCGGGAGAGAATCAATGCCCGCTCACTTCGCCCGGTAGATGTTCAGCCCGATTTTGATCTCCTCGTGCCCCGGCACCGGGACGTTCCCCTCGGTGGAGGCGATCGTGATCGACTTCCCGCTCTTGGACGCCCCGAACTCCTTTGCGAGGTCTACGCGTATGGTGAGAATGTTCTTCTCGACCGCCATATCGACGTTCTTCATCGTTTCCAGTACTTGCGCTTCCCGTGGATATGCGCTTCGATCCGGACAGAAAAGAGAGGTGCGGGATCCCGCCACCGCCGCCCGGAACAACAAACCCTATCCCGGCTTCCGCCCAACTCTATTCGCACACCGACTCCGATGAAGCAATGAATGCAAAATACAGTGTTCTGGAGAAATACTTCGGCTATACGTCCTTCCTTCCCCACCAGGAGGAGATCGTCGACGCCGTCCTTGCCGGGCGCGACGTCCTCGCCGTCATGGCGACCGGGGGCGGCAAATCCCTCTGTTACCAGCTCCCCGCCCTCGTCTTCGGCGGGCTTACGGTCGTCGTCTCGCCGCTCATCGCCCTGATGAAAGACCAGGTCGACGGTCTCCGGGCAAACGGCATCCCGGCGGCGACGATCAACAGTTCGCTCGGGCGCGGCGAGCAGAAGATCATTGAGAGAGTGATCCTCGAAGGCCGCATCAGGATCCTCTACGTCTCGCCGGAACGGGCGGTGCAGCCGTTCTTCCTCTCGCTCCTTGAGCGTGCGGCCGTCCGGCTCATCGCCATCGACGAGGCGCACTGCATCTCCATGTGGGGGCACAACTTCCGCCCCGAATACCGCCGGCTCCGGGTGCTCAAAGAGCGGTTCCCGGCGGTCCCCGTCATCGCCCTGACCGCGACCGCCATCCCCGCCGTCCAGAACGACATCGCGGCGCAACTTGCCCTCAAGAACCCGGCCAGGTTCGTCGGGAGTTTCAACCGCAAAAACCTCACCTACCGGGTGGTGCCGAAGGCACGCTACTTCCCGCGGCTGGTCGCGTACTTGCGCGAACACCGAAACGACGCCGGGATCATCTACTGCTTCTCCCAGAAAGCAACGGAGGAACTCGCGAAGAAACTGCAGGAGAAGGGGTTCTCGGCGCTGCCCTACCACGCCGGCCTCCCGGACAGCGTCCGCGCGGAGCACCAGGAGGCATTCTCCCGCGGCGATGCCGCGATCATCTGCGCCACCGTCGCCTTCGGGATGGGCATCGACAAACCGGACGTGCGGTTCGTCATCCACACCGACCTCCCGAAGGATATCGAGTCCTACTACCAGGAGACCGGCAGAGCAGGGAGGGACGGGGAGCCGGGCGACTGCATCCTCTACTATTCCCGTGGCGACTACGGCACAATCCGTTACGTCATCGAGAAGGAGGGCGGCGATGCGGTGCAGAAGGACGTCGCCTATCGCAAAGCCGGAGCGATGCTCGACTACTGCGAGACCGCCGGGTGCCGGAGGAAGTTTCTGCTCGCCTACTTCGGCGAGTCCTACCCCGAAGAGCGGTGCGGCGCGTGCGACCGCTGCGAGACGGAGACCCGGGTCTTTGACGGGACGGAGGTCGCGTCGGCGGTCATCGCCTGCATCCGCGAGACCGGGGAGCGATTCGGCGCTTCTTACGTCGCCGACGTCCTCACCGGTTCGAAGAGCGCGAGGGTTCGCGAGAACGGACACGACCGGCTTCCCGCCTACGGCTCCGGCGGAGGCTACACCCGCGATCAGTGGCTGCTCTTCATCCAGGAGATGGTCGGGAAAGGGTTCGTCACGTCGACCGGCGGCCGGTACCCCGTCCTCGTGCAAAACGACCGGAGCCGGGAGGTGCTCGCGGGGAAGATCCCGGTACCGCTCGCAGAGCCGCGTCCCGGGGGCGTCGTCGCGGCACGGGTCGAGAACGACTACGACGAGACCCTCTTCCTCCGGCTGCGGCAGCTCCGGAAAGTCGTTGCCGACCTCGACCACGTGCCGCCGTTCGTCGTCTTCCACGACCGGAGCCTCAAGGAGATGGCAACGTTCTACCCGGGCACCGGCGTTGCCCTCCTCGAGATCTACGGCGTCAGCGAGGCGAAATTGAAGCGTTACGGCAGGAGATTCCTCGACGCCATCGATAAGCACTGCACCGAACACGGGATCGGGCCGGAGCAGCGGAGAGGGTGACCCCGCCCTGCACAAACACCTTGAAATTGCCTCAACTCGATGTATTAATGAACAAGGAGTGCTAATATGCCATGTACAGGGCATATGCGGCTCATTTCATGGAACGTGGATCTCTTCCGCTCCGGTCTTAAGAGCGTGGAGAAGAAAGTCGAAGCGGTCTGCCAACACTCGCCTGATATCGTCGCTTTCCAGGAGGTGACGGATCGATCCCTGCCGCTCTTCCGGGAAGAACTGGAGAAGTTCGGGCTGTTCCACTCCGTCGACAGCCTTGCGCTGGTGGAGATCGCGCGGGTGGCCTACATGGCCGAACGGCTGAACGAACTTCGCGCGCGGGGCACAAACGATCCCTTTCAGTTTGCGTACAGCGCCTCCCGGCTCTCTGAACAGTACTCGCCTCCCGGCGAAGCAAAGGATTGCGGGTGCCTGATCGCGAGCAGGTATCCCCTCACCCCGCTAAACCCGCTCGACTTCGATATCCCGTGGAAGCAGCGGGTGGTCTCTGCCGTCGTCAGCGCACCGGCAGGCGAGTTCGAGGTCCACAACGTCCATGTGCCGACGGCGATCGGCACCCGGAGGAACGAGATCGTCAAGGCCGAGACGCTGGTCGGGATCTACCGGCACCTCGCCGTTCAGTCGGAGCGACCGCGGATCCTCTGCGGCGATCTCCACATCCCGGAAGCGGAACTCCCCGACGGGACGATCGTTCCGTTCTACCGCGACATCATCCCGGACAAAACCTATAACTCCACGATCTCCGAGAGCGACGAGTACCTCGGCCGCCCGAGAAAGTGGTGGTACAACGCCGAGATGAACGTCCTCCCCGGTCTCGCGGAGTACGACCTCCCCGACGTCTTCCGGAGACTGCACGGCTACCAGGCGAGAGAGTACAGCTGGTGCCCCGACCGCGGGCCCGAGGATGTCCCGAAGTGCAAACGCTACGACCACATCTTCGCGTCCGTGCGCCTCAACCCGACGGCGTGCTGGTACCTCCACGACCTGCGTGGGCGGGGGTTGAGCGACCACTCCGCCGTCGTGATGGACTTCGAGCCGTGAGCGGTGCGGCCGACCGGGGCGCAAGCCCAATCGGCTTCACCATGGCCGCTGTTTTCTACAGGATCTATTTTTAAACCTGCAATCGAGAGATCATACCGGTGAAAAACGATGGTTGCACTTACTGAAGAGATGAAGACGGCGTTTCGCACGATGAAGGCGTTCCCGGTCGCAACTGCCTCGAAGGACGGATGGCCGAACGTGGTGCCGATCGGGTTCGTCGAGCTCGTCGACGACGAGACGATCTGGATCGCGGACAACTTCATGAAGAAGACGCTTGCAAACATCCAGGAGAACCCGAAGATCTCCATCTACGTCTGGGGACCCGAGACGAAGGGCTGCTTCCAGGTCAAGGGCGACGTCGAGATCCGGTCGAGCGGCCCGGAGTTCGAGAAGATGCAGTTCACCGTCCACTCGAAGATGGCGAAGGCACCGGCAAAGAACCTCCTCATCGTGAAGATCCGCGAGATCTACGAGTGCTCCCCCGGACCGAAGGCCGGGGAGAAGATTCTTTAACTTTTTTCTTCGGGATCCCTGCCGGGATCTGTCGTGGACAATCTCCGCGGCCTTCTCCCAGGTTCTCTTGTGCCGCAGGCGACTACCCACCCACAGATTTCCGTTGGCCATTGCCACTGGGGGAGGCGGCTCGCGGGG
>NZ_FMID01000056.1 GCF_900095385.1 Methanoculleus chikugoensis
CGGGCCGTTCGAGCACCACCTCACCGAGCTGAACCACCTGAAGTGGGCGAACGCCGATGTGGAACTCGAGACCGGATCCGGTGTCGTGCCCTACGTCTACAGCCCGAGCATCAAGGTCTGCGCCATCCAGTGGGCCATCGGTCTTGAACTCGCGCTGCTCGCGAAGGATCCCATGCGGATCTTCATGACCACCGACCACCCGAACGCCGGGCCGTTCATCCGCTACCCGCGGATCATGAAGTGGCTCATGAGCGAGGAGGCCCGGAAGCAGCAGTTCGACGCCTTCAAGCACAAGGACAAGGTCATCGATGCGACCAACCTCGCCAACATCGACCGCGAACTCGACCTCTACGAGATCGCGCAGATGACCCGCGCCGGCCCGGCAAAATCGCTCGGCCTCGCGCACATGTACGGCGGGCTTGCACCCGGCCTCGAGGCGGATGTTGCGGTCTTCAACTTCAACCCGAACGAGCCCTACGCGCCCGACGACATCGAGAAGGCGTTTGGAAGCGCCGAGCACCTCTTCAAGGCCGGTGTCCAGGTCATCCAGGACCACGAGATCGTCTCGAACGGCAACAAGAGGACGCTCTGGGTGAACGCAAAGGTCAACGAGAACCCGCAGGTGATGCGTGACGTCAAGGAGAAGTTCCTCCGCTACTACACCGTCACCCTGAACAACTACGAGGTTACCGGGCACTATCTCCCGAACCCGTACGTAATTGAGGTTGATGCTACCGAGTGAGGAGAGAGAAGGATGGAAACCGTTACACTCACCATAAAGAACCAGCCCGAACTCCACCTCGAGGCAGAAACCATCGCACCCGATGCGTTCGCCGGGAAGAAGACCGAAGAGATCGCGGACCTCACCGTCTACGTCGGCCGCGAACGCCACCGGCTCGGAGATTTCTTCGAGATCTCCGGCAAGGCCGGAGCAACGCCTGAGGAGACGAAGATCGTCGTCAACGGCGATCTCTCCCGGGTCAAGTACATCGGCATGAAGATGACCGGCGGCGAGGTCGTCGTCAACGGCAACGCCGATATGTACGTCGGGGCATGGATGCAGGGCGGCAAGCTCACGGTGAACGGGAACGTCGACGCCTTTGCCGGAACAGGCATGAAGGGCGGCGAACTCGTCATCAAAGGCAATGCCGGCAACTACCTCGGCGCCGCCTACCGCGGCGACTGGCGCGGCATGCAGGGCGGCAAGATCACCGTCACCGGCAATGCCGGAAGCGATATCGGCACCTTCATGAACGGTGGCGAGATCGTCGTCGGCGGCGATGCCGATGTCCATGTCGCCACCCATGCCGAAGGCGGGAAGATCGTCATCAAGGGCAACGCGAAGAGCCGCGTTGGAGGCCAGATGGTGGAGGGCGAGATCTACGTCCTCGGCAGCATCGACGTGATGATGCCCGGGTTCGTATACCGCGAGGATGTCGACGTCGATATGGACGGCATCAAGGGCCGGTTTGCCCTCTACGAGGGCGACCTCGGGGAGCGCCACCGGAAACGAAAGGGTCAGACGATCTACGCTAAACTCTACCAGCGAATCGAGGCCTGAACCCCCTCTTTTTTCTACACCGCATATTCCCGATACCGATCGTCGGAGAGCGGACGCGGACGGGATAAAAAAGGTAACACGAAATAACAATATTTAGCTATTTTTATGTTACGGCGGGGGAAGCACGATATGTATACAATTCTCTGCAATCGACAATATCCTACCAGATATTTAATATCGGGCCTGCGATATATATTAGATCAGAGACATAAATAGCAATGCTTATATCATCAGAGAAGGTTACTATCTTTTTGTCCCAAGAGGACGTGCAGTAGTCACCAGCAGCCACAGTCAGCGATACTTTTAGCG
>NZ_FMID01000015.1 GCF_900095385.1 Methanoculleus chikugoensis
CCGTCACCATGCAGAACACCGGCACGACAACCTGGTCCGAGGGAGACCGGATCCGGCTGGGTGCCGTGGGCAGCGATGCGTCTCTGTTCGGACCGGCACGGGTTACGATTCCCGCAGGCGTGACCGTGGCGCCGGGAGCGTCCCACACCTTCACCTACACCATGACCGCACCGGCGACAGCAGGAACCTACACCCCCCAGTACCGCATGGTCTGGGAACTCCACCAGTGGTTCGGAGAGACCCTCACAAAGACGATTCAGGTGACACCAGCATCAACCGTTGACGCTGAAGTCGTTTCCGACACCATCCCCGCAACTATGACCGCGGGGCAGAGTTACGCGGTCTCCGTCACCATGCAGAACACGGGCACGATGATCTGGTCCGAGGGAGACCGGATCCGGCTGGGGGCAGTGGACGATGCGGCGCTGTTCGGGCCGGCACGGGTCACGATCCCGGCGGGAGTGACCGTGGCGCCGGGAGCGTCCCACACCTTCACCTACACCATGACCGCACCCGCAACAGCAGGCACCTACACTCCCCAGTACCGCATGGTCTGGGAACTCCACCAGTGGTTCGGAGAGACACTTCCCAAGACGGTACAGGTGACAGGGGCATCGACCGTCGATGCCGCAGTTGTTTCGGATACCATTCCCGCAACCATGACCGCAGGGCAGAGTGCCTCGGTCTCCGTCACCATGCAGAACACCGGCACGAAGACCTGGTCCGAGGGAGACCGGATCCGGCTGGGTGCTGTCGGTGATGCGGCGCTGTTCGGCCCGGCACGGGTTGCGATCCCAGCGGGAGTGACTGTGGCGCCGGGAGCGTCCCACACCTTCACTTTCACCATGACCGCACCGGCAACAGCAGACACCTACACGCCCCAGTACCGCATGGTGTGGGAATACCAGCAGTGGTTCGGAGAGACACTTCCCAAGACGATTCAGGTGACGGCGGCATCGACCGTCGATGCCGCAGTTGTTTCGGACACCATCCCCGCAACTATGACCGCAGGGCAGAGTGCCTCGGTCTCCGTCACCATGCAGAACACCGGCACGAAGACCTGGTCCGAGGGAGACCGGATCCGGCTGGGTGCTGTCGGTGACGGAGCGGGCGATGCGATTCTGTTCGGCCCGGCACGGGTCACGATCCCGACGGGAGTGACCGTGGCGCCGGGAGCGTCCCACACCTTCACTTTCACCATGACCGCACCGGCAACAGCAGACACCCACAACCCCCAGTACCGCATGGTCTGGGATGGGCACCAGTGGTTCGGAGAGACACTCGCAAAGACCGTGCAGGTGACGACAGCAGCAACGCCAACAGTGGACGCGGTCGTCGTAAATGAGACCATCCCTACAACCATCCCCACTACCATCCCCACTACCATCCCCACTACCATCCCCACTACCATCCCCACTACCATCCCCACTACCATCCCCACTACCATCCCCACTACCATCCCCACTACCATCCCCACTACCATCCCCACTACCATCCCCACTACCACAACCGCGGGACAGAATGATACAGCTCCTGTCACCGTGCAGAACACCAGCACAAAAACCTGACTCGATGGCAACCAGATTCCGCTGAGCGGTGCTAGGCGATGAAAGGGGTAATGCGACACAGTTCTGACCAATGGAGGTTTTGATCCCGAGCACGTGAAGAAAGGGAGGTATAGATTTTCAACATTTTCCGGACATATCCATTCCCTCTCTATGCGGGATATTTACAAAACCACCACTTCAACAGGCATTTCGCTTAAAGATCTTACGGGTCGCAGACAACAGTTAGTTGAGCTTAACTCTATCGATACCCGATTCGTAAGCGGTATATATCATGGAACATCAACAATTTAACTAATTAATCATCAGGTGATCATGTTGCAGTTACGGCACATTTTATTGATTCTCATTGCGCTGATCGTCATTCCCCAATCGGTTTCCGCGTACCTGGATCCCGGTGTCGGGAGTATGATCTGGCAGTTGCTGGTCGCAGTCGGGTTGGGTTTGGTATTTACGTTAAAAATGTACTGGCAGAAACTCAAAGATCGATTCAGACCCAGCGCCGATGGCCATGAAGAGTGAATCAGGAGTCCTTCCCAGTTCCTTCAGAGACCCGGGCGGCTTTCTTTTCCGGCGCGATGGTGTACTCTACCGGCAGATAAACGATGCCTGCCGCGAGGACTATGACTGCCTCATGCAGTCCGGCCTGTACGATAAACTCGTCTCCAGACAAGCCCTGATTCCCCACAAAGAGGTCGATATCCCTCCGGAACAAACCGAAAACGCATACCTCATCATCCAGCCGGAAGAGATTCCCTTTATCTCGTATCCCTACGAGTGGTCATTCAGCCAGCTCAAAGAAGCTGCACTGGTCACCCTGGATGTCGAGAAAACCGCACTGGAGCACGGGATGACCCTCAAGGACGCCAGCGCCTACAACATCCAGTTCCACCAGGGGAGAGCGCTCTTCATCGATACCCTCTCATTCGAGCGCTACCGGAAAGGGGATCCCTGGGTGGCGTACCGGCAGTTCTGCCAGCACTTTCTTGCACCGCTGGCGCTCATGGCCCACCGGGACATCCGGCTCGGCCAGTTGCTGCGGGTTTACATCGACGGCGTCCCCCTGGATCTCGCGAGTTCTCTCCTGCCCGGGCGGACCCGGCTCAAGCCGGGCCTTGCCATGCACATTCACATGCACGCGAAGAGCCAAGCAAAGCACGCGGATACCCACGAGACCATCGAGCGCCCGAAACTGGCTAAAAACGCACTGCTGGGTCTGCTCGATAGCCTGTCCAACGCCGTCAGGGGCCTGGACTGGCGGCCCGCCGGGACCGAGTGGGCCGACTACTACACCGAGACAAACTACTCGGCGGCCGGGTTAGAGCACAAGAAGAAGCTTGTCGGCGAGTTCCTGGACCTCGCCCGGCCCCGAACGGTCTGGGACCTCGGAGCAAACGTCGGGGTCTTCTCCCGGCTTGCAAGCGAACGCGGCATCCCCACTGTTGCGTTTGACATCGATCCTGCCTGCGTGGAGTTAAACACCCTCGATATCCGGAAGAATAATGAGCAGAACCTTCTCCCCCTCCTGCTCGATCTCACGAACCCAAGCCCGGGAATAGGCTGGCAGAATGCAGAGCGGGATTCGTTGATTGGACGTGGGCCTGTGGACATGATCTTTGCACTTGCCCTGATCCATCACCTCGCCATCTCCAACAACGTCCCGTTCGAGAGGATTTCCGGGTTCTTCGCTGAGATCGCGGACTATCTCGTGATCGAGTTCGTACCTAAGGAGGATTCGCAGGTCCGGAAACTGCTCGCGAACCGCGAGGATGTGTTCGGGGATTACTCACAGGATGTGTTTGAGGAGAGGTTTGGCGAACAGTTCACTATCATCAGGAAAGAGCCTATCGAGGACTCGTTGCGTGTCCTCTACCTTATGAAGGCCAGATGATCGTGAACAGCGTGCCGTTTGTAAATCAATTTACTGGAATGTATGCCTAAAGTCTGGGATTCGCAATAAATTACGTGCATTACGAGGAGACTTAATGACAATAAGAGAAAGAATTCAACAGATTTTTCATGACCCAGAAAAGTGGGGACCCACTGTAGCTGCATCATTTCTCCTGTCACTCACCTTGCTGTTCTTTGGCCCGTCATATCTGTATTACACAAATATTCTGGAGATTCCCTACCTGTATACAGACCTGGTCTGGGTTTTTGTAATTCACTCCTTGGTTGCAGGTGTAATCCTATCGATACTGTCGCTTTTTCTGAAAGGGAGCGTACATCAGCGGGTAGTAGTCCTCGTATTTGCACTCGGGTTATTATTCTGGGTTCAGGGGCATATACTGGTCTGGGATTATGGAATACTCAATGGGCGAGAGATCGTCTGGAATGATTATCTTCTCAACGGGATCATCGATTCAGCCGTCTGGATCGCCATTCTCGGGGTTGCACTCTTCAAGGCTCCTTCCTTTTACAAGCACATCGCCCTTGCAAGTGTTCTTTTGCTCGTCGTCCAGGGTGGGGGCTTGGCAGCCGAAATATATCAGGCACCGGATGAACCCGAGTGGAAGAGCTACACTATCGGTTACGATGACGAAACTATGTTTGAGTTCTCCAAGGAGCAGAATGTCATTATTCTGGTGCTGGATTCTTTTCAATCAGATGTTTTCCAGGAGATCATTGACGAGGAGGATGAATATCGTGAGATGCTTGATGGGTTTACCTATTACAGGAATGCAATGGGTGGATTTCCGACAACATATGCATCAGTTACATTTATCCTAACAGGTGAATATTATGACAATTCTATTCCAATACAGGACTTCATTAAAAATGCATTTTTAGAGGATTCGATCCCGCTCATACTGAAAGAGAATGGTTACAGGGTAGATTTGTTCCCTCTTGAAGGTGCAGAACTTTATTTAGGTGATGAGATCGCCTCGAATGTAGGCACTCAACAGCATAGTAGGGTAGATAAAGATGTAGACCAACAGAAAGGTGCAATGGAACTCTACAGACTTACCATGTTCCGATATGTCCCTCATTTCTTAAAGAGTGAGTTCTATTTCATGCCTTTTGTTGAACTCGGGGATAGTGATGACCTTCATCGCGATGTGGTTTTCTATAACTCTCTGATCTCCAGTACTGTTGCTTCAAGTGAAGCGAGGACGTTTAAGTACTATCACATCTGGGGAGCACATGGACCCTACACCCTCAACGCCCAGTTGCAGCAAGAAGACTTACCCCAGGATCGTTCTGGTGCTAAAGAACAGTCAAAAGCAGCATTAAATATCGCAGGAGAACTGATCACACAACTGAAAAGACAGGGGATCTACGATAATTCGATTATATTCATCATTAGCGATCATGGGACCCATGCAGGGAGAATTGGCTTAAATACAGGATCGTTGGACGAAAGCGCAGGAAATGAAATCCAAACCGTGGGGGAGGGTGTTATCGCTTCCGGGTTACCACTCATGCTGGTAAAACCATTCAATTCAGATGGGGATATGGCAATATCTGATGCACCTGTTACACTTGGCGATGTACCTCATACAATAGCATCCGTGTTAATGTTATCTGATGTTCCTTCCGGACCCTCAATCTTCTCGTTCAGCGATTCGAGTGACCGAGATCGAAAGTTTTACCACTATAACTGGAGTCAATGGTTGGACGGAGAGTATCACACATATTTACCTCCAATGAGCGAATACTCGGTTTCAGGTCATAGCTGGCTTCCCAGCTCATGGAAACCAACATTTAGGATATACAAACCTAAAGAAGTGGTCATATCCTTACCAACATATGAATACGACAGTGTCACCCAATTTGGGATCAAAGGAACCGCACAGCAATATCAACTTGCCGGATGGTCAGGCCCTGAAGAGGGATTTACCTGGACAAGTGGCCCACTTGCTGTGCTGGCAGTTCGAACGAAAAACACGGATTCTGATCTAACCCTAACAATCACCGCATCGCCCTATCTTGGCGGAGAGGTAATCGATCAACAACGGATGATTGTAGCCGTAAACAGGCAGTATGTTGGAGAGTGGGTGTTTGAGCAATCTGGATTTCAAGAGAAAACAATTGTTATTCCCCGCGAGGTATTAGAGGAGGAGATCCAGTATGTCGCTTTTGAGTTGCCAGATGCAGTATCACCCAGCGATTTGGGACTGTCAGAGGACAAAAGGAGTTTAGCAATAGCAGTCCATTCAATGAGAATATGCAGTTGAAATTCTAGCGTGAGCATTCGATAGTGTAACGAAACTTCTGTAAAATTAAAATAGCCCTGAATCCAACCTAGAATATCCGAAACGAGGGAGCCCATTCTGGTTCGATCCAGAACTCTACAAGAAGCGCAATGCAGTAGAACGGTTCTCCAATTGGATTGAGGTGTTTAAGAAGATTGTTCCACGTTAAGAGCGATATACACACTCGTTCATGGGATTGATGCACCTAGCATGCATTGTCATGATCGGGAGAGTATTGAGATGATCTCCATGACACAATATTACGAAAGATAACGGCATATCTTTTAGATTATGAATTAGTTCGATTCGTTCCATATTGACTCGTAAACCTCAATTTTTCTAATAAACAATAAGCAGTATAACCATTTGTTGCAATAATAGTTCGCATCTTCTCGTTATTCAATAAACACTGGAGAGCGCCTTCTGCCTCGTAAGTAGTCTGGTAATACAGCCCACAATTGTATTTTATACAGAATTGCCTTAACTCATCATTTCCTTCAGGGACAAGCAATGGGAGTTTATATTTTAGCCCTACAAACAGAGATTTGCCATCAATAGACTTGTCCACAATCCATAATACGGCACCTGCTTTGATCTGATCGTCCTGAAGCCAGTCAAACATAACGAATCGGCAATCCCCATTTTCAGAACTCTGCGAAAGCCTATTAATTGCATCAATACAATCGAGATCGATGTGACTACCATAACAAAGAACTAAATTTTGTTTTCCAATCTGCCCAGCATTTGACGGATCTATGTGATCATAAAGTTCGAGAATCTTCTTCACTTGATTATCGCTGGTATTGGCTCTTATTTTTTGATATGCGTACTCTCCAAAAGTTTTGATTTTTTCAGGATTCTGTATGACATATAACATCTTTCGTGCAAGGTCCTGAACATTTCCCGATTCAAAGAGAAGACCTGTTTTTTCATCCTCTACCAATTCCGGAATCCCACCACAATTTGAAGCAATCACAGGGGTTTTCGCGGCCATTGCTTCAGTAATAGTGACCGGCTGGTTTTCTGGCCAAATCGAGGGCAAAATTAAAACATCGGTCTGGGCATATGCGTCCTTGATATCTTTTATCTTTCCCCAAAACTTTACAGAACATTCCAACCCCGCACTTTGCACTTTATTCTTGTATTCCGCCAGAAGTTCCCCATCTCCTACAAGATTGAGTATATACCTATCCTTATCGAGATATTGCAATGCCTCAAGCAAAACATGAATCCCTTTATGGGCTCCAAAGTATCCAATAAATGTAAATCTTGTAGAACCAGGACTTTTAATTTTATTGATGCTCGTAAATTTTCGGACATCAATCCCATTCCAGATTACATGAAATTTGTGCGCAGGGAGCCCTGCACATATATAAGCATCAGCAAGGTACCGGCTTGGAGAAATAAATGCGTCAATATCCTGGAGTTGAAGTGCAATGAAATTCTGTCTCATCCATAGAGGTAAATTGTTGCCATTTTCGTCCGAAAAAGAAGGCATACATTCTTCACATCGGGTGAAATCCCGACAAATTTCACCCTCATGTTTCATAACAGTATTCTTTAAACAAAACCCCCAATGATCATGCAGAGTCATTACGGTCTTTATTCCCTTCTGTTTAGCAATATGGATAAGGCCTACAGAGAGACCGATGATGTTATGGAAGTGTACTATATCGGGTGAAAATTCATCTAAAATTTTCTGAAAGTGCTCTTCCACCTCCTTATGAAAGAAATTAATGCGATCTGAAGGGTAGTCTTCCGACGTCAGACAAACACGATAGACGGTTAAACCCTCGTAAACTTCCCGCCGCATTGAATGCCTATTATGCCAACCCTGGGTGTCTCCAGTAAAGACGACAACATCATGACCGAGTTCCTTTAGAATTTTGGCCTGCGCATGCGCTATCAACTCTGCCCCCCCGATGAAATTCGGGGGATACACATTACAGCAGATAACTATCTTTTTCCCCATAGCCTTCTCACTGTCTCACACAAATTCAACCACCGATGGCAGATGTTTTCCCTATTTCCGGCAATTTTTGATAATTTCATGCATCTTGCCCGCTGAAAGATTGATCTGTAGCGGACCCTGGCGGGTTACGGGCTTAAGGTAAGCCAACCCTAATCCACCCCACATTTCTCCCCTTGAAGGACCACCCGTTTCAACAATTCTTCCCGGGATAAAGTCAAGATCTACCCAATGGACATAGGGAGATCCCTCCCAATTTACCTCTTGCATACCTCTACGACATTCTGGATTGAAACTATCGTGCATAACGATAAAAAGAGGCTTTTTAGGGATATAAGAGAGTACGGACTCAAGATCCTGCTTTATGCCCTCAGCGGAGTGGTCACCATCAATTAGGATGAAATCAACAGGGACCTGCTCACGATCTAATTCTTTTAACAACAGCGGCAGGATAATTTTCGAAGGACCTGTCAGGAAACAGACATTATCAAACTGTCTAAACTTGTTTGGAATACTTGGGTCAATGTCTATAGAAAATACCGTATGAGAGTATTGCGATATTAACGAAAGACTTCCACCCATATAAGTTCCCACCTCTATACTGCACCGGGGTTTATGGCGGGAGAGCAGCGCAGTCACGGCTAACCTTTCAGAATGGTTCATTTGCCAATGTTCACATAAACAGCCAGGATAAAGGATATCCTCCCAATTGGGGGAATCAGCCAGCATCGCGGGTTCCTGACGAGATACAGATGAACCTACTGTTGTAAATTTTGTTGTAGATTCCAATATAAGAACTGATAATAATTCACGGATGTAGTCATCCCAGGATTTTATTTCCCTTGCCACAGCTTCTTGAGACAGTTTGAGATGGAGTTCTTCATCAGTGATAAGGCGATGTATTGTCTCAGATAAAAAACTAGCGTTTTTAACATCAACAGTCAGGCATCCACCATCTTTAGCGAGTTCTGCCATGACCCCTTTGTTATAACAAATACATGGTTTTCCATGCCAGAGACTCTCAAGGATTGGCATGCCAAACCCCTCTACTATCGAGGGATAAACTGTAAATGACGCCTTTTCATAGAGGCTATGCAACGTGATATCGTCAACAACTCCCAACCATTTGATATGAGGATTATTCGCTGAAACCGACTGAACATAGTCAGCAATGTCAAATGCTCCTGCATATCGGTTGCCTACAAGTGTGAGATTCCAATCAAGATTAGGGTACTTTTCCTGCAGCAACAAGCATGCTTGGACAAGTGTTTTATGATTTTTCCTGGGTTCTAATGTTGAAACACAGAGGATATCAGCAGATTTTGCTCTGAATTCAGGGATTTCTACTGTTCGTTCTGCACCGCCAAATTCGCCAGGAAGTGGATTGGGTATCACTTTGCAGCCACTAATGCTACTACTTTCCCAGAAATCCATCAAGCATTGAGCTGAATAATTAGAAATTGGGATTACAACATCACATTCAGCAAGACCTGTCATATATTGGCGGTGATTCTGCTTAATAGTTAGGTCTTTACAGAGATCGGGGTAAAGGACGGGAATAGCGTCATAAAAAATTGCTGCCAAGTTGATGCCTTTATCCCGTGCGTATTGACGGACGACCCGGGCATGGGTTTCATCGACGGTCTCTGTAAAAAGAAGCCAAAAAGTCCCACCTAGTGACGGAAGATATTCATGGAGCGTGACCCTGTGATCATCCGGAGAGAGTTTACTTTCATCACCAGGCAAAGGTCCATTAAATTCTCCTAACTGCTTAAACTCAGATTTATTAGGCAAAAGATAGCACTTAGACGATGAATCCCATACAACGAAAACGGGATCCAGATATCTCTGCAATTCCTTGCATATTCGCCGGGTAACCCGAATGACCCCGGAATTCGCGGGATCCCTGGAAGCGTTTGTTACATCAACTATTATAGTTAGAGACCCTGCTTTATCCTTAACAATACCTTCCTGCAGATCTTTCAGAATGTTGTTGTATTCCATAATAACACGGTCCCATCGGAAAGACTCGCGGAATTTCTCTAACGACGCCTCCCGCTTGGAAGTCTCGAGCTCATGCCCGTTCAAGATCTCAAGCGCTTTAACAACCATGTCGTTCATATCGTTACAGAGATACCAAGGATCGAGGATCACCTCGGGGTGCGCCCCTAGATTAAATGCAAGAACCGGGCGGCCCAACCACTGCATCTCGGCAATGGGGAGGTTAAACCCCTCCCATAAGGAAGGACTGATGCCTAAATCTGCCTGACTCATTACGTACTTTAATTCTGAGTCGTCGGGAAATCCTATGGGAAATACTAATTTTTGTAGATCATCAGGGATCTCTACGTTAGTAGGATCTGCTAGGATCAGCAAGGCACAATCAGGAACAGCGGTTCTAATTTGCCGCATTACGTCGAACATTGCTTCTGAGTTCTTGTAACAATAAGGCTCCCATCGACCCAGGCATAAGATTAATTTTTTCTCATGAGCCTTTAATGAATCAATGAAATGTATTGTATCTACAGAAGACTTCTTCAAACAGAGATCCTCCCCGTCCCAAAGTGTTGAATCAACGTGATCTGCACCCAATAAAACCGTTTGAACAGGAAC
>NZ_FMID01000009.1 GCF_900095385.1 Methanoculleus chikugoensis
GGCCGGGATCATCACGAACGAACCGGAGAAGAGGGTCTTCGGGGTCGCGACCAGCAGCGGCGTGCTGCAGCGCGTCGAAGAGAAGACGATCATCCTCCCGATGGGAAGCATATCCGGCGTCGCGGCAAGCCTCCTCACGGAGTGCAAGACGCGGGGCATCCCGGGGATAGGGCTCCTCGGCGAGACGGTGAACACCCCCGACCCGCGGTCGTCCGCGGCCACGATCGAGGTCTTGAACCAGATCTACGGCCTCAACCTGGACATCCAGCCGCTGCTCGAACAGGCGGTGGAGATCGAGGCTGCAATGTCCCAGATAGCCGAACAGGTGCAGAAGACCGAGGCCACGCCCCGGAGAGAACAACTGCCGATGTACGGGTGAGGAATCATGAAGTACGCAGCGTTAACCGGAATCTCGCCGTCGGTCATTGCCGAACTCAAGAGCGGCAAGGCCCGCACCCTCGAGCTGAACAGCGCCCACAACATCATCACGCTGACCGAGACTGCCCCCGGCGAGTGCATCTTCATGACGTCGGTCAACGAGGAAGACCTCTCACCCGGCGATCCGGGGATCATGGTCGATCTCCTCGCCCTCAGCATCGGCATGAGACGGATCGAGGTCGCCAACTCGTTCTTCTACGAGGAGCGGGAGCGGATGTCCGCCCGGATCAAGGTCCAGTTCCGTGGGATGACCCTCGCCCGCGACGTGGAAGGGCGGAAGTGGGGAGACCCGACCAAGGTCGAGATCGTCCGGTCGGCATGTTACCGGGCCGGATGATACCTCCCCTTTTTACCCGTCTCCCGACCCTCAAAGGGTTAATATCCCCACGCGACCAAAATGTATGGGAATACCACAGGGGTCTGTGGCTTAGCCAGGACATAGCGCCGGGCTTCTAACCCGGATGCCGGGGGTTCGAATCCCCCCAGGCCCGTCGATTTTTGAAGTTCAGTCACGAGTAACAGGTATGGCCAGCCCCATCCCTCGTTCTCGGGCATAGAGAGCCGGGGGGACTTCGGCACCTCCTCCGAGTCGGGGATGAGAGAGACTCGGCATCGCCCGACCGGATGCCCCGTCGGTGCCATCGATCCCGGGGACAGCGCCCTGATCGACACGACAACGTGCATCACCTGCTGTGCGTGCACCAAAACCTGCCCGCAACACGCCGGATCGATGAAACCCGGGCCGAAAGACGCATCACTGCGCCTTCATACGCTGTAAAGCAATCGGAAGGAGCCGGAATACTTCCTGTAACGGGTAGATTCCTGCCGGTAATCGGGAGATATTTCAGTGATACAGACCGAGATTATACGCATGGAGCACCGTTCGTTCTACGCAGTCCGCCCTCTCCTCCCCGTCTATCCGGAACCGGAGGACATACCGCCTGAACAGAAGCGCTGGATCCTGGTCAGGGAGAGTTCCGTGCTCTTCGCGAGCAAACCGGCACCCGGCACCGTCCTCATGCCGGACCCGCTCCCCGCCGGTCTCGCGTGCGGTGCGCCGGCGTACCTCGGCACCCGCGGCGACGTCGTCTACTACGCTGCCGAGGTCGCTGCCGGTACCGCGCCGCCGGCCGGCTGGCAGCCGTCGCCGGTCAGGGAACTCCGCGGAACGGTTCCGGACGACGACCTTGCCGTTGCCTCCTATGCCGTGCGGATCCTCGACTTCGACCGGTCGACCGCCTTCTGCGGCAGGTGCGGCGCTAAGACCCGCCCGGTCACGACCGAGCGGGCACGGATCTGCACGGCCTGCAACCGGATCGTTTACCCCCGGATCTCCCCCGCCATCATCGTGCTGATCAAGAAGGGGGAGGAGGTCCTGCTCGCCCGTTCCCCCCGCTTCCCGTCAGGGCTCTTCTCGGTCATCGCCGGCTTCAACGAGCCCGGTGAGAACCTCGAACAGACCGTCCACCGCGAAGTCGGCGAGGAGGTCGGCATTGCAGTGCGAAACCTCCGGTACTTCGGGAGCGAGCCCTGGCCGTTTCCCGATTCGCTCATGATCGGCTTCGTCGCGGACTACGCCGGAGGGGAGATCCGGGTCGACAACCAGGAGATCGAGGCCGCCGGCTGGTTCACCCGCGACGCCCTGCCCGCTGTCCCAACGGGAGCGAGCATATCGCGGGCGCTGATCGAGGCCTGGATCCGGCGGGAGATCTAAGAAGTACACCCGTCGGGTTCGTCCGGTCATGGTTCTCACCCGGATTCGCTTCAACGGAGAGTATGAACTACGGGGTTGATGACGGCAGACGGCTCACTACATCTCATGCAGCACGAAACGGTCAGACTGACCGGAAGAGAGGCCGACGGCTACGTCATACCCCTCGGCCCGGTGAACCTTGTCGCGGTGGTGACCGATGCGGGGATGGTCGGTTGCGGCGCGTTCGACGTCGATGCGCTGGAAAAATTCGGCTACCCCGCAGCGCGCGTCAAGCCCGCAGGAGGCGCATCCTCGATCGAGACGGTCGATGACCTCCTCCGCGGCGAGATCAAGGGGGCGAACAGGCATGCAGGGGAGCGCGGCGTCGCCGTCGGCATGACCGGGCGCGAGGCGCTCGACCGGCTTTAGAACGCCCGGCCTGCCCCGTTATAAAAACAAACCTCCCTCCTCCTCGACCATCCTCTCTCCGCCCCGCTCCACCCATAGTTTCAAATATAAGGTGATGCACAATGGCTGCTCGTGAAGCGGGGCTCCATCTCCACCGGGACGGCGACGATCTTCGCCGTCGTCATCGCCGCAGTGATGATGACCGCCGTAGCCGCTGTTCTTCTCCCGCCCGGCGAGACGGCGGGGATCACGGTCCCGGGGCGCTCCTCCGCCTCCCCGGTGGAGGCCGTCGCCGGTTACAACGGGACATCGGTGATACGGATTGCTGCGGATGCCGTCAACCTCACGGAGTGCCGGGTCTACCTCACCGACCCGGGAGGAGTGCTCCATAATGTGGAGACCGCAGTCCTCACGAACACGACCCCCGCTGACGGCCGGGCCGCATACATCTTCTACCTCCCCGTCGACGGCCGCTCCGGCTACTGGATCACCGACGAGCCCGACCTCGTCTTTACGGACACCTACCACTCCGGCATCCGGTCGTTCTCACCCGGCGGCGACTGGCGGGTCGTCGTCTACGACCAGTTGCTCAAGAAAAACAGGGTCGACCGGGTCGTCCTGATCAGCGGACCTTCGTCCCCGGTTTGACCGGGCGAAGGGGGACGAGGAGGGAGGCCTCGTCGCCGGCGGCGAGGATCATCCCCCGGCTCTCGACGCCGAAGATCTTTGCGGGAGCCAGGTTCGCGATCAGCGCCACGTCCCTGCCCACCAGTTCGTCGGGTGCATAGAACTGCGCGATCCCGCTGACCACCTGGCGCTTCTCGCTTCCAAGGTCGACGACGAGTTTGTAGAGCTTCTTCGAGCCCTTGATCGGTTCGGCCGAGACGACCTTTGCTATCCGGATATCGAGGTTTCCGAACTCATCGATCGAGACGGTGGGCATCTTCGGTTCGGCGGCCGCCTTTGCCTTCTCGACCTGCGCATTGAGGGTCGCCTCGAGGGCAGCGACCTGCTCCTTCTCGATCTTCGTAAAGAGGGGGGCGGGTTTTGGAAGCGGGCGGGCGCCGATCGGCACCGTGGCCTCCGCGATCGGATGATCGGCAACCTCGTCCTCGTAGCCGAGCATCGTCCATGCCCGCTGCATCGCATCGGGCATCAGGGGCTGGAAAACCAGGACGAGCGCCTTCACGATCTGGAGGCAGTCGGCGATCACCTGCTGTGCCGCCGCCCGGTCCTCCTTGATCAGTTTCCAGGGGGCGTTGTTCTGGATGTAGCCGTTCCCGTACGACGCGAGCGCCATCATCGTATCGACGGCGTTCTTGAAGTCGTAGTCCCGCATCAGACCGTCGATTCCGGCGAGCGACCGCTCGATCTCCTCGATCACCTCCGGCCGGGGAGCGAGATCGGGAACGCCGGCAAACTCCTTCTCGGCGAAGTACATCGTCCGGTAGATGAAGTTCCCGAGCGTCCCGACGATCTCGTTGTTCACCCGCTCGGCGTAGACCTTCCAGGAGAAGTCGAGCTCCTTCGTGTGGTTCGTGTAGGAGAGGAGGTAGTAGCGGAGGTAGTCCGCCGGGAGGCCCACATCGAGGTAGTCATCGTTCGTCCAGACGACGTAACCGCGGGACTTCGAGAACTTCCGCCCCTCGATCGTGACCATGCCGCTCGCGACCACCGCGTGCGGAAGGCCGTAGCCTGCCCCTTTGAGGAGCGCCGGCCAGAAGATGCAGTGGTGGTAGACGATGTCCCCGCCGATGAAGTGCGTGACCCGTGTGTCGTCGCCGCACCAGTAGTCCTTCCAGTCGGTTCCCGCCTTCTGTGCCCACTCCTTCGTGAACGATATGTAGCCGATCGGCGCGTCGACCCAGACGTAGACGACGAGGTCGTCACGTCCGGGGAACTTGACGCCCCAGTCGAGCGTCCGGGTGATGCACCAGTCGTGCAGGAGCTCCTTCACCCACCCGAGGGCGTAGTTCCGGGCGGTGGACGTGCCTTTGAGGTTCGGGAGGTAGTCGAGGAGGAAGTCGCGGAAGGCCGAGAGTCTGAAGAAGTAATGCTCCTGCTCCCGGTACTCCGCTTTAGCGCCGCAGATCTTGCAGATCGCGTCCTTGATCTCGCCGGGCTCCAGGTGCTGCCCGCACCCCTGGTCGCACTCGTCGCCCCGGGCAACCGCCCCGCAGTGCGGGCAGATCCCCTCCACGTAGCGGTCGGGGAGGAACCGCTCGCACTGCGGGCAGTAACTCTGGCTGACGGTCTCTGCGTAGACGTAGCCGTTCTCGATGAGCCGTTCGACGATCGAGCGGGTGGTCTCGTGGTTCATGGCATCGTCGGTCATCCCGAACCGGTCGAAGACGACCTCCATCCGGCGGAACGTCTCGTAGAAGTGCTCGTGATACCGCTCCGAGAGGGCGCGGGGCGTCGAGCCCTCCTGCTCGGCGCTGATCACGATCGGCGTTCCGTGGTTATCGGAACCGCATATAAAGACGATCTCCTCCCCGGACCGGCGCATATATCGGACATAAAAATCCGCCGGCACGTAGGTCCGCAGGTGCCCGATATGGCAGGGACCGTTCGTGTACGGGAGCCCGCACGTTACCAGCAACGGCTTACCACTCATCCTTATCTACTCTGGTTGCGATGCTAATAAAGATACCAGCGCATGGCACGACAGATTAGAATCCCGGTGAGGTCGTTCGGTTCCGAGGTCGGAACACCCGCGGTTCCAGAGCTCGCGGAGTGGCTGAAGGGGAAGAGAGGGGTGGAAGCGGATCTTACCACCTACCGGCTCGAGCGATCGCTCGACGGACAGGAAGGGGTGGCGGTTCCCGCCGCCGGCGGCGTCTTCTACGGCGAGCGGTTGAGCGGGGCATTCCTCGGCATGGAGGACGGGGTTCTCGTCGGCGAGCCGGGGATCGACCCGGCAGCCGTGGCCGACGACGCCCGGTTTGTCAGGGCAAGACGCAAAGATGCATGGTTCTCCCTCCCCGCTCCCCACATGCTCGGGTTCCGCGACGCCGGTATCGGGGACGAGGAGGAGTTCTCCGAGACGATAGCGGACCTGTACGCCCGTCTTGCGCGTGAGATGCGCGATCAGGGTGCGCAGGGTCACGTTCTCGTCGCAGATGAGGCGGATGCGATCGAACTCGAGGTGCTCGCGGGCAGAAAAATTCTCTTCTTCCCGAGAAACCCGGGATCCTTCGACCTGGAACTGCTGCTCGAATACCAGAGCGCTCTCGTCCTCCCGGCGGCCCATCTCGACCGGGCGCCGGACCTGATGGAGCGGTTCCGCGTCAAAAAACTGATCCTGCTCGACGCGGAGGGGAAGGACCTCGCGGCCGCCACCGTATTCGCCGACCCGGATATGCTCGAGGCGGGCGGCTACTGCGAGGAGTCCTGTCCGGACTACTGGAAAAATCTGGTCGACCGGGCGTTCATTCCTCGATAGACTCCGCTTTCTCTGCAAGGCGGCGGTAGTGGCGGTTCCGCTTGATGAGCCAGAAGAGGAGCCGGTCGAGAAGGGTGAAGGAGAACGTCCCCCCGGCCGCGTGGGGATGGCCGCCGCCGGAGAACTCCCGGGCGATGATGTGGCCGACGGGGGGGACGGAACGGATGGAGATGCGGCCGTTCGAAGAGACGATCACCTCGATATCGGTCTTGAGTTCGTCACGGATGGCGTGAGCGGTCTCGCTCGGGTAGCCGTAGAGGGGCGCGAACGCGATCCGGTAGCGACCGTCCTCGATGATCGTGGTGTGCCGGATGCTCTTTTTGATGTCGCGCTCCATCTCGCGGACGATCTCGTTATACTCGCTCTCGACCTTCGCGTCGACGATCGTGCCCCGGACGAGGTTGTCGCGGACGTACTCACGCCAACCCTTCCGCATCACCACCTGGCCGAGCATCTTCGACCGGGGATCCTGGTGTTTCCAGAGATCGTAGTCGCAGACGACCCGCGCGATCTCTTCGGCCACCGCATCGCCGGGGGCGAGGTCGCGTGCGACGATCCCGGTCGCGCAGGTGGAAACGTCGACGTGGAGGAGGCTCGTCTTCGCATCAACGGCGCGGATCTCCTCGTCCTTCCAGCGGTGATGGTCGCGCCACTCAATCCGCCACCCGTTGGAGCGCGCTTTTGCGAGCCGCTGCTCGACGCCCTGCTGGTAGCCGAGATCCGATATGCTGAGGAGGTCGCCCCGGCCGGGAGAGCCGGCGACGGCGTCGAAAAGGGAGAGAAACTTGCCGACCGAAGACCAGACGGTAAAGACGTCTCCGTATTTCCGGCGGTGAACGGCATCGCTCCCGACGGCGTCGAGGTCGTTGTGCGTGAGGTGCACGACGTGCTCCGTCCTCCCGGAGAGCGCCTGCATCAGGTTCGTGTCCCGGGTGTTCGGCTTTCGATCGCTTCCAGCCATTGTTCTCTATATCGGTGTACACCGTGATAAACAGGCGGTTATGGGTCAGTTCGCGCTCCCCCATCCTGGTGCCGGCGGGTAACCGTCCGGGGAACACAGTATTTATTAGGAACAACCGATAACATTGTAGGGCAGAAGCCCCTGTAGCTCAGACTGGGAGAGCGCCAGACTGAAGATCTGGTTGTCCCCGGTTCAAATCCGGGCGGGGGCACTTCGAGCAACTTTTCTGACGTTTTTGTTCAAAAACTCGGTGCGGCCAGCCTAAGAACATTCAGGGATTACAGAAGCGCATTACCCGGAATGCTCTTATGCGCGCGCTGATGATTGGGTAATGTCCGACCAGAACGCAGATCCGGCTTCCCATGGGCTATCGCGCCTCGGGGGAGGGACCGGGAGGGGGTGCCCCCCTCCCGGCAGAGGCTTTCGGGATGACCTCAATATAACCCCACGCAAAAGGTTGATTCCCTTCACATGCGCGTCGTTGGGCCTTCGAAAAGGGCTAGCACTGTTACGCATAAACCTCTGATTGCATATAACTCTGCTAACGCGTAATTGCAAAATCATCAAATTCATCTACAATATCCAAGTCTCCATTGATTTCAGCCTGTTTGACGAAATTATCAGTGATATCCTTTACCCAGTAAACGAAACTCTCTCCAATTGCTCTCCATTTGGTGATATCGTACTGCATGAAGTATAGGCCCGATAACACCGCAAAAACCCTAACTGTTAAAATAGCGGGACCTGCCAAGCCCCAATGACTCGGACCGTCGTAGAGTCCAGCATCGTTTTCTCTGACGCCTACACCGTTGAATATACCAAACGGAGATGCATGGACCATTTTATGTGATAATGAATACTCCTCATAGGCTACAAAATCATGTGCAATTTCAACCTCTTTCCTAAGATCTGAGAACTGAACCGATTTCAAATTTTTGAAGCACGCTGCGGTTTTCGCCCATTCGTATTTTTCCTTAGCATTGTTACATGAATACAGGTAGGCCTTTGCTGTTTCCTCTCCACATTTCATGAGGAACTCGGACACAACCAGCAATTCAAACAGCGAACGCCAACGAGCAAATGCACCGTTAGCAAATCCGTTTTTAAGGAGGCAGAATATTTCAGCGTAGATCTGGCACGCCCTTGCGTAGTTAGCCATTAACGAATAGTGGAGGAAATTGGTTTCCTTTTTCACTTCATCAGAAAGGATACTTCTAAGGTCATTTTGGTACTCGTTATTGAGGAAAACCGCATGTACGTGAAGGGCATCGCATGCAACGAAGCAATCACCCCATTTTTCTATATTCGCACGAAAAAATTGGGCATCTGCAGCGCATTTGAGGTCATGAAGTTTAAGGAAATTCTTCTTGTACCCCTCATATTTTTGTTCTGCAATTTCAATCTCTCTTTCCTCAAGGAGGACATCAACCAACTCCCCGCTTGCTAATATCTCTATAGACTCTTCTCTAGAGTAACCACGAGACAGGAGTTTGCGAAAAATAGTTTGGAGATCATCATCGGCGCAATCGATCCAAAACTCCCTGTCAACTGGGTCCATACAGTTGACTTTCAGTTATAATATTGTAAAGCGTTTTTCATAACGATGCTTGGTTAAGGCTGCTCCTCGGGAACCACAGCCCAACTTCGGGCTAATTGCAGTATCCATAGCCCTATCTGCTCCAAAAGAGACGGTGACTCGGTGCTCACACGGGCAATCCAGAGAGCAATTGAGTACGTCCAGTATATCAGCGCTGGCCATCCCCATATCCCGCCAAATCTCAATCCCAGCAAAGCGCTCCTAACGATACCAAAGCGCTGATGCTCGGCCAATAGCCTCTTTTAACCCTCCAGTTCACGCAAGCAGCGAGCGAGACGGGAAACGCGAACAGATCCACCAGACGACCGATTCCCGTCATGCCAGGGTGTAACCGGATCGCGCCCTTTTGGCACGCTGGAAGCGTTCTGCCATCTCGAACCGCTCTGATGCATCAAGGAACGATTCGGCCGCCTTGAGCAGCCGCTCTTCGCTGTCGACATGGAATTGCACCCCCCGTTTCAGATCCTGGACGGCAGAAACCCATTCTGTTCCGGTTATCTCGCTCCGGTCCAGCTGGTTCAGGCCTATCCCGATTGAGTTGTGCTCGGCGAGAGAGTCTTCGATGCGTTCATACATTTCGGACCTCATCCGCTCGTATATCGTCACCTCCTCACCGTACATGTGCGAGTACAGCAGTCCTCTGGCAACGCTGTAGGTCTCGGAGGCTGCGCGATCGTGCACCTCCAGATCGTCCAGCACCTCCAGGATTTGCTCGTGATTCTGCCTGATCATCTCGATAATGTCCCGGTCCACGTACACTCCCCCGGCTACCGTCCCTGAGACACCGGTCGGAATCGATAACAGTATCGCCCGAGGAGTTCCTGGCAGGATCTCATGCTGTTAAGACTCCATCGACCTCACCATCGCCGCCACGGCCACGCCGACCTGCATCTGCCGCCACCCTTCGACGTCACGGCCCGCCGGCTATGCAGACAGTCTATCTATCATTAAGACAGAGAGAATTCGATGCGTGTCAAATTCTGCGGAACCGCAAGCCTTGCGGATATGCGGTGCGCAGTCGATGCAGGCTGCGACGCCGTGGGGTTCATCATGGGCGTGACCCACCAGAGCAGCGACTTCGTAACGGCAGCAGAAGCCGCGAAGATGATACGCCGTCTTCCTCCGTTCATCGAACCGGTCGCGGTCACCCACCTGCAGGAGACGGACAACCTCATCCGGCTGGTGAGAGAGTCGCACTGCACGACGCTGCAGGTTCAGAACGCCGTCGAACCCGCCGAACTGGACGCCGTCCGCGACGCTCTCCCCTACCTCAAGATCGTGAAAGCCGTTCACGTGACGGACGTATCGGCGATCGAGACGGCAAGACGCTACGAGCCCTACGCCGACGCGCTCCTCCTCGACACCAGAACCCGGGAGAGACTCGGGGGGACGGGGATCCCTCACGACTGGAATATCAGTGCGAAGATCGTGGCGGACTCTGCAATCCCCGTGATACTCGCAGGAGGGCTCACGCCGGAGAACGTCCGAGCCGCAATACGGAAAGTTCGCCCGTACGGGGTCGATGTGCATACCGGCGTCAAGAAAGACGGTGTTCGTAACCCTGAGAGAACTTTGGCTTTTGCTCGCGAAGCACGGAACGCTCTGGACGGGTAGGACATCCCGTTCGGCCGTCCTCCTGCACCCGCCGGGAAGGCTTCGTGCTCTTTCTGCGAGAGGCTATCCGGCCCGAAAAAAAGTTTTCCTGTCTTCACCACCGGCGCCCGCGTCCGCCGCCGAAGCCGCGGCCACGACCGCACCCGTATGGGATTCCGCCTCGCCCAAGGCCGTAAACCGGCTGCTGCTCAGCCGGGGTCTCCCGGGTGGTCTCGCTCGTCTCTCCGGCAGGGCTGCCCTCTGCCGGCGGCTGCGGCGGCAGGACACACCGGCCCATGCGCCGCCCGGCCATCGGCCCCATACCCCGGGGCCCGGTACCATCGAATCCTGGCATTTTTGTTCACCTCAGTTGTAACATATTACTCATATGCGCTAAATAATATAAAGTTATCCCTCCCGGCAGGGTATGTTCACCCATGAACAGACCGTAAAATCTTCACGCATAACCGCCGATATCGCCGCCTGCAAGACCGGCTTCCCCCGGAACACCGCATGCCAAAGTTTACTGTCGATCAGGTTCCACCCCAGATACACAGAACGGCCGAACGTACCATGCCCTCCCCACCAGTATCCAATGAACTGCTCATCCCACGCGCCACCATTGACGAACTCGAAGACGGCGTGCTCCTGCTCGACGCCGACAGAAGAGTGGTGCGGGTCAACCGGGTCTTTCAGAGCCTTCTATCGCTGCCGGACGCCAGGAATCTCACCGGGGCGGACGGGATGGCGCTCGTCCGTACCCATCTTGCACCGCTCATCGACGACGCGGGAGTGGTTGGGCGGCTGCTCGCGGCACTCCGGGACAGAGAACCGCTCTCCGGGATGGAGTGCCGGATCGCTCCCGACCGCTGGATGGCATACTCGGTCCGGGTTCCGGGCGACGGCACGGTACTCCTCCTCGTCAGCGACATCTCCGCGAGGAAGAAGAGCGAACAAAAGCACCGCCTTCTCGAAGCGGAGCAGAGGCACTACCGGGAACTCTTCGACCTCGCCCCCGACGGCTACTTCGTCTGCGACCCCGCCGGGACGATCCTCGACGTGAACCGGGCGGGAGCCCTCCTCCTCGCGAAAGACCGCCGGAACCTGATCGGAACGCCCGGGACAGATTACGTCGCCCCCGAGGACAGGAAGGCCTGCCGTGACCTCGTCGCGCAGTTCGAGGCCGGGGCCGTGGGTCCCCTGCGCGGGATCGAGGTCACGGTACAGCCGGCGACCGGGGAGCCAATTCCCGTCTCCCTTTCCGCCACGGGCGTCTACGACGACCGGGGCAGCCTCACGGAGATCCTGTTGCTTGCCCGGGACACCACCCACAGGACGCAGGTGGACGCGGAACGGGAGCGGCTGCTCGCCGAGAACCAGTCGCTCGCGGCGAACCTTGCAACAGAACGCGACGTCCTCCGGACGATCATGGAGCACACCGACGTCCACCTCGCCTACCTCGATCCCCATTTCCGGTTCGTTCGCGTGAACACGGCCTACGCAGAAGGTTCGGGATACAAGAAAGAGGAACTCCTCGGCCGCAACCATTTCGACCTCTTCCCGAACCCGGAGAACCAGGTGGTCTTTGAGCGGGTGCGCGATACCGGCAAGCCGTTTCGGATATACGCAAAACCGTTCACCTACGAGAATCAGCCGGAACGCGGGACGACCAACTGGGACTGGAGCCTCGTGCCGGTGAAGGATGCCCGTGGAGGCGTCCAGGGGCTTGTGCTCTCGCTTGCCGACGTCACGGAACGGATACGGGCCGGTAACGAGATCCTGATCCGGAACAAACGGCTCGCCGTCCTGAACGCCGTCATCGCAGCCTCGGCATCCGCGTTCACCCTGGACGAACTGCTCGACAGGGCGCTTGACGCCGTCCTTGACAACCTCGGATTCGATCTCGGGCTGATCTACATGCTGGAGGAGGGGGAGCGGATGCAGGCGACCGTCCGGTGCCACCGGAAGGTCTCGGAGTTCGCCCTGATGCATAACGGGAGACTCGACCTCCGGCACTGGCCCTACAACCTGGTGTTCGTCGCGGGGCAGCCGTGGTTCGTCGAGGGAGGGGAAGATGCATCCGGTCGGAATCTGGATATCCTCGCGGACTTCGGCGCCGTTTCCCTGGCCTTCATTCCGCTCGCCGCCGAGTCCTCCATCATCGGGGCGCTCGTGCTGGGGAGCACCGACACCCGGGCGATCCCAAAGGAGACGCGGCTGATCCTCGAGGCGGTCGGCCGTGAGGTCGGGGGCGGGGTTCTCCGGGGGATACTCTACTCACGGCTCGAGGAGGCGCACCGGGAGGCGAACCTCTACCTTGACATCCTCACCCACGACATCCGGAACGCCGACAACGTCACGAACATCTACGCCGAACTGCTCGATGAAGCACTTTCCGGGAAGGAGCGGGAGTACCTGCTGAAACTCCGGGCCGGTATCCGAAAGAGCATCGAGATCACCGCAAACGTCGCCACGATCCGCAAGATCCGCGAGAGCCGGGCGGCGCTCCGCCCGGTCGACCTGGACGGGGTGATCCGCGAGGAGATCGCTCACCATGCAGACGCTCGCATCACCTATGAGGGGCTGCAGATGATGGTCTTCGCCGACGACCTCCTCTCCGAGGTCTTCACGAACCTCATCGGCAACGCCGAGAAGCACGGCGGGCCGGGCGTCGAGATAGAGATCGCCGTCGAGGATGCGGAAGAAGGGATGGTTCAGGTCGCCATCGCCGACACCGGCCCGGGAGTTCCTGACGATATGAAAGAGACAATATTTGCCCGGTTCGAGCAGGGGAAGGGGCAGGGAAACGGCCAGGGTCTCGGGCTCTCGATCTGTCGGATGCTTGCTGCCCGCTACGGCGGGAAGATCTGGGTTGATGACCGGGTGCCGGGCCACCCGGAGGCAGGAGCGGCGTTCCGGTTCACCCTCAGGGAGGCTGACGGCGGCGAATCTTCGGCGCCGGATGCATAACGGCCGGGCGCAGGATCCGTCACGGTCGTTACGCGAAGTTCGGCAGATGGGTATGGCAACTCCCCTTCGTGGCTTCGTGCTCTTCGCACCCGCGGGGCTCCGTCCGCTGCAAAAAAAGGTATTCACCGGGCCGGCACCGCTGCCATGCCCTTCTCGACCCGGCGAGCCATCTCCTGCTTGACCTTCCTGATGTTCTGCATCTGGTCGCGCTCAGCAAGGGTCGGGCCCGCTTTCCCGACGACCTCCTCGCTCGGGACGCCCTTTGCATTCATGACACGCTGGTAGCCGAAACTCGCCCAGTCGTCCGGGAGGTCGCGCATCCGCACATACTCCATGTTGTTCGGCGCGATATCGAGTTGGGCGTCGATGACGCTGTTGACGTAGTCTTTGTTCTCCTCGAAGACGACCAGGGGCTCGATGACGTCGGCCTTCACGATATCCTGGATGTCGCGGCCCTCATACTGCTTGATGAGCCGTGCACACTCGTTGAAGTGCGTGACTTCCATCTTCATGAAGTTCTCCCAGATCCCCTTGATCCTCGGGTCGCTCTCCTGCTCTGCAAAGGAGTAGTAGAGGTACGCCTCGTTGAGTTCTATCATCGCCATCTTCTCAAGCATCGTCTCGTTCGGGTCGCCGAGCAGACCATACTGGGTGACGTGCTGCTCCTCGATCTCCGCGATCTCGGCGTACAGTTGCCGCGCGATCTCGTCGGGATACATGAACCCGTGCGCCCGGTAGTAGAGCATCGTCTGCTGTTCTCCGGCGGTGATCGTGATGTAGTTCATCTTCGTCTTGATGTCGGCCGTATCCCTGTCGTAGTGCTTGCGCATCGAGTCATAGGGGTGGCGGTGCTCGATGCTCGTCGGCCGGCCGGGCTTGACCTCGGTCCTGCCCTGGACGATCGAGTCGGGGTCGCCTCCCTCGATGTAGTCGTAGAGGCAGCTGTAGCGGTAGAGGTGGTCGAAGTCCTCGAGCAGGGCAAAGTCCAGCGTCTGCTTCACGTAGGGATCCGGCTCGTTCTGCGCCAGGTTCGCGGTGAGGTCGACCGCCACCTGCTCGTAGCCGAGGGTGGTCTCGATGATCGACTGGTCGGCCGGGTTGAGCCAGTTGACCGTCTCCTGCTGCTGGGAGTCGATCCGCCGCATCAGGGCCATCGACTTCTTCACCCCGGGATCCGGGTGCATTCGCTCGATCGCGTGCGACATCAGGACGGCGTTGTTCTCGATCCCGTTCATGAGGATGACCCGGGTCCGGGTGTAGGCGTCGACCGCCTTCTTGTCGTACGGGGCCGGGACCATATCCTTCCAGTTCATGGGCTGCTCTTCGATAGGCATGCCCTCCATCTCGAATGGTTTGAATTGCGCCATCTCGTCTTCCTCCATAACCCCCGCATATCCATCGGCACGGGCATCCCCGGCAGTACGGCGGCACGGGCGGTGAACCTTGCAGTCCCCCCGCACCCCGGAAAACCGGGGGTTGCTCCCCATGCCGGTCACGCCACAAAAACTTAACGGCCGGCAGACGAATTTGCAAAGAACAACCCTCGAACCCGCATCGAGAGCAGTTCCGATGACACCGGGGGATAATCCGGGCCGGCACCATTCCGGCCCTCCGGGGGACCGCAACGTATACATCACCGGGGGTGTTGCTGCACGAGAAGGCGACCGGGATGACCAGGGCAACCGGGTACGAAATGTTAAGTATGCCGGCTCGAGAGGGGGGCGCGGATGGTGACCGGCCATCCGACAGACCAGACTGCAGGAGGCAAGGATCGTGACAGGAAGAGAAGACGACCCCTCCGGCCCCGGGCGGCGGCAGGAAGGGGATCAGAGAGCGAACAACCGGGAGGGCGGGGAGAGAGGCGGGTTGCCGCCGGTCTCACGCGGCGGCAGCCGCGACTTCCCCGGCCTCTCTGCAGAATTCCGGGTCGACATTCTCGAACACGGCGACGAGGTGATCGTCGTTGCGGAACTGCCCGGCGCAGAAAAGGACGAGATCCGGATCAACCTGCTGAACCCTCAGATTCTGCGAATAACAGCGAGGCGCGCCGGAACGGTCGAGGAGGAGCCGGGGAAGTACTACGTCCACGAACGCGGAGACGGCACCCTGAGCCGGATGATACGCCTGCCCGCGAGTGTGGTAGAAGAAGGCGCCGGGACCGGGTTCAAGAACGGCGTCCTCGAAATCCGCCTGAAGAAGATGAGGAGACTGTCCGGACCCGGCGGCAAGAAGATCCCCATCGGGTGACGGCGCCGACGCGGGGCAGGTGCACCGCCGGAGTGTAGCGGGCGGGCACGCATCAGTGCCGGGCCGCGCACCCGGCCATCCGGGTCGTCACCACCTGCGGGTGATAGCAGATGACGCTGTCCCGGGCGGTGATCCTGCCGTTGACCACCTGGTCGATGGCAGTGAGGTGATCCTGCACGCCCCGGGTGAGAAGGTAGTACTCCCGCACGAACTCCCTCCCTCGTGCGCCCATCTCGTGGGCCAGCTCCGGGTTCCTGAGGAGATGGAGGATCCGATCGGCGGTCTCCCGGATCGTCGAGACCAGGTAGCCGTTCCAGCCGTCGCGGATCTGGAGCGGTATGCCGCCGACGCTCCCGGCGATGACCGGTTTCTCCTTCCAGAGCCCTTCGGTCACCGTCAGTCCGAACCCCTCTTTGATGGACTTCTGGACGATCATGTCAGACGCCCGCTGGATCGCGTTGATCTCGCGGTGACTGTCCGGCGGGAGGTCGAGGATATGGATATCGGGATCGTCCTCGGCCGTCTCACGGACCTCGCGCAGGACGATGAAACATTCCGGGTCGTCGCACGCCCGCCCGCCGACGAGAACGAGCTGGCAGGGTATCTTCCGGCGAACCATCTTGAACGCCTGGATGACCCCGACCGGGTCTTTGAAGGTGTCGTACCGGGAGACCTGGGTGACGATCGGCTTCTCCGGGTCGATGCCGTACTTTGCGAGAGTAGCATCGATCTCGGATACGGGGAGATCGCGGTTCTTCTCGGACAATGGGTCGATGAACGGCGGGATGATGAAACTCGGCACGTTCCAGAGAGGAAGATACTGGAAACTGGAGAATATGCCGGCATGGTACTTCTCGACCAGCCTTCGCAGGATGCTCCCCATGCTCCCGACGGTTGCTGTGGGTATCGTCTCCAGCTGGACGTGGCACCGCCAGAGCAGCCTTTTTCGTTCGAGTTCCCGGTTCGTCAGGAACTCGACGAGGCCGAGCGGCTGAGGATCGTGGATGGTCACGACGTCGGAATCGTCCTCGATCAACCCTTCGTTCTGCCGCTGTGCCTCCCAGTAGGTCTCGATCATCTCCGGTGAGAACCCGCCTCCCCGACCCTGAAGGAAGTTGTGGAGCGTCTTTGTCACGTCGAAGAACGCCGGTTCGGCCTCCATGACGCTCCAGGTTGTATCGAGGCCGAGCGCGTTGAGAAACGGAACGTACGAGATCAGGATCTCCGAGACGCCGCCACCGTAGCGGGTCGAGTTGATCTCCTGGACCCTGACGCCGGAGAGGCGCCCGGCAAGTTCCTCGATCGCCGAAAACTGCTTTGTACCCGCGATCCGCTGATATTCCCTGAGAGAGGGATACCCGGGGAGATCCGTAACAATCATATGAGGAACACTACCCGGCAATACGCACTCAACCGATAAAATGCCTTTCGGTGGGAGACGGGCGAACCCGGAGGATGTCGCGGGGATGCGTGCTAAACGGGGTCACCCGCTCTTGATCGGCAGGGTCCGACGAGCGTCGTCGTCCGTGCGAGAAGAGGCGTCCCGGGGAAGGGCCCTCTCCAGGGCGGCCTTCAACTCGGCAAGAGAGATGGGCTTTTCCAGGACGCCGACGATGTCGTCCGCATATCTCGAGTACTCTTCCGGCCAGACATGTTTTGCGGTGAAGAGCAAGACAGGGATATCCCTGTACTCGTCATTTCGTTTGAGTTCTTCCAGGAACTGCCATCCGTCTATAGGGGACATCATCACATCGAGAATAATGAGCGCGGGCTTCTCTTTCTTGATCGCCCGCAGGGCATCCCATCCGTTGTGGACCAGGAGCGGTTCGCGGTCGATCTTCTTGAGCAGCAGTTCCATTACTTCCAGCGTCGGCAGGTCGTCATCGACGACCATAATCTTGTTTCCCAAAATTCATACCTCCCTTGGTATCCTGATGGTGAAGGTGCTCCCTTCGCCCATCTCACTCATCACCGTTATGTCTCCCCCGTGCAACTTGACATACTTGTTCGCGATCGAGAGCCCAAGACCGGTGCTGCCCTCGTTGCAGGCCTGCCTGGCATCTCCTATGTAGAACGGCTCAAAGATCGATTCGATGATATCCCCGGGGATACCGATGCCATTATCACACACCATAATATAATGATTCTCATTTGATCCCGTATACCGGATCCATACTTTCTCTGGCGGTTCATTATACTTAACAGCATTCGATACCAGTCCCGTGACCGCCATGGAAAGCCGGTCGGGATCTCCCAGGATACGGACGTTATCAGGTATTTCGTTGTAAATCAGGGCATTTTGTCCGTATCCACCCTCAGAGACGGCGGCGGCAACGAGCTCGCGGAGCGGTATCTCCTGGATGGTCAGATCGACGTAGTCCATCGTGAGCAGACTGAGCTCGATCGCCCTCTCCACCACCGCCTGCTCCTGGTCGGCGCACGCAAGGCAGGTCTTGAGGACCTTCTCCGTCTCCTTCGTGAGATCGTAATAATCAGGATCTTCGACGATCATCCGGAGATAGCCGAGAAGCGGTTGCAACGGGGTGCGTAACTCGTGGGCCAGTTTGGTGACGAGCCCCTTCCACTGTTCGACTTCCCAGGAGAGCTGCCTGCACGCAAGCCTCTGCCGCCGCACCTCGGAGATGTCCCGTGCCGACCCCACGACGCCCGTGAACGCACCGTCCACCCCGTTATACGGTGCGATCGAAATGGAGAAGGTATGTCGGGTGCCTGCGACATCCAGGTCGAGATCGTAACAGGCACTCTTCTGTTCTCCGATCACCTTCCGGATCCGTTCCATGCTCTGCGCGGCAAGATCGTCGGGAAGGAGGGCGTCCAAACCCTTCCCGGCGAGATCTTCGGGAGATATCCCGTACTCGGGCGCACGAGTCCAGGTGAAGTGCACGATGCAGCCCGCTGCATCCAGCATGAAGAAGATATCGTTTGTCTGCCGGATGAGGTCCAGCAGTCGTCCGTTCGACCGGACGAGCTCGTCGTTCTCGCCGAGAAGCCTGCCGGTGTCCACGACCGTACACTCGAAGAGGTTCTCGGGTGGGAGAAACCTGCAGGAGAGAAGAACTCTCCTCGCATCACCGTTGTGCGTGTAAAACGTCATCTCCGCGTTTCCGACGTAGCCCTCCCGCTCCATCTCCTCGATGAACCACGCTTTGCCGGTTTCGTCCGCCCAGAACGCCTCGGCCGGAATGCCGACGAGCTCCCGGGGTGCATAACCGAGGATATCAGCGCACTTTCTGCTGGCGCAGACGACGCGGAGGGTTTCGGGGTCGCAGAGGAATCTCGCATTCCGGGTATCCTCGATGATCCGCCTGCACCGGGAGGCGGCCAGGTGCGAATCCTGCGAAAAGAGCGTCGCGGCCCCGAAGACCCAGAAGAATATCATCGTGTGCAGCCCCGTCATCACAGGGTCGATAGCAAAGCCGAGCCCCGATAGGTATACCCGGATGATCACAAACCCGATAACAAGGAGTGTTGTCGTCCAGAACGCCTGCCGGGGGAACCAGAGGGCGACAAGGAGTATCGGGATGCAGTAAACCAGGGGACAGAAGAGCTGAGCGTTCACCGGTGTAGCCGCCGTGAGCATGAGCGATATTGCCGAGAACGAGACCACCACGATCATCTTGACGATATCCGTCCCGGTAAAGAGATCCTCTCGAATGCAGCTCAAGAAGCTCCGGTTCAGGGCCATAGACAATACAGTGAGTTTCCCGGAAGATGTATATATGCAATTCGAAATTATCCGGTCGATAACCAATAATGTTTCACAAAAATAAGTGCAATTCTTTGAAGTTTTGGAACTGTTACCGAATATTCCTCACCTCGCGAAGGGGAGGCGGCAGGAGAGTCGGCCGGCCCGATACCGCCGTAAAAAGGAGCATATATGAAGATCGGGGTGTAACCCTAGATTATGCGCCCGTTTGTCTTCGTCAACATCGCCATGAGCGCTGACGGGAAGATCTCGACGAGAGAGCGGCGACAGGTGAGGATCTCGGGTAACGAGGATTACCTGCGGGTCGATCGGATCAAAGCGGAGAGCGATGCCATCATGGTCGGTATCGGCACGGTGCTCGCCGACAACCCTTCGCTCACCGTCAAGTCCCCGGAACTCCGGGAGCAGCGGAGGGCGGCCGGAAAGGAGGAGAACCCCATCCGCATCGTGGTGGACGGCAGGGGGAAGACGCCCCCGGATGCGGATATCCTTCACAAGGGAAGCGGGAGACGCATCATCGCGGTTTCAGAGAAAGCGCCCCAAAAAACCGTGGAGAACCTCCGGCAGCACGCCGCCGTCATCGTCGGCGGTGAAGAGACCGTCGATCTTCGCGGCCTGCTCGAAGAACTGCACCGGCAGGGCGTCCGGCGCCTGATGGTCGAGGGAGGGGGGACGTTGATCTGGACACTCTTTGAGCAGGGGCTCGTCGACGAAATCCAGGCGTTCGTCGGCAGCATCGTCATCGGCGGGAAGGACGCCCCCACACCTGCCGACGGCACCGGTTTTCTCCGGGAGGAAGACTTTCCCCGGCTACGGATCATCGAGGCCGCCCGGCTCGACGACGGCCTGCTCGTACGGTGGGAAGTGAAGAGAGCGTAAGGCAGGAAAACTCACCCAATAACTTTTTTCAAAAATAGAGAGACAAAGCCCGATCGCCCGCCCGGACGCACTTCAGACCGGCCGATCGAAAAAAGTTTGAATCAGGGTACTTCCACGATCTGGTCTTTGACCTTGAAAGTGCCTCCGGTGACGAAGGATACCGTTATCTCAACCCGGTTCTCGCCTTTCGCGTTCTGGATGATGATGTCGTCGCCGCGGATCGGCTGCAGGGTGTCGGTGATGACTTCCCCGGTCGACTTGGTCACGCGCACGTCGATCTTCGTCACGAAGTCCTGACCCTTCCCGCCGCTGAACGCGATGTACAGGTCGTTCGTGACCCGTGAGGGGTATCCGCCCGTAAGCTGGAAGTCAACCTCCTTTCCCGGCGGCGCCGTCTGCGTCGGGCCGGGCGTAAGCGAGACCGGCGTCGCCGTGGCCGCAGGTGTCTCCCCGATCGTCGTCGTCGCCCTCGGGGTTGTGGGGTCGGCGTCGCCGTCTGTGCCGGTGCAGGCAGCGGAGAGCGAGAATGCGAGCAGAAGCACAATCAGAGCTGATAGCAACCTGAAGTTCATAAAGCATTCATATACATCAATGTATTTCACCCTTTCGCCACGCTCGCGGCATACCATGAATACGACAGTATAAATAACCCCCGACACCGCCGACCGGCAGCGCGAACCGGGGAACCGCATCAGACAGAAGAGAAACGAACTGCAGGACACCGAGATTCCGACGGGGTTTCGGAAGAGCAGAACGCCCGCCTGGAAAACATTTATATTTTATGGAAGGAACCTTCTATCCAAAAAATAAGAAGGTGCAGCTGATGAATCTGCGAAGACCAAACGCTAACGATGCGACGGGAACGGCCAACCGCTCCCGCGACGTCGTTCCGATGTCCGGCATCTGCAGCCGGTGCGTCGACGGGTGCAAAGGATCCTGCGAGATCTGGCTCTCCTCGTTCCGGGGCAGAGAAGTGCTCTACCCCGGCCCGTTCGGCGAGATCACGGCCGGCGCAGATAAAGACTACCCGATCGACTACTCGCACCTGAACATCCAGGGCTACGCCCGGGGCGCAAAAGGGCTGCCGGAAGGCGTCGAGGCCAATCCCGACACCGCCGTCTTTCAGGGCGTCGATACCCGGACCGAATACGGGTGGACGACCAGAGTGCCGATGCGGGTGCCGATCTTCACCGGGGCGCTCGGGTCGACCGAGATTGCACGGGCGAACTGGGATCACTTCGCCATCGGAGCCGCTATAGCGGGTATCACGCTCGTCTGCGGGGAGAACGTCTGCGGCGTCGATCCGGAACTGGTGCTCGATCATGACGGCAGAGTCGCCAGGTCGCCCGAGATGGATCGCCGGATCGAGTCCTACAGGAAGTTCAAAGACCGCTACGGCGAGCTCCTGGTGCAGCTGAACGTGGAGGATACGAGGCTCGGGACCGCCGAGTACGTCTCCTCGAAGCACAACCAGGAGGCGATCGAACTGAAGTGGGGCCAGGGGGCAAAGTGCATCGGCGGCGAGATCAAGGTCGGCAGCCTGGACCAGGCGAGCCGGCTCAAGGATCGCGGGTATATCGTCCTCCCCGACCCGGGGGTTCACGAGGTGCAGGCGGCCTTCAAGGACGGCGCCCTGAAGGAGTTCGAGCGGCACTCCCGCCTCGGCTTCGTCACCCGGGAAGAGTTCCTCGAAGAGGTCGACCGGCTTCGCGAGATCGGCTTTAAGCGGGTCACCCTCAAGACCGGCGCCTACTCGGCCGTCGAGCTCGCGATGGCAATCCGCTACGGGGCCGAAGCGAAGCTCGACCTCCTCACCATCGACGGCGCACCCGGCGGTACGGGGATGAGCCCCTGGCCGATGATGAACGAGTGGGGCATTCCGACGTTCTACATCGAGTCGCTTGCCTACCGGTTCGCCGAGAGGCTCCGGGAGCGGGGCATACGCGTCCCGGACATCGCCATCGCCGGCGGGTTCGCGGACGAGGCCAATGTCTTCAAGGGGATTGCCATGGGGAGTCCTTACGTCAAGGCGGTCTGTATGGGCCGCGCCCTGATGATCCCCGGCATGGTCGGGAAGAACATCGCAACGTGGCTTGAATCCGGCGATATCCCCAGGACCGTCTCGAAGTACGGCAGCACCGCCGAGGAGATCTTCGTCTGCTACGAGGAGCTCAAGGAGAGATACCCCGACCGGATGGACGAGATCCCGCTCGGAGCGATCGGGCTCTACACCTATGCCCAGAAGTTCAGAACCGGGCTCCAGCAGATCATGGCCGGAACCCGGAACTTCAGCCTCAAGACGGTCGACCGCAATGACCTGATGGCCCTGACCGAGGAGGCGGAAGCGGTCTCCGGCATCCCGTACGTGATGCGGGCCTACCGCGACGCTGCCGAGGCGATCCTCGACTCGTGAGACGGAGCACACTGAGCGGCGAAGAACCCCCCCGCCGGCCGCAGACCACGCCCCTGACGCTGGACCGGGAGAGGTAAAACAACCTCGGAAGATACAAATACCTCGAATAAACAATTTTTATTAATATTTTGCATTCGCGATAATACTTAATGCAAAGAGTGCATCAAGGATGCCTGATACACCATGCATACGGATACCAGTCCGACCGTTCTCATCACCGGGGGAGCGGGATTCATCGGGTCGCACCTCGCGACTGAACTGCTGCAACACGGCTACCAGGTCCGCATCCTGGATAACCTGATGCCGCAGGTGCACGGGCCGGAGCGACGCCGGCCCGAGCACCTCGACCGGCGCGCGGAGGTTCTCGTCGGGGATATCCGGGACGCGCACCAGTTCAAGGAGGCTCTCGACGGGGTCGATGCCGTCATCCACCTGGCTGCAGTCCTCGGGGAGCGATCGAGCATGTACCAGATCGAGAAGTACATGAGCGTCAACACCGCCGGAACCGCCGTTCTCCTCGAGGCGCTGCTCGACCATCCCATCAAGCGGCTCATCGTCGCTTCGAGCAGCACCGTCTACGGGGAGGGGCTGTACTGCTCGTACAACGGCACCACCTACCCAAAGATCCACCGTTCCCGGGGAGAGACGGCAAGGGGCGGGTGGGAGCCCCGGAGCCCGGACGGGGAGGTGATCTACCCCCTCCCGACCCCGGAGACGAAGGAGGCGTCACCGCTCTCGGTCTACGCCGTCTCCAAGTACGACCAGGAAGAGATGTGCCGGCTGATCGGGGAGTCTTACGGCATTCCAACGACCGTTCTCCGGCTTTTTCCCGTCTACGGCCCGCACCAGGGGTATGCAAACCCGTATTCCGGCGTGCTGACCGAGTACGCGTCCCGCCTCCTCCAGGGCTTTCCCCTACGCCTCTTCGAGGACGGCTACCAGCAGCGAGACTTCGTGAGCGTCTACGACGCGGCGCGCGCCTTCCGCCTGGCCCTCGAGTCGCCCGGTGCCGTCGGCGGGACGTTCAACATCGCAAGCGGCCGCCCCTGTACGTTTAGAACCGCTGCCGACCTTCTTGCAACGATTGCCGGGCGGCAGGGTCTCTCCCCGGAGATTATGGGAATCAGCCGAATCGGCGACATCCGCCACTGCTTTGCAGACATCGGTCGTGCCCGGGAGGTTCTCGGCTACGAGCCGGAGGTCACCCTCGAGGCCGGCCTGCTCGACCTGGTCGCCTGGGTCGAGGCCGGGATCGAAGAGCGGCGGAAGGTTCCCGCACCCGTCAGGGCGCCCGGGTCGTCACGCCTGCGGGTCTGAGGGGCACCCGACGCCCAACCTTTATTTCTCCGCCGGAGGTACGTGATCGTATCATGCGCATCAGCCTCAGGACCTGGGAAGTACGGCTCGGGATCGTCCTCATCGCCTCATCGGTCGCCATCTACGGCGTGAAACACCTCCTGCTCGGCGATGCCGAGAACACCTACCAGTATATCTTCAACGCTCTCGGGTTCCTCCCCATCAACGTCCTCCTGGTCACCCTCATCTTAAACCAGCTCCTGAGCGTCCGGGCAAAGCGCGACCGGCTGGAAAAACTGAACATGGTCATCGGCACCTTCTTTTCGGAGGTCGGCACCGAGCTCCTCACCATCCTCTCAGACCGCGACCCGAACCTCCCGGAGATCCGGCACGACCTCGTCGTGACGAATGCCTGGACGCCGGAGAAGTTCTCCGGGGTGCGCAGCCGCCTCCGGCATCACACCTGCCGGGTCACCGTCGGTGCCGCCGACCTGCAGGAACTCTGCCGGTACCTCAAAGAACAACGGGGGTTCCTCCTCCGCCTGCTCGAGAACCCCGTTCTCCTGGAGCACGAGTCGTTCACCGACCTTCTGCGGGCGGTCTTCCACCTGACCGAAGAACTCGAACGGCGGGGCGACTTCGCCGGGATCCCGGCAAGCGACGTCGAACACCTCGCGGGGGACGTCGAACGGGTGTACGGCAGGCTCATCGGAGAATGGCTCGCCTACATGGAGTACCTCCAGAGGAACCACCCGTACCTCTTCTCGTTTGCGATGCGGAGCAATCCCTTCGACGAGACGGCGTCGCCGGTAGTACGATGAGAGTGCTGCAGGGATCGCATCGCCAATTACACGCCGCAGATTCACGCGAAGACGCGAAGAACGCGAAGTTCGGCAGATGGTTGCTGCCGCTCCTCTTCGCGCCTTCGCGTGAGACTTCGCTATCCTGTATCACGAACATATGAGAGATCACGTCGCGGGTTGGACCGGCCGGATCACGCTCGTCGCACACTCTCCCATGGCACAATGTATATACCCGCCGGCGGGCTACGCCACGTTTGATCGCCATGGCCGAATACTCCATACTGATCGGCGGCAAGGCGGGGGAAGGGATCAACACAGCGGGGCTCTCCATCGCCGGCCTCTTCTCCCGCCTCGGTTACCGCACCTACATGTACTTCGATTACCCCTCGCTCATCCGCGGCGGGCACAACTTCGCGATCATCCGGGCCTCCGAGAAGGCGATCGGGGCACACCGCACCCCGGCCGACGTCCTCCTCGCCTTCGACCAGAACAGCATCGAGAACCACCGCGAAAGCATCCACGGCGGCACGACGGTCGTTCACGATGCCTCGCAGGTGGTGAGGGGCGAAGGCTACGGTCTCCCGCTCGATACGATCGTCAAAGAGGAGAAAGCACCCCCGATCACCAAGAACTCCGCGATGCTCGGGGCGCTTGCCCGGGTGGCGGGGATCGGTCGGGATGTCCTCGAGGACGTCCTCCGCGAAAGCGTCCCCGCAAAGCACCTGGAGGCGAACCTCCGGGTCGCCGGACGGGGTTACGACGCCGTGGAAGGCGTCTTCACGGTCGAGCCCCTCGATGGGCCGGCGCTCCCGGTCCTGACGGGGAACGAGGTCGCGGGACTCGGGCTGGTCCACGGCGGGCTTGACTCCTACGTCGCCTACCCGATGACGCCGACATCAAGCCTCCTCCATTTCCTCGCGAACCGTGCCGAAGACCTCTCGATCAGGGTCATCCACCCCGAAAACGAGATCAGCGTCATCATGATGGCGCTCGGCCTCGCCTACGCCGGCGAGAGGGCGGCGGTCGGGACCGCGGGCGGCGGGTTCTGCCTGATGACCGAAGGACTCTCGCTTGCCGGGATGTCCGAGATCCCCGTGACGATCGTTGTGGGACAGCGGCCCGGGCCGAGCACCGGGATACCGACCTACACCGCCCAGACCGACCTCCACTTCGTCCTGAACGCGGGCCAGGGGGAGTTCCCGCGGCTCGTCGTCGCCCCGGGCGACCTTGCTGAGACCTACTCCTGGTCGGCGACCGCCCTGGCGCTCTCCTGGAAGTACCAGGTGCCCTCGATCATCCTGACCGACAAGACGCTCGCGGAAGGTGCCTGCTCGTTCGACCTCGGGGCCGTCGCCATGCACCCGGATAGGAAACCGGAAATCTGGGACGGGACCGGGGAGTACCGCCGCTACGCGCGGACCAAAAGCGGCGTCTCGCCGCTCACCTTCCCCGGGAGGGCGGGGACAATCGTCAAGGCGAACAGTTACGCCCACGACGAGGCCGGGTTCACCACGGAGGCGGCGGGGGAGGTCACGGCACTCCAGGAGAAGATGCTCCGGAAAGGAGAGAGCCTCAAGGAGGAACTCTCCACCTACCCGACCGTCAGGACCTACGGCGCACGGGATGCCGGGAGGACGATCGTCTGCTGGGGCTCGGAGAAGTGGGCCTGCATCGAGGCCGCCGAGGAGTTTGGTGCGCGGGTCGTCCAGCCGCTCGTGCTTGCGCCGTTCCCCGCCCGTGCCTGGAAAGAGGCGATGATCGGGGCGGGGAACGTTGTCTGCGTCGAGAACAACGCCACCGGACAACTTGCCCGCCTCCTCCGGCAGCAGGGGTTCGACCCGGGGAGATCCGTCCTGAAGTACGACGGGCGGCCGTTCGCGGTCGACGAACTTGCAGCACGCCTCAAGGAGGTCATCGCATGACCCCAGCACAGCCGGCCGGCCGGCCCGCCGGCGATCTCGTCAGCCCGGCAGAAAACACCTGGTGCCCCGGGTGCGGCAACTTCTCGATAGAGCACATGATGAAGTCGGCCATCGCGGAACTCTCGGAGGAGGAGGGGATACCCATCGAGAACTTCGTTCTCCTCGGCGGGATCGGGTGTCACGGGAAACTGGTCGATTACCTGAACGTCAACAGTTTCTACGGCATCCACGGCCGATCGGTTCCGGCGGCGACCGGGATACGTCTCGCGAATCCGGATCTAAAAGTGATCTGCCACGTCGGGGACGGGGACATCTACGCCGAGGGGCTCGACCACCTGCTCTTTGCAGCAAAACGGAACAGCGATATCACGGTCGTCGTCCACGACAACCGGGTCTACGGGCTGACGACGGGGCAGTACACCCCGACGTCGCCCACCGGATTCCGCGGCCGTTCCACCCCGGGCGGGATCACGGAACACCCCTTAAACCCGCTCGAAGTCATGCTCGCCGCCGGGGCCACCCATATCGCCCGCGGCTACACCAGGAAGGTCCAGCACCTGAAGGGTCTCTTCAAGGAGGCGATCATGCACCGCGGGTTCTCGCTCATTGACGTCCTCCAGATCTGCGCGACCTACTTCAACCTGACCGACTACTACAACGAGCACGCCTACGAGATGAAGGAGGGCGAGACCAGCCGGTTCGAGAGCGCTCTAGGAAAGATCCGGGAATGGGACTACGACCGGGAGGCGCCGATCCCGCTCGGGACGTTCTACTCTGTTGATAAACCGATCTACGAGGAGAAGTTCCGGGCGCTCACGGCCGATAGACCGGACAGAAGGGCGCTTGTCCGGAAGGTCATCGAGGAGTGGCGGTGAAGCCCACCCGAGAGTTCATAACCCACCCGCCCCACGGGAGGCGGGACGGGGCGGTGTGCCCGGACCACCCAGAAGGTGAAGCGATATGAAACGGCTGGAAGGAAAGAACGTCCTCATCACCGGCGGCTCGACCGGGATCGGGCGGGCAACGGCGATCCGGTTCGCGGACGAGGGCGCGAACGTCGCCATAAACTACCGCTCGAGCGAGAAAGAGGCGGAGATCACGCTCGATGAGGTGCGGGAGACCTGCAACAGCATCCGCGAGAAAGGATGCCGGGAGATGCTGGTTCAGGGGGACGTCGCGAGCGAGGAGGACGTGGAACGCATATTCCAGGATGTCCTCAAGGCGTGGGGGAGGCTTGACGTCCTGATCAACAACGCAGGGATCCAGACCGCAAACCCGACCCACGAGACGGCTATGGACGCCTATGACCGGGTTCTCGCGGTGAACCTCCGGGGCGCGTTCCTCTGCTCCCGCGAGGCGGTGCGGCACTTCCTCGATCGCGGGGGAGGCGGCGTCATCCTCAACAACACCTCGGTTCACGAGACGATCCCGAAACCGCAGTACGCCCCCTACGCCGCGAGCAAAGCGGGGCTCGGGGCTCTTTCGAGGACGCTTGCGCTCGAGTACGCCGGGCAGGGCATCCGGGTCAACATGGTTGCTCCCGGTGCGATCGCGACGCCGATCAACCGGGAGTGGATGGACGACCCCGAGAAGAAGGCGGATGTCGAGGGGCACATCCCGATGGGGCGCGCCGGAGAGCCGGAGGAGATCGCCGCAGTCTTTGCCTTCCTCGCCTCCGACGAGGCTGCGTACATCACCGGGCAGACGATCTACGTCGACGGGGGGCTGACGCTCTATCCAGACTTCAGGACGCCGTGGTCGTCGGGAAGTTGAGTGAGGGTGGACCCCCGTAACGAACATACCGTCCGGATATCGCGACCGCCCCCGATTCAGTGCCGGAGAGCCATGCGATTCATTCAAACAAATTAATATAATTCAATTTTTATATGATTGGGCTCGAAACAACGCCCGCAACAGGATCAGTACTTCGCTAGATCCGAAGAAGCCCCTGGAGTCAAAGCGCTGGCTTCCCTTCGCGGCTTCGCGTCCTTCGCGTGAGACAGTATCGCCATCAACACCAGTTGCCTCACGCGAAGAACGACGCTCCTGCGGAATGCGATGGGCCGAAGGGCCGGAGCATGAGCATCGAAGGTGCGAGCCGCGAAGAACGCGAAGTGCGACGGCCCTTTTGACCGGAGTTAGAGCAATCGTTAGGCTCCGAAATCCGATGTCCAGGTGATGCCAGATCCGCGTTAAGGTTTCGCGCGAGACCGCATCGCTCGGTGCCGGGTGCCAGGACTGGCGAAGTGCTGAAGATCTGCTGCAGCAATCCCGGCAGGAATCAAATCTGCCGCCGGACGATTCATCGAGGTGATCGATTCCGTGAATATACGAAGAGGACGCAGACGGCGCACGATCTTCGAGGCAAAAGAGAGCCTGACGGCAGAAGAGGTCGAGCACGGCCTGAAACTCGTTGTCCGGGACGGTCTTGCCACCCAGGCGATGGTGACGCTGACCGGCGGCATCTTCCTTGTAGCCTTCGCTCTGCAACTCGGGGCGTCCAACACCGTCATCGGCCTGCTCGCAGCCATCCCGCCGCTCGCAGAACTCCTGCAGATACCCGCGATCTACATCGTCGACCGCATCAGGATACGGAGGCTCGTGGTCGTCACGGCATCGCTTGCCGCGCGCCTCTGCTGGATACCCATCATCCTGATACCCTTCCTCCTCTCGCCGGGGCAGGGAGTGATCGCGCTCATCGCCTCGATTGCCCTCTACGCATCGTTCTCGGCCATCTCACACTGCGGCTGGAACTCCTGGATGCGCGACCTGATACCGCAGGACCGGCTCGGGGAGTTCTTCTCCCGCCGGCTGACCCTCTCTACGGGGATCGCGCTCGTCGTCAGCCTCGTCGCCGGGTTCTTCATCGACTCGTGGGAGATCGCCTTTCCCGACCTCGCCGCCTACGGCTACTCCGCCCTCTTCCTTCTGGGGCTCATCGCCGGGCTCGTCGGGATCACGTTCCTCGCCCGCACCCCCGAGCCCCGGATGATCGTTGAAAACGGTGAGGACGGCCTGTTTGCCGCGATCAAAAAGCCGTTCGCGGACCTGAACTTCAAGAACCTCATCATATTCCTCGGATCGTGGAACTTCGCCGTCAACCTCGCGTCGCCGTTCTTCACCGTCTACATGCTGCAGAGGATCGGGCTCGACATCTCGATCGTCGTCGCCCTCAGCGTCCTCAGCCAGGTCATGAACATCGTCTTCTACCGCTCGTGGGGCCGGGTCTCCGACCGCTACTCCAACAAGTCGGTTCTTGCCGTGAGCGGGCCGCTCTTCATGCTTGCGATCTTCGCCTGGATGTTCGTCACGCTCCCGAACGTCTACATCCTGACCTACCCGCTGCTCATCCTCATCCACATCCTGATGGGGATCTCGCTTGCGGGGGTCTCGCTCGCCTCGGGAAACATCGGCCTGAAGATGGCGCCGCAGGGCCAGGCGACCAGTTACCTTGCAGCAAGCACCTTCGCGAACTCCGTCGCCGCCGGTGTCGCCCCGATCCTCGGCGGGCTTTTCGTAGACTTCTTCGCCGAGCGGGAGCTGATCTGGACTCTTATCTGGAAAGACCCGGTGCGGGAACTCGTCTTCGTCACGCTCGACATCCAGCAGTGGGAGTTCTTCTTCCTCTTCGCCTTCATCCTCGGGCTCTACTCCCTTCATCGCCTGGCGGCGGTGCAGGAGGAGGGGGAGGCGAAGGAGCAGGAGGTCGTCGACGAACTCATCGCCGGGGTCAGGCGGGATATGCGCAACTTCTCCTCCGCGGGCGGCCTCCGGGACTTCGTGAAGTTTCCCTTCTCATCCGCCAGGGGCCGCCGCGGGAAGAAGAAGCGGTAGGGCGGGGGCGCTCCGATACCATCATGAGCCCGGAGGCAGAGTCCGATCTCATGAACCGGAGGTACTCTCGCTCTCTCCTCGCCGTCGCTGCAACGCTTGCCGCGATCCTCGCCGCCGGGTGCTCAGGCATCCCCACGGCACCGGACGGCAACGGCACGCCGGAACCGCCGGAAGACGCGATTGCTCTCCCGGAGCCACGTGAGAAGGGGGACGTATCCGTCGAGGAGGCGCTCTCGACACGGCGATCGGTCAGGGTCTACGCCGACGTGCCGCTTGCACTCGACGACGCCGGGCAGCTCCTCTGGGCGGCCCAGGGGATCACGGACGACCGGGGCTACCGGACCGCTCCCTCCGCCGGGGGGCTCTATCCCCTGGAGGTCTACCTCGTCGCGGGCAGCGTCACGGATCTTGAGGCGGGGATCTACCATTACCGGCCGGGAGAGCACCTGATCATCCGGGTCGGCGCAGGCGACCGGCGGGCCGGGCTGCAGGCGGCGGCAATCAATCAGACCCCTGTCGGCGACGCCCCGGCAACCATCGTCATCGCGGCGGTTCCGGTACGGACGACCGCGAAATACGGCGAACGCGGGATGCGCTACGTATACATGGAGGCCGGGCACGCTGCAGAGAACGTCTACCTCCAGGCGGAGGCGCTCGACCGTGCCACCGTCGTCATCGGGGCATTCGACGAGGATGAGGTCCGGGAAGTCCTCGCGCTCCCGGAGAACACGACACCGCTCTACCTCATGCCGGTGGGAAGGTCGGTTCCGGGCAACGGCTGAAGGTGCGGGTGCCGGGCGGATGGTCTCGCATGGAATGTGAGCGAGAGCAGATCTTGAGCAACATCAGGTGTGAGCCACGAAACCTTCGCGACTTCGCACCTGCGGGGCTCAAACTCCTTCCCCAAAGGGGAAGTCGTTCTTCGCGTGAGGCCACGCCCCCGTCCTGGTGCAACTGATTCACGCGAAGCCGCGAAGAACGCGAAAGGGTTCTCGCGAATGTTTGAAGCCATGAGCGGGCCGGAGGAGGACACAATGGACGCCCTCGAAGCCATCCTAGCCCGGCGGAGCTTCAAGGAAGTATATCGGCCGCCCGTCCTGCCCGAGAACCGTTACCGCGAGGAGAGGGTTCATCGCAACGGTTGATGACCCCGTCCCGATCTCACGGATACAAATGCTCATTCTTTATCAGGCCGGCGCTCCCAGCAGAGATTACTGGCAATGGAGCAGGGAGGCGACGCAGGGAGAGAGGCCGGGAAACCGTCCGGGTTCCCGAAGAACCGAATGGAAGCGCTCACCGACGGCATATTCGCCTTCGCCATGACCCTCCTGGTACTCAGCCTCAACGTCCCGGAAGGCCTGCACGACCCCTCCGACGCCGCCATCGCCGCGATGCTTGTCGGTCAGATCCCCGCTCTCTTCCACTTCTTCCTCGCGTTCTTCATCCTTGCTTCCTTCTGGATAGCGCACCACGCCCAGGTCGATCGGATCCGGCATATCGACCGCACATTCCTCTGGATCAACATTGCGGCGCTCATGTTCGTCGTGCTGGTGCCGTTCTCCGTCTCCCTCATCGGCGACTACCCTGACGGGACCTTCGCGACAGTCATCTTTGAGGCGAACCTCCTCTTCATCGGCCTGCTCTTTGCCGCCCAGTGGCGGTATGCCGCGCATGACGGCCGTCTCATCCGGCCCGGCACCGATATCCGCCGCGGGAACCAGCGGGCGATGGTGGTTCCGGTCGTCTCCGTTATTGCAATTCTGCTCGCCCTCGCCGGCTGGACCTGGAGCACCGCCGTCTACGCCATCATTCCTCTCGTGATGCGCTTTCTGCCCGCGGAGAGGTGACGGACGGCTGCTGCTGGCTGACGCAGTGGATCGCACCGAAACCCGCGACCATCGCCGTGCAGTCGATCCCGACGACCTCCCGGTCGGGGAAAGCCTGCTGGATCCGGGCTACGGCGATCCTGTCGTTCGGGTGCCCGAAGACCGGCACCAGCACGACGGTGTTCCCTACGTAGAAGTTCGCGTAACTCGCCGGCAGCCTCTCCTCGCCGCCGACCCTCCCAGGCATGGAAAGGGGAATGACGGTCAGGGGGTTGCCGTCCTGGTCGGTCGAGGAGAGGAGGATCTCATAGTTCTCCTGCAGAACAGCGTAGTTCTCATCGTCCTCGTTCTCTTCGAGCGCGCAGAAGACCGTCGTAGGATTCACGAACCGGGCGATATCGTCGATGTGACCGTCGGTGTCGTCGCCGGCGATCCCCTGCTTTAACCAGATGACGTGGCCGGCGCCGAGGTATGCCTCCAGGTAGGCCTCGACCTCCTCCCGGGTGAGGTCCGGGTTCCGGTTGGGGTTTAAGAGGCAGGCCTCCGTCGTGATCACCGTGCCGCACCCGTTCACCTCGATCGAACCGCCCTCGAGGACGATCCCGGGGGTGAAGAGGGGGAGCTCCATCTCGCGGTTCATGGCAAGCGGGATCCGGGTATCCTCCATGAGTTCGGGATACTTCTCCCCCCAGGCGTTGAACGTCCAGTTCACCATCGCGAGGTTCCCGGTCTTCCGGTTCACGAGGAAGGTCGGCCCGTAGTCCCGGAACCAGACGTCGGCGTAATCGGCGAGGTGGAACCGGATGCCGCCCGTATCGACGCCTTCCTCCTCCAGCATCGCCTCGACGCGGGTGCGCATCGCTTCGCCCGTGACGAGCAGGTCGACGGTCTCCGAGCCGCGGAGCGCTGCGATGATCTCGACGTAGATCCCCTCCACCGCAGCAAGGTCGGGGAACGTCTCGCGGTCATGGGGCCAGGAGAGCCAGACGGCGTCGTGCGGCTCCCACTCCGCAGGCATGCGGTAGCCGGAGATTACCGGGGCCATGCCCGGCGGGAGCCTCCGGGCGAGCAGACCGTAGGTCTCCGGCCGCCGGTTCCGGAAGAACCCCCAGCCTTCCCGGACGGCCTCGTTCTCCGCGAGGTCGACCTCCACGATGAGAACCTCTTCGTCGGTCTCACTCGCACGGGCAACGACGTTCCCGAACGCGTCGGCGACGAACGAGCTCCCGAAGAACCGGATATCGCCCTCGTTTCCCACCCGGTTGACGGCGGCGACGTGGACGCTGTTTGCGATCGCGTGACCGCGCTGCACCGTCTCCCACGCCTCGCACCAGTCCCCCTCGGGCGGCTCTTCCCCGGCAATCCGGCCGATGGCGGTCGGGTAAAAGATGATCTCCGCGCCCATGAGTGCAACCGCCCTCGCGGCTTCCGGGAACCACTGGTCGTAGCAGATGAGCACGGCAATCCGGCCGTACCGGGTATCGTAGACCCGGTAGCGATCGCCGGGCAGGAAATAGGTCTTCTCGTAAAAGAGCGGGTCGTAGGGGACGTGCACCTTCCGGTAGGCGGGGAGGAGCCGGCCGTCGGCATCGATCACCACGGCGGTGTTGTAGTGCTCGCCCGATGCGGCACGCTCGTAGACCGGCACGACGATCACGACGCCGTGCTCCCGGGCAAGCGCCGCGAAGGCTTCGGTCGACGGCCCCGGGATCGTCTCGGCGTAGCGGGAAGCGTCCGTATCCTCATACTGCGGGAAGTAGGGGACGCGGTAGAGTTCCTGCAGGCAGAGGATCCGCGCACCCCTCGCGATCGCCGCTCTCGTCGCTTCAAGAGTGCGTTCCAGGTTGCGGTCGGGATCCTCGCTCACCGCCGTCTGGATGAGGCCGATCGTTTGCGTGCTCATCTCCATCATCTCTCCGTATCGGTAGGGTACTCCAGCGTTTTATATCAACCGCCGCACCCACAGCGTTATCCCGCACCGTGCCGAAGATCTCCGGAAGCAATGGAGTTTGCGACGACCCTCCTCATCGCCGTCGGACTTGCGATGGATGCGTTCGCGGTCTCGATCAGCGGAGGCGCCGCCGTCGGAAAGGAACGGCTCCGGTGGGCCGTCATTGCCGGAGCGCTCTTCGGCGGGTTCCAGGCAGGAATGCCGGTGCTCGGGTGGCTCGGGGGGATGGGGCTCGCCTCGTTCGTCGGGACCTACGGCCCCTGGATCGCCTTCCTGCTGCTCGCCCTGATCGGCGGGAAGATGATCGCCGAGGCGGTGCGGGGTGACGGCGAGAGCGTCCGGTTCGAGAGCGGCACGGCCACCCTCCTTCTGCTCGCCGTCGCAACGAGCATCGACGCCCTCGCCGTCGGCGTCTCGTTTGCCGTGCTGGATACCCCGATCGTTCTGCCCGCAATCACGATCGGGATCGTCACCTTTGCCTTCTCCGCCGCCGGCGTGCTCCTCGGGAGCGCGTTCGGTCATATCATGGGGGAGAAGGCCGGCATCGTCGGCGGTATAATCCTTGTCGCGATCGGTCTACGGGTCCTGCTCGAACACCTCTTTTTCTAAACCTCAGGCGGTCTCATCCAGGATCCGCCGCATATCGAGGACGAGGTTTTTGCTCTCGGAGTCGAGCGCGACGAGCCGGAGATCCCCGGCCGTCTTAACGCCGACCCCGAGTTGTGCAGCCCGGGCAACGGTATCCATTGCGAATATCCGGCCCTGCATCACCTCCGGCGTCGAGCCGTAGTGCCGGAGAAGCGCGATACCGGCGGCATCGAGGGCGACCCGGTCGGTGCTCGCGAGGATGACGTTCGGGGCGATACGGTTCCCCCGCTCGGGCCCCCCGGTCGAGAACCCCTCCGTCGCGTCCATGACGGCGACGTCGCAGGGGCAGAACCGGTTGATCTCGGCGACCATCCTCCTCTGGTGCGGCGACGAATGCAGCTCCGTCATGTAGTTGTAGCCGTCCCCCGGGTTCCTCGCCGCCACCGCCCCGACCGTGTTTTTCAGGGAGAGGGAGACATGGCCGCCGAACCGGTGCGTCTTCAGGCAGCAGGTCTGGACCACCGCATCGGCCTCCCGGAAGAGCCGGGCGGCCAGGAACCCGCGCTCCCAGTGAAGGCCGTCCGCCGGGATCGCCTCCCATCCCTCCGCGGGAAGCGAGTCGAGCACCGTCACCTCCGCACCCACCCGGGCCGCGACATCGGTGGCCCCCCGGTTCTTCAGCACCCGGGCGGTCTCCCCCATCCCGCTTCGCTCGCCGAGCGCGATCGACCGGGCGCCGGCGTCGCGGACCTGACCGAGGATAACTTCCAGCATATCGGGATGGGTCGTCGCCGGGAACGGGTCGTCGCTGTTGAAGTTCGCTTTGACCGCAACGGCCTTTCCGTCGAGGGAGGAGAGATCGATCTCGCGCCAGAGCGCCTCGACGGCAAAGGTGCGATCGGATGCATCGATGACGTAGACTTCTGATGCCGCTGGAGATGCCATGCGCGCAGAGTGCCACGACAACCTATAAAAATTCTGGGCCGCCACCCCGGGACGATATAAATGGTCGAGCTGCAGGCATTCACGTCTGCAAAAGACGGGGATCGCGGCAGGTTCCGACACCGTGGGCAGGCGGATCCACGCGCCCCATTCGACACGTATAAGAGCACCCCGAGCGCAATACGTAGTAAACCTCACGAAAACCGTAGAGATCGCGCATCTCGCGCGGAATGCTTCCGGAAGGCACGAAGCCCCGCGCCCGGTGTCTCTGGAAGAGTAAGAGGTATGAGGCCAGTATTAACATGACTTCCAGAATGCATACCCCCCACACCACCTGTCCCAGCTGCCATGAAGAGGTCTACCTGGACGAACTCGTGGGTGGGCGCTGCCCCCTCTGCGGGTATTCCCTCGATGAAGACGACGGAACGTGCAGCGAGTACGAGGAGACCATAGAGCGCTCCGACCTCGGGTGGATGATCTTTCAATTCTATGTCTTCAAGCGGTTCTGCAGCGAGGGAGCAAACCCGCTCCAGGTCATGCAGATCCTCTCCCGGTACGAGGAGCTCACCCAGTGCAATCCCGCCGACGCGGAGAAGATGCAGTTCACTCTGGAAGTTCCGATGAGCCGCTGGGAACGGCTGCTCCCGAAGAGATGCGAAAAATGCGGGAAAATATTCATCCTGGGTGGGAAAGCCGCAATCTCGGGAGACCTCGCGGCCCCCGAACACGTAAAAACGTATACCTGCCCGTCCTGCTGATCAGTAGGTCCGGGCAACCAGGGCGGACGTGCCTTCGCCTCCACAGGCGATGCACGGGCCGTCCGAGACGGCAATCAGGTCCGAGCGGATCTCGGACCCGAGGACGCTTGCATCTACCGCCGCCTCAATCTTTTCTGCGCAATCCTGCGAACCGCACCAGTGAACGACCGCAACCCCGCTCTTCACCGCCTCGGCGGTCTCCTCGAGCGTCGCGACAGCGGTTATCCGGCCGGCCATCGCCTGTTTCGCCGCCTGCGAGAGATCCTCCCCGAACGCTCCAAGGACGGAGTTGATCCCTTCGACGACGCCCCGTCGGTCGAGCGTGGTCTTTTTGCCCGTGCGCGTGACGGCAATGACCGTGTTCGCGTCGATGTCCCGCGGCCCGACCTCGATCCGCAGCGGGACGCCGCGCATCTCCCAGTGGTAGTACTTCGCACCCGGGCGCATATCCCGGGCGTCGAGTTTCACGGCGAACCCGGCGTCGCGGAGCTCCGTTTCAAGCGCTCCGGCCGCCGCGAGCACCTCATCGCGACGCTTCCCGACGATGATCGGCACGATGACGACCTCAAGCGGCGCAACCTCCGGCGGCAGCACGAGCCCCTTGTCGTCGCCGTGGACGCTTATCGTGGCCGCAATCGACCGCTCGGAGATGCCGTAGCAGGTCTGGTAGGCGTACTGCTGCTCGCCGTTCGCGCCCTCGTAGGTGATGGCGTAGGTGCGGGAGAAGTGGTCGCCGAGCATATGCACCGTCCCGATCTGGAGCGTCTTGCCGTCGGGCATGATGGTGTCGACCGCAATGGTGTAGTCGGCGCCCGGGAACTTGTCCCAGTCCGGGCGGCGGGAGAGGATCACCGGGACGCGGAGGCTGTCGTAGAACTCCTTATAGAGACCGAGCGCGACCTCGACCTGCGCCTCCGCCTCCTCCCGCGTAGCGTGCACGGTATGTGCCTCTTTAAACGACGTGATCTCCCGGAGACGGATGAGCGGGCGGGTATGCTTCGTCTCGTAGCGGAACGTATTGACGATCTGGTAGAGTTTCAGGGGCAGATCCGTGTGCGACCGGATCCAGAGAGAGTACATCGGGTAGATGGCGGTCTCGCTCGTCGGGCGGAGGGCGAGCGGCACGTCGAGCTCGTTCCTGCCGCCGTGAGTGACCCAGTAGACCTCGTCCTCGAAGCCCTTGATGTGCTCGGCCTCCTTCATGAACTCGGTCTTCGGGATGAGGAGCGGAAACATCGTCTCGGCGTGGTCGCGGTCCATCAGGTCCCGGAGTATCCCGTATGCACGCTTCCGGATGCCGAACCCGTGGGGGTACCAGACGTACAGCCCCTTGACCGGGTAGCGGACGTCCATGATCTCGGCTCGCCAGAGAATATCGTTGTACCACTCGGAAAAATTCTCTTTCCGGGGGAGTGTTCCTGTATCTTCTTCCATCCGACTCGTACCTCAAAACCTATCGATCTGCCTCTTTTAAGCGATCATACTTAGGATTGCCGGCGTAATAAATGCCTCTACGACCGCGGCGACCGCGAGGAGCGGGACGACTACCCGGAGAAAGTGCCGGGCAAGAAGCCGGGCTTCCGCGGCTGCATCGGCCGTGCCGTGCCATTCGTCGATGAGCCCCCTCCCGAGGAGGAGACCGAGGCCTCCCGCGATGAGGAAGGCGGGAATCTCGAAGATGCCGTGGGGGACGAGCCCGGCCGCAATGAAGAGCATCCCCTGCTGCTGCCGCACGAGCTCCGTCAACGCGCCGATCAAGAGTCCGTTGACCGAGAGGATCAGCATCGTGACCACCCCGAGAGAGGCTCCCCCGAGGAAGAGGAGGAGACAGGCGGCCAGGTTGTTCAGGAAGAGTTTTCCCGCAAGGACTGCCGGGGGGTCAGAGAGGAGATCGCCTACCACCTGCTCGGCAAAGAGGGTCGCAGCCTCTGCACCTATGCCCGGATCGCGGGCCACGACAACGATGCCGATGGCGATCGAGACGGCGAAGAGGGCGGCCGCGAAGATCGTGGATCGGGCGAGCGATGCCTCAGACATAGAGCACCATCCGGGCGAGATCGCGTATCCCCGGCGCCATGCCGACGACGATCATGGCGAGCAGGATGAGGTGCCAGAGATCGGGGTTTCCTTCGCGCCGGTACATTTCGAGGACGTAGACGGCGGGGACGAGCACCGCGAACTTCAGGAGGAACATCGAGAACGCGGTGCCGGTCGCATCGATCAGGGCTCCACCCACGACGTGCTGCTCCACGTAGCGGACGGGGTGGATGTCGATCCCGTAACTCGTGGCGCTTGCGTCCAGCATGTGGCCGAAGATGAGGAGTTTGTAGAGAATGTGTGAGGCATAGTCCCACTTCAGCACGTACACGAAGAATGCCCAGAGGGCGAGCGACGTAACGGAGGCAAGCACCAGGATGACGGCGAGGACGTCGAGCGCGATCGTCGTCTCGGCAAGACCGAACCAGACGAGCGCCGCTGTGGCGAGAAGACAGGCAACGACTCCCACGCCTCCGTAGAAACGGCTGTAGCGCTTGACGAGTCCGGCGTTCTCCGCGATTTTTCCGGCAAAGAGAGCGATTACCGCAACCGCAAAGATCGAGAAGAAGATCAGGGGCGTGATCAGGAGGAACCGGAGGTCGGAGGCGATCATCCCGGTATCCTCGACGACCCGGAGAAGCCCGCCGAGTACGACGAAAGGCAGGGTTGCAAGCACCAGCTCGTCGTCGATAGCAATCTTATACCGCCGGAGCCCCCGATAGACAAGGTAGACTGCTGCGATGAGGATCAGGGCATAGGTCAGCGTATCGACGAGCGTATACGCCTCGCCGTAACGGATGGGATCGATGTAGTATTTGTAGAGGAACTCCCTAATCATTGTTGATCTAAATGAGCGCAGACCGCATAAACCTACTCAGAACCAAGGTCTTCGACAAGTCGAAATGGATGCAGCTCCCCCGTGACGTCGTCATCGGCCACGATGTCATCGAGCAGATCCCGGCTGTCTGCGAAGACCTTGCCCTCGGCGACTCTGTGCTCATCGTATCGGGAGGCCGGACACGGGACGTTGCCGGGAAGAGGGTCGAGGCGCTCCTTTCAGGCTCCTACGATATCGGGACGTTCGCCGCGGGCGAAGGCGATCCGCTCGAGACGATCAGGAAGGCCGAGGAGGCGGCGGCAGAGGCGGGGTTCGTCATCGGTGTCGGCGGGGGTCGGGTCATCGACATGGCGAAGATCGCCTCCTACAACACCGACCGCCACTTCATCAGCATCCCCACCGCCGCATCGCACGACGGGATCGCTTCATCGCGTGCCTCGGTTCCGACCGCCGAGGGGAACGTCTCGCTCGCGGCCGAACCCCCCATCGCCGTCGTCGCCGACACCGCCGTCATCGCGTCGGCGCCCCACCGGCTGCTGGCGTCCGGGTGTGCGGACATCATCGCGAACTACACCGCAATCCTCGACTGGGAACTCTCCCACCGTCTCCGGGGCGAACCGCTCTCGGAGTACGCGCTGACGCTCTCCCGGATGACCGCCGAGATCCTCTTTAAGAACGCCGACCTCATCAAACCTCACTCCGAGGAGAGCGCCTGGCTCGTGACGAAAGCGCTGGTTTCTTCAGGCGTCGCGATGAGTATCGCCGGGTCGTCCCGACCCGGGAGCGGCGGCGAGCACAAATTCTCCCACGCGCTGGAGCAGCTCGCGCCGGGGAAGGGGCTCCACGGGGAGAAGTGCGGGATCGGGGCGATCATCACGATGTACCTCCACGGCGGGGACTGGGAGGGGATCCGCGACTCGCTAAAGAAGATCGGCGCACCGACGACTCCCGCCGGGATCGGAGTCGACGACGAGACGGCGGTTGCGGCGCTGCTCGCCGCGAGGACGATCCGGCCGGAACGGTTCACCATCCTGGATATGGGACTGACCGAGGAGTCGGCACGGGATCTGGTGAAGATGCTCTACCGGGAGTGAGGAAGGATGGCGAAAGGGAAAACAAGGGTGACGCTGATCGGCGCCGCACTCGCAAAGCAGGGACTTGATTTTGTATACGAAGGCGATTCGTGCCCGGAGTGCGAGAACTGCAGGGTCCGCAAGGCCTGCCACAACCTGCAACCGGGCAGGAAGTACCGCGTCGCCGCCGTCCGCACGAACACCCGGCACGACTGCCCCGTCCACCACGAGGCGGTGATCGCGGTCGACGTCATGGAGGCCCCCCTCGTCGCGCTGATCGGTGCCGACATGGCGATAGCGAACTCGAAGGTCAGCTACGAGTTCTCCTGCCCGAAAACCGGGTGCCGGAGTTACCGGCTCTGCCGCCCCGACGGCATCATCGAGGGGGAGAAGTACGTCGTCGGGGAGGTTCTCGGCAACGCTCCCGACGTCTGCGAGCGGGGCCGGGCACTGAAACTGGTGGAACTCCGGCCGGTGTGACGGCTCTTTGCGAGACCTCGCCCGTACCTGCTCAGGTATTTTTCTCAACCCCTCATCCAGATCGCGGCGGATGCTCCGCCACGATGGTGATGGGAGTTGCAGGGAAATTTACGAAAGGGTTCACAAGGGGCGGGGAATGCCCCTATACCCTTCTTCGGCAACCCCCACTCCGCCCGCGCCTTCGGCGCTCCTCCCCCGCCCCCTCCCGGGGGCAGGGGCAGTCATGGCGATAAGCGATGGTTCGGAGAACCGGAGCTAGAGCACCGAAGGTGCGAAGTCGGTGGAAAGCCGTATCCGGGTAAGCAAGTCAAGAAACCGCCCTTCTCCCGGCACCTCCCCATGTAGTGGACCGTGGGGATATCGCCATCGGGGGTGGGGCCGACGGGGAGGGGGGCTCGCCCCCCTCCCC